>DATJTI010000044.1:0-14884 GCA_035503615.1 Allostellaceae bacterium | reverse complement strand
GCGCCGCTTGCTGGTTTGACCTCGGCGCTGCCTATATCATCGGCGAAATGCTGCTGGGGCTGACCATCCGCGATATCGTGCTGATCGATCGGCTCGATCTGGCGTTCCGCCCGGGTCTGTGCGTGCTGACCGGCGAGACCGGGGCGGGCAAGTCGATCCTGCTCGATGCGCTCGGGCTGGCGCTGGGCCGCCGTGCCGAGGCTGGGCTGGTGCGCGATCGTGCAGCGGAAGCCGCGGTCGCGGCCGAGTTCGCGGTCGGCCGGAACCATCCGGCCCATGCCATCCTCGGCGAGGCAGGGCTCGATGCCGGCAGCGAGACGATCGTGCTGCGCCGCCTGCTGCGCGCCGATGGCCGCAGTCGTGCTTTTGTCAATGACGAGCCGGCCAGCATCGGCATGCTGCGCCAGCTCGGCGACAGCCTCGTCGAGATCCAGGGTCAATTCGAGCAGCGCGGTCTGCTCGACCCGGAAAACCATCGGGCGATCCTCGACGCGTTCGCCGACCACCCGGGCGCGGTCCAGGCGATGGCGCGGACTTGGCGCGACTGGCGTGCGGCGGCGGCGGCCGAGACCGAGGCGGCGCGTGATGCCGCTTCCCGCGCCGAGGAGGAGGATTTGCTGCGACATGAGCTCGCGGAGCTCGATGCGCTCTCGGCGCAGCATGACGAAGAGGACCGCTTGGCCGCGCGCCGCAGCCTGTTGCAGCATGCCGAGCGGCTGGCCGAGACACTGAACGAGGCGATCGGCGAACTCGATGGCCCCTCGGGTGCGCAAGCGGCGCTCGCCCGCGCGACGCGGCGGCTGGAGCGGGCCCGCGATCGCGCCCAGGGGCTCGTCGATGACGGGCTTGCCGCGGCCGAGCGTGCAGCGGCAGAAGCCGCCGAAGCGGCGGCATTGCTCGAAACCGCGGCGCGCAGCCTCGAACTCGATCCCCGCGAGCTGGAATCAGTCGAGGAGCGGCTGTTTGCGCTGCGCGCCGCGGCGCGCAAGCATCGCATCACGGTCGCCGAGCTGCCGGCCTTGCACCGGACGCTGGCGGCACGGCTCGCGGCGCTCGAAGCGGATGCGGGCATGGGTGCGAATCTGGCGCAGGCTGCCGCCGCGGCGCGCGCCGATTTTGTTGCCGCGGCGCAGCGTGTCTCGCGCGCTCGGACCGACGCCGCCGGGCGGCTCGATGCCGGTGTCGCGACCGAGCTGAAGCCGCTGAGGCTCGACAAGGCGCGGTTTCGCACCGTGCTCGATCCGCGCGAGGAAAGTGAATGGAGCGAGCATGGCTGTGAACGGGTGCAGTTTGAGATTGCGACCGTTCCCGGGGCGCCGTTCGGACCGCTCGCGCGCATCGCCTCGGGCGGCGAACTGTCGCGTTTCATGCTGGCCTTGAAGCTGGTCCTGGCCGGCACTTCATCGGTGCCGACACTGATCTTCGACGAGGTCGATAGCGGGATCGGCGGTGCGGTGGCGGCGGCGGTCGGCGAACGCCTGCAACGCCTCGGCACCAGCCTGCAGGTGCTGGTCGTCACCCACTCGCCGCAGGTCGCTGCTCGCGGCGCCCATCATTGGCGGGTCGCCAAGGCGCTTGACGCCAACGCGACGGTGACCCGCGTCGAAGAGCTCGATGCGCAGACGCGACAGGAGGAGATCGCCCGGATGTTGTCGGGACGTATCGTGACCGCCGAAGCGCGCGCCGCCGCCCGGAGCCTGATTGCCGGCGGGCCGCTCGCCCGATCCCGGGCATGAGCACCGGCCGCCGCAGCACGGCACCGGTCCCGCCGACGCCGATTGACCGGCTCGGCGAGGCCGAGGCCCGCACCGAGCTTGCAGCGCTGGCCGAGGAGATCCGGCACCACGACCGGCTCTATTACAATGCGGCTGCTCCCGAGATATCGGACGCCGAATACGACGCGCTGCGGCAGCGCAACGCCGCGATCGAAGCCCGCTTCCCGGAACTGGTCCGGGCCGACAGTCCGCGGCATCGGGTCGGCGCCGCACCCGCCGCCGGGTTCGCCAAGGTCACCCATTCGCGGCCGATGCTGTCGCTTGAAAACGCCTTTGAAGAGGCCGACGTCCGCGAATTTTTCGCCGGCATCCGCAACTTCTTCAGCCGGCCGGCCGATCATGCGCTGGTTGCCGAGGAGGTGATCGCGGTCATGGCCGAGCCGAAAATCGACGGGCTGTCGCTCGGCCTGCGCTATGAAGAGGGCCGGCTGGTGCAGGCGGCGACCCGTGGCGACGGCGTCACCGGCGAGGATGTCACCGCCAATGTGCGCACGGTGCGCAGCGTCCCGGCGGTGCTGGCCGGAACCGGCTGGCCGCAAGTGATCGAGATCCGTGGCGAAATCTACATGGAGCGCACCGGGTTTTTTGCGCTGAACGAGGAGCGCGCCGCCGCCGGTGCCGCGGTCTTCGCCAACCCGCGCAACGCCGCCGCCGGCTCGCTGCGCCAGCTCGACCCGTCGATCACCGCGCATCGGCCGCTCAAATTCTTCGCCTACGCCTGGGGCGAAGCGAGCGTTCCGTTCGCGACGACGCACGAGGAGGCATTGGCGCAGTTTCGTCGCTGGGGGCTGAGCGTCAACGACCGCTCGCAGCTGTGCCGGGGCGTCGCCGAGGTGCTGGCCTATTATCGCGACATCGCAGCCGATCGCGCATCGCTGCCCTACGACATCGACGGGGTCGTCTACAAGATCAACGATCTCGGCTTGCAGGACCGGCTCGGCATGGTCAGCCGCGCGCCGCGCTGGGCACTGGCGCACAAATTCCCGGCGCAGCAGGCGCAAACGGTGCTGCGCGACATCCTGATCTCGGTCGGGCGCCAGGGTGCCTTGACCCCGGTCGCGGCACTCGAACCGATCACCGTCGGCGGGGTGGTGGTGCAGCGCGCCACGCTGCACAACGAGGACGAGATCGCGCGCAAGGATGTCCGCATCGGCGATACCGTCATTGTCCAGCGCGCCGGCGATGTGATCCCGCAGATCGTCGCGGTGGTGATCGAGCGCCGCCCGCCCGGAGCCCAGCCCTACCACTTTCCCGATCATTGCCCGATCTGCGGCAGCCTCGCGATGCGCGAGCCGGGCATGGTGGCGCGGCGCTGCACCGGCGGGCTGATCTGCCCGGCACAGGCGGTCGAGCGGCTCAGGCATTTCGTCGCCCGCGACGGCTTTGATATCGAGGGGCTCGGCACCAAGCACATCCAGGCGTTCTGGGAAGATGGGCTGATCCGCCGGCCGGGCGACCTGTTTCGCCTCGACCCGGGGGTGATCGCCAAGCGCGAAGGATGGGGTCCGGTCAGCGCCAGAAAGCTCGTCGCGGCGATCGACGAGCGCCGCCGGATCACGCTCGACCGCTTCATCAACGCGCTCGGCATCCCGCAGGTCGGCCAGGCGACCGCCCGGCTGCTCGCCCGCCACTACCGCTCGCTGGCCCGCTGGCGAGAGGCGATGGAGGCGGCCCAGGATCCGGCGAGCGAAGCGTGTGAGGGTCTGGTCGAAATCCATGGGATCGGCCCGGACATGGCAGCCGACATCATCGGCTTTTTCGCCGAGCCGCATAATCGCGCGGTGCTGGATGATCTCGCCGGCGAAATCACGGTCGCCGAATACGCGGCACCGGTGCAACGGACCGCCTCGCCGCTTGCCGGCAAGACGATCGTCTTCACCGGGTCGCTCGCCGGCATGAGCCGGTCCGAAGCCAAAGCCCGCGCTGAGGCGCTCGGTGCCAACGTCACCAGCGCGGTTTCGTCCAAGACCGATTTTGTCGTCGCCGGCGCCGACCCCGGCTCGAACGCGACCAAGGCGGCCTCGCTCGGCGTGACCTTGCTCGACGAGGCGGCATGGCTGGCGCTCGCGGGCGAGGCCGGCGCTGCCGGATGACCGCCCCCGGTGTTTCGCATCGACGTCCCGTTCGACGCGAGCCGCAGCGAGCCGCTGTTCGGGTCGGGATCGACCGTCGGTGGCGTGCCGCGGCTGTCGCTGTCCCGATCGCCGCTGCCGACCGGTGCCGAGGACGGCCGCGAGCCGTTTTTGCCGGACACGCCCGATCCAAGCCCGTCGCCGCGCGGATCCACGCGCCCGGTCACATCGACGCAACGGCGGCGGCCGTTCGGGCCGATCGGCTCGCTGATCCTGCATCTGCTGCCGCTGCTGCTGCTGATCGACTGGCCGATGCATCCGCCCGCTGAAGTCAGGCCGATCCCGGTGCAGCTGGTGTTTCAGCCGCCACCACCCCCGGCTCCGGCACAGCGCGCGCCGCGGCCACGGCCAAAACCGGAGGTACGACCGCCGCGCGGCCGGATCGCCTCGGAAACGATGGGGGACACGCGCACGAAAGGGCGTGACGAGGCCGACAGCGAACGGGCCGCACCCCGCAGGCCGCCTGCTTCCGCTGCCGCGCCGCGCCTCGAAGCGCCGCAAGAGACAGCGTTTTTGCCACCGGCGCCGGTGCTGCCGGCACCGCCCGATCTGAGCTTGACCAAGCCTCCCGAACTGCGCCGGGTACCGGCGCCGAAGCCGCTGCACAAACCCGCTTCGAGCGCGCATGCGCCGGTCCGGCGGGTGCCGCAATGGGGCCGTCTGACCGCGCGGCCGGCGCGCTTTCCCGGACCCGCGGCGACCCGCGACGAATATCTCGCCTATCTCGCCTATCTCGCGCGCCAGCATATCAGCCTGTTGACGCGATCATTGATCGGCGACCGGCGCGGTGAGACGGTCATCGATGTGCTGGTGCTGGATGACGGCACGGTGGCGATGCTCAGGGTCGGACAAAGCTCGGGCTATCCCGACATCGATCTGCGGGTCGAAGCGATGATCCGCGCGGTCGGCCGGTTTCCGCCATTGCCGCAATGGTTTCAGGGGTCGAGCATGCAGCTCGAGTTCCGGCTCGAATTCCCCGAGGCGCTGGAGGAAGATTGACCCAGGCTCCGATTGCCCAGCCGCGCCCCGGGCGCCGATATGCGCGGGCCGTGCCGACCCTCGCCGAACGGGTCGCGCATCATTGGATCCCAAACCGGCCGCGCCGGCGCGGGCCGCTGGCGATTCTCGGTCCGGGGCTGATCACCGGCGCCTCCGACGACGATCCGAGCGGCATTGCGACCTATTCCCAGGTGGGTGCGCAGTTCGGGTACGGCATGGCCTGGGTCATGCTGTTCACTTGGCCGCTGATGGCCGCAATCCAGGAAATCAGCGCCCGGATCGGTCGGGTCACCGGTGAAGGCATCGCCGGCAATATCCGCGAACATTATCCGCATTGGCTGCTGCAGGTCATCGTGGCGCTGCTGCTGGTCGCCAACATCATCAATCTCGGCGCCGATCTCGGCGCTATGGGTGCTGCACTGCAACTGCTGCTGCACGGTCCGGCGCGGCTTTACGTGATCGGGTTCGCGGTCGGCTGCACGCTCCTCGAAGTGTTCTCGCGCTACGAGCATTATGTCCGCATTCTGAAATGGATGTCGGTGTCGCTGTTTGCCTATGTCGCGACGGCGCTTGCGGTCGATGTGCCTTGGGGCGAGGTGGCCTTTCACACGCTGGTGCCGGATCTCCGCTGGAGCCGGGATTATCTCGTGGCCATTGTTGCGGTGCTCGGTACGACCATCACCCCTTATTGCTTTTTCTGGCAATCGTCGGAGGAGGCGGAGGACGAAGAGATCGACCCCGCCGCCCATCGGCTGCTGGACGCGCCGGACGAAGGCCCGCGGCAGTTTGGCCGGATTCGCGCCGACACTTATGTCGGAATGGGTTTTTCCAATCTGATCAGCCTGTTCATCATCATCACCACGGCGGCGACCTTGAACGCGCACGGCATCACCGACATTCAAACCTCGTCGCAGGCGGCCGAGGCATTGCGGCCGATCGCCGGCGAATTTACCTTTGTCGTGTTCGCCGCCGGCATCATCGGCATTGGCCTGCTCGCCGTGCCCGTGTTGGCCGGATCGGCCGCCTACGCATTGGGCGAAGCACTCCATTGGCCGACCGGTTTGCACCGCCTGCCGCGCGACGCCAAGGCGTTCTATGGCACGGTCGCGGTCGCGACCCTGATCGGCGTGTCAATCAATTTTGTCGATCTTGATCCAATCAAGGCGTTGTTCTGGGCGGCGGTGCTGAACGGGGTGGTGGCGGTTCCGCTAATGGCGGTGATCATGGTGATGGCCCGCCAGAAGCGGGTCATGGGCCGGTTCGTCATTCCGTTACCGTTGTCGGCAATGGGCTGGCTGACGACCGCGGTGATGGCCGCCGCCGTCGCCGGCATGTTCGCGACCTGGTAGGTTTGTTGTCTCACGCCAGGCAGCGCCGCGCAAAGCAGCCAACAGGTGCCCCTTTGAGAAACACCGTCGATCCGATCGTGGCGTCGGTCGTCCAGCACCGCCTGCTGGCGATCGTCGAGGAGATGGGCGAGGCGATGCTGCGCACGTCCTATTCGCAAATCCTGAATTCGAGCCGCGACTTTTCGACCGCGGTCTGCGATCGCGACGGCCGGCTGATCGCCCAAGCCGAGCATGTGCCGATCCATGTCGGCGCCTTGCCCTACGCGGCGCGGGCGGTCAGCGAGTTCTTCGCCGGCGATATCCACGAGGGCGACGTCTTTCTGCTCAACGATCCGTATCACGGCGGCAATCACCTGCCCGACCTGACCGTGTTTGTTCCGGTCTTCGCCGGCAGCGAACCGCGCTTCTGGTCGATCAACCGCGCCCATCAGAGCGATATCGGCGGGGCCTCGCACGGCGCCTACAACGCGGCCGCCACCGATATCTGGCAGGAAGGGCTCCGGATCACGCCATTGCGGCTTTATGACCGCGGCGAAGTCCGTCGCGACCTGTTGGAGATGATCGTCGCCAATGTCCGCCATCCGCGCGATTTTCGTGGCGATCTGGCGGCGATGATCGGCTCCGCCCATGTCGGCGAACGGCGATTGCTGGCTTTGGCCGCCGAGCTCGGCTGGCCGGTCGCGGACGCGGCGATCGAGGCGTTGCTCGACGGCGCCGAACGCCAGGCGCGGGCGGTGATCGCGCAATGGAAGGACGGGCTCTACCGCGGCGAAGCTTATCTCGACGATGATGGTCGCGGCACTGCCGATATCGCGATCCGTGCCGTCGTCGAAAAGCGCGGCAGCGACATCATCATCGATCTTTCCCAATCGGATGCGCAGGTGGCGAGCTTCGTCAACTCGTCCTACGCCAATATGCGCTCCGCCGTCGCGGTGGCGCTGTCCTATCTGATCGACCCGCAAACGCCGAAAAACGACGGCGCCTTTCGTCCGATCACCGTGCGCGCCAAGCCGGGGACGGTGGTGTGGGCCGATCCCGGCATGCCGGTGACGCTCGCCACCAACCACTGCGGCCAGGAAATCATCGAAGCGATCATCAAGGCCTTGGCACCCGCCTGTCCGGACCGGGCGATGGCCGGATGGGGCCGGCGCTTTCGCATCGCCGTGCAGGGCCGCGATCCGCGCGCGGCCATGCCTGGCGGCAAGCCGTTCATCTGGCACTTCTTTCAAGCGCGGCCCGGCGGCGGTGCGTCACCGGCCGGTGATGGCTGGCCCGGCGCCGGCGAATGGCAGGCGGCGGGCGGCATCAAATTCGGCAGCCTCGAAGTGACCGAAGTGCGCTTCCCGCTGTTTTTTCGCCGCCATGAATTCCGCGCCGATTCGGGCGGCGCCGGCTGGTATCGGGGAGGGACCGGCGGGGTGGTCGAAATGGTCGTCGAAACTGCGCAGCCGGCGCTTGCCAACACTGCCGGCGACGGCGTGCGCCACGGCGCCTGCGGCATCCTCGGCGGCGGCGACGGCTTGCCGCACCGCTACATGCTCTATTCCGGGGACCAGCCGCCGCGCCCGATCAGAACCAAGGAAACCGGTCTCGTAATTCGCCCCGGTGACGTGCTGGTTCTCGAATCGGGCGGCGGCGGGGGCTGGGGTGACCCGGCAGCGCGCAGCCCCCGGGCGATCGACGACGACATTGCGGACGGCTTTGTCGGCGCGCCCACCGACGACGGCTACTAGTGGTCCGATCGAAACGCGCGGTTCCCCAGCGTTTCGTCAATCGGCCCACCAGGCTAGTAGGTTGGTGGTGCGGTTCAGCTAACCGATGGGGACCATCTCTTAGCATCGCACCACTAGACCGTGGTCATGAAAATGGAAGCTCCGTTTCCATTTCATGCGATCCTCTCTAGCCCATTGTCGAATTGAAGGCGCCGCCGTCGAGCAAGAGGTTCTGGCCGACGATAAAGCCCGACGAGGCGGCGCACAGAAAGGCGCAGGCATCGCCGAACTCGGCCGGGTCGCCGACCCGGCCGGCCGGGTTCGCTTGGCCGCGGCGGGCCAGCAATTCCTCGAACGAGATGTTCTGCCGGCGCGCCTCGTATTCGATGCCCGAGCGCAGCCGGTCGGTCAGGAACGGGCCGGGCAGCAGCCCGTTGATCGTGACGTTGTATTTCGCCACCTGGCGGGCGATGCCGGCGCAGAACGCGGTCAACCCGGCGCGGGCACCGTTCGACATCCCGAGATTGGCGATCGGCGATTTGACCGAGCCCGAGGTGATATTGACAATTCGGCCGAAGTGGCGCTCGCACATGCCGTCGACGACCGCCTTGATCAGCATGATCGGGGTCAACATGTTGGCGTTGACCGCCTTTTGCCAGTCCTCGACCGACCATTCGCGAAAATCGCCATGCGGCGGCCCGCCGCAATTGTTGACCAGGATATCGGGCGCCGGGCAGGCGGCGAGCGCCGCGGCGCGGCCCGCTTCGGTCGAGATGTCGCCGGCTACCGGGGTCACCTTGGCGCCGGTCTCCTCACGGATCGCGGCGGCCGTCGCTTCGAGGGTCTCTGCGGTGCGCGCGGTGATGACCAGTTCGACCCCGGCACGGGCCAGCGCCGTCGCGCAGGCGCGCCCGAGCCCCTTGCTCGCCGCGCAGACGATGGCCTTGCGGCCTCGGATACGCAAATCCAGCATGTCGTCCTCCACCCCTTGTGGATCAGCCTTCTCGCAAGGGTGTAGCCTCAATCGCCGATGACCGCGATTGGAAACGGAGAACGAGGTGCCACCGGTGGTGAAGCTGACCCTGATTCTCGATCCGGCGCCCGAGGGGGTGCGTGCCAGTCTCGTCGAGGAATGGGACAGCCCCGGCGGTCCGGCCCGAATGGCGCCGCGAATTCGCCATTTCGATTCGGAGGATGCGGCGTTCGTCTGGGGACGGTCGCTGGCGAGGCGCCGGGGGCTCACCCGGATCTATCTGACCGACAATCGCAAAGCCGCGCCGCACTGAACCACGAGGACGCCTCGCGACGGCGGCGCCGCGGCGAGGCTCAACCGGTCAATAGGGCGGTGGCGGCGGGCCGTAGCCCGGGGGACCATAACCGGGGGCGTAACCGGGTGGGCCATAGCCCGGCGGCGGACCGCCGTAAGGAGGTGCGCCGGGCGGCGGCGCAAAACCCGGCACGCGGTTGCCGCGCGCCATCATGCATTCGCCGTACTCGACATCATATTGCTGTTGCAGCGACATCTGCGCATAGGCGGTGCCGCTGGCGCCATAGGCGGTGCCGAGCGCCGCACCCGAAGCGGCGCCGATCGCCGCACCGCGGCCACCACCGATCGCCGCGCCGAGACCGGCGCCGAGTGCGGTGCCGATGATCGCACTGCCGACCGCCTGATTGTTGGCGGCGTAGGCGCGGGCTGCGGTCTGGTTGTAGGCAAACTGCCCGCAGACCTGCTGGTCGGCGGCAAAGGCGCCCGGGCTCTTGCCGGGACCCGGTGCCACCGGGATGGTCGGGCCC
Source organism: Allostellaceae bacterium (assembly GCA_035503615.1). GTDB lineage: Bacteria > Pseudomonadota > Alphaproteobacteria > ATCC43930 > CGMCC-115725 > AP-15. Next base: position 5,123 of record DATJTI010000044.1, on the reverse strand, counting down.
GGCGGCGGCGCCACGCAGGCCGCCAGCGTCGTCATCAGCGCAACGGCGCCGACGGCGCCGGGTTTGATCCGTCTCATGTTCATGTCCTGTTCGATAAGCGCGCTGCGATCTTGCTGCGCACGCCACATTCCTAGCAAGCGATAAGAACATTCATATCCGGTTACCGCGAGCAGCCATGCCGCAGGCGCCCGACCGGTTCCGGTTCGCGGCGCACGAGGCTAGGGCAGCATGCCCGCAGCGCGGACTTCGCGCTCGCGGCCGCTCTCGATCATCGCCTCGGCCAGCCACGGGTCGCGCGACAACGCCAGCTGATAGAGCGCGTGCACCGCGGCGACAATCTCGCCGTCGCGGCCGAGCAGCCTGTCGCCAAACTCGATGATCCGCAGATTGGGCCAGGCCCGCGGGCGCAGCCGGATGATGCGGCCGACAATGTCGCGTACAGGTTGGGTCGGTTCGCGCTGGGCGAGGATCAGGATCGCCGCCGCGGTCGAGCGCGACAGGCCGGCGTGACAATGAACCAGGAGATGCGGGTGCGGCTCCCCTGCGCCGGCCGCCGGCTCGAACGCGTCGAGATCGCGACCAAAGGCGAGCAGCAGCTCGACGTCCCACATTTCGGGTGCGACCCAGCCCGGGGTCGGGTCGATCACATCGTGAAAGTGCAGCTTCAGCCGGCGCCCGAGATCGAAGCCGCGCAGCGCCTCGGGCTCGGCTGTTCCCGGATCGAGGATCGACAGGATGTGGGTGACGTCGCCGGCCCGCCCACCGAGCTCGTCGAGCCCGCAGATGGTAACGCCGATCGGCCGCGGCTCGACTTCGCTCACCCCTGATCTCCCGGTCACTCCTGATCTCCCTGCTGGATTTGCCGCCTGCGCCCGGCCGATGGCAGCATCGCGCGCGACATCACCTCACCTGCCATGGCGGGCGGCATGCCGCGCCTCGATCGCGTCCCAGACCCGGCCGGCGATATCGGTTCCGTCGAGGCGCGCGATCTCCTGGATCCCGGTTGGCGAGGTGACGTTGATCTCGGTCATCCAGTCGCCGATCACATCGATGCCGACAAAAACCAGCCCTTGCGCGCGCAGGGTCGGGCCGATCGCCGCGCAGATGTCGCGTTCGCGCCGGGTCAGCTCGGTCTTGACCGGCCGGCCGCCGACATGAAGGTTGGCCCGCGCCTCGCCCTCGGCCGGCACCCGCAAGACGCCGCCCATGGCTTCACCCTCGACCAGGATGATGCGCTTGTCCCCCTGACGGATCTCCGGCAGGTAGCGCTGTACCATGACCGGCTCGCGCTGGATCGACTCGTACATTTCGAGCAACGCGGTGAGGTTCTCGTCGCCGGGGCGCAGCCGGAACACGCCGGCGCCGCCATTGCCGAACAACGGCTTCAGGATGATGTCGCCGTGCTCCCGCCAGAAGGCGCGGATCTCGTCGCGCTCACGGGTCAACAGCGTCGGCGGCATCAACTCGCGGAAGCGCAGCACGAACAGCTTTTCCGGCGCGTTGCGCACCGCGGCCGGATCGTTGACGACGAGCGGCCCGGAGGGCGGCAGCAATTCGAGCAGATGGGTCGCGGTGATATAGGCCATGTCGAAGGGCGGATCCTGCCGCATCAGGATCACGTCCATTGCACCGAGATCGAGTTCCTCGGCGGCACCAAAGCGATGGTGGCGGCCGTGCTGGCGGAACACTTCGAGCGGCCGCCCGCGAGCATGGAGCCGTCCGTCGCGCAGGGTCAGCGCCGCGGGCAGATAGTGAAACAGGAAATGGCCGCGGGCCTGCGCCTCGAGCGCCAGCGCAAAGGTCGAATCGGCGTCGATATTGATCGTATCGATCGGATCCATCTGGATCGCGACAGCGAGACCCATGCCTGACCTCCCAATCCGCGGCCGGCGTTCCCCGACAGGCCGTCAGTTGAGCTGGGCGCGCAGCTGCTGCAGGATCGCCGCCGCCTGATGGCGGGGCTGGCCATCGCCGGCGCGCAGCACATATTGCTCGAGCGCTGCGGCGGCGGCGCGCAGATTGCCGAGCTGGCGGTGCAACAGGCCGGCCTCGCGCCACAGCTCGGCAAGATCGGGGGCCAGCATCAGCATCGTCTCGACGGTGCGAACCGCGCGCTCATGCCGCTCTTCGCGCAGCAGCCGCGATTTGAGGTTGTTCTGCAGGCGCAGCAGCACATCGCGGTCGGCGACCGGCGCGTAGAATTCCGGCGAGAGCTCGCGGTCCTCGCCGACCACCGCCTTCAAGAGGTCGCGCAACTCCGCGGCCCCGCAGATCTGCCCGTTATGGAACGGATCGAGGATCAGCCGCTCCCCGGCATCGGACAGCCGGATCAGAAAATGTCCGGGAAAGGCGAGCCCCACCGCTTCCCAGCCCTGGGCGCGGGCAGCGTCGATGAACAGGATGCCGAGCACCACCGGCAGCCCTTTGCGCCGGTCGACGACGCGCATCAGATTGGCGTTCTGCACATCGTCATAGGTCAGCTCGTCACCGCTATATCCGTATTTCAACAGGATGATCTCGTTGAGCGCCAGAGCGCGGCCGGCAAGATCGCCGGCGGCGGCCGGATGGCCCGCAACATCGCGGGCGAGCAGCCGCAGATGGTCGCGATAGCGGGTGAAGTCGACCCGCCGACGCTCGAACGACGCCAGCACCAGCGCCGCCTCGGCGATCGGCAGGACGCGACCGTCAGCGGCGCCGAGCGCCCGCAAAAAGCGCTCGCAGTTCTCGGGGTCGGGGCTTTCGGGCGGCTCGATCATCGTTCGTCGCGACTGGTTCGGCTCCTTGGGCTCGGCATGCAGCATAAGATTTCGAGCCGGGCAGCGTCCACCCCCGCTGCGGTTCGACAGCCGCATGCGCGGCCCGGTTTTGCCGCCGAGGCGGCGGCGCGTGCGGATGGCGCGCCGGTTCAGAGAAAGTCGCGGATGAGAGCGAGAAAGGCGTCGAGCCGGTCGTGGTGCACCCAATGGCCGGCGTTTTCGAGCGCTACCACACGGGCATTGCGGAAATGACGTATCCTCCCGTCATCGATCGGGTTCGAGGCCCAACTCTCCTTGCCGTAGACGAGCAGCGTCGGGCAGGTGATGCGGCCCCAAATTTCTTCGACTTCCGACTGGGTCATCCCATAGGGCGGTTCGGCGCGGACGTAGTTGTCGAATTTCCAGCTGTAGGTGCCGTCCTCGTTCTGGTTGACCCCGTGCTGCGTCAGATGGCGCGCCTGCTCGGGCGATAGATGGGCGTTGGCTTCGCGCATGCGGCGCAGCGCGTCCTCGATCGAGGCGTAACGGCGCGGCAGGCGTCCGGACAGGCTGCGCTGCTCGTCGATCCAGCTGCGCATGCGCTCGGCGATCGGCCGCTGCCGCCCCTCGCGCAGCCGCCGCGGCGAGGCTCCGAGCCCCTCGATCGCGACGAGCTTGCGCACGCTTTCAGGATAGATGCCGGCATAGCGCAGTGCGATCACCCCGCCCAGCGAATGCGCGACAATGGTCACCGGCGCCAGCTCCTGCTGATGGATCAGCTGAGCCAGATCATAGACATAGCCGGCGATCGTGTAATTGCCGTCGGGTGACCATTGGCTGTCGCCGTGACCGCGCAGATCGGGGGCGAGCACGTGCCAGTCACGCCACAGCGCGGCGGCGACCCAATCCCAGTTGCGGCAATGGTCGCGACCGCCATGGACCAGCAGCAGCGGCGGGGCTGCCGGGTTTCCCCAATCGACATAGTGCAGCCGCAATCGCTGCGAGAAATAGATGCGCGAGGTCGGGCCGGACGCGTCGAGGGGCATTCGCAGGGCTCCGTTGCTGCAGGACGGGCGCGACCCTAGCGCCTGCGGGGCTCAGCGAAAACGGGCAGCAAAGACCCCCGTGCGCTTGCGAGCGTCAAACGGGGGTCGCTGATGAAGCTTGCGCTTCGCGCCCAGGATCAACACCCGGGGCGATCTCTTGGACTTGCAGCTCGGTTGCCGATGCCAAGCGGTCGGCAACTCGCTCTGGCCAGGTGGATTCATATCGCTCGGACATCCTCCTGCTGAGTTGACGACACCTTTAGTCTGGTCGCTGCGGCAATCCCGGTCAAGAGCGGCCTCGCGTCGGGGCATCGTGAGAGCCGGCAGCGGTTTGCGGCCTCGCTGGAATTTTGTTAGCACTCGATTGCGAAGAGTGCTACAGATGTCGGCAACGTTCAGCATTGATGGAGGGACCCCGTGGCATTTCGACCATTGCAGGATCGCGTGCTGGTTCGCCGTATCGACGAAGAGGAGAAGAGTCGCGGCGGCATCATCATCCCCGACACGGCCAGGGAGAAGCCGATGGAAGGCCAAATCCTCGCTGCCGGGCCCGGCGCGCGCGGCGAGGACGGCAAGCTGCACCCGCTCGACGTCAAGGTCGGCGACCGGGTGCTGTTCGGCAAATGGTCCGGCACCGAGATCAAGATTGATGGCGAAGACCTCGTCATCATGAAGGAAAGCGACATCATGGGCGTCGTCGAGACCGCCTGAGGGAGAGAGTGATGGCAGCAAAGGAAGTCCGGTTTCATGCCGATGCCCGCGAGCGGATGCTGCGCGGCGTCGACATTCTCGCCAATGCGGTCAAGGTGACCTTGGGGCCGAAGGGCCGCAACGTCGTCCTCGACAAATCCTTCGGCGCGCCGCGAATTTCGAAGGACGGGGTGACCGTCGCCAAGGAGATCGAGCTCGCCGACAAGTTCGAAAACATGGGTGCGCAGATGGTCCGCGAGGTCGCCTCGAAGACCAGCGATCTCGCCGGTGACGGCACCACGACGGCGACCGTGCTGGCGCAGGCGATCGTGCGCGAAGGGGCCAAGGCGGTGGCCGCCGGCATGAACCCGATGGATCTGAAGCGCGGCATCGACCGTGCCGTCGAGGCGGTGGTCAAGGATATCGAGAAGCGGTCGAAGAAGATTTCGACCAATGACGAGATCGCCCAGGTCGGCACGATCTCGGCCAATGCCGATGGCGAGATCGGCCGGATGATCGCCGAGGCGATGCAGAAGGTCGGCAATGAGGGGGTGATCACGGTCGAGGAGGCCAAGAGCCTCGAAACCGAGCTCGACGTGGTCGAGGGCATGCAGTTCGACCGCGGCTATATCAGCCCGTATTTTGTCACCAA
>DATJTI010000043.1:0-37881 GCA_035503615.1 Allostellaceae bacterium | reverse complement strand
GAGCGCGGTGACTTTGCCAAAGACCTTGACCACGTTTTCGGCCCGGATCGCCTCGCCCGGCGCCGTTTCCCGCGAACCGCTCATCGGCCACCGCCGGCGCCGCCGCGCAGCCGCGCCAAATGAATGTTCGCCACCATCGCGATCAGGATCGCGGCGCCGATCACGATGTCGAAAGTGAAAGCGTTGATGCCCTGCAGTGTGAACCCGTCCTGCAGCACGCCGAGCATGATGCCGCCGACCAGCCCACCGATGATCGTGCCGGCGCCGCCGGCGATGGCGGTGCCGCCGATCACCCCTGAGGCGACGCCGAGGAACATGATGTTGCTGCCGCCCGCCAGCGGGTCGATCGAGCCGACCCGAAATGCCTCGAGCAGCCCGGTCAGTCCGCCCAACGTGCTGGTCAGCACGAAATTGCCGATCTTGATGCGGTTGATCGCGATGCCGGCCTCGGCGGCGGCGACAATGTTGCCGCCGATGGCAATCGTATGCAGCCCCCACCGCGTATGCCGCAGCACGACATGCGTGATGGCGACGATGACGAGCGCCCAGATGATCTCCGCATACGCCCAGGCACCCATGACGCCGGTCAGAACCGGTCCACCGGCGGTATTCGCCGGGTAGCCGCGCGAGATCGTCAGGGTCAGGCCGGTGATCAGAAACAGCATGCCGAGCGTGGTGATGAAGGACGGCACCCTGAGCCCGATCGTGATCAGCCCGATGACAAAGCCGATCAGCGCGCAGATGGCGAGTGCCGCGACGATCGCGGCGATGACCGGCAGCCCCACCGCCCGGGCGTGCTCCATCAGGAACGGAGCGAGCGCGAACACCTGGCCGACCGACAGATCGATCTCGCGGCAGATCAACAGCATGATCTCACCGCAGGCGATAATCACCGGGGCGGCGACGAACTGCGACACCGTCTGCAGATTGTCGTTGGTCAGGAAATTGGCGTTGGCCAGCTCGAAATAGATCACCAATGCCGCCGAGACGACAACGACGCTCGCCTCCGGCCGCAATACGAGGTCATGGAGCCGGGCGGCAATGCCGCGGCGCACCGCCGTAACCGGGCGGGCTCCGGGCGGTGCGGGGCTCATCCCCCGATCGGACCGCTGCGCGGCACGATCTGCGGCGTCGCGGCACTTCCTTCATAGCGCGTCTTGGTCTCGAGATAGGGCCCGACATTGTTCTTGGTGACGAATTTGAGCCCGGTGTTGATGTCGGCCGGGCCGACCAGCCCGCCCGAGACCTTGAACGCGAACATCTCCATGACCGTGTAAAAGCCCTGAAGATAGGGCTGCTGGTCGATCACGAAATCGAGAAAGCCGTCATGCACCGCCTGGAGCGAGCGCGGCAGCAGGTCGAAACCGCCGGCATGCACGCCCTTTTTGACAAGGTCGTATTGCCGCATGATCAGCCCGGTGTTCTGGGTATCGCCACCCCCGGTCCCGAACATGCCGCGGACATTCGGGTGGCCGAGGTAATAGGCGCGGATCTTCGACAAGGAGGCATTGACCGTCGGGTCGGTGGCGATCATCGTCGCCTCGATCTTGGCTCCCGATTTTTTGATCGCATCGATCGCGCCATCGACCCGCGGCTGCAGGTTGAGCTGGCCGGGGGTGGCAATGAACAGCGCCACCTCGCCCGAGCCGACCGATTTGACGATGCGATCGCCCATCATCTGCCCCGACAGGAACAGATCCTGGCCGATATAGGCGAGCCGCCGGTTGTCGCTGCCGCGCGGCGCATCGGCGTTGTAGCTGAACACCGGAATGCCGGCGTCAAGCGCGCGGCCGATCGGCCGGTCGAAGCCTTTCGGGTCGACGATGCAGACCGCGATCGCATCGGCCTTGCCGGCGATCGCGGTGTCCATCGCGTTGACCATCTGCGCCACATCGGAGGTTTCCGAGCCGGTCCACTGGTAGTCGCAGCCGAGGAGCGCGCAAGCGTCGTGGATGCCGTATTGGCACGGCACAAAAAACGCGTTGGTCGTGACATGGTTGACGAACACGAATTTCCAGCGCGGATGTGGCGGAAACGGCGCCTCGTCGGCCGCCGCCGCACCGCCCGCCGTGGCCATCATGGCCGCCGCCAGCGGTACTGCTGCCACCCCGCGCATCACCGCGCGGCGCGGCAATGCCGCTTCGAGCCTGGCCGCCACCCTCTCCACGATGTCGCGCTTGCGTCCCCCCATCTAGCGTCCTCCCGTTGGCGCTTGTCGACGCGTTGGTCGCGCCGGCGCAGATCGCCGCGAAGATAGCCGGGCGGCACGGAATTACAATTCGGGACCAGCCTCGGTGAGCGACGATTTCGACCATCTGCTCGCGGAGATCCGCGGCTGCCGGGTCTGCGCGGCGCATTTGCCGCTTGGGCCGCGGCCGATCCTGCGCGGTCACCCGACGGCGCGGCTGCTGCTGGTCAGCCAGGCGCCGGGCATCCGGGCCCATCAGAGCGGGCTGTCGTTCGACGATCCGAGCGGCGAGCGCCTGCGCCTTTGGCTCGGGCTCGACCGCGCGCGCTTTTATGACGAGAGCCGGGTGGCGATCCTGCCGCTCGGCTTCTGCTATCCCGGGCGAGCCGACAGTGGCGGCGACCGGCCGCCGCGCGCCGAATGCGCACCGCTCTGGCACGCCCGGCTGCGGGCGTTGCTGCCGCAGGTCGAGCTGACGCTGCTGGTCGGCAATTACGCGATCCGCCATTATTTGCCGGTGACGCGAAACGCCTCGATGACCGCCGCCATTCGCCGCTGGCGCGAGTTTCTGCCGGAAATTTTTGTCCTGCCGCATCCGAGCTGGCGCGGCCCGCTGTGGCTGCGTGCCAATCCATGGTTCGCGGACGAAGCGCTGCCGGTGCTGCGCGCGCGGGTTGGCGAGGTGCTCAGCCCGACGCCTCGATGCGCGCCATGTCGGCGTCGCTAAAGCCGAAATGATGGCCGATCTCGTGGATCAGCACGTGCCGGACGAGGTGGGCGAGATCCTCGCCGGTCTCGCACCAGTAGTCGAGGATCGGCCGGCGATAGAGAAAGATCATGTCCATGTGGGGCAGCGGGTCGCTGACGCTCTTGTTCGGCATGGCAACGCCCCGATAGAGCCCGAGGATGTCGAACGGGCTGTCGAGACCCATTTCCCGCTCGGTCGCTTGGTCGGGAAACTCCTCGACACGGATCACCACCGCACCGAGATGGCGCCTCAGCCGGCGCGGGATCGTCGCCAGCGCCTGCCTTGCCAATCCCTCGATCTCGGCGAGCGACGGTGCCGCCCGGCCGCTCATCCCGGCACCTGGCGCTTGATTTCGGCCGGTCGATCGCGCACTTCCCTGTGCACCAACGCAGAAGGGAGAGCGGCATGGTCGAAAAACTGACGGGGGCGGCACGGCAGGCGGCGCTCAACGAACTTCAGGGCTGGGCCGAGGTGGCCGATCGCGATGCCATTCGCAAGGGCTATCATTTCCACAGCTTCTCGCAGGCCTGGGGTTTCATCTCACGAATCGCCCTCGTGGCCGAGAAGATGGATCACCATCCCGAGCTGTTCAACGTCTACAACCGGGTCGAGATCGTGCTGGCGACCCATGATTGCGACGGGGTGAGCGAGCGCGATATCCAGCTTGCCCGCGCCATCGACGCGATCGCTCCCGAGCACGCGGCGCGCCCGCCGGCGGCCTGAGCCGGCCTGCGCCGATCCGCCGGCCTGCGCCGATCCGCGCCGGCCTGCGCCGATCCGCGGTGTCCGGTTCGCTTTGCCCCGTCCGCCGCGGCGGGGCGTGGGGTCGGCGGTCCCTTTAGGGCATCGGCACGGTCAGCACCAGCGTCGCCATCTCCTGGCCGGGGTTTTCCCGGCCGAGCCCGGCATTCGACATGTGGTAGAAGCCGATCCCGATGCGACGCTGATCGGCAAACCGGTAATCGAGCTCGGCGCCGCTGCGGAACTCCCACCAGTAGCCGAGATCGAGGCCCTGGCCGTGATCGAAATAGCCGGCGGCAGCACTCGGCGTCAGCACGATGTGATCGGGGAAATTGATGTCGAAACCGATGCCGAGATAGCCGTAAAAGGCGCCCTGGCCGGTGCCCATGACCCCGACAAATGGCGACAGCAGCCACAGGACGTCGCCAAACCGGTATTCGCCCTCGATCAGCCCGACCCGGTCGGCGTCCGGCTTTTTGCTGTCGGGCAGGATGTCGAAGATGCCGCCGCCGAGCGCCACCCGCGGCGGATCGCCGGGCGAGCCGAAGGTGATCTGAGCCGTGGCCGGGCGGGCCGCCAGCACGCCGACAATCAGGATCGCGGCCATCGGCGCGCGGGTCGCCGCTCGTGCAATCTTCACATTGGGCTCCTGACCACTTGCGCTGGAGCGGCAAATTCGCCGGGCATTCTAGGGGACCGCCCGGCCCGGGCAATCAAAACCGATGTCGCGGCCGCGATTTGCCACCGTGCCCGCCACCGACGTAGCCCCTGCCGCGATAGGGTCAGCGTCGCGGTCGGGCCAGCGTCACGGGTGAGGCCAGCGTCACGCTGGGATCGGCACCGGGCACGCCCGGCAGCCGCCCGACCCCGGGAGTAGGTGCCGGACCCGGTTACCAGCGGGCGCGGTGCAGCATGCGGTCGGCCGCCAGGACCAGCTGCTCGCGAATCCCGGGCTCCATCGCCGAATGGCCGGCATCGGGGACGATCCGGTATTCCGCCTCGGGCCAGGCACGGGCCAGCGTGTCGGCGCTGCCGATCGGGCACACCATGTCGTAGCGGCCCTGGACGATCACCCCGGGCAGCGCCCGGATCTGGCCGATCCTGGCGATCAGGTCGCGCGCGCCCTCGAACAGGTGGTGGCGGAAGAAATGGGCTTCGATCCGCGCCAGGCCGAGCGCCAGCCGGTCCTCGCCAAACGCGGATATGGTTTCGGGGTTTGGCAACAAGGTCGAGCAGGCGCCCTCATAGGTGCTCCAGGCGCGGGCTGCCGGCATGTGGACCGCCGGCTCGGGGTCGAGCAGGCGCCGGTAGTAGGCACCGAGCAGATCACCGCGTTCGCTGGCGGGCAGAAAGCCGGCGAAAGCGCGCCATGCCTCGGGAAAGATGCGGCGCACGCCATACAGAAACCATGCGATTTCCTCGGCCCGGCACAGAAAGATCCCGCGCAGGATAAGCCCGGCACAGCGCTCGGGATGGGTGGTCGCGTAGTCGAGCGCCAGGGTCGAACCCCACGAGCCGCCAAACACCAGCCAGCGCTCGATGCGGAGTTCGCGACGCAATCGCTCGATATCGGCGACGAGATGTGCCGGAGAATTGTCGATGGTCTCCCCGAGCGGCAGCGAGCGGCCGGCGCCACGCTGATCGAAAATCACGATCCGCCAGTTTTCGGGATCGAAAAAGCGGCGATGCACCGCGGTCGCCCCGGCACCGGGTCCGCCATGCAGAAACAGCGCCGGCACGCCGCGTGGGTTGCCCGACTCCTCCCAGTACATCGTGTGGCGCGGATCGAGGCTGAGACTCCCGGTCCGATACGGTTCGATCGGCGGAAAGAGGTCGCGGCGGTTGGACATCGCGGCGAGTGTAAGAGGCGCCGCCGGGAATCCATAGGGCCTAAAACGCCTTCATGCCGGCTCGACGCCAACGCGCGCGCTGGCGATGCGCCGATCGACCGCGGCGGCGGGTGTGAGCTCAGCGCAGCGCTGCCACCGCGGTGCCGCCGGCAGCGTTGGCGATGTCGATCTCCTTGGCGAGCTTGTTCGCCATCGCATCGGCAAAGGAGTTGAAATCCTTGACCACGAGCAGAAACGCATTGGGCCCGCCGATCACGTTCTGGCGATAGTAGTTGGGCAGCCCACCGGGCGGATGGGTGTGCGCCGAATAGGCGAAGCTCGCCTGCTCGTTGATGATCGCCAGCCCGTTGATGGTGATGCCGGCGGCGACCGCGTCGTCGCGCGCTTCGGCAAGCGGCCGGCCGGCATTGCTGTTGCCGTCGCCGGAGACATCGATGATGCGGTGCAGTGTCGATCCCCATTTCGCCTTGCCGAAATAGGCTCTGGCGAAATCGATCGCGGCGCTGATCGAGGTGCGGCCGGTGAAGGATCGCGGCGCCTTGCGGATCACCGCCGCGGCATCGCCGCCATCTTCGGCGTCGCGGATCTCGGTCCAGCCGAGCACGACCCGCTGTTCGTTCTCACCGGACCATTCGATAAAGCAGACGCCGATCGCCCCATCCTTGGTCCGGTGAATCGCCTTGAGGACGCGCGGATCGGTCAGAGCCGCGGCGTAGCCCCTGCGTTGCAGCTCGAACTCGCCATCGTCGATGCTGCGCGACACATCGGCGGCGAGGACGATCTCTACATCGATGCCGGTCGTGCCGATGCCGGCCGGATTGACGCCGGCTGCCTGGGCCGCCCCGGTCGGCGACAGCACCAGCACGGCGATGATGGCCATCGGCGCGCACTTCATCGGGGCTTCTCCCGCTCGAAGGACGGCCGAGGATAAGCCCACATTCGGTGCCGCTGAAGCGCGATGCGCGCCTGTGCGCAACGGCGCCACCGCGGCATTCGCTGCGTGCGCCCTGCGGTTTCGGTGCTTGCCGATAACAAACGTTATAACATAACATAAAATGATCAAAAAGCGGTGCCGCGGGCGGCGCCCGACAAAGCGGAGATTCCTGAGAGTGATGCGCAGCGTTGGCCGGGCGTGGCACGCATCCGCGCCCCTGTTGCTGGTGTTTGGTGCGGCCGCGGCTGGAAACAGCACGTCGGCGCTGGCCGATCCGGTTTCGTTGGCGGGCTTGCCGGCCGGCCTCGTCGGCGGCGCGACGCCTGACGCCGTGACCACCCCTCAGCCGCCAGCCCAATCCGTGACGGCACAGCCCGTGGCGGCCGCTCCGGTCCCAGCTCCGGCCGCCGGTGCCAACGCCGCGGCGAGCGCCGACCAGCAGACCACCCTTTCGCTCAACCTCAATGTCGTCGCCGCGCAGCTGAACCAGGCACGCATCAATATCGAGCCGCAGCTCGGCGCCTCGACCTATCGGCTGACACCGGGCGCCATAGAGAACCTGCCCGGCGCACAGAACACGCCGATCGACAACGCCATCTTGCAGATGCCCGGCGTCGACCAGGACAATCTCGCCAATGGCGGTCTCCATATCCGCAATGAGCACCTGAACGTCCAGTATCGCATCGACGGCGTCATCATTCCGGATGGGGTCAGCTTTTTCGGACAGGATCTAAGCCTGCGCTTTGTCAACTCGATGACCCTGATTACCGGCGCGTTGCCGGCTGAATACGGGCTGCGCACCACCGGCATCATCGACATCGAAAGCAAGAGCGGCCTGTTCAACCAGGGCGGCTCGGTCGAGATGTATGGTGGAAGCTATGGCACTCTCAACCCGAGCTTCGAAGCCGGCGGCTCGGTCGCCGGCTACAACTATTTTGTCACCGGCAGCTATCTTCAGAGCAACAACGGAATCAACGACGTCACGCCGAAATACAACCAGATCCACGATTTTACCCAACAAACTCATGATTTTGCCTATATCGACAAGATCCTTGATCCGAACGACCGGGTCAGCGTCATGTTCGGTGAGTTCAATGGCCTGTTCCAAATCCCGAACAATCCGGGCCAACCGACTTTTTCCGGCATCAGCGCGATCAACGGCATCCCGATCACCGCGTTCAACTCGGCCAACCTTGACGAGCTGCAAACCGAGGGCAGCCAGTTCGGCGCTGTTTCGTTTCTGCATTCCGCGGGTGATCTCGATTTCCAGATTTCGGCAATCTCCAAATACAGCTTTCTGCAATACTTTCCGGACACTGGGCTGGGCGACCTCGCCTTCAACGGCATCAGCGAGAATGCAGCGCGCACCAGCTGGGCCAACAACCTTCAGGCAGAGGGTACCTACCGGCTGAACCCGCTGCATACGCTGCGCGGCGGAATCCTGGTCAGCGGCGAGCATGTGACGGCGAAGGCGACATCGGACGTGCTCGCTCAGACCGGCACCGACAGTTTCGGCAACCCGATCTTCGCCACCACGACCACCACGATCGGCGCCAACAGCGAAAAAAGCAGCTTTACCTACAGCGCCTATCTGCAAGACGAGTGGAAAGTCTTGCCGACGGTGACCGTCAACTACGGTGCCCGCTTTGATGTCGTCAACGGTTATACGATGGGCAGCCAGCTCAGCCCGCGTCTCAACATGGTGTGGCAAGCGACGCCGACGACGACCGTCCATGTCGGCTATGCGCGCTATTTCACGCCGCCGCCGCAGGAGCTGGTCTCGACCGAGGATGTGGCGCTTTACGCCAACACTAGCGCTGCTCCTGCGGTCACGCAAAACGCGCCGATCAAGAACGAGAGCGCCGAATATTTTGATGCCGGGGTCAAGCAGCGCCTGCTGCCCGGCCTCGTGACGGGTGTCGATCTCTATTATAAATACGCGCACAACCTGCTCGACGAAGGGCAGTTCGGGGCGCCGATCATCCTCACCCCGTTCAATTATCGGCTCGGCATCAACAAGGGGGTCGAGCTGACCACCGACTATACCGTCGGCAATTTCAGCTTTTATGGCAACCTGGCGATTGCTAACCAGCTGGCGAAGGGCATCGATTCGGCGCAGTTCAATTTCGCTCCGGAAGACTTGGTGTCGGCAGACAGCATGTTCGTCAATACCGATCACAGCCAGCTGAAGACCGAATCGGCCGGGGTCGCGTATCTGTGGCACGGCACCAGGTTCACCGCCGACCTCGTCGCCGGCTCCGGCCTGCGCACCGTGCCGCCCAACGACCTGCAATATAACGGCGGGACGGTGCCCTCCTATCAACAGGTCAATCTCGGGATATCCCATGTTTTTTCGGCACCGGGCGGACCCGTCACATTGCGCCTCGCCGTCGTCAACCTGCTCGACAGGATTTATCTGCTGCGTAGCATGAGTGGTATCGGCGAATTCTCGAACCAGTTTGGGCCGCGGCGCTCGGTCTATGTCGGTCTCAAAAAGGACTTCTGATGTGCGGACCGCAAACGCCCAGGTTCGCGTCGCGCCATGGCAATCCGGCGACGGATCGGGCCATCGATGTCGGTTTCATCACATTGCCATGATGGCTGCCACATGTTCGGCAATCTTTGCATCACGCTCGGAGCACCGAGGCCGAATTTGCTCCGTTCGCGCCTGATAGACCGCAGAGGCCCTCCGTGACCGATCCCGCTGCATCGCTCTCGGTCGTCAGCCTGTTCGGGCATGCCGACATCATCGTCAAGGGTGTGCTGCTGCTGCTGCTCGCGGCCTCGGTGTGGAGCTGGGCGATCATCATCGATAAATCGTGGCGGCTGGGGACGGTGAGGCGGGCGACCGAGGCGCATGAGAGCCGGGTCGCGAGCGCGCATTCGGCAGCCGAGCTGGCGGCGACGCCGGGCCGGCGTGACGGCACCGATCCGGCCGGTCTGCTGCTGGCCGCGGGCTGGGCCGAGAGCCGGCAGGCGGAAAGCTCCGCGGCGGAAACCGTGGGCGAGCGGCGCGAGCGGATCGAACGCGCGATGCGACTTGTGCTGAGCGCCGAGCTGCGCCGCCTCGAGGCGCGCCTGCCGTTTCTCGCCACCCTCGGCTCAGCGGCGCCGTTCATCGGCCTGTTCGGCACGGTCTGGGGGATCATGCGCAGCTTTGCCGGCATCGCCGCGGCCAACAATACGAGCCTCGCGGTGGTGGCGCCGGGGATCGCCGAGGCCCTGTCCGCGACCGCGATGGGGCTCGTCGCGGCGATCCCGGCGGTGGTCGCCTACAACAAGTTCGCGGTCGACCTCGGCCGCCTCGCCGGGCGCATGCAGGGGCTGATCGGGCGCTCGCTCGGCCTGTTTGCCAGAAATTCGCCGGAGGGATGAGGATGGCGATGTCGCGGCCCCGCGCGGGCGACTCCGACGACGAGCGCTATGCGCCGCTGGCCGAGATCAACGTGACGCCGATGGTCGATGTCATGCTCGTGCTGCTGGTCATCTTCATGATCGCGGCACCGCTTCTGGTGGTCGGCGTGCCGCTCGACCTGCCGAAGACGCGCGCGGCGGCGATCGTGGCGCCAAAGCAGCCGATCATCGTCAGCCTCGACCGCCAGGGGCAGACCTTTATCGGCAATGACGCGGTTCGGCCCGGCGAGCTCGAGGCCAAGCTCGCAGCACTCGCCGCCAAGGATCCGGCCCGGCTCGTCTATGTCCGGGGAGATCGGGCGATCACCTATGCGCGGCTGATGGGTGTGTTGGCCGAGGTCAACCGTGCCGGCTTTGCCAAGGTTACCCTGGTCGCCGCCGCATCCGGGACGCAGTGACCGGCTTCAGGGTTCCGCTCGCGCTGTCGCTGGCGGCGCATGCCGTCGTGCTGATGCTGCTGATGCTGATGCCGGCGTCGCCGCCACCCCCGCCATCACCGATCCCCACCGGTATCGAGGTCGCAATTGCACCGGCGCTGCCACCGCCTCAACCGAAGCCGCCGCCGCCAGTTACACCCCCGCCCCCGCCGCCGCCGCCACCCATCGCCGCACCACCGCCACCGGTCGCGATCACCCAGCCGCCGCCACCTCCGTCTCCAGTCGCGACTACCCCGCCGCCCCCACCGCCAAAGCCGCCGGTGCCGCCGCAACCGGTGCGCATGCCGCGCCGGATCGAGCGTCCGCAACCCGAGCCGGCATCCATCCCGCCGCCGCCGCCCGCAGCGCCGCCACGGACCGCGTTCGTGCCGCCGGCGCCGGTGCGCGCTCCCGCGCCCGCTTCCGCGCCCGCTCCCGCAAAGTCGATCACCCCCAGCTATCGCGCGCAACTGAGCGAATGGCTCGAAACCCACAAGCGCTATCCCGAAACCGCGCGTGCGCAAGGGGAGCAGGGGCGCGCGGTACTGCGCTTCGTCGTCGAGCGCAGCGGCCGGGTGGCGCAGTACGCGATCGTCAAGAGCACCGGCTACGCCGATCTCGACGCCGCCGTCACTCACATGATGCAGGGCGCGGTTCTTCCACCCTTCCCGCCCGGCATGGACGAGCCCAGCATCGAAGTCTCGGTGGCGATCCGCTTCAGCCTAGGCGGATGAGGGTGCGGGCCCTAGAGATTGGCATCGATCGTCGCTCCCGGAGCGACATAGGCGCGGTCCCAAGGCGACCACTCGCCGGCGACCGGCTGGTCGGGATCGCGATCGCGCCGCCAACAGATCTCGGTGCCGGGCGGGACATCGATGAACTTTGTCGCGTCGTTCGGCAGCACGAATTCGAGGGTCGAGACATAGCCCTGCCCGCGTGCGGCGCAATCGGGATTGGCGGTGATCACGGCCTCGACATTGATCGCGCCAAAATGCGGGTTGCTCAGCAACAGGGTGCCGGGCTGCACCGGCTGCGGCGCACAGGCGGCGACACACAAAAGCACGACTACCAGCAATGTCGATCGCACGGAATTCGCTCTCTCGGACGGCGGGGTGACAGCGCGAGCGGCGCGCCGCGACCGACGGGCCACGCATCGTCATAGGGGCGGGCGGCAGAAGCTTTGCCCGCCCTTTCCGACAAATGTCATTCGGCGGCCGACATCTTCTACCCAAACGCAACCGGCAGCACAATTCGCCGCCGGCGCCGCCGCTTCGCCTCAGTCGGGCGGAGCGGGAGCCGCAAGCCCGTCAGACGCCGCCGAGATACTCCCTGGTCCAGCGCTGATAGTCGTCGGCGCGGGTCACCTTGCGCATCAGCTCGGGCGACGCGATGCCGGTGAGATCGCCGGGCCTGGTGCCCTCGCGCAGTGCCTTCAACGTGTTGTAGACCGCCTGCACCGCTGCCGAGAACGGCGCGTGGGTCTGCAACGCCACCCGCACCCGGTGCGCCGCCAGCCATCCGAGATCGCCGAGCTGGCCGCTGCCGCCGCCGAGGATCAGCGGGATCCTGATCGCCGACGACACCACCTCGACCGCCTCGACGGTCACCCCGCCGGCAAGAAACACCGCGTCCACCCCGGCCGCCTCGTAGGCCCTGGCCCGCTTGACCGCCTCATCGACATTGGCGATCGCGAGCGCACTGGTGCGCCCGGCGATGACGAGCTTCGGGTCCTGGCGCGCCGACAACGCCGCCTTCATCTTGCCGACGCCTTCCTCGACCGAACTCAGGCTCGGCTTGCCGTCGGTGCCGAAGGGTCGCGGCAGCACCGTGTCCTCGATCGACATTGCACAGATGCCGGCGGTCTCCAGCTCCTCGACAGTGCGGCGCACATTGAGCGCGTTGCCGTAGCCGTGATCGGCATCGACCAGCAACGCCAGATTGCCGGCGCGGCAGATGCGGTTGGCCTGGGCGGCGAATTCGCTCAGGGTCAGCACCACCAGATCGGGCGCGCCGAGCACCGACATCGAGCCGATCGACCCCGAGAACATGCCGACCTCAAAGCCCAGATCCTCGGCGATGCGCGCCGAGATCGCGTCGTATACCGATCCCGGATGCACGCAGCGGTTGCCAGAAAAGAGCGCGCGAAAGCGCTCGCGCCGTTCGGTCCAGTTCATCGTGGAACGTCCTCGAAGGTTAATCGGATGTTTCCCGCGGCGCTCAGCTTACCATGGCGCCGCCGGCGGCATAGAGGGATCAGATCATGGCGAAGCGGATTGCGGTCATTGGTGCGGGGGCGATCGGCGGCTATACCGGCGGCCAGCTCGCGCATAACGGGTTCGATGTGACCCTGGTCGATCCGTGGCCCGAGCATATCGAGGCGATCCGCCGCGACGGACTGGCGATCGAGGGCGTGACGCAGGAGGAGTTCGTCATCGCCCACCCGGCGACGCTGCACCTGACCGAATTGCAGCACCTGGCCAAGGAAAAGCCGATCGATATCGCGATGGTCGCAGTCAAATCCTACGACACCGAATGGGCGGCGGCACTGATCGGGCAATACCTGGCGCCCGACGGCTATATCGTCTCACTGCAGAACTGCATGAACGAGGAACGGATCGCCGGGGTCGTCGGCTGGGACAAGATCCACCATGCGCCGAGCGCAAGCTGAACGACCTGGCCGACGATCACGGCCGCCGATAGCCATAGACACCCGACCGCTTCGGCGGCATCGGCACGCAATGCCCGGCTGCCGAGCGCTTGGGCGAGGGCGCGCTTCTGCCGCGCCAGCCACAGCATGATCGGGATCGCCAGCAATGTCACTGTCAGCCCGGGCGCGGAAAAGGCTTGCCCTGCTCCGCGCCACAAGCTCAATGCGGCGGCCGCCACGACATAAAGGGCGAGGATGAGCAGCAGGCCGCCGGCGATCCGGCGCGCCGCCAGTTCGGCGCTGTCGGAAGCCCCCCGGCCGTGGCGCCGCTCGCGCTCGAGCCGCCAGAGCAGCACGCCGGCGGAGGCGAGTTCGATGACGCTGTCGAGGCCGAACGCGGTCAAGCTGAGGCTGTGCGCCGCCATCCCCGACCAGATCGCGACCACGGCTTCCACGAGGATCCAGCCGAGCGTTAGCGATTCCAGCCGGAGGGCCCGACGGATCATCAGCACGTGTTGCTGGCCGACCTCCGCCAAATCTCCGCGCTACCAGGTGATGGTCAGCCTGCCGTCGCGCATTTCGTAGCTGTGCAGCCGGTCGAGAAAGCTCATGCCGAGCAGCGACACGTCGAGATGCTCGATGACGGCGGCCGGAACATCGTCGAGCGATAGCTGGCCGATGCGGATCTCGCGCAGCGTCACCGGGGCCATCGGGACGACGCCGCCCGCGGTGCTGGCGCGGCGGTCGAACTGCAATGCGCCGGGGTCGATGCCGGCGGCCCGCGCATCCCGCGGGGTCAGGGTCACCAGGCTCGCCCCGGTATCGACCAGCATGTGCAGCGGCGCGCCATCGACGATCGCCTCGATCACCACATGGCCGGCCCGGTCGCTGGGATAAACCAACGTGTTGTAGGCTGGGCCGGACCGCGCATCGGATGGCAGCGGCGTCGACCCGACAATCCTGCTTCCCGTCTCACGCGCCGGCAGCCCGCCGACGCGGTCGATGATCGCGACGCAGGTCACTGCCAGCCCGCACCACACCAACAGCCAACGCAGCGCCCAGCCGATCATCCCGCCGCCCGAGTGAGCCGGGGGATCGTCCCTGGAATGTCTTAACGGCCAATGAAGCCTCGCCGATATCTTCGGCTGGCTAGTCCGCGGCTTCGGGGGCATCGGGATGGCGGCTGGCGGACCAGCGTCGCGGCCCCGGTCGCCGCAAATCCGATTCCAGGCCCCAGCAATCCCAGCCCGTGCGGGACGAGCGCGCGAACAGCTCCAGATAGGGCCCGTCGCACAATGCCTCGATGCGGGCATAGGCCTCATCGGGCTTGCGGCTGTGCTCGCGGCGAGGCGAGACGATCAGCTTTCTCACATCGGCGCGGCGACGCTTCGGGTGGCCGCGCGTCGCCAACAGGCACAGCTCCGGGTTGGCCCGCGTCCAGAAGCCGAGGCCGGTGAACAGGCTGGCCTCGGTATAAGCCACCGGGTCTGCCGACTTGTTCAGCTTTGCCCAGTAAAAGCCGACAGTCTTGTAGGTGAAGCCCCAGGCGCCGATCACCTCGAATGCGGTCGGCAGCAGCGGGTCGGTGATCCACAGCAAGAGAACGCAATCATCCGCTGCGCATTCCGCCACCGGCAACGCCTTGATGTCGGCGAGCGACATGCAGTCGTACCAGGCTTCGGCGCTGCGACCCTTGCCCTTGCGCGAATACGTCGCAAAAGTCCAAGGCGGGTCGGCATAGATGACGCGGTAATGGTTCGCGCGCTGTGATACGGTCATCTGCTCCCCCAAGCGCTGACCTCGGACATGCTCGATGACCGCGTGCGGGGCGTCAATCACGGTTTTGGCCGCCCGCTCAGCTTTCCTTGTCGCCATCCTCCGGGGGTTCGTCGGTTTCGATCCGGTAGGTGCCTTTGAGCCAGCGGCCGAGATCGATCTGGGCGCAGCGGGCCGAGCAGAACGGGCGGTGAGCCTGGATCGCCGGCTTGCCGCAGATCGGGCAGGGTCGCGGCGGCGGGGGGAGCGAATCGGCGGTCATCACCCAACCGATATGGTTACAGCGAGACGATCTGGAACTGCGCGCTATCGAGCTGCGGATCGGCGAGGACGGCGACCTCGCGCCCGAGCCTCTGTTCGAGACCGCGCCGCCCCTCTGCCGCCGGGCCCGCCAGCGCCGCCGCTACCAGGGGTGCGACAATCAGCCGCCAGCGCTGCCCCGGCTGCGCCCGGTCGGCGCGGTGCAGCGCGCGCAGCGCCGCAAAGGCCACAGTGACCGGCGTCTTGACCAGCGCGCCGCCGGCCGCGGGTTCGAGCAGCGCTTCGCCGAGCGGACGCAGCCGGCGCGGTCGTACCAGCTCGAAATGGCCGAGCCTGGTCCAGCCGAGGAGCTGCGGCTTTGCCGGATCGCCGGCGAGCGCGCGGCCGAGCCTGCCCGCCACCCGCTCGCGCGCCCGGCGGTCGTCGAGACCGGCAAAATCGACGACGATGCCGCCACCCAGCTGACGCAGCCGCAGCTGTCGGGCGACGAGACGAGTGGCGGCGAGATCGACCGTGAGCGCTGATTGCGCCGGGGAACCCGATTCGGGCGTGCCGCTGTCGACATCGATCATCATCGCCGCCGCCGTCGCCGTGAAATGCACCGATCCCCCGCCCGGCAATGCCAGGCTCGGCGCCAGCGCCTCGTCGAACAGCGCATTGAGATCGACCGGCCACCGCGTTTCGGGCTGGTGCCCGATTTCGGTATCCGGAAATGCGGTGCGAAGTGCCGGGATCACCGCCGGCTCGTCGACGGCGATCGCATCCACCGCCGCCATTGCTGCGGCAAGAGCGGCGGCAAAGCCGGCCGGCGGGTGAAGGCGCGCCGGCGGATCGCGGCGGGCGGCATGGCCGGAGATGATTTCGGCCACGCTCGCAGGCAGTTCGAGACCGGTCGTCAGCCGCACCGCCTTGCCGCCCTGCGCCTCGCGGCGGATCTGCACGACGACCCGCTCGCCTTCGTCAAGCCGCCGCCCACGCGGCAGGACCGCGCTCTGCGGCAGAAAGCCGAGCCGCTCGCCGCCGATCTCGACCCAGGCCGCGCCGAGCGCCGGCAAAAGCCGCCGGACCCGACCGAGATGGATGCTGCCCGCCTCGTAGCCATCGCCGCGCTCGATCCGCAATTCGACCGCGATACCATCTTCGAGGAGTGCTGCCTGCCATTCGCCGGGGCCGGCGGCGATGATCAATTCGCGGCGCATTGCGAGCGATAGCCGCGGCCGGCCAGCAGCTGCGCGGTCTCGAACAACGGCAATCCGACGACATTGGAATAGGAGCCAGAGATGAAGCGGATCAACGCCGCAGCGCGGCCCTGGATCGCGTAGCCGCCGGCCTTGCCGCGCCATTCGCCGCTTGCCAGATATGCGGCGATCTCGTCCCGGCTCAGGCGCTTGAACCCGACCCGGCTGTCGACCCGGCGCAATGCCAGCCGCCCGTCCGGGCAGCCGAGCGCGACCCCGGAATGGACGCGATGGCGCCGGCCCGACAACAGTTCGAGGCAATGGCGGGCGCTGGCCTCGTCCTCGGGCTTTGGCAGGATGCGCCGGCCGCAAGCGACGACAGTGTCGGCGGCCAGGACATAGGCGTCGGGATGGCGCGACAACACCGTGCGCAGCTTCTCGTTGGCGAGCCGCAGCGCATGTGCCGGCGGAGTTTCGTCGCGCAGCGGGGTTTCGTCGATCGCGGCCGGGTCGACCCGGTCGGGCACGACCCCGATCTGCCGCAGCAGTTCAAGCCGGCGCGGCGAGGCCGAAGCCAGCACCAGCACGGAGGCCATGGCGACTCCTACCCGCGCAAATGCAGCACGCAGATCAGCGTGAACAGACGCCGCGCGGTCGCATGGTCGATTGCCACCTTGCCGGCCAGCCGTTCGATCAGCAGCGCCGAGCCTTCGTCATGCAGCGACCGGCGGCCCATGTCGATCGCCTCGATCTGGGCCAGCCGCGAGGCATGGACCGCGGCGTAATAGCTCTCACAGACCATGAAATAGTCTTTGACGATGCCGCGGAACGGGGCGAGCGGCAGCACGATCGTCTCCACCGACCTGTCCGACCGCGAGCGGATATCGAGGTTGAGCCGGTTTTCGGCGATCGCCAGATGGAGGTCGAACGGCCCCTGGCGTCCTGATACCGGGACGAAGGTGTTTTCTTCGAGCAGATCGGCGATCGCCGTCGCCCGTTCGTGCTCGATATCGGCGCTGCGGCTGACCACGCTGTCCTCATCGAGCGTGATGTTGACGATATGGCAGCCGGCTCGGGCATCGCCTGCCATTTTCCCGGTGCCGGCAGTGGTCATCGCGCCCTGTGCCGGTCGAGCCGGACCGACAGCGACTGCGCGTGGGCGTCGAGCCCTTCGGCCTCGGCAAGCTGGATCGCCGCCGGCGCCAGCGCAGCAAAGCCCGCCGCCTCGCAGCGCACCAGCGATGTCCGTTTCATGAAATCGAGAACACCGAGACCCGAGGCAAAGCGTGCGCTGCGCGCGGTCGGCAACACGTGATTGGGTCCGGCGATGTAGTCGCCGATCGCCTCGGGGGTCCAGCGGCCGAGAAAGATCGCACCGGCATGCCGAACCTCTTCGGCCAGCCGATCGGCGGCATCAAGTGCGAGTTCGAGATGCTCCGGAGCTAGCCGGTCGATCAGCGGCGGCGCATCGCGCCAATCGGCAACGAGCAGGATCGCGCCATTCTCCCGCCAGCTGGCGCCGGCGATTTCGGCTCGTGGCAACAGCGCGAGCCGGCGCTCGACCGCCGCCTCGACCGCCGCCGCAAACCCGCTATCGTCGGTGATCAGGATCGCCTGCGCCGAGCGGTCGTGCTCGGCCTGGGACAAGAGATCGGCGGCGATCCATTCAGGATCGTTGCCGGCATCGGCGGCGACCAGGATTTCCGAGGGCCCGGCGATCATGTCGATGCCGACCCGGCCGAACACGCGCCGCTTGGCCGCCGCGACATAGGCGTTGCCCGGGCCGACGATCTTGTCGACCGCACGGATCGTCGCCGTGCCATAGGCGAGTGCAGCGACCGCCTGGGCGCCGCCGACCCGGTAGATTTCGTCGATGCCGACAAGTTCGGCCGCTGCCAGCACCAGCGGGCTCAGCGCACCGCCCGGCGCCGGCACGGTCATGACCAGCCGCTCGACACCGGCGACCTTTGCCGGGATCGCGTTCATCAGCACCGAGGACGGATAGGACGCGGTACCGCCCGGCACGTAGAGCCCGGCGGCGGCGACCGGGCGCCAGCGCGCGCCGAGCCGCAGTCCGAGCGAGTCGGTGTAATCGAGCGCCGCCGGCAGCTGGCGGCGATGGAAGCTCTCGATCCGCTCCGCCGCCTGGCGCAGCGCCGCCACCGTCTCGGCCGGTACCGTCGCCGCGGCCGCGGCGATCTCGGCTTGCGACAGGCGCAGCTCGCTGGCCTCGAGGCCGATCCCGTCAAAGCGCCGCGTATAGTCGAGCAGCGCCGCATCGCCGCGATGTGCGACATCCTCGATGATCGCGGCAACCGCGGCATCGACATCGGCAGCGATCTCGCGCTTGGCCTCGACCAGCCGGTCGAACGCTGCGGCAAAATCCGGGTCGCGGGTCGACAGCCTAGCCGGCACCGGCACCTCCATGAAACGCATCGACGGCGGCCCGGAAACGCTCGATCCAGCCGCCGATCTCCTCCGGCCGGGTTTTCAGCGCCGGACGATTGACGATCAGCCGGGAGCTGACCTCGGCGATGCGTTCGGTCTCGACCAGCCCGTTCGCCTTCAGCGTCGCCCCGGTCTGCACCAGGTCGACAATGTGCCGGCACAAGCCGAGCCGGGGGGCGAGCTCGATAGCACCATTGAGCTTGATGCATTCCGCCTGGACGCCCTGCGCGGCGAAATGGCGGCGCGTGATCTCGGGGTATTTGGTTGCGACCCGAATATGGCTCGCGCGCTGCCCATCTTCGCGCGCCACCCAATCGGCGGTCGCGGCGACGGCGATCCGGCAATAGCCGATTTCGAGATCGAGCGGGGCATAGATCTCCGAATAGTCGAATTCCATCAGCACGTCGTTGCCGGCCACGCCGAGCTGTGCCGCGCCGAACGCGACAAATGTGGCAGCGTCGAAACTGCGCACCCGGATCAGGTCGAGGCCAGGATCGCTGGTGGCAAATCGCAGCCGGCGCGACGCCGGGTCGGCAAATTCCGGCTCAGGCTCGACCCCCATGGCGTGCAGCAGCGGCATCACCTCGGAGAGGATCCGGCCATTGGGCAGCGCCAGAATCAGGCGATCTTCAAAAGCGGCGGTCATTGGTGGCGGTCCTCATCGTGCCGCGGGTGCCACCGGGTCGGCCAGGGCTCGCCCAGATCCCTGGCGCGGCAGCGCACGCGAGCGGCATCGAGCCGGATCGTAGCGTCACCCGAGAATTCGAGGCGGATCGCGATGCCGCCCGGCGTGTGCGCTTCGGCACGAATCGCCAGCAACGCCAGGATCCGCTCCTCGTCGCTGCGCCGAAACCCGCGATAGGCGACAGCAGAAACGTCGGCGAACGAGACCGCGCACAGCACGCGCTGGCGCTCGTTAATGCCGGCCTCCTGCGGGATCCGCCGCTCCCAGCGAAACCGGTTGGCGACGAACACGAACAGCTGCTCGTCGGGGACATAGGCGAGATCGCGCACCGGTACCAGAGCGTCCTGCAGGCAGGCCGACAACACGACCAAATCATCGCTGTCCTCGGCACGCAGCTTGAGCGGGCCGGCGGCACCCCTATCCGCCATCGTCGAGCCTCTCGATGCGCGCGCCGCAGGCAGCGAGCTTCTCTTCGAGCCGCTCATAGCCGCGGTCGAGATGACCAACCTCGCTGATCACGGTCTCGCCCTCGGCCGCTAGTCCGGCAATGACGAGCGAGACCGAGGCGCGCAGATCGGTCGCCATCACCGGCGCGCCCATCAGCCGCTCGACGCCGCGCACCATCGCCGAGGCGCCGTGCACATTGATATTGGCGCCCATCCGGGCCAGTTCGGGAACGTGCATAAAGCGGTTTTCGAAGATCGTTTCGGTGATCATCGCGGCGCCGCGCGCGGTGGCCATCAGCGCCATGAACTGGGCTTGCAGGTCGGTCGGATAGCCGGGATAGGGCTCGGTCATCACATCGACGCCGTCAAGGCGATCGCCGCGCCGGCGCACGATCGCGCCGTCCTCGGTCGCGGTGATCTCGACCCCGGCATTGTCAAGGACGCTCGCGGCGGCGGTGACGAGATCGAGCCGGGCGCGGGCAAGTCGCAATTCGCCGCCGGTTGCGGCCGCCGCCATGATATAGGTGCCGGTCTCGATGCGGTCGGGGATGATGCGGTGATTGGCGCCGTGCAGCCGCCCGGCGCCGACGATGCGCAGGCAATCGCTGCCGACCCCTTCGATACATGCCCCCATCGCCTGAAGGCAGGTGGCGAGATCACCGACTTCGGGCTCGCGCGCGGCGTTGACCAGCACGGTCTCGCCTTCAGCCAGGGTCGCCGCCATCAGCAGATGCTCGGTGGCACCGACCGAAACCGAGGGAAACACGATTTCAGCACCCCGCAATCCCTTTGGCGCTTGGGCATCGACATAGCCGCCATGCAATCCGATCTGCGCGCCGAGCTGGCGCAGCCCTTCGATATGCAGATCGACCGGGCGGATCCCGATGGCATCGCCGCCGGGCAGCGACACGCGCGCATGTCCGCAGCGCGCCAGCAACGGTCCCAAGACCAGAAACGACGCCCGCATCTTGCGCACGAGGTCATCGGGTGCCGTGGTCGACGTGATATGCGCCGCCGACAGGTCGAACCGGCGGCCGCCGGCCTCGCCATTCCCAACCGGTGCTACTGCGGCGCCGTGCTGGACCAGGAGGTTTGCCATCGTCGTGATGTCGGCGAGAGCGGGGACGTTTTCGAGGGTCAACGTCTCAGCCGTCAACAGGCTGGCCGCCATCAACGGCAACGCGGCGTTCTTGGCGCCACCGATCGCGATCACCCCGTCGAGCGGCACCCCACCCCTGATCCGGATCCTGTCCATCGCCTCGGCTCTGCGCGCCGTCATCCGGGCGGGGGCGGTCCCGACCGCGGCAGCGGGCTCATCAATCGGCGCTGATTTCGCCGTCAGGGTTGCTTTTACTGGAGAAAAATGCGCCGCTCAAGCGGGTGGCCGGTTTGGCCCGGCACCGTCCGGCCCGGCACCATCGTCCGGCGGCACCATGCCGGTCGGCTCGCCGTCAGCGGGCTTGGCCGGGCCGCCGCGCGCCCGCATCTGTTCCTTGCGCCGGCGCAAATTCTCTCGCAATGCCCGGCCGAGCCGATCGTCGCGCTCGGCACGGGCGGCTCGGGTGTTCGCGGTCATATCTGGTGTGGCCCGGATCGGCATCCACCGAGCCAAGGCGAGAGCGGAGCGGTTGTCAAGCCCCTGCGGCTTTGGCGCGCCGCCTCGCACAAGCGGCGAGAATGACCGCGACCGCCCGCTTGGCGGCATATTCGGGCGCCTGATCCGGATATGCCGAGCACCAGGCGGCGACACCCGCACGATAGCACTCGACCGAGGATCGTCCCGCGTCGCGTGCCGCCGCAAACGCCTTGAGCACCGCCTTTTCCACCGGTTGGCGGCCCGTGGGCGCGGCGAGATCGCTGCTGCCGTCCGGTCCCCGTCGATCAATCATTCGCGACCTATCAATCATTCGCGCCCATCAATCATTCGCAAAGTCGCCCGATTGCACTCTGCCGCTTCGCATCCGCTCTGCACCCTCGGTTTGCTGAACGTCGCCGGCCGCGACCCGGTTCCCCCACCCTTGCCTTGCCAATGGCAGCCGTCTCGTGTATCCGCATGGCCACGCGCGGGACGGATGGGCGCGGGACGGATGGGCGCACTGCTGCCGTAGCTCAGTGGTAGAGCACCCCCTTGGTAAGGGGGAGGTCGTAAGTTCAATCCTTACCGGCAGCACCAGCCTCCCGATCGACCGCGTTTGTTGGTCGGCGGCGGGTCCGGCCCGCGCCGTGATCGCCCCGGCTGCGGCTGCAAGGGAGGTTCGTGATGGCCGAAACCCCTCGTCTGAACGGCGTGATCCGGGCCCTTGAGCAGGGGAAACCGGCCTTCACCACATTTGCCGCTGCCGAAATCAGCGTTGCCCAGGCCGTGGGCGGTGCGGCCTATGACGGCGTGGTATTCGAAATGGAGCACCGGGCCTATGACATCCGCGCGTTGCGCGATTGCCTACAATACATGCTCGACCGCAGGCAGATCGTGCAGAGCGGCAGCCTGGCGCCGGCGGTAACGCCGTTTGTGCGGATCCCGCCGAATGGCGGCGAAACCAGCCAGTGGGTCGCCAAGCAGGTGCTCGACCATGGCGTCTACGGCATCGTGTGGCCGCATGTCAGCACCGTCGAGGAAGCGCGCAACGCGGTCACCGCCTGCCGCTATCCCCGCCCGCGCACCGCCGCCTATTACGAACCGGCGGGCCAGCGCGGCGATGCGCCGGCGGCGGCAGCGCGTTACTGGGGCCTTTCTCAGCAGGAATATTACGAGCGCGCCGATGTCTGGCCGCTCAACCCCAAGGGCGAGGTGCTGGTCGCGATCATGTGCGAGGAAGTGCGCGCGATCCGCAACCTGCCGAAGATGCTCGAAGACGTTCCCGGTATCGGCGTCGTGATCATCGGCGAAGGCGACCTGTCGCAGGATCTCGGCTATCCGCGCCAATACGAGCATCCGACCGTCGCCTCGGCGATCGACGAGATCCTGGCGATCTGCAAGGCGCACGGCGTCGCATGTGGCCACCCGCATGTCGACGCAAGGAACATCGAGACGCTGCTCGAAAAGGGCTTCCGCTATCTGATGCCGGCGCCCGCCTATTCGTTCGCCGCGCTGGAGCTTGGCCGCAAGGCATCCAGCCGCAACTGATGGCGTGACGAGCCGGGGTCAGCGGTTTTCGTCGCCGTCACCACCCGCGGACAAGCCGGATCGAGAGAAAAGCCTCCGGAGGCCGCCGGCGCGGTTGGGCAGCCGTTTTTGGCTGTGGCGTGACGCGGAATTGGGTGTCGGCCGCAAATCCTCAGCATCGGGTCCGGTCAGGCCCGGCCCGGCCCTTCGATCGAAAGCAGACAGCTCCGGCGCAGCGGTCCCGCTCTCGCGCTGCGATAGGTCTTGCCAAAGACGCGAGAACCGAATAAGATTACAAAAATCTTAACATGAGGCCCGAGATGGTCGACGAAAGCAAATTGCATCAGTTTGTCGGGCAGATGTTATCGGATCTCGGAGGCGCGGCGAGCGTAGCACTGGTGCGGATCGGCGATTCGCTGGGGCTTTACAAAAAGCTGAACGAAGGCGGCGCGATGACCGTCGCCGAGCTGGCCGCTGCCGCTGGTGTGCACGAGCGCTATCTGCGCGAGTGGCTGTCTCATCAAGCGGCTTCGAATTACGTCGCCTATGATCCGGCGACGCAGAAATTCAGCCTGCCGCCGGAACAGGCGATGGTGTTCGCGATCGAGGACAGCCCGGTCTTCCTGCCCGGCGCATTTTCCTGCATGGCTTCGTTGGTTGACAACCAGGCGAAGGTCGAACCGGCGTTCAAGACCGGTGCCGGGGTCGGATGGGGCGATCAGGCGAGCTGCCTATTCTGCGCGGTCGCACGCTTCTTCCGCCCCGGTTATCATAACAATCTGGTCAACAACTGGTTGCCGGCGCTCGACGGCGTCGTCGCCAGGCTGGAACGCGGCGCCAAGGTGGCCGATGTCGGCTGCGGTCATGGCGTGTCGACGGTGATGATGGCCAAGGCGTTTCCGAACACGCAATTCATCGGCTACGATTTCCATCCAGGCTCGATCGCGGCGGCGACGGCTCATGCGGCGGAGCATGGGGTCTCGGCCAATTGCCGGTTCGAGGTCGGCACCGCCAAGGATTTTCCCGAGGGCAATTTCGATCTCGTTGCGTTTTTCGATTGCCTGCACGACATGGGCGACCCGGTTGGTGCGGCGGCCCATGTTCGCCAGGCGCTTAAGCCGGACGGCGCGTGGATGGTGGTCGAACCGATTGCCGGCGACCGGCTCGAGGACAATCTCAACCCGGTTGGCCGCATCTATTACGCCGCCTCGACGATGGTGTGCGTGCCGACCTCGCTGGCGCAGGAGGTCGGGTTGGCCCTCGGCGCTCAGGCCGGCGAAGCAAGGCTGCGCGAGGTCATCACCGCGGGCGGGTTCGGCACCGTGCGCCGCGCCACCGAGACGCCGTTCAACATGATCCTCGAGGCACGGCCCTGAACGGCGCACCCGAAGCTTGATCACCCGAGGCTTGATCAGGTGCCAGTCGCGGCGCCTTGAGAGAGACGCCGCCAGTCGATCGCGGCACCGAGCTTCAGCCGGGTGCCGGCTTCGGGCATTGGATATTTGAGCCCGCTCGCGCAGTTGAACAGCACCACCCGCTCGTCCGGGCTCACCCGGCCATCAGCCAGGGCCTGTTGATAGGCGGCGAAGGTCGCGGCTCCCTCCGGGCACAGCAGCAATCCCTCGGTGCGGGCTACGTCGCGCCAGGCGGTGGCGATCGCCTGATCTTCGACGGCGATCGCGAACCCGCCGCTCTCGCGCACCGCGCGCAGGATCAGAAAATCGCCGATCCCCTGCGGCACGCGGATGCCGGCCGCGAAAGTATGCGCGTTCTCCCAGCGCGTCGCATGCTCGACGCCGTCGGCCCACGCCTTGACCATCGGCGCGCAGCCCGCCGCCTGCACCACCACCATGCGCGGCCGCTTCGACCCGATCCAGCCGATCTTTTCAAGCTCGTCAAAGGCTTTCCACATGCCGATGATGCCGGTCCCGCCGCCGGTCGGGTAAAAGATCGCGTCAGGCACCTGCCAGCCGAGCTGCTCGACCAGTTCGAGGCCCATCGTCTTCTTGCCCTCGATGCGGTAGGGCTCGCGCAATGTCGAGCAATTGAACCAGCCGGCCGCCTTCTCGCCCTCGGCGACGAGCCGGCCGCAATCGTCGATCAACCCGTCAACCAGAAAGACTTCGGCGCCCTGCATTGCGATCTCGCGCACATTGACCGCGGGCGTGTCATCGGGACAAAAGACATAGGATCTGATCCCGGCGCGCGTGCAATAGGCGGCCATCGCCGCACCGGCGTTGCCGTTGGTCGGCATCGCCATCGTCGTGACGCCGAGTTCCTTGGCCATCGACACCGCGAGCGCCAGGCCGCGCGCCTTGAACGAGCCGGTCGGCAGCCGACCCTCATCCTTGACCAGGATCTCGCCATTACCGCCGCGCCGCCTAGCGATGCACGGCAACGCCACCAGCGGCGTCATCACCTCACCCAGCGCTAGCACATTTGCTGCGTGGCGTACCGGCAGCAGCTCGCGATAGCGCCACAAGCTCTGCGGCCGGCCGACAAGTGCGGCTCGATCGAGCGCGGCGCGCACACCATCGAGATCGTAGCGCACCAGCAGCGGCTTCCCGGCGCGCGACACGGTCTGCAGCTGGTCGGCGGGGTAACGCTCGCCGGTCAAGCTGCATTCGAGATGGTTGACAAAGCTCGGTAGGCCTTCGCCGGTCCATCGGTAATCGAGCATGTGGCGCCTCTCTCGAACAGCTGCCGGCGGCCGGTCCGCGCGCCGGTTGCCGCTCGGCCGCCATCGGCACGGCGCTTCTCGGCGCGTCACGGTCCATCGCCCACCGCAGCGTCGCGGCATGCTAGGCCGGGAGGCGGCGACCTGTCATCAGCGCGGGGTGGAACCGGGCTGCAAACGGCATTGCCTCCGGCAACGATGCCGGCTGGACATGTCCTTGCCTAATGCCTCACCCGCGAGCCCCCAATCGCCGGACATGACACCGGCAGCGACATCTGTTCGGTTTGAACGATGCGGCCAGGGCAACTCAAGCCTCCGCGGCAATCCTCACATGCTCGCGGCGAAAACCGAGGCCGATCAGCCGCGCCGGCAGCCGCTGCAGTCTCGGGCAATGCCCGAGCAGGCGCAGCAATAAGGGCGGCGACAGCTTTGCGGTGCTGTGCAGCACGCGGCCAATCACCCGGTTCTGCAGCATCACCTGGACCCGTTGCATGGCACGGGTCGGAAACTCGCGCCGGCGCTGAACCGCGCGCAGATTGTCCTCGGAGGCGGCACCCTGCCGCAGTGCCGGCGCCAGAATGTTGGCGGCGGCGACCGCGTCCTGGATCGCAAGGTTGATGCCGACACCGCCGATCGGCGACATCGCGTGTGCGGCGTCCCCGATGCAGATCAGGCCCGGCCGATGCCAGACCCGCAGGCGATCCACAGCGACGCTCAGCAGGCTGACATCCGACCAGTCGGCGAGTTCGTCGACGCGCTCGCCGAGCCACGGGGCCAACCGGGTGATCTCCTCGCGGAAGGCTGGCAGCCCCCGCTGCCGGATGTCCTCGAACCCGCCTTTGGCAATGACAAAGGCACATTGCCAGTAATCTTCCCGGTTCAGCATGACGAGGATGCGGCCGGTATCGGCGCGGCCCAGGGTCTGCGCCGGGTCATCGGCACGGCGCGACAATCGCAGCCACAGCACGTCCATCGGCGCGCCGATGCCGTCGATGACAAAACCGGCCTTGTCGCGCACGGTCGAATGTCGGCCGTCGGCGCCGATGACGAGATCGGCACGGACCACCATCTCGCCCTCCGGGGTTTTCGCCCTGACCCCGGCGATCCGCCCGCCCTCCTCGATCAGTTCGGTCACCTCGGCCTGCGTTTTGAGCTGAAACGTCGGATAGCGGCGCGCCTGCCCGGCAATGAAATCGAGGAAATCCCATTGCGGCATGAAGGCGATGAAACCGCACCGCGTCGGCAGGTGGGTGAAATCGGCGATGTCGAGGAAATCATCGCCGATCTGGGCGCCGATGATGCGGGCTTCCTGATGCGGCCGGCGCAAAAACTCGTCGAGCAGGCCGAGCTCGTGCATGATTTCGAGGGTCGAGGGATGGATCGTATCGCCGCGGAAATCGCGCAGAAAGTCGGCATGCTTTTCGAGGACCATCACCGGCACCCCGGCACGCGCCAAGAGCAGGCCGAGCATCATGCCGGCGGGACCCCCGCCGGCAACGCAGCAGCGGACCGAAAGTTCGCTATCGCTCATCCCGTGTCTCCGATACAGCTGCCGACCCTGCCGCCCTTCCCTACAGTGGCGACTCCCTACAGTGGTGACGCCGCCCAAGGGTGGACCAGATGGTGCAGCGACTTCGTCCGTTCGTGCCGGGCCGCCTCCCGCGCCGCGACATGGTCGCGATAGGCCGCACGGTCATGATCGGCGACGGTGGCCTGGGTCGGGACCGCGCACACGGTAGGACAGCGGGTGATGCTCTTGGTGCGCAAAAACATGGCAACAGCGGCTTCGTAATCGGTCTGGGGCATGACCGATGCTCCGGTTGGTTGGGGGGTGCGCCCCTGATACTCCTGAACTGGTTAACGACAGTTTAGCAGAAGGTCTCGAAAAAATCGGCGATCGGCGGGCGGCAGCCCTGCCGCGGCGATATGGCTTTTTCGGGCAGATCAATCGATATTATCAGTGACGGGCAACAGCCAGACCAGGGATCCGGAGCTTGGCCCAACCGGACTACACGGTGCGATTCTGGGGTGTGCGCGGCAGCATCGCCTGCCCGGGCCCTGACACCGTGCGCTACGGCGGCAACACGTCGTGCGTCGAGATTCGGTGCGGCGACCGGCTGATGGTGTTCGATGGCGGCACCGGGCTGCGCCTGCTCGGCAACGAGCTGGTGGGGGCTGGACAGCCGGCCGAGCTCGACCTGTTCTATAGCCACAGCCATTTCGACCATATCTGCGGGCTGCCGTTTTTTGCCCCGTGCTACGACCGGCGCAGCCGGATCCGCATCTGGGCCGGGCATCTCGACGGCATCGGCATCGAAACCGTGCTGAACAGCATGATGGTGGCACCGCTGTTCCCGATCCCGTTGGGCATCTTCACCGCCAAGATCGAGTTTGTCGATTTCACCGCGGGCAAGCGGCTCGCCCCGCATCGCGGCATCCGCATCGCCACCGCACCGCTCAACCATCCGAACGGCGCCACCGGCTATCGCATCGAATATGCCGGCCGGTCGGTCGCCTACATCACCGATACCGAGCACCGGCCAACCGGGCTCGATTACCGCATCGTGGGGCTCGCCGAGGGCGCCGATGTGATGATCTACGACGCCACCTACACCGACGCCGAATACCCGAGCCACAAGAACTGGGGGCATTCCACCTGGCAGGAAGGGGTGCGCCTGGCCGACGCCGCCCGGGCGCGAACCCTGGTCATCTTTCATCATGACCCGGCGCATGACGACGCGTTTATGGACCGGGTCGCGGCCGAGGCGGCGACTGCACGGCCCGGGACGATCGTCGCCCAGGAGGGTCTCATTCTGCGGCCCTGAGCCGGCGGGCGGTCAGCCGGGCCGCCGGTGCTACCTGACGGCCTGGCCCGGGGCACGGCCGCCGGCTTCCGGGCTAGCTGCTCAATGATACGGGTCGGCGGCGTCGCGCAGCCCGTCACCAAAGAAGTTGAAGGCCAGGACGGCGACGATCACCGCAACCACCGGCAGCATCAGCCACGGGTAGAGTGCCACGACGTTCATGTTCTGCGCGTCGCTTAGCAGCACTCCCCAGCTGGTCATCGGCGGCCGCACGCCAAGGCCGAGAAACGACAGCGCGGTCTCGCCAAGGATCATGCCGGGGATCATCAGCGTCGCCGACGCGATCAAATGGCTGGTGAAGCTCGGCAATAGATGGCGGCCGATGACCCGGGCCGGACGGGCCCCCATCAGCACCGCCGCGGTACAGAAATCCTCTTCGCGCAGCGCCAGGAGCTTAGAGCGCACGGCACGGGCAAGATGCGTCCAGTCGATCATCCCGAGGATCAGGGTGATGCCGAAATAGACAAAGATCGGGCTCCAATCGACCGGCAGGATCGCCGACAGCGCCATCCACAGCGGCAAATGCGGGAAGGACTGGATCACCTCCATGCCACGTTGGATCAGGATGTCGGTCCAACCGCCATAATAGCCGGCAATCCCGCCGATGACGATGCCGAGGGTCAGGCTGACCGCGACTCCCAGGAGCCCGACGGTCAGGGAAATGCGCGCGCCGTAGATCATGCGCGACATCAGATCGCGACCGAGCCGGTCGGTTCCCAGCAGAAACAGCTGGCCGCCGCGGGCCGGGCAGATCAGGTGCAGATTTCCCGGAAACAGGCCCCAGAAATGGTAGGAATCGCCGTGGCAGAACCACCGCAACACCTGCCGCTTGTTCGGGTCGGGGGTATAGATGCGCAGCAGCCGGCGCAGATCGAGCCGGTAGTCGTAGCCGTAGACAAACGGTGCCACGAGGCGGCCCTTGTAAAAAATGTGCACCGGCTGCGGTGGAGCATAGATGAAATCGGTGCTGCGCGTGTCGACGCCGTAAGGAGCCAGGAACTCGCACATCGTGATGCCGACATACATCGCCACCAGCAACGCGCCGGCGACAACGGCGACGCGATGGCGGCGCAGCTTCCACCACATCATCCGCCATTGCGAGGCGACGTAGAAGCGCTCCTGCGTCGCGGTCATCCGCTCGACGGCGTAGGGATCGTATGGGGCCCGCGACACGTAATGCGGCAGCGGTGCCGCCGCACGCCGACCGGGCGGATCCGGCGGTGCGCCGGGGACCAGCGTCAGATCGCTCATTGGCGCCGCCCCGCCTGCAGCCGGATCCGCGGGTCGAGCAGTGCCAGCGCCATGTCGGAGACGAATACGCCGATCACGGTCAAAGACGACACGAACATCAGAAACGAGCCGGCGAGATACATGTCCTGGCTGCGCAGCGAATCGAGCAGCATCGGCCCGGTGGTCGGCAAGGACAGCACGATCGAGACGATCGCCGCACCCGAAATCACCTGCGGCAGCAGCGACCCGATATCGGAAATGAACGGGTTCAAGGCCATGCGCAGCGGATATTTGAACAGCACCTTGAGCGGATGCAGACCCTTTGCGCGCGCGGTCACGACATACTGCTTTTGCAGCTCGTCGAGCAAATTGGCACGCAACCGCCGGATCATCGCCGCGGTCCCGGCCGAGCCGATGACGATGACCGGAATCCAGATATGGGCGAGCAGCGAGGCGAGCTTGCCCCAGCTCCACGGCTGACCGACGTATTTCGGGTCCATCAGCCCGCCGATTGAAATTCCCAGATAAACATTGGCCAGATAGAGCAGCACCAGCGCCAGCAAAAAGCTCGGCGTCGCGAGGCCGAGGAATCCGAGCAAGGTCAACAGATGATCGCTCACACTATATTGGTGTGTCGCTGAATAGACGCCGATCGGAAATGCCACCAGATAGGTAAATATGATCGTCGTGATCGATACGACTGCCGTCAGCAGCATGCGATCGCCGACCACCTGGTTGACCGGCAGGTCATAGGAAAATGAATAGCCCATGTCGCCATGCAGCAGGCCGCCGACCCAATAAAGGTATTGCTGCCATTTTGGCCGATTGAAGCCGTATTCGTTTTCAAGAAACTGGACCTTGGCGAGGTCCGAGGTTTCGCCCGAGCTCTGCAGCTCGGCGATGTAGGTGGTGAAGTAATTGCCCGGCGGCAGGTTGATGATCGTGAAGATGACGATGCTGATCGCGATCAAGGTCGGCACCATGATCAGCAGCCGGTGGATGATGTAGCTCAGCATCGCGGCGACCCTCTCCTTGCCGGCGGCAAGCAGCGCGCCGTGCCGCGTCCCGCGAGGGGCTCCACCCGTCGCGGAGCGACGCCCGGTGCCTCGGTCCGGATCATCGTGCCGCCTGCACCGGCGCCGCGGCATCGGGCGCGGGGTTCAATGCCCGGTTCGGGGCGCGGCTCGGCGCGGCCGAGGCCGATTTCGTCGGCGGCGGTGGCGGGCCGAACCAGAAATGGTCCGGCTTGTACATGCCAAAAAAGGCACCGGGATCCCAATTGTAGATCCCCTTCTGCGGCACGTTGCGCAAATCATCGCTGACGACAACCGGCTGCAGTACGCCGGCGACGGTCCCGATCGAGAAGACCTGCTGGGCCCAGATCTGCAGCATCTGGCCCCAGATCTGCGCGTGCTGCGCCGGCGATGCGGTGCCGAGCCAAGCGTTGTAAAGATCGCGCAGCCGGGCCGCCGCCGGCAGATCGGGCGGTGTGCCGGCCATTCCCTTGGTCTCGTAATATTGCCCCCATTTCGGCCATTCGAGCTGCTCCTGGCTCGTCGGCGCGAACTCCCACGGCGAAGACGACGCGCTGGGCAGGCCGTCATCGACGCCCTTGTCGATCGACATCAGCGTCTTGCCGGCGAACACCCGGCGCCGGAACAAGGTCAGCTGCAACGGCTTGGCGAACAGGCTGATGCCGATATGGCGCCAGGAATCACGGATCAGCTCGAGGACGTCCGACATCTCCGGCCACTCGCCCGAATCTTCGACGACGATCTCCATCGGCCGGCCGTCGGATAGGAGGCGCACTCCGTCGCCGTTGCGCTTGGCGAGCCCGATCTGATCGAGCAACCGGTTGGCCTCGTCGAGATTGTAGCTCGCCCAGGCGGTGCGATACTCGCTGCGGTAGAGCGGGCTCTGCGGCAGAACCGTGTTCTGTCCCTCGATCGCCAATCCGAAATAGAGCACCTCGTTGAGCTCGTGCCGGTTGACCGCGAGCGACAGCGCGCGGCGAAACCGCACGTCGCGCAGCAGCGCGCGCCATACCGGATCGTCGACATTGAGATTGGGATAGAGCGCGAACTCGCTGCCGGGCCCGGTGCGCCACAAATGCACCTGGAAATGGTTGCGCTCCTCGTTGCGCCGCAGGAACGTATAGTCATCGAAGCTCAGATAGCGGGCTTGCAGATCGCTTTCCCCGGCCGCGGTCTTGGCAGGAATGATGCGGCTGTCGGCCAGTGACAGGACGACCCGGTCGATATAGGGCAGCTGATGCCCGGCGCTGTCGACCCGGTAATAATAGGGGTTTCGTTCAAACACCAGCCGCTGTGAGGGTGGTGTCGTTTTCAAGACCCACGGTTCGAGGGTTGGCAGCTCGGGGTTGTCGTCCCGATACATCGCATTCATGCGATTGTGCAGAGCCGCCCAACTGTGCACCCGCATTTTCTTGACGAGGGCGGCGAGCTTGGCCTTGTTGGCATATTTCTTGTTGAACTGCTTGAGATAATGAGACGGGCAATAGATGAACAGCGGATCGGCATTGGCGAGCGCCGGAATGAACAGCGGGTTCGGCTGCGGCCAGCTGTAGCGCACCGTCATATCGTCGAGCACCGCAAAGCGCGGCGGCTGGCCGTCCGGCAGCAGCGCCACCGGCAGGCCCGAGGGCGACAGCTTCGGGTTCTCGGCCACATCCTGGAACCAGTAGCGGAAATCCTCGGCGGTAAAGGGCTGCCCGTCGGACCATTTCATGCCCTTGCGCAAATGCAGGGTGAAGACCTTTCCGTCGGTGACATCGATCGATTGCAGAATGTCCGGTTCGATCTGCAGCGACGGGGTGTAGCCGACCAGCCGCGCGTAGCCGTAGACGGTCATCATCCTTGTGTCTTTCGGGTGCGCCATCAGCATGCGCAGCGTGCCGCCAGGCTTCCCGTTGGTGGCGACCACGGCGGGATCGGCAGGAACCCGGTCCTCCACCTTGGGCAGCGCACCGCTCGCCACCGCCGCGGCAAAGAACGGCGTTTCCTGCAGCGAGGGTTGCCCGGCCCATGCCGGGACCGTGAGCGGCAGCAGCAGTGCTGCCAGCGCCAGCACGCGACCGATGTGGCGCAATTTCCCCTCCGGCCGGCGGCCAATCGCGGGCCATCCTCGAGCGCTCATCGGCCGACCCTCCGGGTCACGCCCGCGCCAGTCCGGCGGCCAGCACCGGAGCGGCCGGCAGCGCACGGGCTTCGACCGCATGGCCCGGCGCCACCTCGATCAACCGCAGCGGGTTGGTCGGCTCGCGGCGGAACGGCTCGGGCCAGGCTGCCGGGTTCGAGGCCCGGTCGGCCATCAGCTGGGTGAAATCGAGCGGACGGGTCAGATCGGGGGCCGGCACCGCCGCCAGCAGCGCCTGGGTATAGGGATGCACCGGCCGGCGGAACAGGGTCGCCCGGTCGGCGATCTCGACGATGCGCCCGGCGCACATGACCGCGATGCGGTCGGCGATATAGTCGACCACGGCCAGATTGTGGGAGATGAACAGGTAAGTCAGCCCGAGCTTCTGCTTCAAATCCATCAACAGGTTCAGGATCTGCGCCTGGATCGAGACGTCGAGCGCCGAGGTCGGTTCGTCGCAGATCACCAGGTCCGGCCGCAATGCCAGCGCGCGGGCGATGCCGATCCGCTGGCGCTGGCCACCCGAGAAGCTGTGTGGATAGCGCCGCAGGTGGTGGCGGTCGAGGCCGACCAGTCCGACCAGCTCGTCGACCATCTCGCGCCGCGAGCGCGCGTCGCCGATGCCGTGGATCGCCAGCGGCTCCTCGATGATGTCGAACACCGTCATCCTCGGGTTCAGCGAACCGAACGGGTCCTGAAAGATGAACTGAACCTGCCGGCGGAACCGCTTCAATTTCTCCCCTTCGAGAGCCAGCACATCGATCAGCCGACCATGATCGTTGAACATGATGCGGCCGGCATCCGGGGTCACCGCACGCAACAGCACCTTGCTCAGCGTGGTCTTGCCGCAGCCGCTTTCGCCGACCAGCCCGAGGCACTCGCCGCGCTCGATCTTCAGGCTGATGTCGTCGACCGCGACGATCCGCGCCACGGCGTTCGAGAACCATCCGCTCTTGCGGATCGTATAGCTCTTGCGAATGCCGGCGCATTCGAGCAACGGAGCAGCGGGCCCGGGCGGCCACTCGGCCCTTTCGGCCATCAGGTGCGGCGCTTCGCCCGCATGCGCCTCGCGGATCGGCACCAGGCGCTCGCCCGGCGCCATGTCGAAGCGCGGCACCGCGCGCAGCAAGGCCCGCAGATAGGGATGCTCGGGATGCCGGAAGATGTCTTCGAGGGTGCCGCTTTCGACCACCTCGCCGCGATACATGACGACGATTTCCTCGGCGACGTTGGCCACCACCCCGAGATCATGGGTGATCAGCAGCACCGCCATGCCGAGCTCGTGCTGCAATTCGAGCACCAACTTCAGGATCTGCGCCTGGATCGTGACGTCGAGGGCGGTGGTCGGCTCGTCGGCGATCAGCAGCGCCGGACGGCAGACCAGCGCCATCGCGATCATCGCGCGTTGCCGCAAACCGCCCGACAACTCGAACGGATAGCTGCGCAAGGCCCGGTGCGGATCGGGAAAACCGACGAGGTGCAAGGTCTCGCGGGTCAATTCTGCGGTTTCCGCAGCGCTGACCGGGCGATGCAGCCGCAATGCCTCGCCGACCTGGTCGCCGATCGTGTGCAGCGGCGACAGCGAGGTCATCGGCTCCTGGAAGATGATCGAAATCCGGCCGCCGCGGATCGCCCGCATCACCGCACCGTCGCGCGGCAGTTTCGCCAGATCGACCACGGACCCGCCGGCGCGCGGATCGGCGAACAGGATCTCGCCGCCGGTGATCTGGCCGCCGCGCGGCAGGATGCGCATGATCGCCTGGCTCACGACCGATTTTCCCGAGCCGGATTCGCCAACCAGCGCCACGGTCGAATTCGGCCGCACCCGGAACGAGGCGCCGGTGACAGCGCGGATGAAGCCACCCGGAGCGGCGAACCGGATCTGCAGATCCCGGATCGTCAAGAGATCGCTCACCTTCGCACTCCGCCCGTTGGATCGGCCGCATGAGAGGCCGGGGAGTGGATCCCCAGCGCCTCGAAATTGGCCGCGGTCGCCGGGCTCAGCGCGAGGCCGCGCGCTGCCGCCGCTGTTGCCGCCCGCGCGACCAGTTCGTGAAACCCCTCGATCCGGCTGTCGAGGCGGATCGCCCGCCAGCCGGCGCGCAGCTCGAGTTGCATCCAGCCGTCGCGCCGGTCGCGGCGGGTCGAATAATAGGCGAGCCGCACCCGGTCGAGTTCGCTCCAGCGGATCGTGGCGCCGAGCGGGCCCGATGCGGCGATCGCGATGTCGGTGGTCTCGACCCGCGAGCTGTGGCGCAGTGCCGTGCGCACTCCGAACACCGAAAACAGCGCGGCAAGTGCACCCAGAACCGCGGCCCCGATCGCGCCGAGCGGGGCAAGCGCCAGGATCGCGGCGGTCGGCACGAGACCCGCGGCGGTGCGCAGGTAGTCGCCCAGCATCGCCGAGCCCGGATAGGCATGCTGGCTCACGGCACCGCCTCGCTCGCTGTCCCCTGTGGTGCAGGCGGATCCAGGGCCGGCGCAAAAACCTCGGCGCCGCTCAGCCAGCGCACCGCCGGATGGGCGGTGGTCAGCACCACGAGCCGGTCGAGAAAGGCGCCGGTCGCCGCGTCCTGAACGAGGTGATGGGTCAGGATGCCGCTTGGCTCGTCGCGATCGATACCGCCGAGACGGCGTGCCCGCAGATGCCAGACAAGGCCGCCAAGTGCTGCCGCCTCGCCGATAAAGCCGCGACCGGTCTTCCAGGCGACGAGGTCGACATGGACATTGGCTTCGAACAGGCCCGCCGCCGGCCAGGCGGCGCGGCGCGGTCCGAGGCGCGACAGGCCGGCGATCCGGCAGCGCCCGAGCCACGGCAGAACCTGATCGGCGATGCGGTTCCACGGTGGCGCCAGCACCGCAAGCGCGCGCGCGGCGAACAGTGCGGCGAGCCGGGCCCGGCCGGCGCCCAGATCGGCCGCGGCCATGGTTGCTGCCCGCTCTGCCGGAAACTCGCTCTTCTTCGCTGCACCGTAGTTGACGTGAGCCCAGCCGTGCTGCAGCACGGCGACGGCCGATCCCGCGAGCCTCGCCGCCAAACCGGCCTCGGCTTGCGCCGGGATCACGGCAAGCGACACCGGAACGCGCCCGGCGATTTCGAGCAGGCGGTCGAGGCGCCCGCCCGCGGCCACCGCATCGTCGTCACGCCACCACACGGTAGCGATCCTCCCTTCGCCCGACCACAGATCGAGCTCACGCGCCAGATCGGACCATTGCGCTGGGCGGACCGAGCCAGCTTTTGCGAGTGTTATCATCAGCCGATCGTATAGTCACCCGGCTCGATTACGAAACGCTGAAGTTCGATCCGCGCCGGCCGCTTTGATCTCGCCGATCACACCGGCGACCCGATCATACCGGCGATGAGGCGGGCGGTGCGCGGCGCTCCGGCAGTGTCGAGCGCGAGCGCTGCCGGCCGGCGCATCGCCGCGCCTTCGATCGCCGCGGCGAGCCGTTCGGGCACGAGTTCGTCCGGCGGCACCAGATCGATGGCGCCGCACGCCGCCAGGCGCTCGGCGCGCAAGGTCTGCTCGCTTTCCCGCCCCTCGGCGAACGGCACCACGACGGCAGCGGCAGCGGCGGCGAGGATGTCGAGCACGGTATTGTAGCCGGCCTGGCTGACCGAGACCCGGCAGCACCGCAGCAGGGCAGGAAAGTCGCGGCGATAGCGCTCGACCACGACATTGGCCGGACGTCGGGCCTCGAGCGCCAAAAATGCGTCCTCGGGCAGGTTGGGTCCGGTCAGGAACCGCCAGCGCAGCCCGGCGAGGCAGCCACGCCGCCGCGCCTCGAGCGCGGTTGCAAGCAGGACGGCGCCAACCGCGCCACCGCCGGCCGAGACCAGCACCTCGCCGACGCCGGCCGCCGCATCGGCCCCCCCGGTCGCATCGATTCCCCCTGCTGCATCGGCTCCCCCGGTCGCAGCGACTCCGTCCGACCCGCTCGGCGCCACGACATAGCCGGTATAGTGGAGCCGGTCAGCGATCTCGGCGGCTTCGGCAAAGCTCGCATCGAGCGGGATCAGCGCCGGGTCGCCATGCACCAGGACGGCATCGAAATCGGCGCGGACGCGTTCGACGATCGCCCGCCGCCGTGCCGCGTCCTGCGGTGCCACAACGATGTCGCGCAGCGAGCACAGCATCAATGCCCGGGGATGGCGGGCGCGGGCCGCGGCGATCAGCGGGTCGAGCTCGAAGCGGAACGTGCGCCGGCCGAACGGGAACGCCTCGATGATCACCGCATCGGGCCTGGCGGCGACGAAGGCAGCGAGCAGCGCCTCGCGTCGCGCTGCCTGCAGCCCGTCATC
Organism: Allostellaceae bacterium; assembly: GCA_035503615.1. Classification (GTDB taxonomy): domain Bacteria; phylum Pseudomonadota; class Alphaproteobacteria; order ATCC43930; family CGMCC-115725; genus AP-15. Next base: position 816 of record DATJTI010000043.1, on the reverse strand, counting down.
GAGCGGCCGGCCGGCACCGTCGACGAGTGTCGTGAAGCTCGCATCCAGCGCCCGGACCGGGCTCAGCTGAACGATCCGCGCCGCCACAGCGCTGTCGAGCTCGGGCAGCGGCTCACCGCCGGAAACGAGCGTAACCGCGATCCCCTCGGCGGTGAGCGCTTCGCACAAATGGAGCGCGCGCCGCAGATGCCCGATGCCGAGCAGATGCTGGACATAGAACAAGACGGAGGCGGTCACGCGCGCTCGGCCATTGGACCGGCCCGTGCCGCAAACCGGATCGACCCGGCTCTATCCGCCGGGCGCAATGCATCGATCACGGCGCCGAGCCGGCGCGCCGCGGTAGCGATGTCGTGTTCGGCGAGGACCCGCGGCCGCGCTGCCGCGGCAAGGCGTGCGCGCAGCATGCGGTCGAGGATCAGCCGGCGCAACGCCGCGGCAAACGCCGTCGCGTCGCCCGGCGGGACGAGAAGGCCGGTCTCACCGTCGGCAACGACCCCGCCGACCCCGCCGCTCAGACCGGCGACGACCGGCACGCCGCTCGCCTGGGCTTCGAGCAGGGCCATGCCGAAGGCTTCGTTGATCGCCGGCCAGACGCACAGATCGGCGCTGGCAAGCTCGCCGGCGAGCGCTGCGCCACCGAGCGTCCGGGCCCACGACACCCGACCATCCAGCGGCGCCAGCGCGCGGACGACCTCGGCCCGCGCGGCACCGTCGCCAATCACCCGCAGCGACCAGTCGAGGTCGGTCAATTGCTGCAAGGCGGCGCCGAGGAGCCGGTACGAAGCGAGCTTGTCGCCATGCCGCATCATCGCCACC
>DATJTI010000042.1:0-165707 GCA_035503615.1 Allostellaceae bacterium | reverse complement strand
CGGCGGCCGGCACAACCCGGCGCTGATGATGGCGCTGGCGCGGCGGCTCGACGCCCCGGTGCGGCCGGTCGAAGCCGTCGGCTGGGACGGCGACGCGCTCGAAGCCCAGGCTTTCGCCTATCTCGCAGTGCGCTCGCTCCTTGGCCTGCCGCTGAGCCTCCCCTCCACCACCGGTGTGCCGCGGCCGACGCCGGGCGGCCGGCTGTTCCGCGCCGGTCGGGCGGGGGGCGAGGCGGAGAAGCGGTGATTCCTGATTGGTTTATTCACTTTTCGTTCTTGACTGCCGCGCCATTTGCGTGTATCAGAAGCGAGCGCTCTCGCCATCGAGGGAGGTTCGACGACATTGCCCTTGCCCGCACGCAAACCGGCGGGCGGCCGCTCTTTCGAGCCGGTAATGATCTTTACCGGGGACGGGCTGATCCTCGGCCACATTGTCCTCGCGCCATTCCGCCAGACCCGGGCTAGGCTGCCGGGAATCGCGCTCGGCAGCGCCGAAGAGCGCACCCTGGCGTAGCTCGCTGCAGCCTACGGCAAGACTGTCCGACCCGGCATTCTCGACACCATCCGCCGCGCCGCGCGATACTGGCAGCAAGGCGAGGACAATCTTGCTGAGATCATGGTGGAGACGCGTCCCGAAAATATTTAAGTGGGTGGCAGGAATCTTTTTGATTCTCGTTACATTCCACTTCCTTGAAGAACTGATATTTATATTATCTCTGGCGCAGATGCCTTATCAGCGCGACCTGATGGATGCATCAGTAAAAAATGCCCGCGGCGATGTCGCGGGCGCCGAAACCGATGTTTTCGGTGCTCCCGAGCATCGGATGACGACTCTGATCCGTCTGCATCGCGTCGGTGATTGGTTTTCGACGACATTGGTCAACGCTCGCAGCTTTGATTTCCTGGTCGGGCTGAAGTGGCGCAACGACGATACCCTCGACCTGCAGCTCGATTTCGGCTGCGAGCCGCAGATGGACCCGCCGATCACCCGGGTCGGTCCGATCCACCTCGTCTACCATTGGGGTGATCCCGGTTACGACCCCAAGATCGGCTACGAGACCTACCGCCGTCGCGACCTGCCGCCCGAACCCTGCCCGGCAAAAGGCGCCGAGCCCATGCCGACCGTCACCCAGCCGCCGCTCATTCCGACGCCCTGACCCCGAGGCCCTGTTCATCGACAAAACCGGGCATGACCGAGCGGTGCGAACCGACATGACTGGGCGATCCGGAGCACCGCGCGGTGCTCCGGCGCCGGGCAGCCCGCGACCGGCGCTACTGTGCCGGTACCAGCTCCGGCGTCCTGGCCTGGGCGAAGGCCGGCATGACCTCCTTGCCAAAGCGTTCGAGCTGCTCGAGGCAGACCGATTTCGGCACGCCGACGCTGAGGCTGACCGAGACCCGGTCGAGCCCAGGATAACGTTTTTCGAGCCCCTTCAGATGCTCGATGATCTCATCGGGCGAGCCGCACAACACGCCGCCGGCAGCGATCGCATCCTCGATCCGCGGCAGCTTCGCCTGCGGCGCGCGTTTCGGGTCGCGCATGATCTCGATCTGCTCGTCGCTGAGCGCCCGCACCAATCGCAACTCGCCAAACATCTTCATATTTTCTTCATAGAACTTGCCGGCCTCGCGAATCCCCTGCTCGCGGCTGTCGGCGATATAGAAATGGAAGCCGAAGCACATGCGCTCGCCGAGTTCGATCTGCCGGCCGATCCGGGCATGCGCCTCCTGCCAGGCGAGTACGACATTATGCATCGCCCCGCCCTCGGCCGACCCGCCGCCGACCAGCCCGTTGATCCCGTGCCTGGCCATGAAATCGAGCGCGCGCTGGCTGCCGCCCTGGATCGGCTGCCAGCATTCGACCGGCAGCCGCAACGGCCGCGGCACCAGGGTCAGCTCGCCGAGCGTATAGCCGCGATACGGCACCGGCGGCGGCAACGTGTAATGCTTGCCCTGATGGGTAAATTTCTCGTTGTTGAACGCCTTGAAGATGATCTCGACCTGCTCCTCGAAGAGTTCGCGATTGGCCGGTTGGTCGAGCAACGGCGAGCCAAAGGTCTCGACCTCGCGGGTGTGATAACCGCGCCCGAGACCAAAGGTGATCCGCCCGCCGCTCAAGATGTCGGCGGTCGCGTAATCCTCGGCCAGCCGCAGCGGATGCCACATCGGCGCGATGTTGAAGCCGCAGCCGATGCGAATGTTCCGCGTCAGATGCGCCAGATGCAACGCCGTCATCAGCACGTTCGGAATGCACTCGTAGCCCTCGTGCTGGAAATGATGCTCGGCCATCCAGAACGTGTCGTAGCCGAGCCGGTCCATCAGCTGCGCCATCGCCTGCGCCTTGTCGAAGACGCCGGCAAGGTGCTCGTTGGAATAGCGCCGGTCGTTGACCGGGATCCCGCCATAACCGACGTTTTCGATATCGACGTGTCCGGCAAACAGGCTGTCGAATTTTGTGATCATCGGGTGACCTCCAAGCGTACGCTGCCGATCGATTTGCAGGTGATTGTACGCCCGCGCTCGGTGCTGGCAACCCGCGTGCCGGTCACGGCGGGGTCTGCCGGCCCCGGAATGCCGGTCGCGGATGATTGCCGCCGCACCCCTTTCGCCGCTAGGCTGCGGCAGCGCCATGCCCCGGTCCCTTGCGCCAGTCGGACGCTCTTGTCGTGAAGCGAATGCGCGTCCTGCTGTTGGTTTGCTCGTCGCCTCTCTGTTGCTGGCGGGCGGCACCGTGGTCGGGGCGCAACCGAAAAGCGGCGAGCTCGAAGCCACCCAACCGGAGATCGGCCGGCTTCAGACCCGTATCGAGCGATATGGCGAGGCGCTGGGCGTTGTCGCCGCGCTGATCCGACCGCTCGGCGCCGAGGTCGAATGCAATGGCGTCTGCTATCTTCCGAGCAGCACGCGGGCGACGTCGTGGCGCTGCGCACCGCGGGAACAGTGCACCCTGCATTGCGAGGTGAACCCGCCGGTCGGCGGCTGCAACTGACCCGGCGAAAATGTGCTTCGGGCGGACCCGATACACCATCGCCGAAGCCGTCGCCGAACCCTTTGCCCGGTTGCCGGGGAGCCGGCGGCGGCCAAAATTAAGCACTCGCGTCCCGGTCGATTTTTTGGAACAATCGGGCTCCGCGGTCTCGATCGGGCCGCGAACCGATTCGACAGGAAACCGGACTTGATCAGAGACAGGAATTTCCGTCAGCCGCGCCGCCGCGACTTCGACGATGATGGTTACGATCCGCACCTGCGCGATTTCGGGGGCTCGCCGCGCTTCGCCACGCCACGGTTCGAAGCGCCGTCCGGGCCGCCGGTGCGCGCCGTCGTCAAATGGTTCAAACCCGAAAGGGGGTTCGGGTTTGTCGAACTGTCGGACGGCTCGGGTGATGCGTTTCTCCATGCGAGCGTGCTCGAACGCAACGGCATTCCGGCGGTCCAGCCGGGCGAAACCCTCGAAATCCGGGTGGCTCCGGGTCAGAAGGGTCCGCAAGTGACCGAGGTTCTGAGCGTCGACAGCAGCACCGCGACGCCGGTCGCGGCCCGCCGGTCGGCGTTCGGGACCGCTGGCCGGCCGTCCTACGAACCGACCGGCGCCTCGGTCGAGGAAACCGGCACGGTCAAATGGTTCAACGCCCAGAAGGGTTTCGGCTTTATCGTCCGCGAGGGCGGCGGCAAGGACGCGTTTGTCCATGCCTCGGTGCTGGAGCGCTCCGGGATCAGCACCCTCAATGAGGGCCAGCGGGTGCTGGTGGACATCGCCGAGGGCCGCAAGGGACCGGAAGCGGTCAGGGTGCGCCTCGCCTAGCACGCATCGGGCCTGGCGCGCGGCGGGCCTAGCGCGCAGCGGGCCGTGCCCGATCCGGTGGGGGGACGGATGGATTTCGGCGCGGCAATGTTCTTTACCGACTATTCGATGGGCCCGGGCGAGTTCGCCCAGGCCCTCGAAAGCCGCGGCTTTGAATCGGTCTGGGCACCGGAGCACTCGCACATCCCGAGCGCGCGAACGACGCCGTTCCCGCAGGGCGGGCCGCTGCCCCAAAAATATTACGACGCGATGGATCCATTCGTGACGCTCAGCGCGGCAGCGACGGCCACCAAGACGCTGCGGCTCGGCACCGGGGTCTGCCTGGTCGCGCAGCGCGACCCGATCCAGACGGCGAAGCTCGTCGCCTCACTCGACCAGGTCTCGGCCGGACGGTTCCTGTTCGGGATCGGCGCCGGCTGGAATGCCGAGGAGATGGCCGATCACGGCACCGCGTTCAGGGCCCGGTTCAAGCTGATGCGCGAGCGGGTGGAAGCGATGCGGGCGATCTGGACCGAGGAGGAGCCCGAATATCACGGCGAACTCGTCGATTTCCCGAAAATGCGGACCTGGCCGAAGCCGGTGCAAAAGCCGCACCCGCCGGTCATCATCGGCGGCGCTTTTCCGCATGCGGCGCGGCGCGCCGTCCGCTATGGCGATGGCTGGGTCCCGCATGCAGCCCGACCGCACTACCCGGATGTGACTGAGTTCCTGCCGCAATTCCGGCAGATGGCGGCCGAGGCTGGGCGCCGCCCCGATGCGGTGCCGGTGACCGTGTTTGGCGTTTCGGACGATCTCGACCGGCTAAAGCGCTACCGCGAGCGCGGCATCGCCCGCGTTGTCGTCAGCCTCTCATCCGCGAAGGCCGAGGAGATTCTCCCGATCCTCGATCGCTGGGCCGATTTGATCCGCCGCCTCGGTTAGAATTGCGCACCCTGTGGCCGATCCGATTGTCGATCGCGTGACCCTGACCCGAGCGCCGCTGTCGCAGAAGCCGACAATCGCAAATCTTCTCCAGTTTTATCTTCACGATTTCTCCGAGTTCTCCGCGGTTGGCACCGCGCACGGCGAGGTCGGAGCAGATGGCCGTTTTCCCTACGAGTATCTGGACGCCTATTGGCAAGAAGATAAGCGATGCCCATTCACGATCTGCGCGGATGGTCGTCTCGCGGGGTTTGTCCTGATCAATCAATGGTCGGCGCTCGATCGACCACTCGATAGATCCGTAGCCGAATTTTTTATCCTGCGAAAGTATCGCCGGTACCGGGTCGGCCGCCGAGCGGCGGGATTACTGGTTCAGCGTTTTCCCGGGCGATGGGAGGTGCCAGTAGCGTGGTACAATCGCCCGGCTTTGGCTTTCTGGCGCGCCACAGTGCCGGCTCTCGCCGACGGCCCGGTAGAGGAACGTGTCGGCGACGGCAGGCGATGGGCCGGAATTGTGCTGGCTTTCACCAAGCTCCCCAGCACGCGCGGATGTGGCGAGCCGAGATAGCTGCCAGCCTAGCGAAGAGAACCGGTCTACTCTTCCCCGCGGCGGGGAGAGGGTGAACGTCGCAACGGTCAAAAAGCGTTGCGGTCGAGCAATTCGATGCTGACGCCCTGCGGGCCGCGCAGGAAAGCGATGCGCACGCCGGGTCGGATCGTCTTCGGCTCGACGGTGAATTCCGCACCCTTTTCTTTCAGCTCGGTGACCACCTGGTCGATGCCCTCGACCCTGAGCCCGATATGTTCGAGCCCGAGATGCGGTGTCTGCGGCGGCGGCGCGATCGCCTGCTCGGCCGGCACCTGGGCGATGAACACAGCGACGCCGCCGAGCTTCAGATCGAGCCGCGGCTTGCCGTCCGATTGCACCGAGCGGACGATCTCGGCCCCGAACATGCGCTCGTACCAGCGCGCGGTCTCCTCGACATCCGGACTGCGCAGGTGGATGTGATCATAAGCAAAAGTGGTCATCGCGTTTCTCCGTGACCGATCGCGTGATCTCGATTTTAGGCTTGGCGCCGCTTCCTCGCCAGCCCAATCACGCACTGCGCACCTCCGGCCGCCGCCGCTCGCGCCAGGTGTTGCAGCTCTCCTTGGCGTCTCCGGTCACGTCGTCCGCCCACATGCCCTGCGCTTCGCAGCGCACCGGCATCGTCCGCTTCTCATTCGTGAACATCCCGCACGGCCCGTCTTGGCGTTTGGATGCCGCGAATTGCACCCGCAATCGGGCCGTGGTTGGTAAGCTGTTGCAAGGGAATGACCCGGCAGGATGGAGCGATGCGGGACGAGGCCGATGGAGAAGCGAGCGGCGGCGCGTGGCCGGGCGATGCCGATCGGCGCGGGCCCGCGGCGCGCACCGGTCGCTTTGCGGACAGCATCGAAAGCCGCGCGTCGTGGCGGGCGGTGCTGGTTGCGGTCTCGATCCTGACGGTTTCCTACGGCGGTCCGCTGATCCTGGTGGTCGGGCTGAAGCCGGTCACCGCATCACTCGATAGCGACCGCTCGGTCGTGGCGCTGGCGGCGGCGATGGTGTGGGTCGGCACCGGGCTCGGCGGCATCGTGATGGGCTGGGTGGCCGACCGGGTTGGCGCCCGTGCCACCGTGATCTTCGGCGCGGTCATGACCGCGCTCGGCCTCGTCGTGTCGTCGGCCGGCCAGGTCTGGACGCTCTATCTCGGCAATCTCGTGCTGGTCGGATTTCTCGGCGGCGGCGCCCTTTACGCACCATTGCTGGTCAATGTCACGCGCTGGTTCGACCGCCGCCGCGGCCAGGCGATTGCGCTGATGTCGTCCGGCCAATATGTCGCCGGCGTGGTGTGGCCGTCGGTGTTCGAACGCGGCATCGACCGGTTCGGCTGGCAGGAGACGATGTTCGGCTTTGCCGTGCTGGTGGCGGTGGTGATCGTGCCGTTGGCATTGCTGGTGCGCCCGTCGCCGGCACCCCGCCAATTCGCGGTGGCGGCGACCGGCGGCCGGCACCGCGCGCGGGTGCTCGGCCTGCGGGCGAATTTGGTGCAGGCGCTGCTTGGGCTTGCGTCCTTTCTGTGCTGCGTGCCGATGGCGATGCCGGCCGGACACCTGGTGGCGCTGTGCAGCGATCTCGGCTTCCCGGCGGCGCAGGGTGCAGCGATGCTGTCGGTATTGCTCGGCTGCGCCTTTGTCAGCCGCGTGTTCTGGGGCTGGATCGCCGACCGCATCGGCGGGCTCGGCACCGTGTTTCTGTGCTCGGCCTGCCAGGCGCTGGCGATCGTCGCGTTCTCGATCACCCAGAACGAGATCGGGCTGTTCACGGTCTCGGCCGCCTACGGGCTCGGCTTCAGCGGGCTCATTCCGGCCTATATCGTCGCGATCCGCGAGCTGTTCCCCTCTTCCGAGGCGTCGTGGCGGCTGCCGCTGCAGCTGTTCACCGGCATGTCGGGCATGGCATTCGGCAGCTGGTTCGCCGGCGCGCTCTATGACAGCTTTGGCTATTACGCGCCGGCCTTTGCCGCCGGCGCCGTGTTCAACCTGGCGAACCTGATGGTGGTCGGCTTTCTCGTGCTACGCCAATTGCACCGGCCGCGCGTGCTCGTCGAGCAATCGGCATGACGCCCCGCGCCACCACCTGCGGGTGACGGCCCGGGTCAGGCGGCGACTTTTTCGAGCTTGTGCAGGACGCGGATGCGGCGGGGCTTCGGCTCCTTCGAAAACCGCGACCAGCTGCGCCCGGACAATTCGCCGACATAGATGTTGCCGTGGCGATCGACGGCGATGCCATGCGGCGAGGTGAACTGGCCGGGGGCGAGGCCGGCATGCATCTTGCCGAGCCGCGACAGCACCTGGCCTTTCGAGGAATGGATGCTGACCCGCGGCCCGATATTCGGCCAGTCGCGGTTGATCTCGCCCGATGGCCCGCCCTCACCGATATAGATCAACGGGTCGCGGCCGGCGGCCATGCACATGCCGTTCGGCCGGTGCAGATTGTTCCATTGCGTCTCGAAGCGGCCGTTGCCGTCGAACACCTGAACCCGGTGGTTCTCCCGGTCGGCGACATAGAGCCAGCCATCGGGATCGCAGCAGATGTTGTGCGGCACGTTGAACTGGCCGGGATCGGTGCCGGGCTCGCCCCACGACAAGAGCAACCTGCCGTCGGGTGTGTATTTGTGGATGCGGGCATTGCCGTAGCCGTCGGAGACGTAAAGCTCGCCGGTTGGCGCGATCGCGGTGTGGGTGCAGCGGTGAAACGGCTCGCCCGACATAAAGGGCTTGGGCTCGCCGGGCACGCCGAGTGTCATCAGGATCCGGCCGTCGAGCGTGCAGTGGCGCACCGTGTGGTCGCCGTCATCGGTCAGCCAGATCGTATCGTCCGGCGCCATATGCACGCCATGCGCGCGGGTGAACACACCCTCGCCCCAGCTGCGCAGGAAGTTGCCGTCGCGATCGAACACCGCGACCGGGTGGTCGCCGCGATTGAACGCATAGACCCGGTCCTGCGCGTCGACCCCCACCGCCGCGACATCGCCCAAGACGATCTCATCCGGCAATTTCGCCCAGGTGTCGCGCACCACAAATTTGTACTTGCCGCCGCCGAGCTCCACCGCCATGCGTCCTCTCCCACCGTCCAGAGCTTGCCGGCGGCAATCATAGAACGTCGCGCTATTGCGGGAAGCGGATATCAGTCATGCGCCTGGCACAACCCGCGCAAAAACAAATGACCGGATATGGGTGGCGCCGGGGGCACGCGGCTCGTACCATGGCCGCTTCAGAAGACTCGTCCCAACCTGCGGAGGAGCAAGAGGAGCCCACAATGCCAGAAAAACTGATCTCCGGCGACAACCACATCGATCTGACCTATCTGCCGCCCGATCTGTGGTCGGAGGCGGCGCCGAACAAGTGGAAATTGCTGGCGCCGCGCGTCGAGGAGATGGATGACGGGCTGCACTGGTTTGTCGATGCGCAGGACAAGGGGATGTGGAACGGCATCGGCCCGGGTTTTCTGCCCTACCAGAAGGGGATGTTCGGCCATATCGACGAGATGAAGGAGGTCGGCTTCGAATGGAGTTCGAAGCCCGGCGCCAAGCCGCGGCCGACCACGCCCGAATTGCGCATCGCCGATCTCGACCGCGACGGGCAGGATGCCGAGATCGTCTATGGCTGCCTGATGATCAACGATCTGATCGCCGACGCGCCGCTGCGCGCCTGGGCCGACAAGACCTATAATGACTGGGTCGCCGATTTCGCCCGGCGCGCCGATGCGAACCGGGTCTATCCGCTGGCGATCATTCCCAATACCGATCCGGCCGAGGCCGCGGCCGAAGTGCGGCGCTGCGCCAAGCTGGGGCTGCGCGGTGGCGATCTCGCCTTCAAGCGGATGACCCCGCCGCTCTACACCGATCTGTGGTTCCCGCTATGGGAGGCTGCCGCCGAATGCCGGTTCCCGATCTCGTTCCATTCGACCGGGTTCAAGGCATTGCGCGCCCCCGACAATCCCGAGCAGGAGCGGAAATATCTGACGCAGTGGCGGCTGGTGCGCTCGGCCTTGTTTCAGCTCGACACGATGGAGGTGCTCGTGTCATTGCTGGCTTCGGGGGCGTGCGAGAAATACCCCGACTTCAACTTCGTCCTCGGTGAATCCGGGGTGACCTGGCTGCCCTATGTGTTCGACCGGCTCGACACCGAATATGCCGACCGGGCGAAAAGCCTCAATTTCAAATTGAAGCCGAGCGACTATTTCCGCCGCCAGGGCTACGTGACCTACCAGCAGGACCAGTTTCTCGAACCGATCATCCCGCTGATCGGCGAGGACAACATCATCTGGGGTGCCGACTATCCGCATCCCGACTGCATCTGGCCGGGCTCGCGCGCCACGCTCGACAAAAACATGGCGGCGATCTCGCCCACAGTACGGCGCAAGATCACCAGCGAGAACGTGACCCGCCTATACCACCTGCACCAGTAGGCGGCACAAAGGGATGGCGCGGGCGGTGTGATGCCGCCCGCCGGCACTCTTGCGAATCCCCAGCGAATTGCGCCCGCCGCCCGGAACAGCGAAGCAGCGCCCCCAGCCTCGCGTACCGGAGTACTCAAAAGTCAAGAAAAACCACCAAAAGCAGGCCATTGATCGGATTGCGTTTTTCTTGTGCAGAAGTTTGGTGCAAAATAAACTGGTGATCTACGGCTATGCGCGGGTATCGACGGACGGCCAGAGCGTGACGACTAGGTGTCGGCACTCAGGAAGCACAGGGCGGGCAAAGTGTTCCGCGAGGTGGAGAGCGGAGCCAAGACCGACCGGGCGCAGCTCCGCCGGTTGCTCGATCAGCTCGACGCCGGCGACGTGCTGCTGGTGACCCGGCTCGACCGGCTGGCGCGCTCGACCCGCGACCTATTGAACACGCTCGCCACGATCACCGCCAAGCAGGCCGGCTTCGGCTCGCTCGCCGGCACATGGGCCGATACCACGACCCCGCACGGCCGGTTGATGTTGACCGTTCTCGGCGGCCTGGCCGAGTTCGAGCGCGAGTTGATCTGCGTCCGCACCGGCGAGGGCCGCAAGCGGGCCGAGGCGCGCGGCGTCAAGATGGGATACAAGCCGAAACTGACCGAGCATCAAAGGCGTGAGGCGATCCGGCGGCGCGACCACGACGGCGAGCCGGTGCGCGAGATCGCCCGCAGCTATAACGTCAGCCACAGCACGATTTTGTGGCTGGCCGTATAAAACCGCCTGACAACATACCCCCGCGTCGATACAAGCGTACACGGGTCCGGCAAAAGACGGCGGCAATCGCATGGTCCCGTTGCTCATTGGAGGGGACAGACATGTCCGATGACGAGCAGAAACCGCCACCTTCAGAACAAATTCTGTCGGCTGATCCAGTCGTTAAACGAGATTATGAGGAAGAGTACAAAGAAGCACTACGCCTCGCGGCGGAACACTATAGCGCTATAGGTCGAGTAGCAGCAAATTGGGCGCTCTTCGAAGCGACTATAGATGATCAAAGTATAGAGTTATCAGGAATTCCGTATGAAATAGGAATTTGCTTTGCTTCTCAGATTATGGGATCACGATCAAAGCTGGAAAACTTTATAGCGTTGGTTAAACATCTAGGTATCCCGGAACATTTTACCGGAAAGTTAGAGAACTTTGCAAGAACGGTCACAAACCTTAGCGAAAAACGCAACCGTGTTGTCCATGATCCATGGATTCTAAGCAAGCCAGCGAAGCCACAGAGATATGAAACGACAGCAAGAAGAAAATTGCGGATAAAACTTATTGAGGTACCAACTGAAGATATTATCAAACTGGCACATAATATTGAGGGTGTTATTTTCGGATTTTTGGATTTGGTCGATTCAATTCGGAAATCCCTTCCGCCACAGACCGGTCCGGAACCGCCGTCTGACGAACCCTCTCAAGAGTCGAATAGCAGTTGAACATCCCACCGCTCCCCGCTCCCAAATGTCCGAAATTTACCAGAATCGCACGTTATGCGGCGGTACGGCCGGCTCGGGCCGGTTGTGCCCGGTGTTGCGCGGCCGCGTGTCTCACCTGCCAGCGATCCCGGCCGCAGCGCCCGCCTTGCGCGGATCAGCGGCGGTGGTCGATGCTCAGCTCTCCGCAGCTGTGGTCGGGTCGATCATCTTGCGGATTTCGGTGATCTTATTGGCCGGGAAGCCGCTCTTCCGGGAGTGTTCGTGGATGATCTCTTCGTTTTGCGCGAGATAGACGCAAAAGGTCTTGTCGCCGGCGACATAGCTTTCGACCCATTGGATGTCGGGGCCGAGTTCCTTCAAGACCGCGTTCGATTTCTGCGCCGCCTCCCTGAGGGCTTGGCGTTCGGCGCTGCCGATCGCCGGCAATTCGCGCTCGATGATGAATTTGCGCATGACCGCCTCCGTTGAACGGTACCGATCGTGTCAGATCGCACCGATCCGGTAAAGGGTGCCTGCGGCGAGGCTCAGCGTGGCACATGGCAAGTGCGGTTCGGCCGCGGGAACTGCCGCAGGATGCTCGAAGAACCCGGTTTCATTGCGCCGCACCGGGCAGTCGGACCGGCTCGGGTTCGAGGCTCGCGAGACTGCGGCCACGGGTTTCCGGCAATACCAGCAAGAGCACGATCATGACCCCGAACGCGAATGCGCTCAGCACCGCGATCGACACACCGAGCGACAGGCTCTGGCTCAGAAATCCGACCGCGGTCGGCAGGAACGAGCCGATCGCCCGGCTCGCATTGTAGCAGAAGCCCTGTGCGGTGCCGCGCACCGCCGTCGGGAACAGCTCGGTCATGAACGGCCCCATCGGCGGGAACTTCATCAACAGAAGGATGTTCATCGGGATGCCGAGAAAGAACAGCGCCTCGTTGTTCATCGGCACCAGCATGAAAATCGGCACCATGATCAACGAGCCGATCGACGACCAGAAGAATGTCCATTTGCGGCCGATCGCGTCGGACAGGTAGGTGCCAAGCAGAAAGCCGACCAGCGCACCGAGGATTTGCACCAGCAAAAAGCCGCCGGTGCTGGTCGCCGACAGATGGCGCACCATGCGCAGATAGGTCGGCATCCAGATCCCGAGCGTGTACCCGCCGCCATGCGCGCCGGCAACCATCGCCGTGACCTTGAGCGTGGTCCACAGATGCGGGCGGCGAAACGCCGCGAACAATTGCCCGATACCGGCCGGCGCACGATCCTGGCGGCGTTTCTGGAACGCCTCGGATTCGTCGATATGGCGGCGGATCCACACGACGAACAGCGCCGGGATCAATCCGATCGCGAACAGCACGCGCCAGGCGATCGCCTCGGGCAAGAAGGCGTAGAGCCCGGTGTAGACGAGCGCCGAGACGCCCCAGCCGATGGCCCAGCCGGTCTGCACCAGGCCGACCGCGCGGCCGCGGTATTTGTCGCGGATGACTTCGCCCATCAGCACCGCCCCGGCGGCCCACTCGCCGCCAAAGCCGAAGCCGTGCAATGCGCGCAGGATAAAGAGCTGCTCGAAATTCTGGGCAAAGGCGCACAGAAAGGTGAACACCGAATACCAGATGACCGCGATCTGCAGCATGCGCACCCGGCCGAAGCGATCGGCCAACGCACCCGAGAACCACCCGCCCAGCGACGAGATCAGCAAGGTGACGGTGCCGATCAGCCCGGCCTTGCCGCGCGACAGGCCCCAGAGCGCGATCACCGTTGGAATGATGAAGCTGTACATCTGCACGTCGAACGCATCGAGCGCCCAGCCGCCAAAGCAGGCGCCCATCGTGCGACGTTCGGCAGCGTTCAATTCGCGAAACCAGGCGAGCATTGCGTTTCTCCAACTGCGTTTTCTTGGTCGCCGGCCAGCGAGACCGCTACCTGTTTGCGATTCTACCCGATTTTGTCGGTCGAGCCAGTCTCTCGCGGATCGATCGGCCAGCCCGGCTCAGCCGAGGGCGTCGAACCGCCGTGCGACGAACTCGTATAATCGCCGCTCGGTGGTGTTGATCGATTGCAGCAGCTCGAGAGATCGATTGAATTCGGCGATGTCGCTCGCTTGCGCCGCATAATCCGTATGGTTTGTCGAGCGAGAATATTTCCTGCCGATGCGGTAAGTCTTGACCAGGGCCGCGTGAAACTCGGCCGAGCGGGTGCAGGGCGCAAAGCAGAACCGCGCCGACGACAGCAGGTCCGTGGCCCGATCGAGGCAGTGCCGGCCGTCATCGGACGCGCCGGGTGCGGCCGCGTGATCGCCGCCGAGCATGATCAGCTGCTGACAGGCTTCGAGCCGGCCATTCCCGGTTTGCAGAAACCGGTCGAATGGCTGCTCGCGCATGGCCCGCATCACCGCGGTGAAGGTGGCGGGATCCTCGCCCGGGCGGCGGCAATGCAGAAAGGCCGACAGCATGCGCTCGGTCGGCTCGCGCACCAGCCCGACCACCCGGTCCGATCCGCCGAGAAAATCGGCGATGACCGACAGCGGCAGATGCCCGCCGATCACGTCATATTCGTCGGGATCGGGCGGATGGGCGAGAAAAGCGGCAAAGCTCGGATAATAGATGCGCGACGGACAGGAGGCGGCGAGCGAATTCCACATCCAGGTCCCGGCCGCCTTGGGCAGATGGATATACCACAGATGCGATGCGCGGCGCCGCAGCCGCTTCGCATCGAGAAAGCGCCGCAGCACCCCGTAATGAATCCGGCGCCGGCCGCGCCGCAGATCGTCGGGCGCGCGCATCGTCCGGCTGAAGCACAAAAAGACATCGTTTCCGAAAAAACATTGCCAAGTCTCGGAGATGGTTCTCAGCCTCTCCTTGTCGATCGCGCCAAAGCGGCCCTTGTGCAGCACCAGCAGCGTCGCGTCGCCGCTTTCGATCAGATCGTCATAGAAGATCGGCTGACCCGGCAATTCGGGCCAGTCGCCGCGCGGCAGGACGACGACGTCGTCGTTGCCGGCATAGCGCAACAGCGCCTGGCCGGCTTCTTCCCAGAGCGGATCGCGCATCACCCGCTAGCCCGCGTCATCCGCTGGCCCGGACCGCGCCCGCCCGGCTCATCTCGACCCCGGAAATCGGCACCGAGCCGCATCGGTCGTCACGGCGTCGTGGCATTCTTGACCACGGCACCGGTCACGACCGGAGAGGTGATCGTGCTCAGCAGCGTAAAGAATTTCTGCAGCTGGGTCAGCGGGGCGTTGGCGATGTAGATGATGTCCTTGTTCTCGATCGGAAAGCGTTGCGCCAGAAAATAGCTGTCCACGTCGTCGAGGTTGAAGCGATAGACGACCGGCGAACTGCCGCCCGGCCCGATCGGCAGCGATCGTGCCTTGAGCGCACCGACCACTCGGGCGGGCTCGAACCGGAACAGGAAGACGCCGGACGGGTCGGCGCGTGAATCCTGCAGCCCGCCCGATTTGGCCAGGGCGTCGGCGACGGTGACCCGCTGTGCGCCAAACGGTATCTGGTTGTTCTGGCCGGCGGCGCCGAACACGGTAAAGGTCCGCGGCACCTGGATCAACGTCAGCACATCGCCCGGCCACGCATAGATGTTCTCGCTCGGGTCCGATACGAGCTTCACCATCGGGATCGTCACGGTGACGCCGCCGCGCGTCAGGCGGACAAAGGTCTCATAGATCGGTGCCTTGGCGCCGCCGGCCTCGGCGATCAGGTCGAGCAGTCGGTCGCCGGCCACCGACAGCGGCACCCGCGCGCCGTTCACCACCTCGCCCGAGACGGTGGCGCTGTAACGCTCGCTTTTGACGACGGTCACGATGACCTGCGGCTCGATCGTCTTCTCCGACAGGCGCTGCTCGATGATGTGCTGAACTTCAAGCGGGGTGTGCCCGGCGACCGGGATGCGACCGGCGAACGGCACGCTGATCCCGCCATCGGGAGCGACCACCTGATCCGGGATCCCCGATTTCTGCGATCCGCCGGAGATCGCCGCGGCGGTTGTCGTTGTCTGTGTCGTCACCGGCGCCGCGGTCGCCGCCCCGCCGAACAGCCCGCCGCCGGCAGCCTCCCAGATCGACACCTCGATCGTGTCGCCAATCTGGATTTTCGGATTGGGCGGCTTGCCGTAGCGCCAGAAGGTGTTGCGAAAGCTTGCCGCCGGCTGCGCCAGGAGGGTCGAGACGACATGCTCGTTGACATCGACGAGATCGAAGCGCGGCCGGCCGTTCACCATCGCCTGATCGACCACCTGGCTGGCACTGGGGCCGGCGGTCGGCAGGGTGCCGCACCCGGCGAGCGCCGCACCGGCCAGGCACATCACGACGCAGGCAAATTTCATTGGGCACGGCGAGGTTTATTGATACTCAACAATGTTCGACCACAACGAGGATCGAGGCAAGGCTTGGCCACGTCCGCCTGTCCGCTCAGCTGGCCCGCTGCGGCAGCCTCATGCCGTCCGATACTGCGGCCGACACGATCTGTTCGATGCGTTCGGGCGTCCAGCCGAGGCCGACCAGCTCGAGCCGGGCATGGCCCGTCGCGCGATCGAGCCGGGCCGAGCGCAAATAGGCCTCGACCGCTTCATCGATCCGGCCTTGAAGCTTCAGCGCGTGGCCGAGGTGCAGGTGCGTGTCTGCGATGTCGGGGTTGAGGCTGATCGCGCGCCGGTAAGCCCGCTCGGCGGCATCGATCTGGCCGGATTCCTTCAAGACATGGCCGTATTGGACCCAGATCGCCGAGGCGTTCGGCAGATCCTGCAAGGCGGCGCGATAATCCTTTGCCGCGAGCTCCCACTGGCCGGTGTTGCGGGCCCGGTTGGCACGAGCGATCTTGACACCGGCCGGCTCCTGCGCCCGCCGGCGCCAGCTCCGGCAGCGCCCGGCCCACCGCGCCAGCATGAAGCATGGGCGGATCATCTCATGGGCAAGAAACCCGCTGCCGCCAGCGGGTGGGGCCGCGTGCCGGCGGGGTCGGGCGGCATCGAAGCCGGCGCCATGCCACTCCTGCCAGAGCGCCAGGTCGAGCCGATGATTCGCGCGAATCGTTTCGCGCATTGCCGGCGACAGGGTGGCGGCGGTGACCAGCGGCCAGCCCGTCTCGGCCTGCAATTGGGCCGCGGTGTTGCGCGCTCGCGCCAGCGGCGGAACGTCGAATTCCGGGCCGAGTGCCGCGATCAGGCGGTCGCAGTCGGTATGCGCCCCGACAAACCAGAATTTGCCGAGCATCCGGTCGAGGGCACGGTGTTTTGCCGCATCGGTCATTGCCAACAGCCTCGACCAGGAGAGTTCGAGCCAGCGCGACAACAGGAAATGCGCCATGAAGTCGCGCGGCATCGCCTGCAGATGAAGTGCGAGGCTGTAGGTCCCGAGCCCCTTGGCCAGGTGATCCATCATCTGCCAGTTGTAGAGCGAGAGCTGCAGCTCCAGCGGGTCGCGTAGCAGGACGATCCGGCGAATCGGGCGGCCCGGGAACAAGCTCTCGAGCGAGCGGCCGAGATGGTGGCCGGCAACGATCCGGGCATGATCCGGATCAGGAAGATCACCGCGCCGCGTGCCAGACCCCAACCTCATCCGGCCGTGCGACTGCCAGAACACACCCGGCGCGCAATGGCTGGCGAGGTGGGTCTGGATCGTCTGCCCGGCCGTCTTCGGGATGTGCAGCAGAAAATATACGGGCTCGTCCCGGCGGGAATCCGATGGAGGCATCGTCAGCGGGCAACAGAGCGGCAACAGCCGGCGGGTGATCCTAGCATTCGCCCGGCGCCAGACAAATCTTCGTGCGCCCGCTCGCTACGGAACACGATCCGGCGCGGAACGGCGGATACGCGGTCCAGTCCCGCGTGCCGCCCGCCGCCACCGCGACAGCATCCCTTGCAGCCGGCGGATGGCGACGAGGAGACCCGGGCGCCACAGCTCCGGGTCGTCGAGGCGCTCGATGATGAGTTCGGGCGGGCAGGGCAGCCGGGTGACTGGATCGACATAACGCGGGTAGAGGATCAGCGCCCCGGCGACGAGTTCTTCGAGGCTCAAGCGCCGGCCGCGATCGGCCGCGGCAAGGTCGGTGGTCAGCCCCCATCCGGCATAGAATGGCCGACCATAGACCACCACCCGCCGATGGCGCAGCAATGCCTCGAACCCGGTCAGCGAGGTAAGAGTATGCAATTCGTCGATCTCCGCGAGCAGTGCCGCCGGCGATCCGCCGCGAATCACGGCGTCGGCAAATTCCCGGGCGACCCGATCGGGCACGGCTCCCCGGCGGTGGCCGGCTTCGACATCGGGATGCGGCTTATAGAGGATGTAAGCGTCCGGCGCCGCGGCGCGCACACGGGCGAGAAGATCGCGGTTGCTGCGCACTCCGTCGCCGCCGAGCATCACCGACAAATCGTCCTCGACCTGGCCCGGAACCAGGATGCGCCGCCGGCCGGTCGGCAGTTCGAGCGGTGTCGCGGCCGGGCCCAGATTGTATTTGGTGATGCCGCGGGCCACCAGCCGGTCGATCAGCTTGGCCGCCCGCCGGGTCAGCTCGGGGCCGAATTCGGTCTCGCGCAGCAGGCGTTCGAGATCGCTCGTGACACGCGGGTCGTAATGCATGCCCTGATGGTCGAGCACCAGCGAGGCCGCCGGCATGAAATCCGAACCAAGCCCGACCGAGCGGACAAAGCCATCCTCGACCCGGATCAGCGGGATCTGCCGCTGCGCCGCGCCTTCCGCCAACCCGTCCGGCACGCGCGATGCCCACACCGCGACAGCACTTCCCGGCCGGCGCCCGGCAAGCGCCAGCGCCGCCCGCGCATTGCGGCGAAATGCCGGCGGTCCACCGGATGAGCAGAAAAAATCCGCGACCCGCCGCCTTTTCCAGAACGACATGCCAACGAGCACGGCGATGCGGCGATTGGCCTCGTCGATTCGCCGCCAATCGGCGAGTAGCGCCAGCACATCTTCGAAGCGCGCAGCGATGTTGCGGTAGGGGTCCCGGCAGCGCGTGGCGAGCAGACACGCAGCCGCGCAGATTTCGTCGATCGAGCGGCCGAACGGCTTTTGCGGCACCCCCGGGGCATCGATCGTGACACCCCACCCCGAATAACAGGCGTCGCCGAAACAGTGGGTTTCGCGGCCGGCGAGCAGCGCCAGAAACCCGGTCTCGCCGCCGGCCGAATAGACGCGCCGCGCGCGCTCGACGACCCGCCACGGATCGATCGGCTGCGCGACCACCGTGACGCCGGCCGATGCTGCACCGGGCAGGGCCACGGCCGCGGCGCGGTCAGCCCCCTGCCGCCGGCCTGCGGCCAGCACGACGATCTCGTCTGCCCGGTTCTCCGCGAGTGCCGCCGCGAGCATCGCCCGGCGTTGCGCCGGCGAAGCGGCCTCCGCGGCGAGAACTGCGATCGTGCCGCCCTGTGCGGGCAGTTCGCCATCGTGCCACCAATTCCCGCCAACGCGCTGCCTGATCAGCTCGCGTCTCGCCGCGGCAGCGCGTTCGATCAGCGCCGATGTCTCCCAGCCGCGGGTCGCCAGCAGCCGCTCGGCAGACAGTCGGTCGGCTGGTGATGGCGGTCCGTCGATCACGCGCGCCGTGATGCTGAGGAGCGGCCGGTCCGTACCGTGCCGCGGCGGGGTGCGCAGCACCCCGTTGGCGAGCTGCACCAGCGGCACCCGAAGCGGCGTTGCGCGCCGCGGCGATCGGTTGGCATCGCCCGAATCGGACCAGATGGCAATCGCCTCGGCACTCTCACGGCGGGGTCCGATCGTGAAATCCGGCAGCATCGCGGCAACCGCACGCAAATCGATGCGCCCGCCGGTGACCGCGAGTTGCCCGACCGGTGCGCCGAGGGCGTGCGCGGCACCGTGCCGATGGGCGGTGGGCAACGGCGCGGCCGCGGGATCATCGGGAAAGTCGGACGATATCGCCTTGGCCTCCGGCTGCCGATGCCTCGCGGGTGACGCCCTGCGTCCGCAAGCGCTGCGGATCGCTGCTGTCCTACTGCCGCGCAATCGCAGAGTCCAGGCGACGGCGGCTGACGCGCCGCGGTGCCGATGATAGGATCGGGCAGGTAGCGACGTCGCGGGAATCGCGGTGGAGACGGAGATGCTGTCGCAACTGCGGTGCGCAATGATGACCCCGTGGTGGGTCGCGCAGCTTCCCACCGGCACGAAATCCTTTGAGCGCAATCTTGTCATCGGCAACCGGCGGCTCAACGAATGGGGTCTGCATGCGCGCCGCGTGGCCATCGCCTACCGGCTCGCGATGGCACGCCGGCGGCGTCTTGCGCGGCTGATTTCGCCCGAGGATCGCGCCGCGTTCGATCGCGACGGGTTTGTCGTGCGGCATGATTTTCTGCCGTCCGAGAATTTCGCCGCGCTCGTTGCCCAGTTGCGGGCCTATCGCGGGCCGCTGCGCGAAATCGCCGAAGGCGACACCGTCATGCGCAAGATCGCGCTCGACCGGCCGGCGCTGGCGCAGCTATCTGCGCTGGATGCGGTATTGCGATCGCCCGAGTGGCGCGGGCTCGTCCGCTATGCCGGCGCCCGCAATGCCGAGCCGGTCGTCTGGGTGCAGAGCATCCTGCGCCACGCGCGCCCGGGTCCGCGTGATCCGCAGACGTTTCTCCATGCCGATACCTTTCACCCGACGGTCAAGGCGTGGCTGTTCCTGACCGATGTGGCGGCGGATGCCGGCCCGTTCACCTATGTTCCGGGGTCGCATCGCCTGACCGCACGGCGGCTTGCCTGGGAACGGCGGATGAGCCTCGACGCCCGCCACTCGCCGAATCGCGAGATCCGGCAAGGCTCGTTGCGCATCGACGAGGCGGAACTGGCCGGGCTCGGCCTGCCGCCGCCGCGCGCCTTCGCGGTGCCGGCCAACACTCTCGTCGTCGCCGACACTTTTGGTTTTCATGCGCGCGGCCCGAGCACGGGCGCCTCGCTGCGTGTCGAAATCTGGGCCTATGGAAGGCGCAGCCCGTTCCTGCCATGGGCGGCGCTGCTGCCGTGGACAACGGCGGCGCTGGGGCGACGCAGCGTCCTGTCGTGGATGATCGGCGACCTGCGCGAATGGGCCGGGTTCGGCAAAAACCCGTGGCACGCGCGCACCGGCGTCTCGGCCTTCGACCCACCCGCGACCGCGCTGCCGGAGCGCGCTGGCGGCGAGGCGGTTCAGCTCCCGGTATAGGCCCGCCCATACCTCGCGAAGACGGCGTTGAAATCGGCGACGGCGGCGCGGGGACCGTTGGGATAGGACCAGATCGACGAGATCACGGCGAGAAAATCGGCGCCGGCTTCGACCAGCGGCCCGCAATTCTGTTGGGTGATGCCGCCGATCGCGCAGCACGGCACGACCGTGGTCTCGCTCCAATCCTGCAAGACTTCAGGAGTGGCGCGATATTTCGCACCGCCTTTGGTTGGGCTAGGGAAAAAGGCGCCAAACGCGACGTAATCGGCACCGGCCTCGGCGGCGGTGATCGCGCGGTCGCGACTGGCGCCACAGGTCACGCCGATGATCCGGTCCGGACCGAGCAGGCGCCGCGCTTCGGCGTAGGGCATGTCTTCCTCGCCGACATGGACACCGTCGCAATCGAGCTCGGCGGCAAGGTCGGGCCGGTCGTTCATGATGAAGGCGACACCGTGCCGCTGAGCGATCGGCTTCAAGACCATCGTCGCCTGTCGCACCGCATCGTCGGTGACATCCTTCAGCCGCAGCTGCAGGCAAGCAACGTCGCCGCCCGCGAGTGCGGCTTCGAGATCGGGTGCGAAACGCTCGGGGTCGAGCAGCGGCGGCGTAACCAGATAGAGCCGCGTCGTCGCCGGGTCGTCGTTTCTCAATGGTTGTCTCAGCATCAAGTTCAAGCCCTGTCATCACCTCGCAAAAGCGGGGTCCGGAGCCGCTCGGCAGATGCGGCGTCGTCTTTTGATCATACCAGATCGGGCCCAGTGCCGCGAGCGGGCGTTGACCCGCAGGGCTCGGCGCCCGGCGCGCCCGGTCGGATGTCGTGCGTTGCCGTCGGGTCTCGGTTGCCGCGATCCTGGTTGCCGGTGCTGGATGGCGGCTCTAACACTCTGCTGTGGACACGGTTCGAGAGGCGATCGGGAGCGTGCTGGTAACCCTCCCCCGGTTCCCGGCTTCCTTGGCCCCGGCCGGTCTCGCCGGAAGATCGCCGCCATGACCGGGCGCTCGCCCGGCGCACCGGTGACGGTCGAGACGGGCCGCTCCTGGCTCGTCGCATTTACCGCGCTCGGGGTGCTGTCGGTCTCGTTCGGTGCGCCGATGATCACCGTCGTGGCACTGCAGCCGATCTCGGCCGCGTTCGGCAATTTGCGCTCGGTGCCGTCGCTGTCGATCTCGCTTGCCTGGCTCGGCTCGGCGCTCGGCGGGATCGTGCTGGCCCAGGTCGCGGAACGGATCGGGGTGCGCTGGACCGTCATCTTCGGCGCGCTGATGATCGCGGTCGGGCTGCTGCTGGCGAGCCGCGGCGAACGGCTTTCATTTTACATCGGGCATGGCGTGTTCATCGGGCTATTCGGCAATGCCGGGATCAACGCCCCGCTCTATGTCTATGTCTCGCGCTGGTTCGACCGGCGGCGCGGCACCGCCCTGGCGCTGATCAGTAGCGGCCAGGCTGCGGCCGGGACGATTTGGGCGCCGCTGTTCGGTCATGCGATCAATTTCTTCGGCTGGGCCGGCACGATGCGGCTCTACGCCGGTTGCGAGATCGCGTTGATCCTGCCCGCCGCCTTTCTGGTGTTCCGGGCGCTGCCGCGGGCGGTCCACGCCACCGGGCCCGCTCCCGGCCCGGCACCCGGCGCATCGGTGCTCGGGATGAAGTCGCGCACCGCCCTCGGCCTTGTCGCGGCGGCGAGCTTTATGTGCTGTGTGCCGATGGCGATGCCGCAGGGCCACCTCGTCGCCTATTGCGGCGATCTCGGCATCTCGCTGACGAGCGGCAGCGCGATGTTGTCGCTGCTGCTCGCTTGCGCGTTTGTCGGGCGGCAATGCTGGGGCTTTGTCGCTGACCGGATCGGCGGGCTGCGCACCGTGCTGGCCGGATCGGCCTGCCAGGCCGTGGCGATGACCGGCTTTATACTGACCCGCAACGAGGCCGGGCTGTTCGCCGTCTCGATGGCGTTCGGGCTCGGTTTCAGCGGCATCATCCCGGCCTATGTCGTGGCGGTGCGCGAGCTGTTCCCGGCATCGGAAGCAGCGTGGCGGATCCCGACCGTGCTGTTGTTCAGCGGCTCCGGCATGGCCGCGGGCGGCTGGCTCGCCGGCGTCATCTACGACGATGCCGGGTTCTACGCGCCGGCCTTTGCCGCCGGCATCCTGTTCAACCTCGCCAATCTTCTCCTGGTCGGCACGCTGGTGGTGCGCCAGAACCGCTTTCCGGCGCCGCTCCTGGCACGCGCCTGACGATGCATCGCGACAACAGCCGGAAACAGTGCCGCTCGATCTGCTCCGGTGCCGCGAAGAAATCGTCGCCGAGATCGAGCGCCACCGCGGGTCGCGCCGTCTCAAGCCGCACGCCGTGCCGGCGGGCAATGTCGGCGAGCCGGGCCGCGACATCGCCGCGCCCAGTGAACAGCACGCACTCGATCTCGGCGCGGATTGCCGCCAGCGCCGCACCGGCTTCGCCGCCGCAATCGAGTAGCGCCGAGCACCGGGCGGTCGGGACCGCGTCGCGCGCCGCCGCGATCAGTGCCCGGAACCAGCCCGGACCGGCATAGACACCAGCCTCCGGCGCGCTCGACAGCACGATCGCACACCGGGCCCGGACCGCAGCCGTCAGCGCGCCGACCGCATGGGCGAGCGTGTAAACGACGATGACCGGCGGGGGGTTGGCGCACAGCGCTTCGTCGCGCATCGAACTGTTTCCTCGGCGCTCCGCCGGGCGCTCGGGATAGAGTCCGGTCCCGGCGGGCCTGGCAGACGCCATCCTAGATCGGGCGCGGCGAGACGAGACCCAAAATGAACGATCCGTCTGACCGACCCTTCGCGGCCTCGCTTCGGGCGACCCTCCGCATCGGCAGCGAGCAGCATCCTTCCGGCATGCATGCGCGCACCAGCACGGTGCTGATGCTGTTCGGGCTGGTGGCGAATTTGGTGCCGCTATTGACCTTCGCCACCACCTTGCATGAGATCGCCGTCGCCTGGGGGTTGAGCGCGGCGCAGTCGGGCTGGATCGGCGGCATCTATTTCGCCGGTTATGCGCTGGCGGTGCCGGTGCTCGGCAGCCTCAGCGATCGGATCGACCCGCGCCGGCTTTATGTCGCCTGTTCGCTCGCCGGTGCTGCGGCCAGCCTTGCTTTTGCTGTGGTGGCGCACGGCTTTGCCGCCGCGATGGTCTTTCGCCTTCTCGGCGGGGTCGCGTTTGCCGGTGTCCATATGCCGGGGCTGAAGCTGCTGGTCGACCGGGTCGAGCCGGGACGCCAGTCGCGTGCCGCCGCCTATTACGCGTCGAGCTACGCTTTCGGCAGCGCCGGTTCGCTGTTGATTGCCGGCATCGTCGATGCCGAATTCGGCTGGCGGGCAACGTTCGTCGCCGGCGGCATCGGACCCTTGCTGGCGATCGCCGCCGTCGTCCTGCTGCCGCCACCGCCGGCGCGCCAGCTCCCCGCCGCCGCGGCGCATCTGCTCGAATTCCGCTCGCTGCTGCGCAATCGGGCGCTGATCGCTTATGTCGCGGCCTTTGCCGGCAATACCTGGGAAGTCTTCGCGGTGCGCGTCTGGTTTGTCGCCTATCTCGGCTGGACCGTGAACCTGCCCGGCCATGCCCTGCGCCTGCCGCCGCTCGGCGTCGTTGCCGGTCTCGGCTCGCTGGCCGGCGGGATCGTCGCGGCAGCCGATCCGGCACGGCGGGGCACAGCCCTCGCACTCTATGCGCTCGCCGGCTCACCCGGTTGCCCGGCCCGGAGGCGGTTCATGACCCTGCGCTTTAGGCGAGCTCGCCGACATAGGCGGCAACCTCGACCATGCGGTTCGAGAACCCCCATTCATTGTCGTACCACGACAGCACGCGGGCAAAGCGCTTGTCGAGCACCTGGGTCTGGGTCAGGTCGAAGGTGGAGCTGTGCGAATCATGGTTGAAATCGACCGATACGGTCGGCGCCTTGTTGATCCCGACGATGCCTTTGAGCCGGTTCGACTTCGCCGCATCCTCCATCAGCCCGTTGATCTCGTCGGCCGAGGTGGCGCGCGCCGCATCGAAGGTCAGGTCGATCAGCGACACATTGGCGGTCGGCACCCGGATGGCCGTGCCGTCGAGCTTGCCCTTTAGCGCCGGCAGGACGAGACCGATCGCCCGCGCCGCACCGGTCGAGGTCGGGATCATCGACAAATTGGCGGCGCGCGCCCGCCGCAGATCGGAGTGCAGCGTGTCCTGCAGGCTCTGGTCGCCGGTATAGGAGTGGATCGTCGTCATAAAGCCGCGCTCGATGCCGATCCCCTGATGCAGCACATAGGCGACCGGTGCCAGGCAATTGGTCGTGCACGAGCCGTTCGAGATGACCCGGTGCTCGGGCTTCAGCTCCTCATGGTTGACGCCGAGCACGACAGTCATATCGGCGCCATCGGCCGGGGCCGAGACGATGACCTTTTTGGCGCCGGCTTCGAGGTGCTTTGCAGCCGCCTCGCGCTTCGTAAAAATGCCGGTGCATTCGAGCGCCACATCAACGCCAAGCTCGCGCCACGGCAGTTTCGCCGGGTCGCGCTCGGCGGTGACGCGGATCCGCCCGCGGCCGAGATCGATCCAATTGTCGCCGCTGGTCACCTCGCCGGGAAAGCGGCCATGCACGCTGTCGTAACGCAGGAGATGGGCGTTGGTCTCGACCGGGCCGAGATCATTGACCCCGACGACCTGAATCTCGGTGTGCTTGTGCTCGTAAGCCGCGCGCAACACGAGGCGGCCAATGCGTCCGAACCCATTGATCGCAACCCGTACCGTCATTGCTCGCTCCTCCCGGGGGATTTCCCCAATCTATAGGAGCGAGCGGGCGGCCTCGGCAACCTTCTCGGCGGTGATGCCAAAATGGGGGAACAGCTTTTCGCCCGGAGCGGAGGCGCCAAAACCGTGCATGCCGACAAAGGCGCCATGGCGGCCGATCCAGCGCTCCCAGCCGAATTCGACGGCGGCCTCGACCGCGACCATCGGGGCGGTGCCGAGAACCTTGCGGCGATAATCCTCGGGGGCGGCATCGAACAATTCCCAGCACGGCATCGACACGACCGCGGCGCGGATGCCGTCCTTGGCCAAGAGCTCGCGCGCGGCCATCGCCATCGACACCTCGGAGCCGGTGGCGATGAGGGTCACTTGGCGCGCGCCCTCGGCCTCGGCCAGGACATAGGCGCCCTGCGCCGAGCGGTTCTCGCTCGATGCGTCGCGGCGCAGCAATGGCAGGGCCTGGCGGGTCAGCGCCAGCAGGGAAGGGGCGTCGCGCCGGTGCAAGGCCAAGGCCCAGCATTCGGCGGTCTCGACCGGGTCGGCCGGGCGATAGACATAGAGGCCGGGGATCGCGCGCAATGCCGCCAAGTGCTCGACCGGCTGGTGGGTCGGGCCATCTTCGCCGAGCCCGATCGAATCGTGGGTCATCACATAGACGGTGCCGAGCTTCGAAAACGCCGACAGCCGGATCGACGGCCGGCAGTAATCGGAAAAGGTCAGGAACGTCCCGCCATAGGGAATGAGCCCGCCATGCGCGGCGATACCGTTCATCGCCGCCGCCATGCCGTGCTCGCGCACCCCGTAATGGATATAGCGGCCGGAATAGTCGCCGGGCCGGACCTCCTTCAGCTCCTTCGCTTTGGTGTTGTTCGACGGGGTCAGATCGGCCGAGCCGCCGACCAGCTCCGGCACGATTTTGGTCAAGGTGTCGAGCACCGTGCCCGAGGCCTGGCGGGTGGCGATCCTGGCGTCCGCTTTGCGAAACCCGGCGCAGATTTCGGCGATCGCCTGGTCGAAGCCCTGCGGCAATGCGCGGCGCTGGCGGCGCTCGAACTCGGCGCGTTTGTCGGCCGGCAACGCTTGCAGCCGCGCCTCCCAGGCCTGCCGTGCCGCGGCCCCGCGCGCCCCCGCTTCGCGCCAGGCGGCGCGGATGTCGTCGGGGATCACGAAGGGCGGATAGTTCCAGCCGAGGCGTTGGCGCGCACCCTTGATCTCGTCGGCGCCGAGTGCGGCGCCATGCGCCGCGGCAGTGCCGGCCTTGGTCGGCGCGCCAAAGGCGATGACCGTGCGGCAGGCGATCAGGCTCGGCCGGTCGCTCTGTTGCGCGCGCTCGATGGCGGCGGCGATCGCGTCGGTGTCGTGGCCGTCGATCCGCTCGGCATCCCAGCCATGGGCGCGGAAGCGCATGACCTGGTCGTCCGAGACGGCGAGCTCGGTCGGGCCGTCGATCGAGATCGCATTGTCATCGTAGAGCACGACCAGCTTGGCGAGCCGGAGATGGCCGGCCAGCGACAGCGCCTCGTGGCTGATCCCCTCCATCAGGCAGCCATCGCCGCAGAAGACATAGGTGTAATGATCGACGATGTCCTTGCCGAACTCAGCGGCCAGCATGCGCTCGGCCAAGGCCATGCCGACCGAATTGCCGAGCCCCTGGCCCAACGGCCCGGTTGTGACCTCGATGCCGCTCGCATGACCGCGCTCGGGGTGGCCGGCGGTGCGGCTGCCGAGCTGCCGGAAATGCTCGAGCTCGGCCATCGTCATGTCGGGATAGCCGGTGAGGTGCAAGAGCCCGTAGAGCAGCATCGAGCCGTGCCCGTTCGACAGGATGAACCGGTCGCGGTCGGGCCAGTCGGGCCTCTGCGGATCAAAGCGCAGATATTTGGTGAACAGCACCGTGGCGATGTCGGCCATGCCCATCGGCATGCCGGGATGCCCGGATTTGGCCTGTTCGACCGCATCCATGGCGAGTACCCGCAGCGCATCGGCCATATGGCGCAGTTTCGGATCGCGCGGGCGCGGCAGCGGGGCGCGGGCGAGTTCGGCAGCGGCGGAGATCATATCGGTCATCCCGGCAGGATAATGCCCGCTGCGACGAGAGCAAGCGCGGGCGAGCGCCGCTCCGGCTGCATCCTCGGATTCCTCGGATTCCTCGGATGGCGGCACGCAGCGCTCACCCGAGGAAGCGGTGGTGACGACATCCGTCAAGACGTCGCGATGACCGCTGACCTCCGCCTTGGGCCGGGCATCCGCCTTGGGCCGGCATCCGCCTTGGGCGCACTATTGCGCTGGCGGGCGCTGGCGCAACCCGGCGCGCGCCAGGCGCGGCAGCACCTCGGCGCAGAAATACGGCAATTCGTCGAGATAATTGACAAAAGAGATGGCGATCCCGGTCAGCCCTGCCGCCGCCAACTGCGCCAACTCGCTCGCCACCCGGTCCGGGTCGCCGACCAGGGGCAGCCCGCCCATGCCGTTGGCCTGGTGCGCGCGCAGCCGCTGGAACGCCTCGGGCGAATGGGTTTGCGAGGTGATATTGCGCATTGCCAGAATGTTGTCGACCGCTGCCCAATCGGCATGGTCGATGACCGCATGCCGATAATAATCCTGCGCTTCCGGCCCGGTCGGACGGCAGGTGACGACCCCTACCGTATAGACGTCGATGTCGCGACCCGCCTGTCGGGCCGTCGCCCGCACGCGGCCGATGTGAGCTGCCGTCTCGTCGAACGAGATCCCGTGTGACACGTTTGAAAACAGCGCGTCGCAATTGCGGATCGCAAAGGCTTGGCCGGTCGCCGACGCGCCGGCATTCATCAGCAGCGGGCGGGTGTCGCCATGCGGCTTGGGCTTGGAGCGGATCCCCTTTAATGTGAAGAAACGGCCAGTGAAATCAAAATCCTCGGCCGCCGACCAGGCGAGCTTGACGATATCGAGCCATTCCTGCGCGTATTCATACCGCGTCTCGTGATCGCGCAGCGTCGCCCCGAACATCTCGAACTCGCCCTCGTTCCAGCCGCACACGAGATTGAGCCCGAAGCGACCTTCGCCGATATGGTCGGCGGTGGCGAATTCCTTGGCGGCGATCAGCGGCGCGAGCAATGGCGCATGCACCGTGCCGAATACGGTGAGCCGCTCGGTCCGGGCCAGCAATCCGCAGGCCCAGGTCACGGTCTCCCACGTGGCCCCCTGGTAATCGGTGGCGCCGCCATACCCCTTCCAGCGCCCGATCGGCAGCATGAATTCAATGCCGGCCCGATCGGCCAGCTGCGCCAGGCGGACGCAATCGAGCCAGTTCCCCGACCAGCGCTCCGGCACCGTCGTCACCGCCCGGCCGGACGAGCAGTTGGCGCCGAAGAGGCCCAGCTTGAGCCGGTTGGCGCTGCCCATCGCCGCCCGCCCGCCGCATCCGATGTCGCCGTCCAAGATCTCACCCTTCGGCTGTTCCCGCCCGGATCATCATATCCCGGATGAGGTTGGTCGGCGCACCCCTCGCCTGATCGCCGGCAAGGGCCGCGTGCCATGGCGCTGGCGATACGCCGCAGCGCCCGCCTGATGCCGACCCCGGACCGGCGCAGCAGGATTGTTTCCGGCCGGGTGGTTCGCTAGGCTCGCCCAGAGCATTGAAGGGCCGGAACATCCGAGGGAGGGCCGGGCATGGCGACCGTCGTTGGCCAGGGCGACTATCAGTACCGCATCATCGAGAACTGGGCGAAATTGCCCGAGGGCTGGTCGTTCAAGGAAGTCGCCGCGGTCGGCGTCGACAAGAACGACAACGTCTACGCTTTCGGCCGCGGCGAACATCCGATGATGGTGTTCGATCGCAACGGCAATTTCCTGCGCTCCTGGGGCGAGGGGCAGTATCCGCGGGCGCACGGCGTCCATATGGGCGCGGACGATTCGATCTATCTGACCGATGATGGCGGCCATTTCGTGCGCAAATGCCGGATCGAGGACGGCAAGGTGCTGCTCGAGCTCGGCGTGCCTGGCAAGCCCGCCCCCTATCTCTCCGGCGAGCCGTTCAACCGCTGCACCCATACGGCATTGTCGCCGAAGGGCGAGATCTACGTCTCCGATGGCTATGGCAATGCCAGGGTGCACAAATATTCGCCCGATGGCCGGTTGTTGATGTCGTGGGGCGAACCCGGCAGCGATCCCGGCCAGTTCAATCTTGTCCACAACATCTGCACCGATGCCGATGGCTGGGTCTATGTCGCCGATCGCGAGAACCACCGCGTCCAGGTGTTTGACGGCAACGGCAAGTACGAGGCGCAGTGGAACAATTTGCATCGGCCATGCGGGCTCTACATGCCCTATACCCATCAGCCGGTCTGCTACATCGGCGAGCTTTCGGTCAATCGCCTCAACGCCAATCTCGGACCGCGGGTCAGCATCGTCGACAACGGGGGCAAGCTCTTGTCGCGGATCGGCGACCCGTTTGCCGGCACGGCGCCGACCTCGTTCATCGGGCCGCACGGGCTCGCGGTCGACAGCCGGGGCGACCTTTATGTCGGCGAGGTGTGCTGGACCTTGTGGCCGGGGCTGTTCCCGGACCAGCCGCACCCGCCCGGACTGCGCGCCCTGCAGAAGTACGAGCGCGTGCACTGAACCCTGTTCCTGGACCGTCATGCCCGCGAAAGCGGGCATTCCGGATGGCGCGAGCCCGAGCGATCCTCTCAGTATCTCCGCTCACATCGGAGCGACGAACAAACAAAGGAGAGAAGAACATGCCAATCATCGTCGGCGATGGCGACTACAAATATCGGATCATCGAGGATTGGGCGAAGCTGCCGGATGGCTGGTCGTTCAAGGAGGTTGGTGCGGTCGGCGTCGACAAGAGCGACAACGTCTATGTGTTCAATCGCGGCGAGCACCCGGTCATGGTGTTCGACCGCAATGGCAATTTTCTGCGCTCCTGGGGCGAGGGGCAGTTTCCGCGGGCGCACGGCGTCCATATGGGCCCGGATGATTCGATCTACCTGACCGACGATGGCGGCCATTTCGTGCGCAAATGCTCGCTTGACGGCAAGGTGCTGCTTGAGCTCGGCGTGCCCGGCAAGCCCGCCCCCTATATGAGCGGCGAGCCGTTTCATCGCTGTACCCACACCGCACTGTCGCCGAAAGGCGAAATCTACGTCTCCGACGGCTATGGCAACGCCAAGGTCCACAAATATTCGCCCGACGGCAAATTGCTGATGTCGTGGGGCGGTCCCGGCACCAACCCCGGCGAGTTCAACAGCGTGCACAACATCTGCACCGATGCCGATGGCTGGGTCTATGTCGCCGATCGCGAGAACCACCGCGTCCAGGTGTTTGACGGCAACGGCAAATACGAGGCGCAGTGGAACAATTTGCATCGGCCATGCGGGCTCTACATGGATTATACGCGGCACCCGGTCGCCTATATCGGCGAGCTGGGACCGGTGCAGCCGGTCAACCGCAACAGCCCCAATCTCGGACCGCGCGTCAGCATCGTCGACAACAAGGGGAATTTGCTGTCGCGGTTTGGCGACATGCATGCCGGGACGGCGCCGACCTCGTTTCTCGGGCCGCACGGGCTCACCGTCGATAGCCGCGGCGATCTCTATGTCGGCGAGGTGTCGTGGACGCAATGGCCGCAATTCTACCCCGACAAGCCGCGCCCCGATTACATCCGCTCGCTGCAGAAATACGAGCGGGTGCGCTGAGCGCATCGGCACCAGCCGCGGGGCTGCTGGACGGAGCTGACGGGTGAGCCGGCTCGGCGAAGCGCTCGACCGCCTCGAACGCGCGGTGGCACGGCTCGAAGCAGCCCTCGCCGCCGGGTCAGGCATCAGCACAGGGGGCAGCGGCGCAGGGGACAGCCGCGCCGCGCCGGCGGCGGCGGAAAATGCGCGGCTGCGCCGGGCGGCGGGCGAAATCGCCATGCGTGTCGACGAGGCTCTGGCCCGGGTCGACCGGGCATTGGGGGAAGGGGGATGACATGGGCGAAGTCGCGGTGACCGTCAACCGGCACCCGTACAAGATCAGCTGCGAGGACGGGCAGGAGCCGCGCATCCGCCGTCTCGCCCAGTATGTCGATGCGCGGGTCGGCGAGTTCGTCAAGAATGTCGGGCAGGTCGGTGAGGCGCGCCTGCTGCTGCTCGCAGCACTGGTCATCGCCGATGAACTGTCGGACGCCAACGAGGCGTTGCAGGAGGAACGCAGCCGGCTGCGCGCCGCCGAAACCGACATGGCCGAAGCCGACGATGCCGCGGCGAGCGGGGTCCACGGTCTCGCCCAGCGGCTCGAAGCGCTTGCGGCGCGGTTGGAGAGCCCCTAGCTTTGGCATTGCGGGATGGGGCTGCGCGGTGCGTCAGGCCGCATGTTGCCCCGGGGCCGATACCTACCTCTTGGGTGCTGTCCCTGCCACGGTCGTGGCCGTGGCATATGGCGCCCACCTGCTACGGCGGGCCACGGTGGGATTGCAATGCCAACGGCCGAGGCGGCTCCACCCCGCAATCTGTTCCGACCGCTCGCCGCTGCCGGAAGAGAAGGCGAGATGCGCTGGCTGTGATCCTCGCGACAGCGGGGGTCGAAGCGTCCTCGCCGCAGCTCCGCTTCCCCGAGTCCCGGCGTTGGCGGACTGATCCGACAAGGGCAGGAAGGGCGGTGCCGTAACGATGAACCTGCTGCTGTGTGGCGATGTGATGGGACGGCCGGGACGAGAGGCGGTGCGGCAGCATCTGCCGAGCCTGCGCCGTGCCCTCGCGCTCGATCTCGTCGTCGTCAATGCCGAGAACGCGGCGCACGGGTTCGGCCTGACCGAGCGGCTATGCGGCGAGTTCTATGATTGCGGTGTTGACGTGCTGACCACCGGCAATCATGTCTGGGACCAGCGTGAACTGATCACGTATATCGAGCGCGATCCCTGCGTGCTGCGACCGGCGAACTTTCCGGCCGGCACACCCGGTGCCGGGTGGCGCCTGCAGCCGTTGGCCGACGGGCGCAAGGCGCTGGTGATCAATCTGATGGGCCGGCTCTTCATGGACGCGCTCGACGACCCGTTCGCCCGGCTGGATGCGATCCTCGCCGATCATCCGCTCGGCGCCGGGGTGGCGGCGATCATTGTCGATTTTCACGCCGAGGCGTCGAGCGAGAAGATGGCCCTCGGTCATTTCGCCGATGGCCGCGTCTCGGCGGTGCTCGGGACCCATTCGCACATCCCGACTGGCGACGCGCAGATCCTGCCGGGAGGCACCGCCTATCAGACCGATGCCGGCATGTGCGGTGATTATGATTCGGTGATCGGGCTGCAGAAGGGTCCGGCGGTGCGGCGCTTTGTAACTAAGATGCCGGGCGATCGGCCGCAGGTCGCCGAGGGCGAAGGCACGCTGTGTGGCGTGCTGGTGGAAACCGATGATGCGAGCGGGCTTGCGCGGCGGGTCGAGCCGGTGCGAATCGGCGGCCGGCTGGCGCCGGCGATGCCGCGGCAGTGAAGCGGCAATGCCGCTGGCTGTCATCCTGAGGCGGCAACGCCGCCGCCCATCATCGAAGCGTCATCTCGCGGCAATCACCGGGTCATCGAGGCGGGATAGGGCTGCGCGCCGTCTGCATTAGCGAAAGGTGCGCAGATGGCCGAGGCGAGCGCGTTTGGCTGGCTCGACGAGGAGCCGCTCAAAGGGTTTCACCTCCGCACCATGTTCACCACCGGCATGGGCGTCTTTACCGACGGTTACGATCTGGCCTCGATCGGCGTCGTGCTGCCGCTGGTGCTGGCGAGCTTTGGCGTCGCCAAGGTGTCGAGCCTCGCGAGCGCGATGCTCGCCGCCTCGGCGCTGGTCGGCGCCGCCTTCGGCGCCGTGCTGTTCGGCCTCCTGGCCCAGAACGGGCGGAAAAAGTTTTATGGTCTCGACGTGCTGCTGATGGCGGTCGCCGCAATCGCCCAAATCTTTGCCGGCGGGCTGTGGTCGCTGATCGCGATCCGCTTTGTGCTCGGGATCGGGGTCGGCGCCGATTACGTCCTGTCGCCGACGATCATGGCCGAGCACGCCAACCGCCGCGACCGCGGCAAGACGCTCGGCATCGGCTTTGGCGTGATGTGGTGGCTGGGAGCTGCGGCAGCCGGGATCGTGCTGCTGGCGCTGAAGCTTGCCGGCGTATCGCCCGGTCTGCAATGGCGGATCGTGCTCGCCGCCGGCGCGCTGCCGGCGCTGTCGGTCCTCTATCTGCGGCGACGGATGCCGGAAACGGCGCGCTATCTGGCGCGTCTCGCCGGCGATGGTGCGGCGGCCGCGCAGGTGGTGGCCGAAATCAGCGGGCGACGCGGTGTCAGGCTGCCGGCGGTCGACCGCCGGGATTTCGCCGCGGTGGTGCGCGAATATGCCGGCCCGATCCTGGCCGCGGCAGTGTTGTGGATGATGTTCGACATCGTCGTCTATTCCGGGATCCTGTTCGGGCCGTCGCTGATTGCCAAGGGGCTCGGGGTCGAACCGGTCGTCTTTTCGCTGTTGATGTCACTCGGCTTTATCATCCCGACCGCCCTGCTGCTGAGCCTGTTCGCGCTCGACCGGTTCGGCCGCAAGCCGGTGCAGGCGATCGGCATGATCATGTCGGCGGTGATGCTCGGGATCTTCGCCGCATTCCACGGCGCGCTGGCGGCCGCGCCGGCGCTGGGTCTCGTCGTCTACGGCCTCTACAATGTCTTCATCACCTTCCCGAGCATGGTCAGTGGCGCCGGCATCCTCGGCGTCGAACTCGCCCCGACGCGGGTTCGCGCGGTGGCGCAGAGCGTCTCGGTCGTCGGCGGTCGCATCGGCGCCTCGATCAGCGCCTTTCTGTTCCCGCTGCTGTTCGCCCGGGTCGGCGAGGTCAGGACGATCGCCGCACTCGCCGCCTGCGCCGTGTTGGGCGGCGTTCTGACCCTGCTGACCATCCCCGAGACCCGCGGCCGCTCGCTCGAGGACATCAACAACGAAAACCTGCTCGCGGTATCGCCGGCGGTCGCCGAATAGGCACCGGCCGATCGCCGGAATCGTGTGCAAGCCTGATCTTTGGCGGCGGTTGGGGCGGCGGTGGCCGCGGCCACCGCAACGGGCGATCCCGGCGCGGGTGCCGCAATCCTGCCATATTGGATTGTTAGCCCGCATCGGAGCCTGCACCACGAATTTGCCCACGAGGCGCCGCGCGGAGATCGATGGCCGGCCATTCGCAATTCAAAAACATCATGTACCGGAAGGGCGCGCAGGATAAGAAGCGCGGCAAGATCTTTACAAAGATCATCCGGGAACTGACCACGGCGGCGCGCACCGGGCTGCCCGATCCGGCGGCGAACCCGCGCCTGCGGGCGGCGGTGCTGGCCGCGCGCCAAGCCAACATGCCGAAGGACACAGTCGATCGCGCGATTCGCCGCGGCGCCGGCGGGGATGGCGACGCGGCCTACGACGAGGTCCGCTACGAGGGCTATGGTCCAGGGGGGACCGCGGTCATCGTCGAGGCGCTGACCGACAATCGCAACCGCACCGCAAGCGAGATCCGCGCCGCCTTCACCAAGGCCGGCGGGGCGCTCGGCGAGACCAACAGCGTCGGTTTCCTGTTCGACCGGGTCGGCGAGATCGTCTATCCCGCGCCGACCGCCGATGCGGAGACGATGTTCGAGGCGGTCATCGAGGCCGGCGGCGACAATGTCGACAGCGACGACGAGCAGCATGTCGTGACCAGCGCCGCCGATGATCTGAATGCCGTGCGCGATGCACTCGAACAGCGCTTCGGGCCGGCCGCCTCGGCCCGGCTCGTCTGGCGCCCGAAGAGTGCGGCACCGATCGACGAGGAGACCGCGGCGGCACTGTTCAAGCTGCTCGAAGCGCTCGAGGACAGTGACGACGTCCAGAACGTCTATGCCAATTTCGAAGTGGCCGAGGACGTGATGGCCCGGCTCGGCGCCTGAGCGGCTGATCGGCGCGGGGGGACGGAAGCCGAGGATGCGCGTTTTGGGGCTCGATCCCGGGCTGCGCCATACTGGTTGGGGGATCATCGACGTTGCCGGCAACCGTCTCGCCCATGTCGCTGACGGCGTCGCGCACGCCGCGACCGATCAGCCGCTCGCGGTGCGGCTCGTGTCGCTGTTCCGCCAGATCGGCGTGGTGCTCGAACGGTTCCGCCCCGACGAGGCGGCGGTCGAGGAGAGTTTTGTCAACCGCAATCCGGCCTCGACGCTGAAGCTCGGGGTAGCGCGCGGCGTGGTGCTGCTGGCGCCGGCCGAGCGCGGTCTGCCGGTGGCCGAATACTCGGCCAATCTGATCAAGAAGGCGGTGGTCGGCGCCGGTCATGCCGACAAGGCGCAGGTGCAGCTGATGGTCCGGCACATCCTGCCCGGCTCGGCGACCGGCGCCGCCGACGCCGCCGACGCGCTGGCGGTGGCGATCTGCCACGCGCATCACGCCCAGACACTGCACCGCTGGGATGTCGCGCGATGATCGCCAGGCTCGCCGGGATCGTCGATGAGGTCGCTGCGGACAGCGCGGTCATCGATGTCGGCGGGGTCGGCTATCTCGCCTTCTGCTCGGGTCGCACATTGGCGCTGCTGCCATCCTCCGGCATGCCGGTCCGGCTCTTGATCGAGACCCATGTGCGCGAGGACCACATCCATCTCTACGGTTTTCTCCATCCGGCCGAACGCGACTGGTTCCGGCTGTTGACAACGGTGCAGGGTGTGGGGGCGCGGCTTGCCTTGTCGATCCTGTCGGCGGTGAGCCCCGACGAGTTGGCGCTGGCGATCTTTGCCCAGGACCGCACCGTGCCGGCCCGCGCCGAGGGGGTGGGCCCGCGGCTCGCCCAGCGCATCGTCAACGAGCTCAAGGACAAGGCCGGTGGGCTCGCACCGGCGGCGCCGCAACTTGCACCGGGCCTCGCACCTGGCTCGGCAGCCGCTACGGCCGACGGCCCTGCCGCCGAGGCGATCTCGGCGCTCATCAATCTCGGCTATCGCCGGGCCGAGGCATTTGCCGCGATCGCCACCGCGACCGAGCGGCTCGGCCGGGCCGCCACGACCGACGCGCTGATCCGCGGCGGCTTGCAGGAGCTGGCCCAGGCAGCCTCGCCCGGGCCCGCCGCGCCCGGAGCGTTGCGATGAGCGACGGCACACACCGCATTGTCGATCCGGCGCCCGCCGAAGCCGATGCCGGCGAAGCCTCGCTGCGCCCGCTGCGCCTCGCCGAGTTTGTCGGCCAGCAGCAATTGCGCGACAATTTGCGCATCTTTATCGCCGCGGCCAAGTCACGCAGCGAGGCGCTCGATCATGTCCTGCTGTTCGGCCCGCCGGGGCTCGGCAAGACGACGCTGGCGCAGATCGTCGCGCGCGAGCTCGGGGTCGGTTTCCGCGCGACCTCGGGGCCGGTGATCCAGCGGGCCGGTGATCTTGCCGCGCTGTTGACTAATCTCCAGCCGCGCGATGTGTTGTTCATCGACGAAATTCACCGCCTCGCCCCCGCGGTCGAGGAAATCCTCTACCCGGCGATGGAGGATTTTCAGCTCGATCTGATCATCGGCGAGGGACCGGGAGCGCGCTCGATCCGGATCGACCTGCCGCCGTTCACACTGGTCGGTGCGACGACCCGCTCCGGTCTGATCACCCGGCCGCTGCGCGAGCGCTTTGGCATCCCGCTGCGACTGCTGTTCTACGAGCCGGCCGAACTGGCGCAGATCGTCGATCGCGGCGCGCGCGTGCTCGATTTCGCGCTGCAGCCCGATGGCGCGGCCGAGATCGCCCGGCGCGCCCGCGGCACGCCGCGGGTGGCGATGCGCCTCCTGCGCCGGATTCGCGATTTTGCCGCGGTCGGGGGAGTGGCGATGGTCGATGCCGCCGCTGCCGATGCGGCACTCCAGCGTCTCGAGGTCGACGGGCGCGGCCTCGACAGCATGGACCGGCGCTATCTGCGCTGCGTCGCGCTGAATTACGGCGGCGGCCCGGTCGGCGCCGAGACGCTGGCGGCGGCCCTTGGTGACGAGCGCGATGTCGTCGAGGAGGTCGTCGAGCCGTATTTGATCCAGGAAGGCTTTGTACAGCGCACACCCCGCGGGCGCCTCTTGACCCGGCTCGCCTTTGGCCATCTCGACCTGCCGATGCCGCCGCCCTCGCCGGCCCAGCTCGACCTCCTGGCGTCGCTGCCGCCGCCAGCGCCGAACGAGGAGCCCTTGTGAGGCTGCGGGCCGATGCATGCCGACCATCGTCCAAAAGACGCCATAAAAGGTTCAAACAATGCCCCCCTCTGCCGTTGACACTTTGCCGCTTGCCGGCGCGGTGCCTCATGACCTGTCGATCGTCGCGTTGTTCCTGCAGTCGGATTCGATCGTCAAATTCGTCATGATGATCCTGCTTTTGGCGTCGTTCTGGTCGTGGGCGGTCATCTTTGACAAGGTGATCCGGTTGCGCCGGCTGCGTCATGCCGCGAACAGCTTCGAAGAGAGCTTCTGGTCGGGCGGCTCGCTCGATGATCTTTACGAGCGCGTCGGGCAGCGCCCGCCCGACCCGATGACCGCGGTGTTCTCGTCGGCGATGCGCGAGTGGCGGCGCAGCGCTGCCAAGGGCTTGCTCGGCACCGCGATCATGCGCTCGAGCCTGCAGCAGCGCATCGAGCGGGTCATGAACGTGACCGTCGGCCGCGAAATGGAGCGGGTCGAACGGTTCATGGCGTTTCTCGCGACGGTCGGGGCGACGGCGCCGTTTGTCGGGCTGTTCGGCACCGTCTGGGGCATCATGGACAGCTTCCAGTCGATTGCCGCGGCGAGGAACACGAGCCTTGCGGTGGTGGCGCCCGGTATTGCCGAATCGCTGTTCGCGACCGCGCTGGGGCTCGTCGCGGCGATCCCGGCGGTGGTCGCCTACAACAAGCTCGCCACCGATTTCGGCCGCTACGCCGGGCGGCTCGAAGCGTTTTCGTCCGAGTTCAGCGCGATCCTGTCGGGCCAGCTCGACGAGAGGCCCTGAGCCGTGGCGGCACCGAGCCTCGTCGGCAACGGCCGCGCCCGCGGCAGCCGCTACCGGCCGATGGCCGAAATCAACGTGACCCCGCTGGTTGATGTCATGCTGGTGCTGCTGGTCGTCTTCATGGTCGCAGCCCCGCTGCTGACCGTGGGCGTGCCGGTCAACCTGCCGCAGACCCAGGCACCGCCGATCACCCAGCCGAAACAGCCGCTGGTCATCACCGTCAACAACGAGGGCAAGATCTTCGTCCAGGACACCGCGGTGCCGACCGAGGCGCTGGTGCCGAAACTGCAGGCGATCACCGGCGCGGACCACGACGCGCCGGTCTATGTCCGCGCCGACAAGTCGATCGATTACGGCCGCGTGCTCGAAGTCATGAGCCTGATCAGCGCTGCCGGCTATCAGAAGGTTTCGCTGATTGCGCAAGCTCCGACTGGTGGGCCGCCGACCGGTGCGTCACAGACTGCCGCCGCCAGCGCCGGCGGCAGCGCTTCTGCTGGCGTGCCCGCGGCGCATGCGGCAAAGCCCTGAAGAGCCCGATCCGGGCCCCCGAGGATGAGCCTCGCCGTAGCCGAACCGGTGCCGCGATCCCAGCCGCCGCTCCCCGAGCCGATGCCCGACGGGCTCGGCCGTCGCGGGCTCGCGCTGTCGGCAGCGCTGCATCTTGTGCTCGGCGCCGTGGTGATCCTCGGTCTGCCGAACCTGTTTCGTCCGCCGCCACCGCAGGAGATGCCGATCGCGGTCCAGTTGGTGACGATCGGGCCGGAAACCCGGGCGACGCATCCCAATCCATCGCCGCGTCAAGAGGCAAAGCCGGTGGCACCGATCCCCGGGCCGCCCGGGCCAAAGCCGACGCCGCAGCCGGCGCCGCCGAAAGAAACACCGCCGCCCTCGGCCGCCGCCGCGCCGCCGCAACCGCCCGCACCTGCGCCGCCTCAGCCGAAGCCGGCACCGCCGCCGCCCCCACCCCCGGTTCCGGTCTTTAAGCCGGCACCACCGCCA
Organism: Allostellaceae bacterium; assembly: GCA_035503615.1. Classification (GTDB taxonomy): domain Bacteria; phylum Pseudomonadota; class Alphaproteobacteria; order ATCC43930; family CGMCC-115725; genus AP-15. The sequence continues at coordinate 126,669 of DATJTI010000042.1, read as the reverse complement.
CCGCCGCCAAAACCGGTCGAAGCCGCCGCCCCGCCGATGCCGGCACCGCCGCCGCCGCGACCGGTGCCGCGTGAGGAGGCGCGGGCGGCCGCCAAGAAATACGATCCAGGACAGTTCGACGCGCTGTTGCGCAATCTCGCGGCCAAGGACGCGCCGCCGTCACCGGACGCGCTGCCTCAGGACACCGCGGTCGCCTCGGGGCAGCCTTCCTCGCAGCCGCGCGCCCCGTTGGGCAGCCAGCTGAGCGCCAGCGAGGTCGACATGATTCGCGAGCAGATCTCGCGCTGCTGGAACATTCCGGCGGGCGCCCGCGACGCCAAGGATCTGGTGGTCGAGATCCGCGTCTCGGTCGAGCCCGACGGCATGGTGCAGCAAGCCACGATCGTCGATCAGGCGCGGGCGGCGAGCGACCCGTTCTACCGTGCTGCTGCGGAAAGTGCCCGCCGGGCGTTCTTCAATCCGCAATGCCGGCCGCTGCGCCTGCCTCCCGACAAGTACGAAATCTGGAAAGACATGGTCGTCGATTTCAGCCCGAAGGATTTGTTATGAACAAAAGGTGCCCTGTTGCCCTCGGCGCGGCCATGGCGCTGCTGGCGATGCTGATCTGGCCGGCGGCTGCACCCCGGGCCGCGCTGCGCATCGACATCACCAGCGGTGAGAGCCAGCCGATGCCGATCGCAATCCCGGCCTTTGCCGGCGGCAGCGCCAGCGAGACCGCGGCCGGGCACGACATCGCCAGCGTCGTCTCGGCCGATCTCGGCCGCTCCGGGCTGTTCCGTCCCCTCGATCCGGCCAGCTTCATCGAAACCGAGTCGGCGACCACGAGTGCCGCTCCGAACTTCGCGGATTGGCAACAGATCAACGCCCAGGCGCTGGTCACCGGGCTGGTCAGCACCCAGGTCGATGGGCGGCTCGTGGTCCAGTTCCGGCTGTGGGACGTCGGTGCCCAGCAGCAGCTGACCGGCTTCAGCTACACGACGACACAGCAGAACTGGCGCCGCATCGCGCACATGATCTCCGATGCGGTCTACCAGCGGATCACCGGCGAGGAGGGGTATTTTGATACCCGCATCGTCTATGTCGCCGAGTCCGGCCCGGCGCAAGCACGGATCCGGCGGCTGGCGATCATGGACGAGGATGGCTTCAACAACCGCTACCTGACCGACGGACGGGCGATGGTGCTGACGCCGCGCTTTTCACCGACCTCGCAGGAGATCACCTACCTGTCCTTCGCCGGCAAAACGCCGCGTGTCTATCTCTTGAACATCGATACCGGGCAGCAGGAGGTGGTCGGCGATTTTCCCGGCATGAGCTTTGCCCCGCGGTTTTCCCCGAACGGCAACCGGGTGATCCTGAGCCGGGCAATCAACGGTGCCAGCAACATCTATGTCTTCGACCTGCGCACCCACCAGACGACCCGCCTGACCGATGACCAGGCGATCGACACCTCGCCGTGCTATTCGCCCGATGGCAGCCAGATCGTGTTCAATTCCGACCGCGGCGGCTCGCAGCAGCTCTATGTGATGAACGCCGACGGCAGCAACATCCATCGGATCAGCTTCGGCTCGGGGCATTACGGCACGCCGGTATGGTCGCCGCGCGGCGACCTGATCGCCTTTACCAAGATTGGCAGCAGTTCGTTCTCGATCGGGGTCATGCATCCCGACGGCTCGGGTGAACGGGAGCTGACCCAGGGCTTTCTGGTCGAGGGCCCGACCTGGGCTCCCAATGGCCGGGTGCTGATGTATTTCACTCACGGCCCGAGCGATTCGCAAGGCAATGGCGGCCTGCCGCATCTGCAGACGATCGATCTGACCGGGTACAATCAGCGCGACGTGCCGACCCCGGGCGGCGCGTCCGATCCGGCCTGGTCACCCTTGCTGCGTTGAGCGGTTCGACGATATCGTGCAGAAGTTTCGAGGGGATTAGAGAACATGCGGATCAAGGTCATCGGTCTGGCAGGAGGCCTGTTCGGGGCGCTGCTGCTGCTCGCTGCATGCAGCAGCACGCCGCCGCCCGCGCCGGGGGGACCGGGCGGACCCGGGGGAGCCGGCGCTGCCGGCGCCGGTGTGGGGGCGGTGGTTCCGGGCTCGCAGCAGGATCTGGCGCAGACCGCCGGCGACCGCGTCTTTTTCGCCTTCGACCGGTCCGATATCAGCGCCGAGGGACAGCAGACGCTGGAGCGCCAAGCCGACTGGCTGCGCCGCTATCCGAACGTCACGGTGACGATCGAGGGCCATTGCGACGAGCGCGGCACCGAAGAATACAACCTCGCCCTGGGCGAGCGCCGCGCCGATGCGGTCAAGAATGTGCTGATCGCCGCCGGCATTCCGGCGTCGCGCATTTCGACGATCAGTTATGGCAAAGAGCGACCGATCGTGCTCGGATCCAACGAAGAGGCGTGGGCGCAAAACCGCGTCGCCATCACCACCGTCAACTGACGGGCGCGCTGCCCTCCTGGCGCTTTCCTGGTTAGCGGTTGCGGGTTGTGGTGGCGGCAAGCGGCGAATCGGCCGGGGCGGGGCTGTGCGTGCTTTGCGCATCCTCGCGCCGCACCCGAAAGATCGGACCGGCACAGGCTGGGCACGCCCTTTTTTTGCCCAAAACCGGTCCTACTAGCCGTTCTTCCGATGGTCTGCGCCGCCCGCCCGCGCGTCGAGCGCCCTCCAGGCTGCCGCCCGCACTCCATGAGGCCCGCCGATGCTAGGGCGCCTGATCCTCATTCATGCCCGGTCGATCTCGCTGGCCCGGTCGATCTCGCTGGTGGTGCTGCTGGCGATGACCGTCGCCCCGGTGGCGCTGGCGCAGGACGCGACGACGCAGGAACGGCTCGATCGGCTGGAGCGGGATCTGAGCATGCTGCAGCGGCAGGTCTATCGCGGCACCGATGGCGAAGCGCCGGCCGGCGACGAGGGCAGCGACGCCGCGGTCGATCTGCAGGTGCGAATGGACCGGCTCGAGCAGCAGATGCGCGACCTGACCGGCCGGGTCGAAGACGAGACCAATGCCGTGCAGCAGCTGCGCCAGCGGATCGAGCAGATCAACAGCGATATCGATGTGCGGCTCGGCCAGGGCCAGGGGCAAGGACAGGGCTCGTCGGCCGAACCGCCACCGCCGGGTCCGGCGATGGCGGCCGGCGAGCCACCCTCGGACAGTCCGCCACCGCCGCCCTATGGCGGCCGGCCGCCGCCGGCCGACACGTTGTCGCCGCCGGGCCAGCCGGCGAGCTTTGGCGCGCTGTCGCCGCCGGGGCCCGGTCGCGAGCCGCCCTATCCAGGTCCGACTGACCTCACTCCGCCCGGAAATGGCGCGAGTGGCGACAATTTGCGGCCTTCCGGCACGGACCGCCTGCCATCGGGTTCGGCCTCGGCGCAGTACAATATCGCCTTTGGGCTGCTGCGGCGGGCCGACTACCCGGCAGCGGAGGACGCACTGCGCAGCTTTGTCGCCCGCCATCCGAACGATCCGCTGGCCGGGAACGCGCAATATTGGCTGGGCGAGAGCTTTTACGCGCGCGGCCGATATACCGAAGCCGCCGCGGCGTTTGCCGACGGCTACAAGCGCTATCCGAAAGGACCGAAGGCGGCTGACGGCCTGCTGCAGCTGGCGATGTCGCTGGCGCATGCCAATCAGAAGCACAATGCCTGCATCGCGCTGATGCAGCTCGACCATGATTTCCCGCATCAGGGAAGCGCGGTTCGGAACCGGGCGACACAGGAAAAGAAGCGGCTTGGCTGTTGACCGCCGGCCCGCCGATGACGCCAATCGGCGCGGCCGAATTCGCCGCTGCGCTGGAGCGGCTCGCCCGGTTCGAAAGCCCTCCGTTCGTTGCCGTCGCGGTCTCCGGCGGACCCGACAGCCTGGCGCTCGTGATCCTCGCGGCGTCCTGGGCGTGGCAACGCGGTGGAGTTGCCTGGGCGCTCATCGTCGATCACCGGCTGCGACTCGAAAGCTCGGCCGAGGCCGAGCGGGTCGCCGGCTGGCTGATGGTTCGCGGCATCCCGCATTGCGTGCTGGTCTGGGATGAACCGAAGCCGGCGACCGGCATCCAGGAGGCGGCGCGCACCGCACGCTACCGGTTGCTTGCCGGCTGGTGCCGCGAGCGGGGCTGCCTGCATCTCCTGACCGGTCATCAGCGCGGCGACCAGACCGAGACCCACCTGATCCGCTTGGCTGCGCATAGCGCTGCCGACGGGCTCGCCGGCATGCCGGCAATCCGCGAGCTCGATGGCTGTCGGATCGTGCGCCCGTTGCTCGGCTTCGACAAAGCCCGGCTGGTCGCCACTCTCGAGGCGCAGCGCCAGCCTTTCCTGCGCGATCCGAGCAATCGCGACCCGGCCTATGCGCGCGGTCGGTTGCGCAATCGCGATGGTGCGGACTGCGCCGGAGCCGATCGGGCCGCGCCGCCAGCCGCGATCGGCCATCTCGGCCGGGCACGGCTGGTCGCCGAACGGGCCGGCGACGCGTTGGCGGCACGCACCGTGGCCCTGCACCCGGCCGGCTTCGCCTCGCTCGACCCGGCATTGCTGCAGGCATCACCCGATGTCGCCGGGCGGGTGCTGTCGGCGCTGGTGACGACCCTTGGCGGCCTTCTCTATCCGCCGCGGCGCCGGCAGGTCGCCCGGCTGCGGCAGGTCCTCTGCGGGGATGCGCGGGGCGGCTGCACGCTGGGCGGCTGCCGGTTCGTCACCTGGCGCGACCGCCTCCTGGTGCTGCGTGAGCTTGATGCCGCCGCGGCACCAGTCCCGGTCGCAGCGGGGGCGAGCCTGGTATGGGACCGGCGCTTCGCGGTCGTGGTCGATCCCCGGGTTGGCGACGGGTTCAGCCTTGGCTATCTCGGGCGCGGCAGTCGAACCGACCCGGCGCTGCGCGCGGCGCTGCGGCGCTCGGCGCTGCCGCCGCTGGCGCACGCGGTTCTGCCGGTGCTGCGCGATGCGGCAGGCATTGCCGCCATTCCCCATATCGGCTATCGCCGCGCCGGCGTCGGGGACTTGCCGCGGCTGGTGTTTCGGCCCGTCAAATCGTTGTCCGGCGCGGGCTTCGCCGTTGTTTAACGCAGCGGGCATCTTATCTGTTGATTGGGCAAAAATGGTCGCGGGCCGGGGATGATCGGGGTAGGCTGGCGGCATCGGCTGGTTGGCTTGGCGCGTAACACCGGCCCGGCGTGGAAAGGCGTTTGACCGTGAATAATTTCGGCAAGAATCTCGCCCTGTGGATCGTGATCGGGCTGCTTCTCGTCGCGCTGTTCAACCTGTTCCAGACGTCGTCCAATCATGGGCCGCAATCGACGCTGGCCTTTTCCGATTTTCTCAATGATGTCAATCGCGGCCAAGTCTCGGATGTAACGATCCAGGGCAACACGATCAACGGTCACTTTACCGATAGCCGCGCATTTTCGACTTATGCGCCGAATGATCCGAACCTGGTCGAGACCCTGACAAAAAAGGGTGTGCGAATTTCGGCCGCCCCGGTCGACGACAATGTGCCGTCGCTGTTTGGCGTGCTGATCTCGTGGTTTCCGATGCTGCTGCTGATCGGCGTCTGGATTTTCTTCATGCGCCAGATGCAGGGCGGCGGCGGCCGGGCGATGGGGTTTGGCAAGAGCCGGGCCAGGCTGCTGACCGAGAAGGTCGGCCGCATCACCTTCGAGGACGTCGCCGGGATCGACGAAGCCAAGCAGGAACTCGAGGAGATCGTCGAATATCTCAAGGACCCGCAGAAATTCCAGCGTCTTGGCGGCAAGATTCCGAAGGGTGTGCTGCTGGTCGGCTCGCCCGGCACCGGCAAGACGCTGTTGGCGCGGGCGATCGCCGGCGAGGCGAACGTGCCGTTCTTCACGATTTCCGGCTCGGATTTTGTCGAGATGTTTGTCGGCGTCGGGGCCAGCCGGGTGCGCGACATGTTCGAGCAGGGCAAGAAGAACGCGCCCTGCATCATCTTTATCGACGAGATCGACGCGGTCGGCCGGCACCGCGGGGCCGGGCTCGGCGGCGGCAATGACGAGCGCGAGCAGACCCTGAACCAGCTGCTGGTCGAGATGGACGGGTTCGAGGCCAATGAGGGGGTCATCCTGATCGCCGCGACCAACCGGCCCGACGTGCTCGACCCGGCATTGCTGCGGCCCGGGCGCTTTGACCGGCAGGTCGTCGTGCCGAACCCCGATGTCGTCGGCCGCGAGAAGATCCTCAAAGTGCATATGCGCAAGGTGCCGCTCGCCACCGATGTCGACGCCAAGGTTATTGCCCGCGGCACGCCCGGCTTTTCCGGTGCCGACCTCGCCAACCTGGTCAACGAGGCGGCGCTGATGGCGGCACGGCGCGGCAAGCGCTCGGTGGCGATGAGCGAGTTCGAGCAGGCCAAGGACAAGGTCATGATGGGCGCCGAGCGGCGCTCGATGGTCATGACCGAGGACGAGAAGAAGCTGACCGCGTATCACGAGGCCGGGCACGCGCTGTGCATGCTCTATGCCGAGGGGCACGAGCCGCTGCACAAGGTCACGATCATCCCGCGCGGTCGGGCGCTCGGGATCACGATGTACCTGCCCGAACGCGACAAGTACAGCCAGTCGAAGCTGGAGATCAAAGCGATGCTGACCAGCCTGTTTGGCGGCCGCATCGCCGAGGAGCTGATCTTTGGATCCGAACGGGTGACGACCGGTGCCGCCGACGACATCCGCCGGGCCACCTATCTCGCGCGGCGCATGGTCACCGAGTTCGGCTTCAGCGAAAAACTCGGGCGGCTGCGCTACGCCGACAATGAGGAGGAGGTGTTCCTCGGCCATTCGGTGACGCAGCGCAAGAATGTCTCCGAGGCCACCGCCAAGGTCATCGACGAGGAGATCCGCAGGCTCGTCGACGAAGGCGAAGCGACCGCGCGCGACATCCTGACCGCGCGGCTCGATGAATTGCATGCGCTCGCCAAAGGGCTGCTCGAATACGAGACCCTGTCGGCCGACGAGATCCGCCGGATCATCAAGGGCGAGCGCATCGTGCGCGATACCGCACCGCCGCCGCAGGCCGATGACGCACGGTCGGGTCGCCGCAGCTCGGTGCCGCCCTCGGGCCGTCCGACGGGGCTGGAACCGGAGCCGCAGCCGGGCGGCTGATCTCGCGACCCGACCGGGCGGGGGTTTTATGCGCCTGCCGTGTTTTCCCGTATAACGGGAACCGCGGCAGGCGTTAAGCATTTGATCGCGAAGATGTTATTTGACTCCGATAGCAGTTGTCGGCTAAGTAATGCGGTCTCGCGATACTTGGTGCGGGGGGCCCATGACGCGGCAGTTGTTCGGGACCGACGGGATCCGCGGGACCGCCAATCACGAGCCGATGACACCGGAGACCGCGCTGAAAGTGGCGATGGCGGTCGGCGAGTGTTTCAAGAACGGCGCACACCGGCACCAGGTCGTGATCGGCAAGGACACGCGGCTCTCCGGCTACATGCTCGAACCGGCGCTGACCGCTGGCTTCGTGACGATGGGCATGGATGTCGTGCTGGTCGGGCCATTACCGACCCCGGCTATCGCGATGCTGACGCGCAGCCTGCGCGCCGATCTCGGCGTCGTACTCTCGGCTTCGCACAACCCTTATGGCGATAACGGCATCAAGCTGTTCGGCCGCGACGGCTACAAGCTGTCGGACGAGCTCGAAACAAAGATCGAGGATTGTCTGGCACGCGGCCCGAACCGGCGTGCCGAGCCGGCCGAGCTCGGCCGGGTCAAGCGGCTCGAAGACGCCGGTGGCCGCTATATCGAATTCGTCAAGCAAAGCTTTCCGCGCGGCTTGCGGCTCGATGGCCTGCGCATCGTCGTCGATTGCGCGCACGGTGCCGGCTACAAAGTGGCGCCGACCGTCTTTTGGGAGCTCGGTGCCGAGGTGTTCGCGCTCGGCGTCGCTCCGGACGGGCTCAATATCAATCGCGAATGCGGTGCGCTCTCGCCAGAGCAGATGCGCGCCGAAGTGCTGGCGCGGCGTGCCGATATCGGCATCGCGCTCGATGGCGATGCCGATCGGCTGATCATCGCCGACGAGCATGGGGTCATCCTCGACGGCGACCAGCTGATGGCGCTGATCGCGACCGGTCTCGCCCGCGTCGGGCGCCTCCAGGGCGATGCGCTGGTGACGACGGTCATGTCCAACCTCGGTCTCGAGCGGTTTCTCGCCGGCCACCGGATCGGGCTGCACCGGGCGGCGGTCGGGGATCGCTATGTCGTCGAAAAGATGCGCAGCCTCGGCTGCAATCTCGGCGGCGAGCAATCGGGTCACATCATCCTCGCCGATTATGCCACAACCGGAGACGGGCTGATCGCCGCCCTCCAGGTGCTGGCCTCGATCGTCGAGACCGGCCGGCCGGCAAGCGAGGTGTGCCGCCTGTTCACGCCGATCCCACAACTCGCCAAAAGTGTGCGCCATGGCAAGAGCATGCCGCTCGACCGGCCCGCGGTCAGGGATGCGATTGCCGGCGGCGAGGCGCGGCTCGCTAGCGGCGGGCGCCTGGTGATCCGCCGGTCGGGGACCGAGCCGCTGATCCGGGTGATGGCCGAGGGGGAGGATGAGGAATTGGTCGCGCAGGTCGTCGATGACATCTGCGCCGCGATCCGCGAGGCTGCGATTGACGACCCGCCGCTGCGGCCGGTCTCTTCGGCGTCGGTTGCGGCGGTCGAATAATGCGCGGCCGGGTCCTGATCGTCGCCGGCTCCGATTCCGGTGGAGGCGCCGGTATCCAGGCCGACATCAAGACGGTGACGATGCTCGACGGCTACGCGGCGACCGCAATCACCGCGTTGACCGCGCAGAATACCGAGGGCGTGTTTGATGTCCTGCCGGTGCCGCCCGAGTTCATTCGCCGCCAGATCGAGGTCGTACTCGACGATATCGGCGCCGACGCGATCAAGACCGGGATGCTGCATGATGCGGCGGTCATCGAAATGCTGGCCGCGGTACTGGCCGAGCGGGCAAACGGGCTGCCGCTGGTCGTGGACCCGGTGATGGCGGCCAAGGGTGGCGCCCGCCTGATCGATCCCGGAGCGATCGAGGCGCTGAAGCGGTTGCTGATCCCCCGTGCCGATGTGCTGACCCCCAACCTGCCGGAGGCCGAGATCCTGTGTGGCCGCGCGATCGGCGATGTCGCGACGATGCGCGCCGCCGGCGAGATCCTCCTGGCGCTCGGCTGCCGGGCGGTGCTGCTCAAGGGCGGCCATCTCGCCGGTGACACGCTAACCGACGTGCTGGTCAGCGCCGCGGGCGTGCGCAGCTGGGAGAGCCCGCGCATCACCACCCGCCACACCCATGGCACCGGCTGCACCCTCGCTTCGGCGATCGCCACCGGTCTCGCTCAGGGTCGCAGCATCGAGGACGCGGTCGAGCGCGCCCGCGCCTATGTCCAGCGGGCGATCGCCAGCGCGCCCGGTCTCGGCCGCGGCCATGGCCCGCTCGACCACGCCCACCCGCTCGGCGCGGCTGGCTGAGCATTCCGCCGGGCCAGGCTCTGTTTAGAGCACCGCCGGTTCAGCTTGCATCATCCGTCGCCGCCTCCGCGCGGTCCCCGGATCAGGTCCGGGGAGGGGTCCAGGGCAACCGCTGGATTGCCGGCCCCGGCGCCCGCGGCACGACCTAACGCAGGCGGCGCCGTGGCGCGAGGTCCATGCCGCGCGGCGGCCGATCCCGTCGCGGCTATATCGGGCGCTTCAGGCGAGAACAACCTCCGCCGAGAGTTGCGTGCCGCGGGTCTCGGGGCTGAACAGCAGCGCGATGATAAACATGACCGCGCCAAACACGGTGCCGATCAGCATCGGGGTGGCAAACCCGGTATGCCAGGTGGCGGCAATATAGGCCAGGATCGGCAGCGTCACGCCGCCAAAGATCGCGCCCTGGTGATAGCAGAACCCGCTCGCTGTCGCGCGCACCTCGGTCGGGAAGCGTTCAGCGAGGTAGGTCGGGTTCTGGGCATACATGCCACCGCCCGCGAACAGTCCCTGGATAGTAAAGAATACCAAGATCATCGTGTAGTTGGTGGTCATCAGATAGAGCGGGGCGCACAGGATCCCGAAGATCGCGGGAAGGATCAGCGCCCAGCGCCGGCCGAGACGGTCCGCCACCCAACCCCAGATAAAGCCGCTCACAAAAAACAGCACACTTTGCAGCATGATCGGCAGCGAAACGAGCCCTGGGCTCAGATGCAGACCCTTTTGCAGATAGGTCGGGAACAAGCCGCCGACCGAATACCCGGTGACGAAACCGCTCGCCATCCACCAGCATGCGGTCAGCGTGTTGCCGAGCATGCGCCGCTTGAAGATGCTGAACAGCGGCATGCGCACCTCGCGCTTCTCGGCGCGCTGGATGCGGCGGTTTTCGAGCCAGACTGCAGGCTCCTTGACAAAGGGAAAGATGTAGAAGAGCAGCAGCGCCGGCAGGACCCCGATGATCAAGAGCCCGCGCCAGCCGATCGAATTGTAAAGAAGGCCGTAGGCTGCCGCTGACAGCAGCCCGCCGAGACCCCAGGAGGCTTGCAGCACGCTGCCCATAAGCCCGCGCGAGCGCGGCGGCCATTGTTCGAGCGCCAATGCCGCGCCGGCCGGCCATTCCGCACCCATGAAGAAGCCGAGCGCGGCACGGAACAGCAGCAGGACCAGGAAGGTGGGTGCCAGCCCGGCGACGAGATTGCACACCGAATACCCGGCGATCGCAATCATCAGCGGCAATTTGCGCCCCACCCGATCGGCCACCCAGCCCGAGGCGGTGGCGCCGAAGAGCCGCATCCACAAGGTCAGAGTGAAGACAATCGCTACCGCTGTCAGCGGCACGTGAAAATACTGCGCGATCGGCACCATGATCAGGAGAAAGATCGTGAAATCAAAGGCGTCCAAGGTCCAGCCAAGCCAGGCTGCAACCCAGGCGTGCCATTGCTCGCGGGTCGGCTCCTTCCACCACGGGATCGATGTCCCGGTATCGGCAGCGGTCGTCATCGGTTCTTCTCCTGGTTTATGCGGGCCCCTTTACGCGGAGCGTTGCGAAAGTAGAACAGAGGGCTTTTTGAAGTAGAGTGGAGCGTTGTGAAAACCGCCGGCCGGAACGGCGGTTGAACATTGTGCGTCGCATCGCGGTGTCCGACAGCAAAAGGGCCTCTCCCGACGGTGTCGAAAGAGGCCCGTGCGCACATGACGCGTGTTTTGTCAGGCCACGACCAGAGCGGGCACCATCTCGGTGCCCCTGGTCATGCAGCGCATAAAGCCGCGCGAGTGGATCGGCCAGGTTTCTACCGCCAGTGATGCACCGGCGGGCCATTCGCCGCCCATGAACAGGCCGAGCAGCGTGCGGCAGATCAACAGGAACAGAAGGGTCGGCAAGAGCCCGGCAATGACATTGCACACCGAGTAGCCGAGGATCGAGATCATCAATAGAATTTTTCGCCCGAGCCGGCCGGCGACCCAGCCCACGGCGGTAGCGCCGACGAGCCGCATCCACAGCGTCAAGACGAAGACGATCGTAACCGCAGTCAGCGGCATGCCGAACGTCTTGGCGATCGGCAGCATGATCAGCAGAAAGATCGTAAAATCGGGTGCGTCGAGGGTCCAGCCGAGCCGCGCCGCCACAAACGCATACCATCGGTCCCTATCGGCCTCTTCCACCAGGGACGATCGTACACGACCGGTGCTGCCGCCATCATTCAACTCCCGTTCAAAAGTGGCCCTGTCGTCGAGCCTTGACCTGAATGTAGGGCAGCAATGCGTTATTGTCTCTGCTTTTTTTCAAGGTGATTCTGCCCGGGATTTGGGCAGCGGCCTATTGCACGCGAAACATCGCAGGTTGCCGGCGGCAGGTAGCCGCGCGCCCGGCCGGGTGTTGACATTCTCACCCGAGCGCAGTTGCAGCCGTGGCGTCGGCCACGTCTGCGCGGCGATGCAGATCGGTCCCGCCGCGGTCCGCGCGGCTGGAAAGCACTTACCCTTTCGACCGGAAAGCGGCACCCTCTCCGCTAAAACGCGACACCCTTTCGACTAGAAAGCAACCGAGCCGGCCGCTTGGTGCGGCCCCATTTCGGGTTGGTCAGCGGGGGACATGGCCGAACAATCGATTGAACCGATTACCGATGACAGTGGGCAATCGCCCTCAGGGCAATGGCAGCGGACATTGTGGGCAATGGTCGGCATCCAGTTTGTCATGACCATGAGTTTCTCGATGCTGACCCCGATCATGCCGCTGTTTCTGCCGGTGCTGGGAGTCCGCTCGGCCAGTGCGGTCGATCTGTGGGCGGGCATTCTCTCCGGCATCACCTCGCTCGTCGCAGCCTTTGCTTCGCCATTGTGGGGGCGGCTGGCCGACCGGCGCGGCCGCAAGCTGATGCTGCTGCGCTCGAGTGTCGCGATCGGCATTTTCGCGATGCTGATGGGGGTGGCCGCCAATGTCTGGCAGTTCTTCGCCTGTCGCGCGCTGATGGGGGTGTTTGCCGGGTTCTCGAGCTCGGCGATCGCGTTGGTCGCAAGCCAGGCGCCGGAGGAGCGGCTCGGCTTCGCGCTCGGCTGGCTCAGTACCGGGCAGCTGGTCGGCTCGCTGATCGGCCCGCTCATCGGTGGTGCGCTCGCCGACGCGACCCACAGCTATCGCATCCCATTCTATTGCACCGGGGGAACGGTGCTGCTCTCCACCCTCCTCGTCTGGTTTGCCGTGCAGGAGCGGTTTGTCGCCCCGCCGCGCACCGGTGACGGACGCTCGCTGCTCGCGGCACTGCTCGCCGTGGCGCGCTCGCCGGGGTTGCTGCCGCTGTTCTTCGTGCTGCTGATGGCGCAGTTCGGAGTGCGCACCGTGCAGCCGGTGGTCACGCTGTTTGTCAAGGAGTTGGTCGGCATGCGGCCCGATCTCGCCACATTGAGCGGCATCGCCTTTTCGGTGACCGGGCTCGCCGATGTCGTCGCCTCGCCGTTTCTCGGCAAGCGCAGCGACGTGCTCGGCTACCGCCGGGTGCTGCTGATCAGCCTCCTGGGCGCGAGCCTTGCCACCCTGCCGCAGACTTTTGCCGGCAATTACTGGACCTTCACGATCGAGCGCTTCGCGGTCGGGATGTTCATCGGCGGCATCCTGCCGACCGCGAACGCGCTGGTCGGGCGGCTCGTGCCGCGGGCCCAGCGCGGCACGGTCTACGGCATTACCGCGTCGGCGATGTTTCTCGGCAACTCGCTCGGACCGCTGAGCGGTGGTGCCGTCGCCGCGGCGTTCGGGCTGCGCTGGGTGTTTCTGGTCACCGGTGTGGTGCTGCTGGCGAATCTGGTGTGGGTTTATTACCGGGTGCCGGAATATGTCGAGGCCGCAAATGGCCGGAGGGGCAACTGACAGCCCGCGCCGCCATGATCTTCGCATATGGGTTCAATTTGGAATGCTTCTGGTTTATGATCCACTCAGCGCCGTTGCATGAACAGGGAGGGCGAAACATGGACCAGGATGCCAAAAAGACTGCGCTGCGGATGATTCCTTACGGCATCTACGTGCTGACCGCCGATGACGGGAAAGGCAATGTCGCCGCCGCGACCGTCAACTGGGTGACCCAGAGCGCCTTCAATCCGCCGCTGGTCGTGGTCGGCGTGAAGACCGATTCCGGTGCCTACCCGATCGTCAAAAACTCCAGGAATTTCGCTCTCAACATGCTGGGCAAGGACGCCAAGGGGGTGGCCTTCACCTTTTTCAAGCCGACCCAGCTCGAAGACGGCAAGCTCTCCGGCCAGGCGGTCCACCAGGGTGGCAATGGCGCACCGATCCTCGATGCGGCGTTGGCTGCGGTCGAATGCAGGGTCACCGGCATCGTCGAGCAGGGCGACCACCACATCGTCGTCGGCGAGGTTGTCGAGGCGCATCTGCCAAAACCGGTCACCGGCCGTCCCGATGCCGCGATCCTCGAAATGAAGGATCTGGGCGACAACGTCTTCTACGGTGGCTGACGTCCTTTAGAGTCCGTGGGGACGCGACTGCCGCCGCATGAACCGCGTCCCTATGCCGCTGATGCGAGGTCCAGCATGGAACAGCAGCCGATGCTCGAATGGCCCGCCGAGGGGAATCTCCGGGTTCCCTACCGGGTGTTTGCCGACCCCGAGATCTACCGCGCGGAGCTGGCGCGGATCTTTCTCGGACCGACCTGGCAGTTCCTGACCCTCGCCGGGGAACTGCCACAGCCGGGCGACTATCTGACCACCTTTCTCGGCGAGACCCCGGTCATCGTGACCCGCGGGCATGATGGCGAACTGCATGCGATGGTCAACCGCTGCGCCCATCGCGGCAACCTCGTTTGCCTGAAACAGCGCGGCCACGCCGACAACCTGACCTGCGTCTATCATGCTTGGCGCTATGATCTCGCAGGCAATCTCGACAGCGTCGCCTTCCGCCGCGGCATCGCCGGCAAGGGCGGAATGCCAGCGAGCTTTGCTCTCGAACAGCACGGTCTCAAACAGCTGCGCGTCGACCGGTTTGGCGACCTCGTCTTCGGCACCCTGTCGCCGGAAGCGCCGCCGCTCGGCGACTATATCGGCAATTTGATCGGCTCGCGCATTCACCGGGTGCTGCACGGCACCCCGAAAATTCTCGGCACCACCTCGCAGATCCTGCACAACAACTGGAAGCTCTATTTCGAGAATGTGCGCGACACCTATCACGCGACGCTGCTGCACAGCTTTTTCACGACATTCCGCATGTCGCGCCTGACCGCGGAAGGTGGCGTCGATATTGCCGAGAATGGCGCGCATCATGCGAGCTACACCCGCAACAAGGTGGACCGCGTCGATGCCGCGACCTCGGACCGGCTCTATGCCGGCATGCCGTCGATGCACGAGAATTTCCGTCTTGCCGACCCCGGATTTCTTGCGATGCGCGAGGAATTCGGCGATGACACGACGACGCAGATCCTGTCGTTGTTCCCCAATTTCGTATTGCAGCAGATCCAGAACTCGATCGCGCTGCGCGTGGTTCTGCCCAAAGGTCCGGACAAGACCGAACTGCAGTGGATCTATCTCGGCTTCGCGGAGGACGATGCCGAGATGACGGCGCTGCGCCTCGCCCAGGCAAATCTGGTCGGCCCGGCCGGTTATGTCTCGATGGAGGATGGTGCCGTCGGCAACTTTATCCAGCGGGCGATCCGCGGCTCGGAGCAGGATTGCTCGGTCCTGGAAATGGGCGGTGCCGGCCATGTCTCCGAAGCCAACCGCACGACCGAAGCCTCGGTGCGCAGCTTCTGGCATTGCTACCGACCCCTGATGGGGCTGTAGGCCAATGAGTATCGAGGCAGTCGCGCTGCGGCTGGAGCTCGACGAACTCTATGCGGATTACGTGCACTGCCTCGACGATGACGAGCTCGAACGCTGGCCCGACTTCTTTACCGAAGATTGCTTCTACCGCGTCACCTCGGCCGAGAACTACGAGGCGAACCGTCCGCTCGGACTGATCTACGCGACCTCGCGCAATATGCTGAAGGACCGGGTCAGCGCTTTGCGCGAGGCCAACATCTACGAGCCGCAGCGCTACCGGCACCTGGTCTCGTCGCTGAGGATCACCGGCGAGCCAGGCGATGTGCTCGATCTCGTCGCGAATTTTCTCGTCGTGCGCACGATGCAGGATGGCGACATGACGGTGTTTGCCGCCGGCCGCTATGTCGACCGGGTGCGGCGCGAGGGCGAGCGCTGGAAATTCGGGACCCGGACGGTGGTGCTCGATAGCCGCCAGATCGATACTCTGCTGGCGATCCCGCTATAGGGCTGGCGATCCCGCTCTGAGGTGGTGCGGCTATTCGACCGGCACGATCATCTTGCCGATCGGCCAGAGTGACAAGCCGGCGAGCTTCAGATGCGCCCAGGCGAAGGGCAGGCCGATGATGGTGATGGCGAGCAGCACGGCCAGGACCAGATGGCCGAGGGCCAGCCACCACCCAGCCAGAAAGAGCCAGATCAGATTGCCGAGCCAGCCGATGGGACCCGTCCCAACATCGCTCTCGCCGGTGTACTCCTCGCGGGAGACGGCGCGGTGGCCGAAAGGTAAGAGCGTGTAGAGCGCGATGTTGAACGCGGCACGCGTCCAGGGCAGGCCGATGATCGTGATCGCCATGATGATCGCCGCGATCAGCCACCCCGCCGCCATCCACAGCCCGCCGGTCAAGATCCACAGGACATTGAGCAGCAGCTGAACAAAGCCCATCGCGGTTTCTGATCCCGTTTTGCCGCTATGGCCGCGGTGCGTCGGCTACTTCCACTCGATCCGCGGCGCCGCGCCGAGGCGGACCGGTCCGAGAAACATCTTGCCGTCCTGGATCGTGAACGCGGTCCTGATCTGCGGCTTGCCGTCGGAGCCGGGCCGGGCCAGCGCCGACAGCGCGATCTGGGCCAGTGCCGCCTCTTCGGTATCGAGCTGGCCGGCCCCGACCAGCGCCGTCAGGATCGTGTGAAAGCCCTCGATCCCGCCGGAAAAGGCGGCGATCGGCTGCAGGTTCTGATCGAGCGCCAGAGTGCCGTTGGCGGTCACTCCGATCCCGCCCCAACGGAGCCGCAGATGATCGAACTCGACCGTGCCGCCGGCATCGCGCCAGGCGGCGAGCGCCTGCGGCAGCTTCCCGCTCGGCACGACCCCCTCAAGGGTGGCAGAAACGGCGAGCTCGTCGATCGTGGCGCCGAGGATTGCAGGCGCTGCCGGCAGCCGCATCTGCCGCAGATCGAGCGCCAGGCCAAAGCTCGGCTCGGTATGGGTCCGCGGCGGCGCCGCAGGCAGTGTGATCCAGATGTCGGCGGCGGCGATCGGGATGCGCGAACCAGCCGCGGCGGTGACCTGCTTCAAGCCGAGCCACAGCCAGCCGCCCCCCGTTGCCGCGAACGACGCCGAACCAATGGCGGTCCGTGCCGCCAGCCGCGGCGCCATGGGTGGGCCCGGCGCGGCGGCGAGACCGGCGATCAGGCCCGCGGGTGCCGCCAGTCGCCAATCGGCAAAATCCCATGGCCGTGCCGTGCCGGTCAGCACCGGCACATCGAGCTGCGGGGCCGGGCGGAGCCTGCCGTCGCGCAGCGCGGCATCGTCGAGCACGACCCGGAATGCAAGCGGGAAGCCGCCGACATGCAGCTCGCGCCAGGAGGCGTCGATCCGGCGTGTGCGCACCGATTGCTGCCAGGCAACGATGCCCTGCGCGATCCGACCGGCAACGATCCGCCAATAGGCGGCATAAAGGCCGAACAGCACCAGCAGGAGCAGCAGGCCGGCGAGACCGAGACGCATCGAGCGGCGCATGGCGGCCGGTTATACCGGCCCGGCGCGGTCCTCGCCACCAGCAGCGCAGCCGGGTCAGGCTCAGACCTTCAGCACCTCGGCGTTGGGTGCCGCTTCCAATTCGCACGCATTCACGGTCATCGCCAAGAGGCTGTAATAGCCGATCGCACCGGTCAGCTGGATAAAGCCATCATCGCCGAACCGCGCCCGCATCCGCTCGGCGGTGGCACTGTCGATCCGGTGTTGGCGCAACAGCTGCCGGGTGAACTCGACGATCTCGGCGTCTTCGGGCGGAATGCCGCGCGAATGGTTCTCGCGGATTGCCGTGATCGTCGTCTCGGGCACCCCTTGCCGCCGTGCGCCGCCGGCTTGCGCACCCCAGACATAGACCGCCTCGAATTCGCGGGCGACGGTCATCGCCGCCAGCACCCGCACGCGCATGTCGAGCGAGCCCTCGAAGCGCACATAGGCGCCGAGATGCGCCACCCGGCCCGCCAATTCGGGGCTGTTCAGGAACATCGTGAACGGCCCCTGCACGGCACCGCGGCTGGCGACGATCGCATCAAAGATTGCGTGATCTTTCGCCGCAACCTGGTCCTTGCGGGTGATCGAGGGGAGTCTGGCCATCGTCCTGCCTTTCGTATGTCGCAACGCCGGCCGCCTCGACAGCCGACAGGATGATCCTGCCATCCGATCGCCGCCAAAACTATGCCCGCGATCCGCGGCCGACACTATGCTGTGCCATCGCGCTGGCGGCGGCATGTGGGGAGGGCATGGTGACGGGGGTGCTCGACGGGGTTCGCGTTCTCGATTTCGGCCGCTATATCGCCGGACCGTTCTGCGCGGCGTTGCTCGCCGATCTCGGCGCCGAGGTGATCCGCATCGAGCGGCTCGGTGGCGGCGAGGACCGCTTTTTCATCCCGGTCGGCGCCGGCCCCGATGGCGGCGGGGCGATGTTTCTGGCGATGAACCGGAACAAGCTCGGCATGACGCTCGATCCGGCGGCACCCAAGGGTCGCGAGATCGTGCGCCGGCTGGTCGCGACCGCCGATGTCGTCGTCGCCAACCTGCCGCCGCTTGTGCTGCGCGCGCTGGCGCTCGACCTCGACAGTCTGCGGCAAGTCAAGCCCGACATCATCCTGGCCACGGTCACCGGCTTTGGCGCCGGTGGGCCGCTCTCCGACAAGCACGGTTTCGACGGCATCGGCCAGGCGATGAGCGGGGCGGCCTATCTCTCGGGCACGCCCGAGCAACCGATCGCGTTCAAATTGCCTTGGGTCGATTTCGGCACCGCCTGTCTCTCGGCATTCGGCACGATGGCCGCACTCTACGAACGCGGCAAGACCGGGCGCGGACAGAAGGTCGAGGGTGCGTTGCTAAAGACCGCGATCGCTTTTGCCAACGCCACCCTGATCGAGCAGGCGCTGACCCGGGTAGATCGGGTGGCGACCGTCAATCGCGGCTTCAACGCGGCTCCCGCCGATCTCTACCGCTGCAAGGATGGCTGGATCGTCACGACCGTAATCGGCCCGGCGATGTTCCGCCGCTGGACCAGAATGATCGGCGAGGATCGCTGGCTCGATGATCCGCGCTTTGCCGACGACCAGGCGCGCGCCGATCATGGTGAGATCATTGCCGCGCGGATGAACCAATGGTGCGCCGAACGGAGCTGCGCCGAGGCGCTGGCGGCACTCGAAGCGGCGAGCATCGTCGCCGGAGAGCTCTATTCGCCGCAGCAGGCGCTCGACGACCCGCATATCCGTGCCGCCCATCTGCTCGACGAGGTGCCGCACCCGACGCTCAACGGTACATTGCCGCTGGCCCCGACCCCGATCGAATTGTCCGAGACGCCGGGCACCTACCGCCGCCCCGCTCCGCGCCTCGGCGAGCACACCGACCAGATCCTCTCGACCCTCGGCTACAGCGCCGCCGAGATCGCCGCTCTGCGCGCGGAAAACATCGTCTGAAGCCGGCGTCGCATTGCGCGGCGCGACGCGCGGCGCCGGCTACTCTGCGGCGGCGGGTTGCAGTGCTTTTCGTTGCTTGCGGGCTTTGCGGGTCTCGTCGAGACGCTGCAGCACTGCGAAAAATGACGGGACAAACAGCACCGCGAGGCAGGTCGAGGCGATGATCCCGCTGAACACGCTCAACCCCAGCGACTTGCGCGAATTCGCACCCGCCCCGGTGGCCAGCAGCAGCGGCAGGACGCCCATGCCAAAGGCGAAGGAGGTCATCAGGATCGGCCGGAAGCGCATGCGCGAGGCTTCGACCGCGGCTTCGAGGATCGGCTTGCCGTGCACCATGCGGCCTTCGCGCGCGACCTCGACGATCAAAATGCCGTTCTTGGCCGACAGCGCGATCATCAGGATGAGGCCGATCTGGGTGTAGAGGTTGTTGGCGACGCCGAGACTGGTCAGCGCCACGACCGGCCCCAACAGCGCCAGCGGCACCGCGGACAACACGGCCAGCGGCAGGATCCAGCTCTCATACTGCCCGGCGAGGCACAGATAGACCAGCAGAACCGACAGCCCGAACAGGTAATAAAGCTGGTTGCCGGTCAGCTTTTCCTGATACGACATCGCCGACCATTGATAGGTGACGCCCGGCGGCAGCGTCTGCTTGGCGATCCCTTCCATCGTCGTCAGCGCCTGGCCGGAGCTGTAGCCCGGCGCCGCATCGCCGACGATTGTCGCCGACGGAAACAGGTTGTAGAGCGTCACGAGCGGCGGTCCGACCACCTCGCTCAAATGCGCGACCGCACCGATCGGTACCATGTTACCATCGGCGCTGCGGACATAGAGGTTCAGGAGATCGTCGGGCCGCAGCCGGAATTTCGAATCGGCCTGCACATAGACCTGCAAAGAGAGGCCGAACTTGTTGAATTGGTTCACATAGGTCGAGCCGAGATAGGCGCTTAGCGCCTGGAACACATCGCCGACCGAGACCCGCAAGGTCTGCGCCCGGTCGCGATCGATCGTCACCGCGACCTGCGGCGCGCCGGGGCGGAACGTGGTCAGCACATGCTGCAGGCCGGAATTGGCGCCGGCGTCCTTGACGATCTGCTGGGTCGCGTCGCTGAGCTTCTGGTAATCGAAATTGCCGCCCAGCATCTCGGTCTGCATTTGGAAGCCGCCGGCATTGCCGATGCCCTGGATCGGCGGCGGCGCCAGCACGAAGAGGCGGCCGTCGGGGGCGCGGTTCAGCCCCGCCTGCAGATGCTTGGCGATCGAGATGATGTCGGTGCCCTTCGCTTTGCTGCGCTCGTCCCACGGCTTCAGCACGACAAAATCGACCCCGGCATTGGCAAGATCGGCATTGTTGTCGAGCACCGACATGCCGGCGATCGAGATCACGGTCTCGACCCCGGGCGTCGCCAGCGCCAGCTTGGTCGCGCCGTCGAGCGCCGCCGTCGTTCGTCCGAGTGCGGCACCATCGGGCAATTGCGCGGCGACCATCAGATAGCCCTGGTCCTCGTTCGGGATGAACGCGGTCGGCAGCCGGGCAATGCCCCAGACCGCGACGACCGCGAGTGCGACGCCGAGCAGCACGATCAGCCCGCTGTGCCGCACCATCAGCGCGACCAGCCGGGTGTAGCCGTGCTCCATGCGAGCGTAGGCATGGTTGAAGCCGCGGTAGAACAAATTGCGCTGGTCCGGCGGCACTGGTTGGCGCAGCCACAGCGCGCATTGTGTCGGCTTCAGGGTTGCGGCGTTGACCGCGCTGATCAGTGCCGTCACTGCGATGACCAGTGCGAACTGGGCAAAGATCTGGCCGCTGAGGCCGGGAACAAAGGCCGACGGCAGAAACACCGACATCAAGACGAGCGTGATGCCGATGATCGGGCCGAACAGTTCGTTCATCGCCCGGATCGACGCGTCGTGCCCCGACTGGCCCTCCTCGATGTATTTCGACACGCCTTCGACGATCACGATCGCATCATCGACGACGATGCCGATCGCCAGGATCAGCGCGAACAGCGTCGACAGGTTGACGGTGTAGCCGAGCGCCGCCATTCCGGCAAAGGCGCCGATGATCGTGACCGGAACGGTGGTCGCCGGCACCAAGGTCGCGCGGAAGTTCTGCAGAAACACCAGGATCACGATCAGCACCAGGACCCCGGCCTGCCACAGGGTCTTGTAGACTTCGTTGATCGAATCCTTGACGAAGATCGTCGTGTTGTAGGGGATGCTGTAGTGCAGCCCGGGCGGGAAGCGGCGCGCCAGTTCCGCCATCTTGGCCGCGACCTCGGCTGCGACCTTCAGTGAATTGGCGTCCGGGGTCTGGTAGATGGCGATGCCGGCGGCCGGCTTGCCGTCGAGCTTGAAATCCTGGGCATAGGTCTGCGCGCCGAGGTCGATATGCGCGACATCTTTGAGCTTGACGAGCTTGCCGCCCTGGTTGGTCTGGTTCTTGACGACGATGTCGCCAAACTCTTTGGGATCGTCGAGCCGCGACTGGATATCGACCGTATATTGGAACTGCTGGTCCTTGGGGGCCGGCGGCATGCCGACCTGACCGGCGGCGACCTCCTGGCTCTGCTCGCGAATGGCGCGGATCACATCCGCCGGGGTCAGGCCGAACGAATAGAGCTTTTGCGGGTCCATCCAGATCCGCATCGAATATTCGCCCGCACCCATCACCGCGACATTGCCGACCCCGGGCAGCCGCGCCAGATCATTGACGAGGTTGATCGTCGCGTAGTTCCACATGTAGAGCGCGTCGCGCGAGCCGTCCGGCGAATTGAGCGTCACGAATTCGAGGATCGAGGATGATTTGGCGCGGATCGCGACACCCTGCGCCTGCACCGCCTCGGGCAGTTGGGCGAGCGCGTTGGTCACCCGGTTCTGCACCAGCACCTGGTCCATGTTCGGGTCGGAGCCGATCTGGAATGTGACCGTCAGCGTGTAGGTGCCGTCATAGGCGCTGGTCGATTCCATGTAGAGCATGCCGGGGACGCCATTGACCTGCAGCTCGATCGGCAGGGCCACGGTGTTGACGACGGTCTGCGGGCTGGCGCCCGGATAGCGGGTCGTCACCTGCACCGTCGGCGGCGTCACATTCGGATATTGCGCAACCGGCAGGCGCAACAGGCAGATCGCACCGATCAGCACCAGCACGATCGCCAGCACATTGGCGAGGACCGGATGCTCGATGAAGAATTTCGAGATCATTGCCGGGCGCCGGGTGTGGCCCCCTGGGCCGAACCCACCACCGCATCGATCGAAATCGGCTCGGGGCTCACCCGGGTGCCGGGGGTGGCGCGCCACAATTCGCCGACGACGACGCGATCGACCGGTTTCAGCCCCGCGGTGATAACGCGCAGCGCGCCGATCAGCTGGCCCAGCTGCACATAGCGCTGCTCGACCACATCATGATCGTTGAGCACCAAGAGGTAGCGGCCGCCCTGATCGGTCTGCAAGGCGCGATCGGGAACCAGCAGCGCGTTGCGGTTGACCGGGCCCATCGGCAGGCGCATGCGCACGAAAAAGCCGGGCAGCAAGTCACGGTCGGGATTGACGAGGATGCCGCGCACCAGCAGCGTCCCGGTCTGCGGATCGAGTGCGGGCGCGACGTACTGGATCGTGCCGCGATAGGGATAGCCGGTCTGGCCCGACAGGCCGACATCGACCGGCACCTTGTGCAGATCGGCAAAGGTCAGCCGGTGCTCGCCGAGGTTCTTGCGGATTTGCAGGACCTGCTGCTCGCTCAGATTGGCGACGACATAGATCGGGTTGAGCTGGGTGATTTCGGCGAGCGCCGATTGCTGGCCGCCGCCACCGACAACATTGCCCGGATCGATCAGATGCTTGCCGACGATGCCGTCGAACGGTGCCCGGATCTCGGTGTAGCCGAGATTGACCTCGTCGATCGCAACCTGGGCCCGGGCGCTCAAGAGCTGCGCTTCGGCGCTTGCCCGCTCGAAATTCCAGTGATCGACCTCGGTCTGGGTCGCGGCATCCTGCTTGACCAGTGCGGAGTAGCGGGCGAACTCGGTGCGCGCATAGACGAGCGAGGCTTGCGCCGTCAGCACCTGCGCATGCGCCTGCTGCAGCTGCTCCCGGTACGGGTCCTGCTGCACCGTGAATAAGAGATCGCCCTTTTTGACAAAGGCGCCATCCTCGTAATGCAGCGCTTCGAGATAGCCCTCGACCCGTGCGACCAGCTTGACCGCGTTGACCGCCGCGGCGTTGCCGGTGATTTCAGCATAATCGGTGACCGATTGCAGCCGCGGCAGCACGACCGGAACCGGAACACCCGGAGCCGCAGGCGGCGCCGGCTGCGTGGCATTGGCGGGGGCCGCGGCGGCGGGTGGTTGGGCGGCGGGTGGTTCGGCGGCCTGCAGCCCGGTCGCGGCAGCAAAACCGAGCGAGGCGAGCGCGATGAGCGCGGCGCGGCGGGCGGCAAGGCCGAGTTTCACGACCATCTCACCATTCCGGCGGCCGAACCTTGGCACTGACATCGGCAGGTGTCGGCAACGCCGGCGCTGGAGGCGGCGGGGGACCGCCCGGAGCCGGCAGCAATTCGCCCCAGTTGGTGCGGGCCCGCATCTCCTCGACCGTCTGTGCCGGCACGAATTCTTGATCGTCGCGTATCTGCCATCCGCCCCCCAGCGCCCGGTAGACCGTGGCGAGTCCGGTGGCCACATTGCCCTTGGCAGTGGCGAGATCGGTCTGCGCCGTATAGAGGTTCTGCTCGGCCGTCAGCACCGTCGTAAAATCGCGCGTGCCCAGCCGGTATTGCAAAAAGGCGAGGCCGAGTGCCGCATTGGCGGCGGCGACGCTGGCCCGCAGATCGTCGACCTGCTGGCGCGACTGCAAATAGGTCGCCAGCCCGTCCTCGACCTGCTGCTGCGCGGTCAGCACCGTGTTCTGATAATCGACCAGCAGTTCCTGCAATTTTGCATCCTGCACCCGGACCGTATTGGTGATCTGTCCGTAATTCAGGATGTTCCAAGAAAAGCTCGGACCGAAGCCGAAGGTGATGCCCTTGCCCATTACGATATCGCTGAGCTTGTGGCCGGCGATGTTGGCGGAGACCGTGCCGAACGTGCCGAACAGGCTGAACGCCGGATAGAGCTCGGCTTCGGCGATGCCGATCTGGGCACTCTGCGCCATCGCCGCGAGCTCGGCCGCGCGAATGTCCGGCCGGCGGCGCACCAGATCGGCCGGGATGCCGGTTGCGACCGTATCGGGCGGCACCGGGATCGTCGTCGGCCCGGCCAGCAGATTGTCGAGCGGCCGCGGCGCCATGCCGAGCAGCACCCGCAGCGCATCGAGCCCCTGGTCGAGCTCGGCGGTCAATTGCGGCACCGTCGCCTCGGTTTGCCCAAGCACATTCTGCGCCTGGTAGACATCGAGCTTTGTTGCCACCCCGCCGTGATAGCGGGCCTCGGCGATCGCCAGCGCCTTCTTCTGCTTGACGATGTTGTCCTGGGCGATGTCGATCTGGGTTTCGAGCGTGCGGATGCCGATATAGGTTGTCGCGACATCGCCGAGCAATGTCACCAGCACATCGTCATAGGAGGCGATCGAGCCGAGATAGGCGGCGTCGGCCGACTGGATCGCGCGGCGGAACTTGCCCCAGAAATCGAGCTCCCAGTCGAGCGAAGCGCCGAGCGAGGCGCGCCAGAAGCCGGAGACGAGGCTCTGCCGGGCCGCGGTCGGGTCGGCATGGCTCGGCCGCAGATAGATCAGCGAGCTCGTCGCCTGTTGCGATTGCGGATAGAAGTCGCCGATCGCCACGCCAAGTTCGGCGCGCGCTTGCAGCACTCGTGTGCCGGCGGCGAGCAGCGTCAGGTTCTGGTGGTAGGCGATATCGATCAGCCGGTCGAGCACAGGGTCGCGGAACACCTGCCACCAGTCGCGATACTCCTCGCGCCGGGTCTCGACCGACGGGTTGCTGGCTTCGAGAAACCGGGCGGCGACCCGGACTTGCGGCGATCGATAATCCGGCCCGACCATGCAGCCGGTGGCGACGAGCGGCAAGGCGAGCGCCAATACCCGGCCCAGATCAAAGGCCGCGGCGGCCAGCCTCGCGGTTGCGGCCGGCCGGGCTGTCCTCACCACCCGCTTCACGAACTCAATCCCGCCCCTCGAGGTCTCGTCCGCAGCGGAACGCCCGGTAGTAGCTGTCCATCGCGCCTGCAGCGATGACCGCAATTCGGCCACGATGGCGCTCGTGTGTCAAATTGTAAACCAACATGTCCGAGGTCGAGTCTCACCAATCAGATACTGCCGCAGTCGAACATCCAACCGCCATATTTCTGGAGCGTAAGCATCGGATGTGCCGCGGCGCTATTGCTGCCGGGGGCCCGTCCAAAACCCGTCCAGGCTGCCGCGGTGCTTGTCGGCGGCATCGGTCGCGCGCAGAATCGCACCGCCGAGCGGCACCAGCCAGCCGCACCCAAGCGACGGCAGAGGGAGCGACGGCAGAGGGCGAGGGAGGAGTGACAACGATGATCGAGACGAGCGGGATCGACCACATTGTGCTGCATTGCCGTGATGTCGCGCGCTCAAAGGCGTTTTATACCGACATCCTCGGCATGGCGGTTTATCGTGAAAACGACGCGCAGGTATTTCTGCATGCCGGCAGCCAGGGCGTGGCGCTGTTCCGCCAGCAGGGTGACACACCGCTAGAGAGTGGCAGCGATCTGAACCACCTAGCACTCAGTGTCGCTTCCGGCAGCTACGAGACATTAAAAAGCGAGCTCGAACGCCACGGGATTGCCGTCAGCGGCCGGCCCGGCGACGATCACTGCATCTATTTTCACGATCCGGACGGGCACCGCCTGCAGCTGATGTTTCGCCGCTGAGAAAGCGGGGCGACGCGGTCCTCGTTGCGGCAATCGGCGATTTCGGCCGCGAGCGTCTCAGCCTGGTCCCAGCTCGCCGGCATTATCGCGCGCGTGCGCCGGGCGCGGATAATGCAGCGTGCGCCCTCGTTCTGCGGCGTCGGCGCTCGCGCGATCGAGCACGATCGTGGTCCGTGCCGCGACCCGCATCAGCTCCGAAGCCGCTTCGCGCAACCGCGCGCGCATCTCGGGGGAACCCGCATCGATCGCCGCCGCAAAGCTGGTGCGGAACTGCTCGATTGCGGCTTCCGCCCGGTGGTGCAGGTCGGCGTCCAGACCCGGGGTCGCGACCGGCCGGGGAGCGGGAACGGGCGCGGCAATTCGCGGGGCCGAAGCCGGCGCCGCGGGGTGCAGGCGGACCAGGTTCGCCGCGGTCGAAGGGGGACCGGCTGCAGCGGGCGGCGACAGCGAAGCGCTCGCAGCCGCGTCGGATGCCGCCGGGACTTGCGACCGTAGCGCGCCGGCGGCGGCCAGGCGCTGGCGGCTGCGCTTCAGGATGTAGTGGATCGCAGGCGGCGTGCAGCCGTAACTGCGTGCGATGTTGCTGATCGACTCGCCGTTCTGACAGCGTGCCGCAATGGCGGACCATTCGCCCTGCGGGATTTTCGACATTTGTGCTCCTGGCTCGCGGCCACGGCCTTTGACCTGGCGGCGGCACCGCCTCAGCAGCGACGCATCCGGCCACGATGCGGCGCGGATCTGATGCTGTGCCGGAGGCTTTTCCGATACCTCGAAAAATGGGCGGCGGGCCAATTCTTTCAAGATCGCGATGGCCGCGCCCGCGGACCGGCAGCCAGGCGCGAATGATGCAAACCGGTCGAGAGGCGACGTGGTTTGGCCTAATCTGCCCACCGTCACGCCCAGCAACGGAGAGCAGCAATCATGTCGTTCATCTATGTCGTGCAGATGGACATCCCGGCCGCGCTCGAAGCCGAGTTCAACCGGATCTATGACGAGGACCACGTGCCGACAATCCTCAAGGTGCCCGGGGTGCGCTCCTGCCGGCGCTACCGGCTCGAGCATTCGACAGTGGCGACGATGCCGCGCTACCTGGCGATCTATGAATGCGACACGGCTGAAGTGATCAACAGCCCGGCCTGGGTCGAGGCCTCCGATCGCGGCGAGTGGAAGCCGAAGATCCGGCCGCATACGACAAACCGGCAGCACAGCATCTTCAAAGAGATCGCCTGAGCCCGACCAGCAGGAGAGACGCCGATGCCCCATCTTTTTATGGTTCAGCTCGACATCCCGGCAGAGCACGAAGCCGAATTCAACCGCGTCTACGATAGCGAGCACTTTCCGATGCTGTCGAAAGTGCCGGGGGTGCTGAGCGCCGGTCGCTATCGCCTCGAACATTCGACGGTTCCCGGCATGGCGCGCTACCTGACGCTCTACGAGGTCGAATCGGAGGCTGTGCTGAAGAGCGCGGAATGGGAAAAGGCTGGCGCCTATGGCGACTGGATCACCAAGATCCGCCCGTTGACGACGGCCCGCCACCACAGCGTTTTCGAGCGTATCGCCTGACCGGGTGCGGCCATAATCGACGCCTCGCAGCCGCGCTGAGCCGCCTGCTGTCCACCGGGCGCGTCGCCAAATCGGGGATGGCGGCACGCTTCAGAGCGGAGCCTCGCGCTGCAAATTGCCGCGGCGTGCCGGCGGCGGTCGGAGCGAGGCTGCGGCCGATTTGGCCAGCACCGAGCGGTAGACGTCGAGGGTCGCGGCGATAGCCGAATCCGGGTCGAAGCGCGTGGCATAAATCTCGGGTCCGGCGCGGCTGCGGGCTGCGATAGCGAGCGGATCGGCGAAGAGGCCGAGCACCGCGTCGGCGATCGCCTCGGTGCTGCCCGGGGGAACCAGGACGCCGGCCGCAGGCTCGCCGTCGAGCAGTTCGGGAACGCCACCGACCCGGGTCGCGACCAGCACCCGGCCGCGCGCCAACAGCTCGACGAGCACGATCGGCAGGCCTTCGAACAGCGACGGCTGAACAAAGATCGCGTGCCGTGCCGCGACTTCGTCGATGCCGCTCTGCGGCGGATAAATGCCCTCGAAATGGACGCTGTCGGCGATGCCGAGGCACAGCACGAGCGCGCGCAAACGGGATTCGTCGGGGCCGTGCCCGTAGAGATGCAGGCTCGCCCCCGGCACTGCAGCGACAATCCGCGTCCAGGCCGCGAGCAGATAGTCGATACCCTTCTCGACCGAAAACCGGCTGATGCAGCCGATCGCGAGACTATGCGGGTCAGCCTCCCATTGCCGCCCCGGTGCCGGCGGCAAGACCAGCGGCGGAATCGAGTGGATCGCGCCGTTATAGCCGTGAAACGCCAGGATGCCGGCGCGTTCCGCCTCGCACAGGGCAATAAA
Organism: Allostellaceae bacterium; assembly: GCA_035503615.1. Taxonomy (GTDB): domain Bacteria; phylum Pseudomonadota; class Alphaproteobacteria; order ATCC43930; family CGMCC-115725; genus AP-15. The sequence continues at coordinate 98,238 of DATJTI010000042.1, read as the reverse complement.
GGCGGCGACGTCCTGCACCACGTCCGGAAGCTCGGGCGGGTACCAGTGGGCGGTGACTTTTGACGGGGTCGTCCATTCGGTGGTGACGAGCGGCACATCCGGCCGCTCCGCGGTCTCGAACCAGGAAACTAGGAGCTTCCCCGGCGGGCTCGCATGGATGATGTCGGGCGGCCATCCGGCAAAAGCTTCGACGACGCTGCGCATAAAGCGCTTTTCAATGGTTCTGGCGCGCAGCTCTTCGTGAAAGACCGGCGGCTCGCTGACCGCGATCCCGCGCGCCGCAAACAGCTGTTTCCAATGCGACGACCGCGGCTTTTCCCCGACAAAGACGCGCACCTCGATGCCGCGTTCGTGCAGGGCCACCGCCAGCGTTGCATTGTAATATTCGGTGCCGCCGAGGGCGCTCAGAAAGTCACAGAACAGCGCGACCCTGCGGGGCAGTTGGAGGATGGGCATCGGGCGGCGGGCCTTGCTCGAACGGCGCAGGTCGCAAATCGCTGGCAACGCCGGGCGGCGGTGTGACGAGCTGGACTCGAGCCTCGGTGGCGATTGTCATCTCGGAGTTACGCAACCCGCAACCCTAATCGTCGGAAACTTTATCGTCGGCCCCTTTTCGCGGCGACACCTGCTGCCGGCAACAGCGCCCCGTCTCGGGTGTGCGAGAAATCGCCGGGCTGCTAGCCGATCGCCCCAATTTCCCTCGAGGCTCGGAATGATTGCAGCCGGCGACCCATCGCCGTTCCGCCGGAGCTCGCCTTGACAAATCACGACGGGCCTCGCCATGCTCCCGCCATGACCCGTGCCCCGTTGTTTCTGGCCGGGTGGGGCATGCTGCTGATCGGTTGCGCCGGTCCCGCCCCACCGCTCACGACCGCCGGTCCGATGGCGCCGGTCCTCGATTGCGCTACCTGCACCAGGGAGAATCCTGGTGATCTCAGACCGTGCGAAAAGGTTTGCCACGAGCTGCCGAGCGATACCGGCGGCGCGCAACCGGGTGCCGCGCTGCACTGAGTTGTGCCGGGTGGCGCGCCCGGGTCGTGCCGCCGGCCCCCCCTGCCACCCGGGAGTGCCGGCCGGCAGCATGTGATCCCAACTTCATCCTCCGGGAGGAAAGAGTCATGCAGGTAATGGGCGTTATCGCCGAGATCCTGAAGCGCGAAGGCGTGGAGACCCTGTTCTGCTTCCCGACGACACCGATCATCGAGGCGGCCGCCGCAGTCGGCATCCGCCCGGTGATCTGCCGTCAGGAGCGGGTCGGCGTGCATATGGCCGACGGTTTTGCCCGCGTCTCGAACGGCAGGCCGCCCGGCGTTTTTGCGATGCAGTATGGGCCGGGGGCGGAAAACGCATTTGCCGGCGTCGCCACCGCGTTTTCCGATTCGGTGCCGGTGGTGTTTCTGCCCTTGGGCCATCCGCGCGAGACGGCGCAATTGTTTCCGATGTTCAAATCGAGCCGCAGCTATGCCGCGATCACCAAATCGGTCGAGGAGGTGCAGTTGCCGCACGAGGTCGGCAACATCATGCGGCGCGCCTTTGCCCAGGTGAAAAACGGGAGGTCCGGCCCGGTCATGGTCGAGGTCCCGGCCGATGTCACGACCATCGATGTCGCGGTCGATCCGGCGCAATACCGGCCGGTGCGGCCGAGCCGCTCAGCCGGCGACCCGCGCGATATCGACGAGGCGGCCAAGCTGCTGCTCGACGCCGCCTGTCCGATCATCCTCGCCGGCCAGGGCATCTTTTATGCCGAGGCGACCGACGAGTTGCGCCGGCTCGCCGAATTGCTGCAGGCACCGGTGATGACCACCTTTGACGGCAAGAGCGCCTTTCCCGAGGACCACGCGCTGGCGCTCGGCTCGGGTGGCGGCACCTTTACCGGGCAGGGCCGGCATTTCCTGCACAAATCCGACCTGGTGCTCGGGGTCGGCTGCAGCTTTACCAAGCACGGCATTGCCACCCCGGTGTTCCCGCCCGGCAAGAAATACATCCATGCGACCAACGACAGCCGCGACCTGCACAAGGCCTTTGCCGCCGATCTCGGCATCCTCGGCGACGCGAAGCTGGTGCTCAGCCAGTTGATCGAAGCGGTCGGCGACCGGCTCGGCGGCAAGGAGCGCGGCAACGGCGTCGCCCAGGAGGTCGCCAGCCATCGCGAGGCGTGGCTCGCCCGCTGGAACGCGAAGCTCCATTCGAACGAGCACCCGATCAACCCCTATCGGGTGATCACCGAGTTCATGCGCGTCATCGATCCGGCCGACGCGATCGTCACCCATGATTCGGGCAGTCCGCGCGAGCAGCTGAACCCGTTCTACCGGGCGACCCGGCCGCGCGGCTATCTCGGCTGGGGCAAGTCGCACCAGCTCGGCACCGGGCTCGGGCTCGTGATCGGCGCCAAAGTGGCCGCCCCCGACAAGTTCTGCGTCAACTTCATGGGCGACGCCGCCTTTGGCATGACCGGGCTCGATTTCGAGACCGCGGCGCGCTGCGGCATCCCGATCACGACGATCGTCCTCAACAACTCGTCGATGGCGATCGAAACCCATGCGATGCAGTTGTCGCACGACCGCTACCGGGCGCGTGACCTCGGCGGCAATTACGCCAATATCGGGCGCGATCTCGGCGGCTGGAGCGAGCGGGTCGAAGACCCGAGCGAAATCGGCCCGGCGATCCTGCGCGCCCGCCGCCAGAACGAGGATGGCCATGCGGCCTTGCTCGAATTCGTGACCAGCCAGGAGCAGGGCTTCTCGCACCGTCGCGGCGGCGCCGAATAGTCCGGCCCGATCCTCGAACGCCGCCATTCTCGCCCGAGACGCCGGTGTCATGCCTCTCATGCTGTCCAGGACCTATGACGCGCTGCGCGACGCCGGCGCCTCTGACGAAAAAGCGAGGGCGGCCGCGGAGCAGCTCGCCGACTACGAAAACCGGCTGACGTCGATCGACAACCGTCTCGCGGTTATGGACGGGCGGTTCATCGCCATAGAAGGTCGGCTGGCTGCGCTCGAAGGCAAGCTTGGAGTAGTAATTTGGGCGATCGGCATCAATGCCGCGGCCACCATCGCCATATTGGGGGTGCTGCTGCACCATCCCTGACCGTTATCTCGGCGATCGTTGTCCCGGCCTTGGCGGCCGGCTGGTGGTGTGCCGCTTTCGCCGGCTTTGGCGGTAGCGCGGTCTGACGGAGGAAAAGATGGCGCCGCGTATCGGATACCTGTTGCCGACCCGCGAAGCGATCATGCAGGGCAGGCCGGAGACCGGGCCGCTCTTGGCCCTGGCCGAGCGCGCCGAAGGCCTTGGATATGCGACAATCTGGGTCGGCGACTCACTGTTGGCCCGGCCGCGCCATGACCCGTTGACCCTGCTCGCTGCGGTCGCGGCGCGCACCCGCAAGGTCGCGATCGGGACCGCCGTGTTTCTGCCGGCATTGCGCAACCCGGTGGTGCTGGCGCATCAGCTCGCCACGCTCGACCGGCTCAGCGAGGGCAGGCTGGTGCTCGGCGCCGGGATCGCCACCGATGTCCCGAACACGCGCGCCGAATTCGCCGCGGCCGGGGTGCCGTTCGACAGTCGGGTCGGCCGCATGATGGAGGGGCTGCGGCTGGCCCGCGCGCTGTGGACCGGGGAAAGCATCGAGTGGAACGGCCGCTGGCCGGTCAGGGCCGGCGTGCTCGGCCCGACCCCGCATCGCCCCGGCGGCCCGCCGATCTGGCTTGCCGGTTCGGTGCGCCCGGCGCTGGAGCGGGCGGCGAGGCACTTCGATGGCTGGTTCGCCAACGAGCCCGATCTTGCCCGCTGGACCGCGCAATGGCACGAGGTACAACAGATCCTGCACGAGCTGGGACGTGATCCGGCGATGTTTCCGGCGGCCAACTACGTGACCCTGGCGCTCGATGACGATACTGCCCAGGCCGAGCAGCGGATCGACCGGTTTCTGGAAAGCTATTACGGGCAGCCGGCGGCGGCGATGCGCCGGCGCCAGGCGACGTTTGCCGGACCGCCTGCGAAAGCGGCCGAATGGCTGTGCCGCTATGCCGATGCCGGCGTCACCGATTTCGTTATGCGGTTCGCCGGCGAGCACGAGCGCCAGCTCGAAGCGGTCGCCCGGTTGCGCACCGAACTCGGCTGGTGAGGCCGGCAGGTCGGGCTGCTGTCCGCAGGGTTGAATCGCGGTCCCGAGCCCCCCATGCTAGGATCTAGCTTAATCATGGTATTTTCCGGAGCCGCCCGATGTTCATTCAGACCGAGCAGACGCCGAACCCGGCCACCCTCAAATTTCTTCCCGGGCGCGTCGTGATGACCACCGGAACGGCGAATTTCACGACCGCTGAGGCTGCCGTCGTCTCGCCTCTGGCGGTGCGGCTGTTTGCGCTGCCCGACGTCACCGGGGTGTTTTTCGGCGCCGATTTCGTTACCGTTACCAAGGCCGAAGAGGGCGACTGGTACCGGCTGAAGCCGGCGATCCTGGCCGCGATCATGGAGCATTTCACGACCGGCCGCCCGGTCTTCACCGCTGGCGCCGAAGCAGCGCCTGCTGCTGCCGATGACGCCGAAGACGACGAGATCGTCTCCCAGATCAAAGAATTGCTGGAGACGCGCGTGCGCCCGGCGGTGGCCCAGGATGGCGGCGACATCATCTTTCACGATTTCGAGGATGGTGTCGTTTATCTGCATATGCAGGGCTCATGCTCGGGATGCCCGAGCTCGACCGCCACCTTGAAAGCCGGCATCGAGAACATGCTGCGCCACTACATCCCCGAAGTGGTCGAGGTGCGTGCCGTCTGAGCCGATCCGGACAATCGCATCCGGCGACGCCCGTGCTGCGCCGCTGATCCTGGCGCTCGATTCGGCGGGGTCGTCCTGCGCGGCGGCGGTCGCAGCCGGCGACGAGGTGCTGGCGGCGGCACACTTCCCGATCGCGCATGGGCAGGCAGAGGCGCTACTGCCACTCGTTGAGCGCGTGATGCGCGAGGCGCGCGTGGCGGCGCCGGCGATCGAGCTCGTGGTTGTGACCACCGGGCCCGGCAGCTTTACCGGGATTCGGGTCGGGCTCGCCGCCGCGCGCGGCATCGCACTCGGTCTCGATGTGCCGCTCTTTGGGGTGACCGGATTCGATGCCGCACTGAGCGCTGTTGGCGATAATGATGCGAGGGCGGAGGCGGCGACGAAGCCGCTGCTGGTGGCCCTCGAAAGCCGCCGCGCCGATCTCTATATCCGGCTGTTCGATGCGATGCGCCGGCCGCAATGCCCTGCCGCGGCATTGCTGCCCGATGCGCTGTGCGACACCGTCGCCGGCGTGTTCGGAAAAACCCGGCTCGCGATCACCGGTGACGCGGCATCGCGCGCGGCCGCTGCGCTTGCGGTCGGCGGCATCCCGGGTGTCGTCGTGGAAGGTGCGCCGCCGGTGGTCGGCGCGCTGCGCGCTGCGCTGCGCCGCTGGCGCCGAGGCGCAGGCGAAAATGGCGGCGAAAACGGCAGCTCAGCCACGCCGTTCTATTTGCGACCCCCTGACGTCACCGTCACGGCAGGTGCGATCCCGGTGGTGGCGCGGTGAACTGCCGCCTCGAGCGGTTGAGCGCAGCCGCGGCGCCATTGCTGGCGGTGCCGTTGGCGCGGTTGCACCACAGCTGTTTTCCCGACGACCCGTGGCCGCCGCCGGAGATCGCGCGAATCATGGCGATCAACGGCTTCTTCGGCTGGCTCGCTTGGCAGGGTGAGGCGCCGGGGCAGGACAAGACGTCAGGCCAGCGCGAGACGCCGGCGGGTCTCGCGCTGGCGCTCGATCTCGGCGGCGAGTGTGAGCTGCTGACACTCGGCGTCGCCCCTTGCCGACAGCGTCAAGGGACCGGCGCGGTGCTGTTGCGGGCAGTTTGCGAGGAAGCGGGACGGCGCGGCGGGCGCGCCGTTTTTCTCGAAGTCGCGACCGACAACACGGCTGCGCTGGCACTCTACGCCGCCGCGGGGTTTATCCAGATCGGGCGCCGGACGAATTACTACTGTCGCGCTGACGATCGGATCGACGCGCTGGTGCTCCGCCGCAACATCGCTGCAACCATCCCATCGACCTGATATCTGCTCAGCTCTGTGCTATCCCTCCTTCTTGTCCGCCATGGCCAAATGTTCCCGGCCTTCGATCGGCGATAGCAAGCAATCGCTGATCAAACGGATTGCCGCGCTGCCGACCGTTACTTATATTTGAAAAAGCAGCTTGACCGTGGGACCATCGCCATGAACAACACCGATCAAGCCAGTGATTTGCTGGCACTGACGACCGAAATCGTCGCCGCACATGTCTCCAATAATACGGTGTCCGTGAGTGATTTGCCGCAGCTGATCAACCAGGTATACCATTCGCTGGCTAATATCGGAACGGCCCCACCCGCGCCGGTGGAACGTCCGCAACCGGCCGTGCCGATCAAGAAGTCGGTTCATGCCGATTACATCATCTGCCTGGAGGATGGCAAGAAACTCAAGATGCTCAAACGTCATTTGAAAACCGCGTACAACATGACGCCGGAATCTTATCGGGAGCGGTGGGGGCTTGGTGCCGACTATCCGATGGTGGCGCCGAACTACGCGCGCCAGCGCAGCCGGTTGGCCAAGGAAATCGGCCTCGGAACACGGGCGCGGCGGTCGCGGGAGTAAATCCGATCGACGCCCTTGCTGGTCATGCGGCGCGATGCTGCGTGCACGGCTGTCGGGCCGGTGGGCGTCGGGGGCATATAGGCGTGAGCATGGAATTGCTCTATAGTGGGTGCACATCCCCCTTGATGGAGGCGCGATGACCTCGCGGCTGGAGCAGCTCTGCCTCGACAAGGGCCTGAAGATGACCGAGCAGCGCCGGGTCATCGCCCGCGTTTTGTCGGATTCCGCCGACCACCCCGATGTCGAGCAAGTCTATCGGCGCGCGACCGAAATCGACCCGCATATCAGCATCGCGACGGTCTACCGGACCGTCCGCCTGCTCGAGGAAGCGAACATCCTCGCCCGGCACGATTTCGGTGACGGCCGGTCGCGCTACGAGGAGATGCCGAGCGCGCATCACGATCATTTGATCGATCTGCAATCGGGCCGGGTCGTCGAATTCCGCAACGAAGAGATCGAGCGGCTGCAGCAGGCGGTCGCCGACCAGCTCGGCTACGATCTTGTCGGTCACCGGCTCGAGCTCTATGCGGTGCCCCGCACCCGGCGCGAGCGGGAATGATCTGGGCGCGAGCGGGAATGATCCGGGCGCGGGTGCGAACGATGCGGGGGTGGCACGCGGCACCGGCAGTGCGACTGTCGCGTTCGTGGCATTGGCGGGCCGGCCCGTTTCCCCGGCCCGGTCGGGCGGCGTGATCGGCGGTCTCGGATTTGCGCCCGGGCGCTTGTCGCAAGCAGGCACGGCCGGCCGTGCGCCGGCGTTCGTCGATATCCGCGCCGGCGCGCTGCAGGTGCGGCTGGCGCAAAACAGCGCCGATATCGATGCCGCGCAGGCGCTGCGCTACCGGGTGTTTTACGAAAGCCTCGGGGCGCGTGTGCGCAGCGAGGCGGCGCGTCTGCGTCGCGACAGCGACCGCTTCGACCAGGGCTGCGATCACCTGCTGGTGCTCGATCACAGCCGTGGTCACGGTGCCGTCCGCGTGGTCGGCACTTATCGGCTGATCCGTCGCGGCGCCGCCGCGCGGCTCGGCGGGTTTTACTCGGCCGCGGAATACGACCTTGCACCGCTGCTCGCCCATCCCGGCGAGATCCTCGAACTCGGCCGCTCCTGCGTCGATGCCGCCTACCGCCAGCGTCCGGCGATGCAGCTCTTATGGAGCGGGATTGCCGCCTATGTATTCCATTATGACGTCGCGCTGATGTTCGGCTGCGCCAGCCTGCCCGGCACCGATCCGGAGGCGTTGGCGGTCCCGCTCTCCTATCTCTATCACCATCACCTGGCGCCGCTGGTGCTGCGGCCGCGGGCGGTGGCGCACCGCCATGTCGACATGTGCCGGCGACCGCGGTGGGCGCTCGACCCGGCGCGGGCGCTGAAAGGCCTGCCGCCGCTGATCAAGGGCTATTTGCGTCTCGGCGGGTTTGTCGGCGATGGCGCGGTGATCGATCAGGACTTCAACACGACCGATGTCTGCGTCGTCGTCAAGACCGATCTCGTCAGCGCCAAATATTCACGGCACTACGAGCGCAAGGTGAGGAACGTGATTACGGCGTGGGACAAAGCCGCATGGATTTCGTGACGGTCGGGACTTGTTGACGGCATGGGTTCGACGGCGTTGCGGCTTTCGCGCCTGATGCTCTACCTCGGCTGGACCTTCGGCCTGATGCCGATCCAGGGAATCGGCCTGTGGTTGAACCGGCCCTGGTCGGCGACGTTGCCGGCCGTCTACCATCGCGGGTGCTGCCGGATCCTCGGGTTTCAGCTGCGCACGATCGGCGTTCCGACCGCATCCCGCCCCGCGCTGTTCGCCTCGAACCATGTGTCCTATACCGATATTACCGTGCTTGGCGCGCTGATCATCGGTTCGTTCGTCGCCAAGGCCGAGGTGGCCGGCTGGCCGCTGTTCGGCTGGCTCGCGAAGCTGCAGCGCACCGTGTTCGTTGACCGGCAAGTGCGCAGCACGCGGGCGCAGCGCGAGGCGATGGTCGGCCGGCTCGCGGCCGGCGATGCGCTGATCTTGTTCCCGGAAGGAACCAGCGGCGACGGCAATCATGTGCTGCCGTTCAAGAGCGCGCTGTTCGGCGCCGCGGAGGTGGTGCCGGCAGCCGGCCCGATCGCCGTCCAGCCGGTCTCGATCGCGTACACGCGGCTCGACGGCATGCCGCTCGGTCGGCTGCTGCGGCCGTTTTTTGCCTGGTATGGATCGGCCGAGCTGGCGCCGCATCTGTGGACCATGCTCGGGCTCGGCACGGTCGAGGTCGTGGTCGAGTTCCATCCGCCGACATCGTTCGGCGATTGCGGGTCGCGCAAGATGCTGGCCCGCTATTGCGAGGCGCGCGTTGCCGGCGGCATGGCTGCCGCACTGGCCGGCCGTCCGCAACCGGTGCCGCTGCCGCCCGGCGGCGGGCCGTCATCGCCGCAGCGCGCCAGCGCAATGGCGCAGTGAAGCGGGCATTTGCTTACGGTGGAGAGGATCCGCGACGTGACGAAGCGCGTCTTTATCGCGACCCATGGCTGCCAGATGAACGTTTATGATTCGGCACGAATGGTCGAGCTGTTGGCGCCGCACGGCTTTGCGCCGGCGATTTCGGCCGCCGAGGCCGATCTGGTGATCCTCAACACCTGCCATATCCGCGAGAAGGCGGCGGAGAAGGTGTTTTCCGAACTGGGCCAGATCCGCACGCTGAAGGAGCGTCGGGCACGAAATGGCGATGGCATGCTGATCGCGGTGGCGGGATGCGTGGCCCAAGCCGAGGGCGCCGAGATCCGTCGGCGCGCGCCCTATGTTGATCTCGTGTTCGGCCCGCAGACCTATCACCGGCTGCCCGAGCTGGTGGCGCGGGCTTCGCGTCTGGGCGGTGCCGGGGTCATCGATACGAGCTTTCCCGAGGAGCCCAAATTCGACCATCTGCCGCAGCTGCGACCGGGTCAGGGAGCGGCGGCCTTTCTGACCGTGCAGGAAGGCTGCGACAAGTTCTGCACCTTTTGTGTCGTCCCTTATACCCGTGGCGCCGAATACTCGCGGCCGGCGGCGCAGGTGATCGACGAGGCGCGCGGCCTCGTCGGATCGGGCACGCGCGAGATCACGCTGCTCGGGCAGAACGTCAACGCCTATCACGGCGCGGCGCCGGACGGCGGCGAGTGGGGCCTGGGCGAGCTGGTCGAGGCGCTGGCCCAGCTGCCGGGGCTCGATCGCATCCGCTACACGACCTCGCATCCGTGCGATGTCGACGAGCGGCTGATCGCCGCGCATCGCGATGTCCCGCAGCTGATGCCGTTTCTGCATCTGCCGGTGCAGAGCGGCTCGGACCGCGTGCTGGCGGCGATGAACCGGCGCCATACCGCCGCCCAATACCGTCAGACGGTCGCCAGCCTGCGTGCGGCGCGGCCGGATCTGGCGCTGTCGACCGACCTGATCGTCGGGTTTCCGGGCGAGAGCGACGCGGATTTTCATGCCACCCTCGACCTTGTCGAGGAGATCGGCTTCGCCCAGGCATTCTCGTTCAAATATTCGCCGCGTCCCGGCACTCCCGCCGCGGCAGCCGACCGGCAGGTATCGGCGGCGGTGAAGGCGGAGCGGCTCGGGGCGCTGCAAGCGGTGCTGGCGCGCCAGCAGCGCGACTTCAATTCAGGCTGTGTCGGGCGGGTATTGCCGGTGCTGCTCGAAAAACCGGGCCGCCACCCGGGCCAGCTGGTCGGGCGCAGCCCCTATCTGCAAAGCGTCCACCTCGCCGCCGACACCGGGCGGATCGGCGAGATCGTCCCGGTATTGATTTCGGATGCCGGCCAAAACAGTCTTTCCGGGGTGATGGCGGCATGACCGCGCTTCACCCAGAAACAGTCGGCGGCGATCCGGGCAGAGAGCGCGCCCAGCTCGAATTCGACGACAATCTGCTGCTGCCCTCGCTGTATGGCGAGCGCGACCGGTATCTCGACCAGGTCGAGCGCCAGCTCGGCGTTTCGCTCGTCACCCGTGGCAATCGTGTGGCGATCGCCGGCTCGCCGTCGGCCATCGAAGCGGCCCGCCTCACCTTGTCGCGGCTCTACGATCGGTTGAAGCGCGGGCACGAGATCGATCTGTCCGCGGTCGAAGCGGCGATGCGCCTCGCCGAGGCGGAAATCGCCGACAAGAGCCTGAGCCTGTGGCGGGAGGATGCGGCGTTTCGCACCAGGAAGCGACGCATCACCGCGCGCTCGCCGGGGCAGGCCGCCTATATCGAGGCGTTGCGCCAAATCCCGCTGGTCTTCGGACTCGGGCCCGCCGGCACCGGCAAGACCTACCTCGCGGTCGCCGCGGCGGTCGATCTGTTGATGACCGGGCGGGTCGAGCGCATCGTGCTGTCGCGCCCGGCGGTCGAGGCCGGCGAGCGGCTTGGGTTTCTGCCCGGCGATTTGCGCGACAAGGTCGACCCGTATCTGCGGCCGATCTTCGATGCCCTCAACGACATGCTGCCGGCCGATCAGCTCGCCCGCCGGCTCGGCACCGGCGAGATCGAGGTCGCGCCGATCGCGTTCATGCGCGGGCGGACCCTGGCCCGTGCTTTTGTGATCCTCGACGAAGCCCAGAACACGACCCCGGTCCAGATGAAGATGTTTCTGACCCGGCTCGGCGAGGGCTCACGCATGGTCGTCACCGGCGATCCGACCCAGGTGGATCTGCCCGCCGGGATGCGCTCGGGCCTCGCCGAGGCGCTGGCCACCCTCGCAGATGTCGAGGGCATCGCGATCGTCCAGCTGACCGACCGCGATGTGGTGCGGCACGAGTTGGTGGCGCGGATCGTGCGCGCCTATGAGGCACGCGAACGTGCCGGCGGCATGGTCGGGCCATGAACCATCGGGCCATGAACCATCGGACCATGAACCGGCCCGCGGCGATCATGGTGAGCCGGGACTGTGCCGCCTGGGATCGCGCTTGCCCGGCGGCGCTGGAGCAGGCGGAAGCCGCCGCCCGTGCCGCGCTCTTTTGCGCCGGGGCCGATCGCGGGCTGACGCCGCACGGGCGGGTCGAGATCGGCATCCGCCTTGCCGACGACGCCACGCAGCAGCGGCTCAACCGCGACTGGCGCGGAGTGGACCGGCCGACCAATGTGCTGGCATTTCCGGCCTGGGACCGTGACATGCCGGCGCCGCCGGGCGCACCGCTGCTGCTCGGCGATGTCGTGCTCGCCTACGAGACCGTCGCCGCCGAAGCGACGGAGCAGCACAAGACCCTGGCCGACCATCTGACGCACCTCGTCGTCCACGGGGTGCTGCATCTGCTCGGCCATGACCATCTGAATGAAACGGAGGCCAGCGCGATGGAGACGCTCGAAGCGACGATCCTCGCGGGTTTGGGGGTGCGAGACCCGTATCGCCACCCCATCTGAGCACGGGAGGGCCGAACCTGCTTCGCGATGACCGACCGAGAGCCGTCCGCTAGCACCGGCCATCCCGGGCCAGATCGGGGTCTCGCGCGTCTGCGCGGTCTCTTGCGGCTGATCCGTCGCCCGCGCAATGGCGAAAGCTTGCGCGACACGATCGACGAGATGATCGAGGAGCCGCCGGCCGACGATCCCGATCCGCTCGGCGCGCATGAGCGGGCGTTGATCGGCAACATCCTGAAGGGTCATGACCAGACCGCCGCCGATGTCATGGTGCCGCGCGTCGATATTGCCGCGCTGGACATCGAAACGCCGTTCCCGCAACTGGTCAAATTCATGATCGAGCAGGGCCATTCGCGGGTGCCGGTGTATCGCGAGACGCTCGATGACGTGATCGGTTTTGTTCACGTCAAGGACGTGCTGGCCCCGGTCGCCGAGCGGCGCGAGACCAAGGTTGTGCCGCTGCTGCGCAAGCTGTTGTTCGTGGCGCCGTCGCTGCCGATCCTCGATCTATTGGTGCAGATGCGCCAGGCCCGCACGCATATCGCGATGGTGGTCGACGAGTTCGGCGGCATCGACGGGCTGGTCACGATCGAGGATCTGATCGAGGAGATCGTCGGCGAAATCGAGGATGAGCACGACGTCGCCGACGGGCCGCTGCTGATCGAGCGGGCCGATGGCACGCTGATCGCCGATGGCCGCACCCCGATCGAGGCACTCGAAGACCGCCAGGGTGTGCGCCTGCGTCCGGCCGGCGACCAGGAGGAGATCGATACTCTGGGCGGCCTCGTCTCGACCCTCGCCGGGCGGGTGCCGAAGCGCGGCGAGGTGATTGCGCATCCCTGCGGCCTCGAATTCGAGGTGCTTGACGGCGATCCCCGGCGGATCAAGCGGTTGCGCGTGCGCACCGCGCCGGCGGCGCGTGCGGCGCAGCGTGGTGGCAATGCCTGAAGCCGGGTTGTTTCGGGTCCGGCCCGGGGCGACCATCGATACGCCGCTGTGCCGCCTTGCTGGAGAGATCGCCAGTCTGCGCGGCTGGCGCCGCTATGGGCTCGCCTTTGCGCTCGGCATCGCCGCGGTCGCAGCCCTGCCGCCCGTTGATCTGACACCGGTTCTGGTCATTGTCTTCCCGCTGTTTCTATGGCTCGACGATGGCAGCAGCGGGCTTGGTGCGTCGTTCCGGCTCGGCTGGGTCTTCGGCTTCGGCTTTTTTATCGCCGGCCTCTACTGGATCGCCGCGGCGCTGTTTGTCGATATCGACCGGTTCTGGTGGCTGGTGCCGTTTGCCGCGGCCGGGCTGCCGGCCGCCTTCGCCCTCTATATCGGGCTGGCGCTGCTGGCGACCCGGCTCGTCGCCCGCCTCCTGCGGCTGCCGGCGACGGCACGAATCGTCGCCTTCGCGATCGCCTGGAGTGTCGCCGAATGGGTGCGCGGCCACGCCCTGACCGGCCTGCCGTGGAACCTTGTCGGCTATGCCTGGTCGGGCGGGTTTCCCGGCAGCCTCGCAATGCTGCAGAGCACCGCCTGGATCGGTATCTACGGGCTCAGCTTCCTGACCGTTCTTGCGGCCTCGCTGCCGGCGCTGCTCGGGGTCTCCTCGCTGGCGCCGGTCCCGGTGGGTCGGCGTTGGGCGCCGGTGGTCGCGGCCGGTCTGCTGATCGGGGGTCTCGCCATCGCCGGCGCGGTCCGGCTCCAAGCGATGCCGAGCGTCTTGACCGGGACATGGCTGCGTCTGGTCCAGCCTTCGATTCCGCAAACATTGAAATGGCAGCCGGAAGCGGCCCGGTCGAACTTTCAGCGGTTGCTCGATTTGAGCGCGGCGCCCTCTTCGCACGCGCTCAGCGCGGTGCTGTGGCCCGAGGCAGCGAGCCCCTATCTGCTCGGCCGCGATTCGATGGCGCGGCAGGCGATCGCCGGGGTCGTCCCGCCTGGCGGCTACCTGATCACCGGTACGTTGCGGGCGAACCCGCCGCCGGCGCCGATCGAGAAAATCTGGAACAGCATCGCGGTGATCGATGGCAAGGGTGACATCCTCGCGCATTACGACAAGGCGCATCTGGTGCCGTTCGGCGAATATGTGCCGTTCCGCCGCTGGTTGTCGTTCACCAAGGTGACCGCCGGGTCGATCGATTTGAGCGCCGGCCCGGGGCCGCGGACCATCACCGTTCCAGGGCTGCCGCCATTTGGTGCGCTCGTCTGCTACGAGGTGATTTTTCCCCACGCCATCGTCGATGAGAACTCTCGGCCGGCCTGGCTCTTGAATGTCACCGATGACGCCTGGTACGGCCGGACCTCGGGGCCGTTCCAGCACTTCGCCATCGCCCGCACCCGCGCCGTCGAGGAAGGTCTGCCGTTGGTCCGTGTCGCCAATAACGGCATCAGTGCCGTCGTCGATGCCGCGGGCAGGGTATTGGCGCGCACCAATCTCGATGCGATCGGCTATGTCGATGCCGCCTTGCCCGCCGCGGCCGCGCGCACGCCCTATGCCCGCGGCGGCGACTGGATCTTTCTGGCGCTATTGGTCGCGGGTGCGGTGCCGGTGGCGCTGCGGCTCGGTTGAACCACCCGACAGCACCTTTCGGTTGCACTCGCTTATTTCAGGTTGAAACGGTCGCTTGACCCGCCGTCAATGGCTCGTCTAAAAATAACGCCAATAATGTTGAGAAAGCGGTCGACCCCGATGGCGATAGATCAACAACCCCGCCGGCCCGGCCGGCAAAAGGGCGACAAACCAAACCCGATCGACGTCCATGTCGGCTCTCGGGTTCGGCTGCGCCGCAACATGCTCGGTCTCAGCCAGGAGAAGCTCGGCGAGGCGATCGGCCTGACGTTTCAGCAGGTGCAGAAATACGAGCGCGGTGCCAACCGCATCGGAGCCAGCCGATTGCACGATTTGAGCCGGGTCCTCGATGTGCCGGTGTCGTTTTTTTTCGATGACATGGATCCGGTGCGCGCCCCGGCGATTCCCGGCGGTTTTGCCGAGCCGCCGGCCGAGGCCTTCGATTCCGACCCGCTGCGCAAGCGCGAAACCGTCGAGCTGGTCAGCGCCTATTACCGGATCGAGGATCCGGTTGTGCGCCGTCGCCTGTTCGAACTGGCCAAGGCACTGGCCGCCGGCGGCGAGCGTTTGCCGGAGCGCTAGGGCCGCGCAGTCGGGCCGCGCAGTTGGTATGCACAACGGGCTCGGGGCTTGACGCCCGCCCGCCGAGGCGGCATCAACGGCCCCGGGCGCCGTTCGACGTCCGCGATGCTTCAGCAGGGGGCAGAGCCTTGGCCAAACGCGATTTCGTCTTCACCAGTGAGTCGGTCTCGGAAGGCCACCCCGACAAGATTTGTGACCGCATCTCGGACGCGATCGTCGATACCTATCTCGCCGCCGACCCGCAGCAGGCGCGCTGCGGGGTCGAGACCCTGGTCACGACCAACCGCGTGGTGCTGGCCGGCGAGGTGCGCGGGCCCGGATCGATCACCGCCGAACAGCTGATCGAGGTTGCGCGGCGGGCAATCCGCGACATCGGCTACGAGCAGGACAATTTTCACTGGCAGCGGGCAAAGATCGACTGTCACATCCACAGTCAATCGAGCGACATCGCCCTAGGGGTCGACGCCTTCGGCAACAAGGACGAAGGGGCCGGCGACCAGGGCATGATGTTCGGTTTCGCCTGCAACGACACGCCCGATCTGATGCCGGCGCCGATCTTCTACGCGCACAAGATTCTCCGGGCATTATCCGAAGCCCGTCATGCCGGGCTGACACCGCAGCTGGGCCCCGATTCGAAGAGCCAGGTAACGCTGCACTATGTCGATGGCAAGCCGGTGCGGGTGGCCAAGCTCGTTGTCTCGATCCAGCATTCCGACCGGATCGACGATCGCCAGGTGCGTGAGATCATCCGGCCTTACGTGGTCGCTTCGCTGCCCGATGGGTGGATGTGCAACGAGGAGAATTTTCTGGTCAATCCGACCGGCCGGTTCGTGATCGGCGGCCCCGACGGCGATGCCGGAGTGACCGGGCGCAAGATCATCGTCGATACCTATGGCGGCTGGGCCCCGCATGGCGGGGGCGCCTTTTCCGGAAAGGATCCGACCAAAGTCGACCGCTCGGCCGCCTATGCCGCCCGCTATCTGGCGAAAAATGTGGTCGCCGCCGGGCTCGCCGAGCATTGCACGATCCAGGTCGCCTATGCGATCGGCGTCGCCAAGCCGCTGTCCTTTTACGTCACGACCGGTGGGGCCGTTGATGAAAGCAAGCTTGCACGGGTGCTGAACGAGCTGATGGATCTGTCGCCGCGCGGCATCCGCACGCATCTCGGGCTGAACCGGCCGATCTACACACCGACCTCGTCCTACGGGCATTTCGGCCGCGAGCCCGAGCCGAGTGGCGTATTTTCCTGGGAGCGCACCGGTCTTGTCGACGAGTTGCGCCGCGCCTTCTGACCCTGCCGACCCGACCCGACCCGACCTGCCGGCCTGGCCCTGCCTGCTGATACTGGCCCGGGCCGCGGCGGCGCACCGATACCGCGCCCGCTGCTTTATGGGCGCCGGCGTGGCCGGTCGCTGCGCCCGGGCCAGCGCTGCGCGCTTGCGGCGCTGCGGCCGCGCCTGGCCTTCGATCTGCCGGCTGCGGCCGCGCTCGATCCTGCGGCATTGTTTCCTCGCACCCCGCGCGCCGTCTGCCTCGAAATCGGCTTTGGCGGCGGCGAGCATCTGGCGGCGCTCGCGGAATGCTTTCCGCAGACCGGCTTTATCGGCTGCGAAGTCTATGAAAACGGCATCGCCAAGCTGCTGGGCGAGGTCGCGCGCCGTCATCTCGAAAATGTGCGCCTGTTCCTCGATGATGCACGCTTGTTGATCGCGGCGTTGGCGCCGGCCTCGATCGCGTGCGGCGTCATCCTGTTTCCCGATCCCTGGCCGAAAGCACGTCACAAGAAGCGCCGGATCGTCTCGGCCGAGACCCTCGACGGCCTCGCTCGGATCATGACCGACGGGGCCGAATTGCGGCTCGCCACCGATGATCCCGATTATTTCGCCGCGATGCTCGAATTGGTGACGGCGCACCCGGATTTTGAATGGCTCGCACGGTGCAGCGCCGACTGGCGGGTGCGCCCGGCGGACTGGCCGCCGACCCGCTATGAAGAGAAGGCCCGTGCCGCCGGCCGCATCTCGGGCTACCTACGGGCGCGCCGCCGGCCGCGCCGTTCCCCAACCGGGTGACCAATGTCACATCCGAAGTGAGACATGGCGCCTCCGGCAAGGTGCTGCCCGGTCGGTGTTCGCTCTCGGTTTGGCGGTTCCGGTCGCTTTCACACCGAAAAGTATTTCGCTTGCGGGTGATGAACAATGATCGCCGAGGTCGATTGCTCGGGATCGAGCTGGTCCTCTTCGGAGAGCGTGACACCGATCTCCGCAGCGCGCAGCAATTCGAGCAGCTGCTTCTGGTCGGCGAGGTTCGGGCAGGCCGGATAGCCAAACGAATAGCGGCTGCCGCGATAGCCTTGCGCCAGCATCGCGTCGGGATCGCGTGACTCGTCGGCGGCAAAGCCAAGCTCGCCGCGAATGCGGCGGTGCACATATTCGGCCAGCGCTTCGGCCATCTCGACGGTCAATCCGTGCAGATAGAGATAGTCCTGATAGCGGTTCTGGGCGAACCATTCGCGGGTCACCTCGGAGGCGCGCCGGCCCATCGTCACGACCTGCAGACCAAGCACGTCGCGCTCGCCGGCGCTGATGTCGCGGAAGAAATCGGCGATGCACAACCCGCCCTGCTTGTTCTGTCGCGGAAACGAGAAGCGGGTCAGTTCGTGCCCGCGATCGGGATCGAACAGCACCACGTCATTGCCGTCGGCGGCGCAAGGCCAATATCCATAGGCGGCTTGCGGCACCAGGATCTCTTCGCGGATCGCGATGTCGAGGATGCGCCGCAGCACCGGACGCAGTTCGTCCTTGGCCCATTCGCGGTACTCGGCGAGGCTTTTGCCGTCTTTGCGATAACCCCACTGGAATTGGTACAGCATCCGCTCGTTCAGATACGGCACGACCGCCTTCGGTGACACCCGTTCGATCATCCGCGGCCCCCAGAATGGCGGCTCCGGCAGCGGCACGTCGCGGTTGAGCTCGGTGCGGCGCAAGCGGATCTCGTCGAGGTCGATCGGCCGCGGCGGCCGTGGATCGGCGGCGCGGCCGAGCGTGCGCGAGGGTTTGACGATGCGGCTTTCGTTCCGCGTCCGAACCTCGTCGAGATGGGCGTCGAACCGGCCGCCGACGATCTTGTCCATCAGCCCGAGCCCGTCAAATGCGTCGCGCGCATAGGCGACGCGGCCCGCCTCATAGGCCTGGACGCAATCCTCCTCGACATAGCGCCGGGTCAGTGCCGCACCACCGAGCATGACCGGCAGAGCGAACCCCTGCCGGCTCATCTCTTCGAGGTTCTCGCGCATCACCACGGTCGATTTGACGAGCAGCCCCGACATCCCGATCGCATCGGCCTTGTGCGCTGCGGCGGCTTCGAGAATTGCCCCGATCGGCTGCTTGATGCCGAGATTGACCACCCGGTAGCCGTTGTTGGTCAGGATGATGTCAACGAGGTTCTTGCCGATGTCGTGCACATCGCCGCGCACCGTCGCCAGCACCACGGTGCCTTTCTCCTGGCCCTCGACCCGCTCCATATGCGGCTCGAGAAAGCGAACCGCCGCCTTCATCGTCTCGGCCGATTGCAGCACAAACGGCAGCTGCATCTTGCCGGCGCCAAACAATTCGCCGACCGTCTTCATGCCTGCCAAGAGGATTTCGTTGATGATGTCGAGCGGCTTCCAGCGCTGCATCGCCAGGTCGAGATCGGCTTCGAGACCCTGGCGGTCGCCATCGACGATGCGCCGGGCGAGCCGATCCTCGATCTTCTCGGGACGGACCTGCTTTGCCCGCTGCTCTGCGGTGCGGTTTTCAAAGAGCGCAATAAAGGCGTGCAGCGGGTCATGATCGGGCCGGCGGCGATCGAAGATCAGATCCTCGGCGATTTCGCGCTCCTGTGCCGGGATCCGGTGCAACGGCACGATGCGCGAGAAATGCACGATCGCCCCGGTCAGCCCGCGGCGCAGAGCATGATCGAGAAACACCGAGTTCAGGATCTGCCGCGCCTGGGGGTTGAGGCCGAACGAGATGTTCGAGATGCCGAGGATGATCTGGCTTTCGGGCATCGCCCGAGCGATCTTCTCGATCGCGTCCAAGGTTTCGAGGCCGAGCCGGCGGTCATCGTCATTGCCGGTGCAGATCGTGAAGGTCAGCGGATCGAACAGCAGGTCCGAGGGCGGCAGGCCGTGCTTGTCGCAGGCGAAATCGCGGAGCCGGCGGGCGATGGCGAGCTTGCCCGCGGCATCCTTCGCCATGCCGGCTTCGTCGATGGTCAGCGCGATGACCGCGGCGCCGAACCGGCGGGCGAGCTTGAGGCGCCGTTCGGCTGCGTCCTCGCCATCCTCGAAATTGATCGAGTTGATGACCGGCTTCCCGCCATAGAGCTTCAGCGCCGCTTCGAGCACCGGGTATTCGGTCGAATCGATGACCAGCGGGGCATTGACCGCGCCGCGCAGCCGGGTCACTGCCTCGGTCATGTCGGCGATTTCGTCACGGCCGACAAAGGCGGTGCACAGGTCGAGCGTATGCGAGCCTTCGCGCACCTGCTCGCGGCCCATCTCGACACAGCCGTCCCAATCGCCCTGTTCCTGCAATTGGCGAAACTTGCGCGAGCCGTTGGCGTTGCAGCGCTCGCCGATCGACAGCCAGGCATTCTCCTGGCGCAGCGCCACCTGGCCATAGAGCGAGGCGAGGGCAGGGGTCCAAACCGCGTTGCGGGCTCGCGGCGCCGGACGCGGCCGGCCATTGCCGAGGCGGCGCAGCATCGCGTCGAGTGCCGCGATATGCGGCACATCGGTGCCGCAACAGCCGCCGATCAGGTTGACCCCGTCCTCGACGACAAAGCGTTCGAGCCACTGCGCCAGTTCGGCCGCACCGAGCGGGTATTGGGCACGCCCGCCGACCAGTTCGGGCAGGCCGGCATTGGGCTGGACCGAGACCAGCCCCGGCCAGTTCTCGCCGAGCCATTTGACGTGCTCGGCCATCTCGCGCGGGCCGGTCGCGCAATTGAGCCCGATCATCGCCACGCCGAGCGCATCGATGATCGTCGCGGCGGCGGCGATGTCGGCGCCGACCAGCAATGTGCCGGTGGTCTCGACCGTGACCTGGACCAGGATCGGGAGGTCCTTGCGCGCCTCCTCGCGGGCACGCTTGGCGCCGTTGACCGCCGCCTTGATCTGCAAGGAATCCTGGCAGGTCTCGATGATGATCGCATCGACGCCGCCGGCGACCAGCCCGGCGCATTGGATCGTCAGCGCGTCTTCAAGCTCCTGATAGCCGATATGGCCGAGCGAGGGCAGGCGGGTGCCAGGCCCGACCGAGCCGAGCACGAAGCGGGTGCGGCCATCATGAGCGAACTCGGCGACGGTCTCGCGCGCCAGCTCGGCCGACAGCCGGTTCAGCGCAAAGGCATGGTCGGCGAGCCCGAACTCGCCGAGCGTGATCGGCGAGCCGCCAAAGCTGTTGGTCTGGATCGCATCGCAGCCGGCGGCGAGATAGCCGCGATGAATTTCGCGAACCAGGTCGGGACGGCTTTCGCAGACGATCTCGGTGCAATTCTCGTGGCCGAGAAAATCGTGCGTGATGTCGAGATTGCGCGCCTGCACCTGGGTCCCCATCGCCCCGTCGCACAACACGACGCGATCGGCGAGGTAGTCGAGGAAATGCGTCATCTCTCACACCGCGGCAACGACCGGCTTTGGCGCGCGCACACCCAAGAGATGGCAGATCGCGACGATCAGATCGGCGCGGTTCAGCGTATAGAAATGAAATTCGTGCACGCCTTCGGCATGCAGGCGGCGGCATTGCTCGGCGGCGATCGAGGCGGCGACCAGGCGGCGCGTATCGGGGTCGTCATCGAGCCCGGCGAAATGTGCCTCCATCCAACCCGGGATCGAGGCGCCGCAGACGGCACTGAACTTCTTGACCTGCGCGTAATTGGTGACCGGCAGGATGCCCGGCACGATCGGCACCGCGATCCCGGCGCGCGCGGCGCGGTCGCGAAACTTCAGATAGAGCTCGACATCGAAGAAATACTGGGTGATCGCCCGGCTGGCGCCGGCATCGATCTTGCGCCGCAGATTGTCGAGATCGTGCTCGGCGCTTTGCGCTTCGGGGTGGGTCTCGGGATAGGCGGCAACGCTGATCTCGAAATCGGCAACCCGTTTCAGCCCGGCAACGAGATCGGCGGCATAGCGATAGCCGCCCGGCGGCGGGGTGTAGCCGCATTCGCCAGCCGGTGGATCACCGCGCAAGGCAACGATGTGCCGGATCCCGGCATCCCAATAGCGCCATGCAACTGCATCGATCTCGGCGCGCGTCGCGGCGATGCAGGTCAGGTGTGCAGCCGGTTCGAGCATAGTCTCACGGCGAATGCGGCCGACGATCGCGTGGGTGCGCGCGCGAGTCGAGCCACCGGCGCCATAGGTGACCGAGACGAAGCGCGGTGCCAGCGGCTCGATGCGGCGGACGACCTGCCACAGCTGCGCTTCCATCTCCGCCGTTTTCGGCGGGAAAAATTCGAACGACACGCGCGGCGGACCGGCGTCGAAATCGACCACCGGGTCGGCGGCGAGCCGGCCGCGTTCCGGCCCGGCTCCAGGATTTTCGTTCATCGCTCGAGCCCTTCTTCGACGAGGTCCGGCGGCGCCGGCGCGCGCAGATCGCTGTGCTGCGGCGCCAGCAAGACCGGCATGCGGCGATGCGCGGTCCAGATCACGACGGTCAGCGGGTCGCCCGGCAATTGCTGCGGCCGCCCCGGTTCGAGCCCGCCGGCCCGGCACCATTCAGCGATTTCCCGATCGGTGAAACCGAGGCGGCGATGGGCGTGCTCGTCGCGCAGGAATTCGAGCTCGTGCGGTGCGAAATCGACGATCACCAGGATGCCGTTCGGGCGCAGCACCCGCGCCGCCTCGGCGACCGCGGCGGCCGGGCGGTCGGCGTAGTGCAGCACCTGATGGATCACCACCGCATCGAAGGATGCGTCCGGCAACGCCAGCTGGTACATGTCGCCGCGCCGCACCTGCCCGTTGGAAAGTCCGGCGCGCTCGAGATTGACCCGGGCCACGGCCAGCATCGCGCGCGATTGGTCGATGCCAAGCGCATGATCGACCTGCGGCGCCAGCATTTCGAGCATGCGGCCGGTTCCGGTGCCGATGTCCAAAAGATCGCGCGGGCTGCTCGCGGCGATGATCTCTTGCAGCACCGCTTCGACCTCGGCCTCGTCGACATAGAGCGAGCGGATCCGGTGCCATTGCGGCGCATTTTCGCGAAAATAGGCGCTGGCGCGCTCGGCCCGCTGATCCTTGATCGCCTGCAGCCGCTGCAGGTCGAGCGCGATCGTCGGATCGGCCTCGTCGCACACCGCGACCAGGTGCTGCGCCAGCGCGCTTGCCGGGCTCGACTGACCGAGCCGGTAGAACACCCAGCTGCCCTCGCGAAAGCGGTCGAGCAGCCCCGCCTCGCACAGCAGTTTGAGATGGCGCGACACCCGCGGCTGGCTCTGCCCGAGGATCTGGGTCAGCTCGCTGACCGTCAGTTCGCCGCGGGCGCACAGCACGAGGAGCTGCAACCGGGTGGGCTCGGCCACCGCCCGCAGCGCCAGCAACAGGTCGTCCATTGCGATCCGATCTTCGTTCATTTGACGACAGCAACATATGCAGATATCTATATGTCCGCAAGCAATTTTGCCACCAGCCACCAGGACTCGCCCGGCGCCGCCCGCGCCCATCGGCAACCCCTTGCCGCATCCGCGGATTTCCCGCAAATATCGCGCGCCCGAGGAGATAGAGCCGCACGATGCTAGCCCGTTCGATGACCCGACCCGACCCGATCCTCGGCTCGTCTGACCCGCGCGGTCGGTTCGGGCGCCGCGATCGGCCGCGATGGCTCGGCTGCGCCGGGCTGATGGCGGCGCTCGCGGTCATCGCCTCGGGCTGCGCCACCCAGCCGTCCGCATCATCGCAATCGGCGATCGCGGGCGAGGATTTTCACGACCCGTTCGAGAACACCAATCGCAAGATCTTCGCGTTCAACCAGGTCGTCGATCGTACCGTCCTGGTGCCGGTGGCCAAGGCCTACCGCGCGTCGCTGCCACAGCCGGTGCGCAACTCGCTGCGCGACTTTCTGAACAACCTGGCGGCGCCGCTGATCTTTGCCAATGACACGCTGCAAGGCGATTTCGGGCGCGCCAGGGAGACGGCAGAGCGCTTTGTCCTCGATTCGACGATCGGCATGGCCGGGATCGTCGATGTCGCCGGGCGCTGGGGCATTCCCTATCACGAGCAGGATCTGGGCATAACGCTCGGCGTCTGGGGGATCCCGGCCGGACCCTATCTGGTCTTGCCGATCCTCGGCCCATCCGATCCGCGCGATCTCGGCGGCCAGGTCGCCGAGGGGTTTGGCGATCCGTGGAACCTGCTCGTGACCGGCCATCCCTGGACCCTCTATTGGATCCCGTTTGCGCGCGGCGCGGTGTCGGGGATCGATCAGCGGGCCCGCTACCTCGACACGCTGGCCGATATCGAGCGCACCTCGCTCGACTATTACGCGACGATCCGCTCGCTCTATCGGCAGAGACGGGCGGCGCTGATCCGCGGCGAGCACAAGAACCTGCCGCCGCCGGCGGGCTTCAGCGAAAATGGCGGGTCCGTACCCGCAGCATCGCCCGCAGCACCGCCCGCAGCACCGAATGTGGCCGCTGCCGTGCAAAATTCTTCCGAGGTTTCCCGCTGATGACGAGACGCCATGTTCTGATCCTGGTCTGCTGCTGTCTGGTGCTCGCTCTCGGCCTCGCGGTCCCGTCGCGACCGGTGGCGGCGGCCGCGGACCCGGCGGCAGTGATCACCGATCTCGGCAACCAGGCGCTCAAGGTGTTGGGCAAGAATGTCGATCCGAACACCCGGGTCGCCCGGTTCCGCCAGCTCTTCACGACGGATTTCGACGTGCCGGGGATCGCCCGCTTCGTCCTCGGCCGCTACTGGCATATCGCGACGCCGCAGCAGCAGCAGGAATTCGTCCGGCTGTTCACCAATTATATTGCGCTCGTCTACAGCAACCAGCTTGCCGAATATGCTGGCGAGCGCCTCAGCGTGATCGGCAGCCGGGCGGCGCCGGACGGTTCCCTGGTGACGAGCGAGATCCTACGCCCGAACGGCGCCCCACCGGCCAAGGTCGACTGGCTGCTGACGCGCCATGCCGGCACCTACAAAATCGACGATGTGATCGTCGAGGGGGTCAGCATGGCAGTGACCCAGCGTTCCGAATTCGCCTCGGTGATCCAGCGCCATGGCGGGCAGGTCGAGGGGCTGATCACGGCGCTGCGGCAGAAGATCGAAGGCGCCGGCCAGAATTAGGCGCCTCTACCAGAATTAGCGGCCCATCAGCGGGCCGCAGGCGGGGTGCTGCGGATTACGCGCGCATCAAGGGCTTGTAGCGGATGCGGTGCGGCTGATCGGCGGCGGCGCCGAGCCGGCGGCGCCGGTCGGCTTCGTAGTCGGCGTAATTGCCCTCGAACCAGACCACCTGGCTGTCGCCCTCGAAGGCCAGGATATGCGTCGCCACCCGGTCGAGAAACCAGCGGTCGTGGGTGACGACGACGGCGCAACCGGCAAAATCGAGCAGCGCCTCCTCGAGCGCGCGCAGCGTATCGACATCGAGATCGTTGGTCGGCTCGTCGAGCAGCAGCACATTCGCCCCTTCTTTCAGCATCTTGGCGAGGTGGACGCGATTGCGCTCGCCGCCCGAGAGCTGTCCGACCGGTTTCTGCTGGTCGGCGCCGCGGAAGTTGAACAGCGCGCAATAGGCGCGGCTCGCGATCTTGCGCCGGCCGAGATCGATCTCGTCGCGACCGCCCGAAATCTCCTGCCACACGGTCGCGGTTGCCGAAAGCGTGTCGCGCGACTGGTCGATATAGCCGAGCTTGACCGTGTCACCGATGCGAAAGCTGCCGCTGTCGGCGGTGTCGTGACCGGTGACCAGTCGCAACAGCGTGGTCTTACCGGCCCCATTCGGGCCGATCACGCCGACGATCCCGCCCGGCGGCAGCTGGAAATCGAGTGCCTCGATCAAGAGCCGGTCGCCGAAGCTCTTGGCCACGCCTTCGGCAGCGATCACCAGCTCGCCGAGCCGTGGCCCCGGCGGCAGCACGATCTGTGCCGTCTCGGGCGCGTTTTCCCGGTTCTCGGCGACCAGCGCCTCATAGGCCTGGAGCCGCGCCTTGCCCCTGGCCTGGCGCGCCCGCGGGCTCTGCCTGACCCATTCGAGCTCGCGTTCGAGGGTGCGCCGGCGCGCCGCCTCCTGCCGGCCCTCTTCGGCGAGGCGGCGCTCTTTCTGCTCGAGCCAGCCCGAATAATTGCCTTCATAAGGAATGCCGTGACCGCGATCGAGTTCGAGGATCCAGCCGGCCACCTCGTCGAGAAAATAGCGGTCATGGGTCACGGTGACGACGGTGCCCGGATAGCTTTCGAGAAAGCGCTGCAGCCAAGCCACCGACTCGGCGTCGAGGTGATTGGTCGGCTCGTCGAGCAGCAACAGATCGGGGCGCTGCAGCAACAGCCGACACAGCGCCACCCGGCGCCGCTCGCCGCCGGAGAGGCTGGTCACCTCGGCGTCGCCCGGCGGGCAGCGCAGCGCATCCATAGCGATCTCGACCGTGCGGTCGAGCTCCCAGCCATCGGCTTGGTCGATCTTTTCCTGCAGCTCGCCCTGCTCGGCGATCAGCGCCTCCATCTCCTCGGGCGTGAGGTCCTCGGCAAACCGCGCGCTGACCGCCTCGAACCGATCGACCAGCGCCTTGGTTTCGGCCAGCCCTTCGATGACGTTACCGAACACATCCTTTTCGGGATCGAGCGAGGGTTCCTGCGGCAGATGGCCGACCCGGACGCCCTCGGCTGCCCAGGCTTCGCCGGAAAACTCGCGCTCGACGCCGGCCATGATGCGCAGCAACGTCGATTTGCCGGCGCCGTTGGGTCCGAGCACGCCGATCTTCGCACCCGGCAGAAATGACAGCCAGATGTCGCGCAGCACCTCGCGGCCGCCGGGATAGCTCTTGCCCAGCCCCTTCATCACATAAACGTATTGATAGGCTGCCATCGCCGGGGTCCAAGGTGTCGTGGGGGAGTGGAGAGAGCGAAGTAAGGATCGCTTGCCGGCCCGTCAAGGTTGCCCCGCGGGCGCCGGCGGAGAGGGATCAATCCGGATCTCGGGGCCAAGCGCGCGGACCGCCAATTCGAGCACGTCGGCGCCGACTTGGCGTATCAGATAGACGCCGAGGATGACAGCTTTGGCGTCCTCGCCGAGTTCGGGCGATTGAGCGAGGCTGCGGATCTGCTCGCTCGCCC
Organism: Allostellaceae bacterium; assembly: GCA_035503615.1. Lineage (GTDB taxonomy): Bacteria > Pseudomonadota > Alphaproteobacteria > ATCC43930 > CGMCC-115725 > AP-15. The sequence continues at coordinate 71,785 of DATJTI010000042.1, read as the reverse complement.
CTTTTTGGTCGGCGGGGGTCAGGTTCTCGACGAGAGTGAAACAAAGGCTCGGCAGTGCTGCCCGCGCCTTGGCAAAGCTGATGTCACGCATGATTTCGGCAACATCGGTGGCTCGGCCCTGCGCCTGGTCGCGATCGATCATGCGATCGGCGGCGCCAAGCAGCGATTGTAGCAGCGCGCTCGGGCCGACACCGATATCGGCGCCGCCGACGCGCATCGTGAATAACGAGGTGCGAAAGAACGCGATCGCGCCAAAGCCCGCCAGCAGGATGCCGTAGAGACGCGGCGCCCTGGTTCCGGCGACAACGCCGGTTGCGCGCACGATCAGCAACGCGGCGATGGCGGCCGCGACATTGGCCAGTAGGTACACCGGCGTCGGCGGCGCGCCGATCAGCCGAGCCGCACTGTCGTGGTAGCGGGACAGCAATTCGCCATAGGCGACGAGCGCCGAGAAACCGGCGACGAGGACGAGATCGACAATCGTGCGCCACGGTTCGGCCGAGCTTTTGGGCAGGTAGAAGCCGATGGCGAGCAGGACGGCGGCGCCCCCCAGAATCACCGCGAGGTTCTGGAGAATCACCCGGCGTCGGTAGGATTTGATCCCGTGGACGGCATTTGCGGGTTGCGTGACCAGCCCCGGCGCTGTCGGCGGCGGCCGGCGTCTACGCGAGAAGATCGGCAACCTCGTGGCCCTTCTCGGTCAGCTGCAGGACGTCGCCATCAACCCGCCGCACCCAGCCGAGTTCGACCAGCCTGTCGCCGATCGCGAGGAATTCCGAAACCGACCTGCCGACCAGCGGGATCAGGTCCTTGGCCGGCCGGTCTCCATGGCGCAACGCCTTCAATACTTCGTTCAGCGGATCGGGCCCGGGTGCGGCACTCGAAGGGCTTGGTGAGAAGAGGCGTGGACCCCTGATCCCGGCGCTCGCAGCGGCCGATGAGGGCGGCTTGAGGTTGTCGAGAAAGGTCCCGAAGAAATCGATCTTCCGTCCAGACATGCTTGCCCTCTTGTTGTCCGGTTGTTGTCCGGGCTGCGGTAGCGACCCGCGGAGCCGCGCCCGCATCATACTGCCCATCTGGCACGTCTTCGCCATGTGCCACGATCCCGATGTGCCGCGATAATGACCCGATGCGCCGCAATCGCCGGCGGCGTGGCGCGGCAAACCGCTATTGACCGCTGGTAAGTAAGCGCTTACTTTCTTCACGCGATGGCTCTGACACGACTGGATAGCGACGAGCGCCACAAGGCGATCGTCACGGCCGCTCTGCCGCTGTTTGCGCGCAAAGGCTTTGCCGGCACCACGACGCGCGAGATCGCCGAGGCGGCGAACATCTCCGAGGCGCTGCTGTTTCGGCATTTTCCGAGCAAGAAGCATCTCTATGGCGAGATCCTGCGGCTCGGCTGCGAGGGCGACCCGGCGCTCGAAAGGCTGGCGACGCTCGAACCGTCGACGGCGACATTGGTCCGCATGATCGATTACATGGTGCGCTATTTTCTCCTCGCCGGCGATGCCGACCGGACCGAGCGCGACTCTCGGCTGCGGCTGGTGCTGCACAGCTTTCTCGAAGACGGAGAGTACGCGCGCGAGCTGTTCGACACGATTTTCGCGCGGGTCCACCCGCTGTTCGCCGCCTCGATCGAGGCGGCCGTCACCGCCGGCGACATGGCGTTGGGGCCGATCGCCTCGGCCAACCGCTTCTGGTTCGGCCATCATCTTGCGGCAATGATGGCGTTCGTGCTGCTGCCGGCACGCGCCTGCCTGACCTATCAGGGGACGATGGTGGCGGTGGCCGAAGAGACGGCGTGGTTCATCCTGCGCGGCATTGGCCTGACCGAGGCGGCGATCGCCACGGCGCTGCCTGCCAGCGCGCGTCGCCCGTTCGAATTCACCGCCGATCTGGGAGGCACCGCCAAGGGAGCCGCTAATGGACGGTGATCCGCTGTCGCCAACCTCGGCACGCGCGGCGACGACAAATCGGGCGACAGACGAGCGCGGTGACGGCCGCCGCACGGCTTCGCCGCGACCTCACGTGGTGCGCTGGTTCGTCATTGTCGGGTTGCTCTTGGCGATCGTGCTCGGTGGCCTCTACGAGTTCAATCGCTTCCGCGCCCACGCGATCGCCAATTTCTTCGCCCACAACAAACCGCCGCCGGCCGAGATCAGCGCGGTGACGGTCACCAGCCAGTCGGTCCCGCGCTTTGCCCCTGGTATCGGCTCGCTCATCGCGGTCCACCAGGTCACGGTCAATCCCGAAGTCGCCGGGCGGGTCACCAAGATCTTTTTCCACCCGGGCGAGACGGTGAAGGCTGGCGATCCGCTGGTGCAGCTCAACGACGCACCGGATCTTGGCGACCTCGCCAATTACGAGGCGCAGGCGCGGCTCGCCGAGATCACGCTCGCGCGCTCGAAAGAACTCGTCAAACGCCAGTTCACCCCGCAGGAGACGGTCGACCAGAACCAGAGCCAGCTCGACCAGATGAAGGCTCTCGTGCAGAAGACGCAGGCGATTATCGCGCAGAAGCTGATCCGCGCACCGTTCTCCGGCCAGCTCGGGTTGCGCCAGATCGATCTCGGGCAATATTTGAACGCCGGGGCGCCGATCGTCACCCTGACCGATCTGTCGATGCTCTATGTCAACTTCACGCTGCCCTCGCAGCAGCGCTCCGAGATCGCGGTCGGCCAAGAGGTTCGCGTGACCTCCGACGCCTATCCCGGCCGGGTCTTCATGGCGAAGCTGACGACGATCGAACCGCAGCTGAGCCCCGACACGCGCACGATCGAGGTCCAGGCGACGATGCCAAACCCCGATGGCGCGCTATTGCCGGGGATGTTTGTCAATGCCGCGATCGTGCTGCCGCCGCAGCCCGACATGATGGTCGTACCGGAGACCGCGGTCGAATACACGCTCTATGGCGACAGCGTCTATGTGATCCGGCCGGAGGGCAAGGACGCGCACGGGCACGCTGTGCTGCGAGCGGTCCGCACCCCGGTCAAGACCGGTGACCGGTGGGGCGACAAGGTGGCGATCCTCTCCGGGCTGAAGCCCGGCGAGGAGATTGTCGCGGCCGGTCAGGTCAAGCTGCAGAGCGGCTCGCAGGTGGCAATAACCGGTTCGCCGCCGCCGCAGCCGCCGGCCCATCCGACGCTGCACTGACCGTCTTCCCGGCGGCGCGCCAAGCCATGTCGTTCACCGATATCTTCATCCGCCGGCCGGTGCTGGCGCTGGTCGTCAGCCTCTTGATCCTGCTGGTCGGGCTGCGGGCGATGATGCAATTGCCGATCCGGCAATATCCCAAGCTGTCGAACACCACGATCACGATCACCACGCTTTATCCCGGCGCCTCGCCCAATCTGATCCAGGGCTTTATTACGACGCCGCTTGCCCAGGCCGTCGCGACCGCCGAGGGCATCGACTATCTGACCTCGTCCTCGGTCCAGGGGACCAGCACGATCACCGCCTACATCCTGCTGAATTTCGATCCCGACAAGGCCTTGACCGAAGTCATGGCCAAGGTTCAGCAGGTCAAATACCTGCTGCCGACCGGATCACAGGATCCGGTTATTGTCAAGGCCACCGGACAGACCACGGCGGTCATGTATATCGGCTTTTCCAGCAATGAGATTTCGAGTGCGGCGATTTCCGATTACTTGACCAGGGTGGTGCAACCGCTGCTCGACACGGTCAATGGCGTGGCCTCGGCCGACATTCTTGGCGGCCAGACCTTCGCCATGCGGTTGTGGCTCGATCCGGCGCGAATGGCGGCGCGCGGCATCTCGGCCAGCGATGTCGCCGCCGCGATCCAGGCCAACAACTACCAGTCCGCACCTGGCCAAGCCAAAGGCTACTTCACCGTCACCAATGTCAGCACCAATACCGGGCTGACCAGTGTCGCCCAGTTCAAGAACATGGTCGTCAAATCGAAAAATGGCGCCGTGGTCCGGATGGGCGATATCGCGACCGTCGATCTTGCAGCGCAAAGCTGGACCTCGAGTGTCATGATGAACGGCCGCCACGCCGTGTTCATCGGCATCCAGGCGACGCCGTCGGGCAATCCGCTCTCGCTCGTCAAGGGCGTGCGCGCACTCCTGCCGCAGATCCAGCGCAACCTGCCGCCCTCGGTGCAGATGGAGGTCGCTTACGATTCGACCAAATTCATCCAGGCCTCGATCGACGAGGTCGAATCCTCGCTCGGCTCGGCCGTGATCATCGTCGTCGCGGTCATCTTCCTGTTTCTCGGCAGCCTGCGCTCGGTGGTGATCCCGATCGTGACCATCCCGCTGTCACTGGTCGGCGCCGGGATCATCATGGCGGCCCTCGGGTTCAGCCTGAACCTGTTGACCTTGCTGGCTATGGTGCTGGCGATCGGGCTCGTCGTCGATGACGCGATCGTCGTCGTCGAAAATGTCTACCGCCATATCGAGGAGGGCCGGACCCCGGCGCAGGCGGCGTTGATCGGCGCCCGCGAGATTGCCAACCCGGTCATCTCGATGACCCTGACCTTGGCGGCGGTCTACGCCCCGATCGGGTTTCTTGGCGGGGTCACCGGGGCGCTGTTTCGCGAATTCGCATTCACGCTGGCCGGAGCGGTGATCATCTCGGGCGTCGTCGCGGTGACGCTGTCGCCGATGATGTGCTCGTTGCTGTTGTCCCGCCAGATGCTGCAGGACCGGTTCGTGCGGATCATTGATCGCGGCTTTTCGTGGCTCGCCGGCTGGTATGGCCGGCGCCTCGAGCGCTCGCTCGATTACCGGCCGGTGACCGCGCTGTTCGGTGCCGCGGTGCTGGCGAGCCTCGTCTTCATGTATATGAACACCAACTCCGAACTCGCCCCCGAGGAGGACCAGGGGGTGCTGTTCGCGCTGACCAAATCGCCGCAATACGCCAACCTCGACTATTCCGAAGCCTACGACCACAAGCTCGACCGGGCGCTGGCTTCCTTCCCCGAGACCTTTCTGCGCTTTATCGTCAATGGCAATCTCGGGCCGAACCAGGGCATCGCCGGTGTCATCTTGAAGCCGTGGGGCGAGCGGTCGCGCTCGGCGCAGCAGCTGAAGCCGCTGATTCAGCGCAAGGTCAACGCGGTCGAGGGGCTGCGCGCCTTTGTCTTCAACCTGCCGCCATTGCCGGCGACGATCGGCGGGCTGCCGATCCAGATGGTGATCTATTCGCCGCAAGACTATAAGACGATCTATCTGGAGATGGAGAAGATCAAGGCGGCGGCGCGCAAGAGCGGCATGTTCATCGTCGTCGACAGCGATCTCGATTTCAACCAGCCGGTAATTCACGTGACGATCGACCGCGCGAAAGCCAGCGAGCTCGGTGTCACGATGCAATCGATCGGCGACACGCTGGCGCTGCTGGTCGGCGAGAATTACGTCAACTGGTTCGATCTGAATGGCCGCTCCTACGAGGTGATCCCGCAGGTGCCGCGGTCCGACCGCCTCAATGCCAGCACGCTGAGCCGCTATTACGTCAAATCGGTTGCGGGACAGCCGGTGCCGCTGTCGAACCTCGTGAGTTTGCGCATGGACACCGAGCCCAACGCGCTGACCCAGTACAACCAGCTGAACTCCGCGACGTTCCAGGCGGTGCCGATGCCGGGGGTCACGACCGGCCAGGCCGTCGATTTTCTCGAAGCCCAGGCAAAGAAATTACCGGTCGGCTTCAGCCACGATTACCTGTCGGACACACGGCTTTATGTGCGGGAAGGCAACCAGCTCGCGGTCACCTTTGTGTTCGCGCTGATCATCATCTTTCTGGTGCTGGCGGCGTTGTTCGAGAGCTTGCGCGACCCGCTGGTCATCCTTGTCAGCGTGCCGCTGTCGATCTGCGGCGCAATGATGCCGCTGTTCTTCGGCCTGGAGACGATGAACATCTATACCCAGGTCGGCCTCGTCACGCTGATCGGGCTGATCAGCAAGCACGGCATCCTGATGGTTGCCTTTGCCAATGAATTGCAGGTCAGCGCACAGCTCGACCGGCGCCGCGCGATCGTCGAGGCGGCACGGGTGCGGCTGCGCCCGATCCTGATGACGACGGCGGCGATGGTGGTCGGGTTGGTGCCGTTGCTGGCAGCGAGCGGGGCCGGGGCGGCGAGCCGGTTCTCGATCGGCATCGTGGTCGTCGCCGGCATGTCGATCGGCACGTTGTTCACGTTGTTCGTGCTGCCCGCGGTCTACACCGTCTTGGCCAAGAACCACCTCGCCGCCGCGCAATCGACCCGGGTCAAGGAACTTGCCCAGGTGTCGTAAGTGGGTGGGTGTCGTAAGTGGGCGGCGTCGCAGCTACCGGTCCGCTGCGAATCGCGCGGCATGGAGATGGGCGGCGAGCAATGATGGCAGCCGTGCCGGGTCGCCGCGCGCCATGCCGCATTCGGTGGCGACACCATCGACCCGTGCATGGCGCTGCGCCGCCGTGAGCCGCGCCACGTCGCCGGCGGCATCATTATGGTGGACGAGGCCAAGATAGAGCTCGGTCGCCGGGCCGAGCCTCAGCCCGTCAAGCGGGGCGAAATAAGCGTCGTCGGTGCGGTCCTGCGGCACCGGCATATGGAAGAACTGGATCGAGCGCGACACCCCGGCAGCAACCCGGTTGGTCATCTCGACCATGATCGCCATGTCCTTCGGCTGCACGCAATGCTCGTCGTTGGGGCTGCCGTAGCACAGATGATAGCCGAGCTCGACCGTTGCCGGCACGGCGTCGCCGATCCAGGTCAGGACCGCGATCGTCTCGGTGCGAAAATCGACCGGCCCCGGTTCGTAATAGCCTTCCCAGGCCAGCACCTCCTGGCACACATCCCATTGCAGCGCGAGGCGATCGTTTGGCACCGCGGCAGCAATCTTTGCGACCTCGCCGACGAGATGCCGGGTCAGCGCCGGCAGCAGTGCCGCCCGGTCCGCCGGGACCATGTTGTTGTAGATGGGAGCGACCGGGGTCGGCAGCGATACCTGGAACTTGACACCGGGCGGAATGACGCCCTCGGCCTGCAAACGCTCGAACAGACGCCAGGAGGCGATCGCCATCTCGGCATAGCCGGTGACAAACGTCGCGGGGTCGGGCGTGGCACCGCGGCGCAGGCGAAGCCGCGGGATTTCGCGCAGCAACCGGCCGTCCCACTGGGTGAATCTGAACGGCGGCACATCCGCGGCGACCTCGATCGCCGGGTTGTCGGCGAGCACCTGCTGCAAAAAGCGGATCCAGGTCTTGCGGATCCCGGTTTCGCCGTCCGGGAGCCGTCGCAGAAGCGGCCCGGTCGCCGCGGCCAGCGTGCGAAACACGGTTTCGGCATCGGGCAGCGGAATACTGCCGACAAAATGCACGATCGGCGGCCTGCTGCGGTCTGCGCTCATCGCATCCTCCCGGTGTGGGTTTTCGCGCGCTGCCTCGCCCGGGCAAGATCACGCTCTGGCAGCGCGGCGCGGGTAGGCCCGGCAGGATTCGAACCTGCGACTACACCGTTATGAGCGGCGCGTTCTAACCAGCTGAACTACGGGCCCGCCAGCCGAGGATACGACAGGCTGCAGGGGCTGTCGCCCCCGCTCGGCAGACGAGGCGCGGGGCGCCGGGTCAGGTGTCGAGAAAGCTGCGCAATTTGCGCGAGCGGCTCGGATGCTTGAGTTTGCGCAGCGCCTTCGCCTCGATCTGACGGATGCGCTCGCGGGTCACCGAGAATTGCTGGCCGACTTCTTCGAGCGTGTGGTCGGTGTTCATGCCGATGCCAAAGCGCATGCGCAACACCCGCTCCTCGCGCGCCGTCAGCGAAGCGAGGACCCGCGTCGTCGTCTCGCGCAGATTGGCCTGGATCGCAGCGTCGAGCGGCAGGACCGCGTTCTTGTCCTCGATGAAATCGCCGAGATGCGAATCCTCCTCGTCGCCGATCGGGGTTTCGAGGCTGATCGGCTCTTTGGCGATTTTCAGCACCTTGCGCACCTTTTCGAGCGGCATCGCCAATTTCTCGGCGAGCTCCTCGGGGGTCGGCTCGCGGCCGATCTCGTGCAGCATCTGGCGCGAGGTGCGCACCAGCTTGTTGATCGTCTCGATCATGTGCACCGGGATGCGGATCGTTCGCGCCTGGTCGGCGATCGAGCGGGTGATCGCCTGGCGGATCCACCAGGTCGCATAAGTCGAGAATTTGTAACCGCGGCGATACTCGAATTTGTCGACCGCCTTCATCAGGCCGATATTGCCTTCCTGGATCAGGTCGAGAAACTGCAGCCCGCGATTGGTGTATTTCTTGGCGATCGAGATGACGAGCCGCAGGTTGGCCTCGACCATCTCCTTCTTGGCCCGGCCGGCTTCGCGCTCGCCGCGCTGCACGGTCTGCACGATGCGGCGGAACTCGGCGATCGGCAGCTTTGTGTCGGCTGCGATCTGGGCGATCTGGGCGCGCAGCCGGGCCGCCTCGGCATGGTGCTTCTCAACCAGCCGCGGCCAGCCTCGCGCCGGCAGCGCCGCCACGCGTTCGAGCCAGTCGCGGGCGAGCTCGTTGCCGTAATATTCGCGCAGAAAATCGGCGCGCTTGATGCCGGCGCTCTCCGCCAGCCGCAGCAATCGGCCCTCATCGCCGACCAGCTTGCGGTTGCCCTCGTACAGCTGCTCGACCAGCGCTTCGATGCGCGCGTTGTTGAGCCGGATGCGCTTGACCTCCTCGACCGCCTTGGCCTTGAGATTCTCGTAGCGCCGCTCGGTGACCTTTGGCAGCGCCTCGCCCTTGAGCAATGCCGTGACGCGCTGCTCCTGCAGCCGGTGCAGCTTCCTGTAGGTTTCTGCAATGCTGTCGAAAACGGCGAGGACACCCGGTTTGAGCTGGGCTTCCATCGCGGCGAGCGAGATCGAGCTCTCTTCGCCCTCGCCCTCGTCGCCGCCGAGCTCGGGATCGGCCCCGGCTTCTTCGCCCGCCAGCGGGTCTGGCGCCTCATCCGCCGGCTCGGCTGGTGCCGTTTCGGGCGGCGCCTGGTCGAAGCCGCCGCTGCCATAGGCGGCATCGAGATCGATGATGTCGCGCAGCAGCATCTTGCCTTCGTTCAACGCGTCGCGCCAGGCGATGATCGCGCGGATCGTCGCCGGACTTTCGCAGATGCCGCCGATCATCATCTCGCGGCCGGCCTCGATCCGCTTGGCGAACGCGATTTCGCCCTCGCGCGACAAGAGCTCGACCGACCCCATCTCGCGCAGATACATCCGCACCGGATCGTCGGTGCGGCCGATATCGTCGTCGTCGAGATTGCCGCGGGCCTCGCCATCGCTCTCGGCCGTGTCGGCCGCCGCCGGCTCCTCGCTTTCCTCGCTCTCGATCAGGTTGACCCCGAGCTCGGACAGCATCGTCATCGTGTCCTCGATCTGCTCCGAGGACACCTGGTCGGGCGGCAGCGCCGCGTTCAGATCGTCATAGGTCACATAGCCGCGCTCGCGGCCACGGGCCAGCATCTTCTTGATCGCGGCGGCGACGGTATCGAGCAGAGGAGCTTCGGCAGCCTCCTCGCGGGTTTCTGTCGCTTCAGCCGTATTCGCCGCCTTGCTCGCCATTCCACCATCCCTAGACAGGTTTCGCCCCGGCCGAGCCAAGATCGGGGACCAGAATTTCCCATGTTGCGGCGCTGCGGGCGGCGCGCACCCGCCGGACGGATTGGCGTGTCACGGATCGGTGTGTCACGCCGGCTCGTCATCGATCCGACCGTCTCGCAGCATCGCTTCGCGCGCAGCCAGAAAGCGCTCCCAGCTCGCCGCCGAGACCTCGTCGATCAGGTGATTGCTGGCTTCGGCCACAGCCGACCGGTGGCCTCCCTTCAGCATTCCGATCACATGAGCCCATTCCTCGCGTGCGATGGCCCATGAATCCGGGCGCCGGACCAGAAAGCCAGAATCGACCGAAGGCGAGAGGAACGCATCCACGGTCGCCGCAAACCCGTTCGTCAGAAGGTGTTGCCGGAGCGCCGAGGCGTCAAGCCCCGGCTGCAGAGCTGCGATCTCTAAAATCTCGTGGCGAAGCTTGTCAAGTGCCGCTTCCGGGATGTCGAGAGCCGCCAGTTCTTCGGCGACCTCGTCGATCAGCGCCGGGGTGCGCAGCAGGATGCGCAACAGGATTTCGCGTTGCACCCGGGCCGGCGAAGGCCGCAGCGACGCCGGCCGGTCGCTGACAAAAGCCGGGCGCGCCGGTTCCGGACGGCGCGTCGCAGCGGGCGCCATGCGGCCGGTCTCATACAGTTTTTGCCGGATGAAGCGACGATATGCGGCCTGCACCGTGCGCTCGCCGATCAGCCCGACAGCCTCCATCAGGCGGCGTTCGAGATCGGCCCGCCGTTCCGGCGTATCGGCCGGGGCGGCCCCGGTTTCGAGGTCCCACAGCAGCCGCGACAACGGCCTGGCCGTGACGAGAACCTGCTCGACGGCGGCGGGTCCAGCGGCGTGCAGCAGCGAATCCGGGTCCTCGCCCGCGGGCAGCTGGGCAAACCGCAGGCTGTGGCCCGGGCGCAACAGCGGCAAGGCGCGGCGCAATGCACGCGCGGCGGCGCGCTCGCCGGCACTGTCGCCATCAAAGCACAGGATCGGCTCCGGCCCGAGCCGCCACAATTCCTGCAGCTGAAATTCGCTGAGCGCGGTGCCGAGTGGCGCCACCGCCGAGGTGAACCCGGCGCGGTTGAGCGCGATCACATCGAGATAGCCCTCGGTGACGATCGGGTTGCTGCGATCGCCCGCCGCCGCGCGCGCTGCCGACCAGCCATAGAGCGAACGGCCCTTGGCGAAGACCGGAGTGTCGGGCGAATTCAGATATTTGGGTTGCGTGTCGCCGAGCACCCGCCCGCCAAACGCGATCACCCTCCCGGCGCGGTCGCCGATCGGAAACATCACCCGGCCGCGGAAATAGTCGAAGCTGTCGCCTTGCTCGGGCCGGTGTAGCAGCCCGGCCTCGACCAGCAGCGGCTCCGGAAAACCGCCGGCGAGCGCACGGCGCAACGCCTGCCGGTCGGCACCGTCGGCACCTCCTGGCGCCCAGCCGAGGCGGAAGCGCCGGATCGTTTCGGGGTCGAGCCCGCGGCTGTGCAGATAGCCGCGCGCGCGGCTGCCCACCGGTGCCCACAGCTGCGCCTCGTAGAAGACCGCCGCAGCTTCGAGGGCTTCGAGCAGCGTCTTTTGCCGCTGTGCCCGCTCGCGTTCCTGCGGGCTTGCTTGCGGCACCGCGAGCCCGACTTCACCCGCCAGCCGCTCGACCGCTTCGAGAAAATCGAGATGCTCGGCGCGCATGACAAAGCCGATCGCGTCGCCATGGGCGCCGCAACCGAAGCAATGAAAGAAATTCTTGTCGGCGACGACGTAGAAGGACGGTGTCTTCTCGTGATGAAACGGGCAGAGCCCGGCAAACTCGCGCCCGTGCCGGGTCAGCTTGACGCTGCGGCCGACCAGGTCGCCGAGCGGCACGCGGGCGCGCAACTCGTCGAGGAAGCCCGGCGGGAAGGCCATCAGCCGCGCCGGGTCGGGGCCGCGTCATGGCCGGGCTCGTCCCCGCCATCCCGGTTGCCGCCGCCGGGTCCAGCGGCTCGCACCTGGCGTTGCGGCTCGGCCCTGCGCATGGCCGATGTCGAATATTCTCCGGTCACTCGAGAAGCCGCTTGACGATCGTTCCGGCGCGACCGAGATCGAGGGTGCCGGCATGCCGCTGGCGCAAGGCTGCCATGACCTTGCCCATGTCCTTCGCGCTCGACGCTGCGCTGTCGGCGATCGCGTCTCGCACCGCCGCCTCGATCTCGCTTTCGTCCATCTGGCGCGGCAGAAAGCTCTCGATCACCGCGATCTCGTCGCGCTCCTTCTCGGCGAGGTCGGCGCGATTGCCTTGCTCGTAGAGAGCGATCGATTCGCGCCGCTGCTTGATCATCCCTTGCAGCATCCGGGCGATCTCGGGCTCGGCGATGCCCTCGCCGCTGCCGGCAGTGCGAGCCGCGACATCGCGCTCCTTGAGCCCGGCCAGGATCAGCCGCACGGCCGAGACGGTGCGGCTGTCGCGCGCCTTCATCGCGTCTCTGAGCCGGTCGCTAAAGGCCTGGCGCAGCATTGCCGTGTCCCCGTTTCTTCGGCCGGTGCGAGACTACGCTGTTTGCCGGCTCGCGGCAATTCTGCACATCAAGTCATAAGTACCTGAAACCACTGAGGTTCCGGTTCGCGACGGGTTGACCGCCGGACCGCGACCGGTTATGTCTATGGTCTCAGCCTGCGCCTGGTCGCCGATACCGGGCGGTGCGTGGCCTGCCAGCGGATTTAGCCCAGATGCGCGACCCGTCGCTGCAACCGCCCGACCACAACGCGGCACTCGTCCTCGCGGATGGCAGCGTGTTCTGGGGCCGCGGCTTTGGCGCGCGCGGAATGGCGGTCGGCGAGGTCTGCTTCAACACCGCGATGACCGGCTATCAGGAGATCCTGACCGACCCCTCTTATGCCGCCCAGATCATTGTCTTCACCTTTCCGCATATCGGCAATGTCGGAACCAACCTCGACGATCTCGAAACCGTGACCCCGGCGGCGCGCGGCCTCGTCGTGCGCACCGGGATCACCGCTCCGGCCAACTGGCGTGCCACCGGATCGCTCGACGACTGGCTCAGAGAGCGCGGGCTGATCGGGGTCTCGGGCATCGACACGCGGCGGCTGGTCCGCCATATCCGCGACGGCGGCCCGCCGAACGGGGTCGTCGCATACCAGCCGACGCAGCCGCTCGACCCGGCCGAGATGCGGGAAGCAGCCTGCGCCTGGCCGGGGATCGACGGCATGGACCTCGCCCGGGAGGTGACCTGCCGACAGACCTATGAGTGGACCGAGACGGCGTGGCGGCACGGTCATGGGTTCGGCCGGCTGGCAGCACCGCAATGGCACGTCGTTGCGGTCGATTACGGCATCAAGCACAATATCCTGCGCATGCTCGCCCAGCATGGCTGCCGGGTCACCGTGGTCCCGGCGACCGCTTCGGCCGACGATGTTTTGCGCCATCGCCCCGACGGCGTCTTTCTGTCGAACGGGCCCGGCGACCCGGCGGCGACCGCGGAATATGCCGCCCCGGTATTGCGCGAGCTGGTCCGGGTCGGCCTCCCGATCTTCGGGATCTGCCTCGGCCATCAGCTGATGGCGCTGGCACTCGGCGGCCGGACCTGCCGGTTGCCGCAAGGGCATCGCGGGGCCAATCACCCGGTCAAGGACCTCGCCACCGGCACGGTCGAAATCACCAGCCAGAACCATGGCTTTATCGTCGACCCCGCAAGCCTGCCAAAGGGCGTCGAGGTCACCCATGTGTCGCTGTTCGACAGCACCAACGAAGGCATGCGCATCACCGGCAAACCGGTGTTCACGGTCCAGTACCATCCTGAAGCGAGCCCCGGCCCGCAGGACAGCCACTACCTGTTCGAACGCTTTGTCGCGCTGATGACGGCGCATGCCTAAACGCACCGACCTTGAGACGATCCTGATCATCGGCGCCGGGCCGATCGTGATCGGGCAGGCTTGCGAGTTCGACTATTCGGGGGCCCAGGCGTGCAAGGCGCTGAAGGCCGACGGCTATCGGATCGTGCTGGTCAATTCGAACCCGGCGACGATCATGACCGATCCCGACCTCGCCGACGCCACCTATATCGAGCCGATCACGCCCGAGATGGTCGAGCAGATCATCAGCCGCGAGCGGGTGGGAGGACATCCGATCGACGCGCTGCTGCCGACGATGGGCGGTCAGACGGCACTCAACACGGCGATGGCGCTTTCCCGCTCGGGCGTCCTCGAACGCTGCGGCGTCGAGTTGATCGGCGCCAACGAGGCGGCGATCGCCAAGGCCGAGGACCGGCAATTGTTCCGCCAGGCGATGGACCGGATCGGGCTCGCCTCGCCGGCGAGCCGGCTGGTGCGTTCGCTCGACGAGGCGTTTGCGGCGCTCGATGCGGTCGGGCTGCCGGCGATCATCCGGCCGTCTTTCACCCTCGGCGGCACCGGCGGCGGCATCGCCTACAACGCCCAGGAATTCGAAGACATCGTGCGCGGCGGGCTGCGCGCCTCGCCGGCGCGGGAGGTGCTGATCGAGGAATCGGTGCTCGGCTGGAAGGAATACGAGATGGAGGTCGTGCGCGACCGCGCCGACAACTGCATCATCGTCTGCTCAATCGAGAATATCGACCCGATGGGGGTCCATACCGGCGATTCGGTGTGCGTCGCCCCGGCGCTGACCCTGACCGACAAGGAATACCAGCTGATGCGCAACGCCGCGATCGCGGTCTTGCGCGAGATCGGCGTCGATACCGGCGGCTCCAACGTGCAGTTCGCGGTCAATCCCGAGGACGGACGGCTTGTCGTCATCGAGATGAACCCCAGGGTGTCGCGCTCCTCGGCGCTGGCCTCGAAGGCGACCGGGTTTCCGATCGCCAAGGTCGCCGCCCGGCTCGCCATCGGCTACACGCTCGACGAATTGGCCAACGAGATCACCGGCACGACCCCGGCCTCGTTCGAGCCGGCGATCGATTATGTCGTCACCAAGATGCCGCGCTTCACCTTTGAGAAATTTCCGGGCACCGAGCCGCTGTTGACGACGTCGATGAAGTCGGTCGGCGAGGTCATGGCGATCGGCCGCAGCTGGCCCGAATCGGTGCAGAAGGCGCTGCGTTCGATGGAAACCGGGCTCGCCGGCTTTGACGAGGTCGCAATTGACGGCGTCGAGAGCGCCGGCAAGGACGCGGTCAAGGCGGCGCTGGCAAAACCGTCACCCGACCGGCTGCTGCTGATCGCGCAAGCCTATCGGCACGGGCTCACGACCGCGGAGATCCATGCGGCCTGCGGTTTCGAGCCGTGGTTTCTCGAGCGCATCGGCGAGATTGTCGACGCCGAGGAGCGGGTCCGGCAGCGGGGCCTGCCCGGCGATCGCATCGGCATGCTGCGGCTGAAGCAGATGGGCTTCTCCGACGCCAGGCTCGGCCGGCTCGCCGGTCTCGACGAGGCGGCAGTCGCCGGGCTGCGGCGCGGGCTCGGGCTGCACCCGGTCTATAAGCGGATCGACACCTGCGCCGCCGAATTCGGCTCGCTGACCCCGTATCTCTATTCCTGTTACGAAGGCGACGGGTACGGCGAGCCCGAATGCGAAGCCGATCCGAGCGAACGTCGCAAGGTCGTGATCCTTGGCGGCGGCCCCAACCGCATCGGCCAGGGGATCGAGTTCGACTATTGCTGCGTCCATGCCGCCTACAGCCTCAGCGAGGCCGGTATCGAGACGATCATGGTCAACTGCAACCCGGAGACCGTGTCGACCGATTACGACACCTCCGACCGGCTCTATTTCGAGCCCTTGACCGCCGAGGATGTAATCGAGATCGTTCGCGTCGAGGAACGGCGCGGCCAGCTGCTCGGTGTCATCGTGCAGTTTGGCGGGCAGACTCCGCTGAAGCTTGCCGCGGCACTCGAACGTGAGCGGATCCCGATCCTCGGCACCTCGCCCGACGCGATCGATTTGGCCGAGGACCGGCGGCGCTTCCAGGGGCTGTTGACCCGGCTCGGCCTGCGCCAGCCCGAAAACGGCACCGCGACCTCGGCCGCCGAGGCGGAGGCGGTGGCCTTGCGCATCGGCTATCCGGTGGTGATCCGTCCATCCTATGTGCTGGGCGGCCGGGCGATGGAGATCGTCCACGACGCGGCCGGGCTCAACCGCTACATGCGCCACGCGGTCAGCGCTTCGGGCACCAGCCCGGTGCTGATCGACCGCTACCTGCAGGACGCGATCGAGGTCGATGTCGATGCGGTGGCCGATGGCCGCGAGGTCGCCGTTGCCGGGATCATGGAGCATATCGAGGAGGCCGGGATCCATTCGGGCGACAGCGCCTGCTCGCTGCCGCCCTACAGCCTGGCGCCGGCGACGATCGGCGAGATCGAGCGGCAGACCGTGGCGCTCGCCTGCGCTCTCGAAGTTGTCGGATTGATGAATGTGCAATTCGCGGTCAAGGATCGCGAAACCTATGTGCTCGAAGTCAATCCGCGTGCCTCGCGCACGGTCCCGTTTGTCGCCAAGGCGACCGGGGTGCCGATCGCCAAGATCGCGGCGCGGGTTTTGCTCGGCGAGTCGCTCGCCGCCTGCCCGGTGCTGCACCTCGCCGGGCACGGCCCGTCGCCCCGCCGTCATGTCGCGGTCAAGGAATCGGTGTTTCCGTTCGCCCGCTTTCCCGGGGTCGATCTGATCCTCGGCCCGGAGATGAAATCGACCGGCGAGGTGATGGGGCTCGACGCCGATTTCGGCCGCGCTTTCGCCAAATCGCAGCTCGCGAGCGGCACTTGCCTGCCGCTCGAAGGTTGCGTCTTTGTCTCGGTGCGTGACCGCGACAAGGAGCCGCTGATCGAGCCGTGCCGCCGGCTGGTCGAGATGGGGTTTACGCTGATCGCGACCCAGGGAACCGCCGCCGCGCTGTCGGCCGCGGGGGTGCCGGTGGGCCGGGTCAACAAGGTGCGCGACGGCCGGCCCCATATCGTCGACCATATGCTGAATGGCGGGGTTCAGCTGGTGTTCAACACGACCGAGGGGGCGCAGGCGATCGCCGACAGCTTCAGCCTCCGGCGCACCGCGCTGTCCTACGCAATTCCCTATTACACGACCGTCGCCGGGGCGCGCGCGGCGGTCCAAGCGATTGCGGCGCTGCGTGCCGGAAGCCTTGAAGTTGCACCGCTGCAGTCTTATTTTTGAATGCCCTGCGGCATCGCCGCCGCTTCGCCAACAGGGATGCAAAACCGTCCTCGATGAACAAGATTCCGATGACGGCCGATGGCTACAATCGGCTCCGTGAAGAGCTGAAACAGCTGAAATCCGTCGAGCGGCCGGCCATCATCCGGGCGATCGCCGAGGCGCGCGAGCATGGTGATCTCGCCGAAAACGCGGAATATCACGCGGCGCGCGACCGGCAGAGCTTTATCGAAGGCCGGGTCATGGAGCTCGAAGACAAGGTCGCCCGCGCCGAGGTCATCGACGTTTCCAAACTGTCGGGCACGGCGATCAAGTTCGGCGCACGGGTCACTCTTGCCGACGAGGAGAGTGACGAGGAGCAGACCTTTCAGATCGTCGGCGAGGACGAGGCCGATGTCAGCCGCGGCCGGCTTTCGGTGACCTCGCCCCTGGCGCGTGCGCTGATCGGCAAGGGCAAGGGTGACAGCGTCGAGGTCGCAACCCCGCGCGGTGCCAAATCCTACGAGGTCGTGACCGTCGATTTCGGCTGAGCCGCACGCAACGCCGTGCGCCGCGAGGGATAGCCGCTCACCGCAGTCGGGGGCACATCGAACATCGCGGCCCAGCCATCGCGTCGTGCGGCCGCTCAGCCCGATGCCGCTTCATCGGCAGCAGGAGCGGGTTCCGCGGCGATCGGGATGCCGGGCTCGTCCTTTGACACGCGCAGGGTCAGCGCCGATTTGACATGGCTGACATTTGGCGCCGAGGTCAGCCGGGTGCTGAGGAACCGCTGATAGCTGTCCCAATCGGCGGCAACGATCTTTAAGAGAAAATCGGCTTCACCGGCCAGCATGTGCGCCTCGCGGACCTCTGGCCAGCTCGCGACCAGTTGCTCAAATGCCTGGAGATCGGCCTCGGCCTGGCTTGCCAGCCCGACCTGGGCAAACACGGTCACGCCGTAGCCGAGCACGTCGGCCGCCAGGTCGGCGTGATAGCCGCGGATGATCCCGGCCTGTTCGAGGGCGCGCACCCGGCGCAGGCAGGGTGGTGCCGAGATGCCGGCGCGGCGGGCCAGCTCGACATTGGTGATCCGCCCCTCGGCCTGCAGGTTGTACAAGATCCGGCGGTCGATCCGGTCCAGCCTTATCCGCCGCATCCGATGCCTCTCTTGCCGATCGCCGGATCATATGAAAGAGCCGGCCGGGACGCAATTTTGTTGCGGGCGAGGCGAGGCGGCTTGCCGGCACCGGACGGTTCTCGTACATCCGGCGGATGGTCGGTGATGCGAATGGCTGGGACCCGATTGGCTGGGTGCTGCACGACGGCAAGGCCGGCATGGCGAGCCAGGCATTGGGTCTGGCCGAGGCAAGCGGTCTCGATTTTGTCGAAAAGCGGCTCGACATCCGGTTTCCCTGGACCCGCCTGCCGCCGTTCTTATGGCCCCTGCCGCTCGCAGCCGCGGGTGGCGGTGGCGCGCGGCTCGCTCCGCCCTGGCCCGATTTCGTGATCGCCTGCGGCCGCAACGCGGCAATGCCGGCGCTGGCGATCCGGCGGGCCAGCGGCGGGCGGGCCTTCCTGGCGCAGATCCAGGATCCCGGGGTCGGCCGCGGCGAATTCGACCTGGCGGTCGTACCCGAGCATGATCGATGGCGCGGACCGCAGGTCATCGTGACCCTTGGCGCCGTGCATCGCGTGACCCCGGCCCGGCTCGCGGCCGAGTGCGCGCACTTCCCGGCCCTGGCGGCGATGCCGCGGCCGATCCTGGCGGTGCTGATCGGCGGCAGCAACAAGGCCTATCGGCTGGGCCTCGACCGGGTCGGCGAGATCGCCGATGCGGTGGCTGCGGTGCTGCGCGAACGCGGCGGCTCGGCCCTGGTGACCCCGTCGCGGCGGACTGGCGCCGAGGGAGTGAAGCGGCTGCAACGGGGGTTGGCGGGTTTGCCGGCGATGATCTGGGACGGCTGCGGGGAGAACCCTTATTTCGCCTATCTGGCGCTTGCCGACGCTTTTCTGGTCACCGCCGATTCGGTGTCGATGATCAGCGAGGCAGCGGCCACCGGCAAACCCGTCCACATTCTCCCGCTGGCCGGCGGGAACGACAAGTTCGCGCAGTTTCACCGCCTCGTTCAGGCGGCCGGCATCACCCGTCCATTTGCCGGCCGGATCGAGGATTGGTCCTATCCGGTGCCGGACGACACGGCGCGTGCCGGCACCGCGTTGCGGGCCCTGGTACTGCGCCGCTTCGAGCAGCGCCGGCGGCGGGCATGAGGGGTGTGGCGATCTATGCCGGTCTGGTCGCAGCGGCGGTGGCGCTGTTCCTCGTGCTGCCGCAGATCGATCTCTGGACGAGCGGGTTGTTCTATGTCGAGGGCCGCGGCTTTGTGCTGGCTGCGTGGCCGCCGGTTCTCATCGTGTTCGACGCGGTTCCGTGGCTCGCCTGGGGTATCGTCGCCATCGTCGCGGGGGCGGCCGCCTGGCTGTTTCTGACCGGTCGGCCATTGTGGCGGCTCGATCGCAAGGCGCTCGTCTTTGTCGCGCTGTCGACGGCACTCGGCCCTGGATTGTTGGCCAACACCGTCTTCAAGGATCACTGGGGGCGCGCCCGGCCGGTCCAGATCGCGGCATTCGGCGGCGTGCATCGCTTCACCCCGGCACCGCTGCCGGCGCGGGAGTGCGCGACCAACTGCTCGTTTGTCTCCGGCCATGCCGCCCTCGGTTTTTCGCTGGTCGCCTTCGCGATGCTGCTGCCGCCCGGACGCCGGCGTCGGCGCGCAACGGGTGCAGCACTCGCCGGTGGCGGGCTTATCGGCCTCGTGCGCATCGCCCAGGGCGGCCATTTCCTGTCGGATGTCGTCTTTGCCGGCCTGTTGGTTTACGGCACCGCGGCGCTTTGCCACTGGTGGATCGTCGAGCGCGACGGGTTCGCTGCACCACCGCTGCTGCGGCTCTATCGCCTGATCGGGCGGGTTGCGGCATCGGCATGGCGCCGGGTCCGCCGCTTCCCGCCGTCGCCGGTGCTGTACAGCGGTGCGGCGGTAGCCGGCACCACGGTTCTCGTCGTGCTGTCGATCGCGTTTGTCGATCGGCCGCTCGCCCTCTACATGCACGCGCGCGGACCCGATCTGCACGCGCTGTTCGGGGAGGCGACCGAACTCGGCGAGGGATGGGGCTGGCTCGTGCTGTTCGCTCTCTTGTTTGCGGCGCTGCATTGGGGCGGCGAACTGCCGCGGCTGCACCGGCTCGCCCCGAAAATGCGCGCGCTGTCGGTCATGCCCGCTTTCGTCTTTGCGGCGATCGCCGCGTCCGGTCTGATCGTCGATCTGATGAAGATCGGGTTTGGCCGGCTACGGCCCAAGCTGCTGTTCAGTGCGGGCCTCTACGGCTTCACCTGGTTTGGCTGGCGCCCCGATCACTGGTCGTTTCCGTCGGGGCACGCCGCGACCTTTGTCGCACTAGTGACAGCGCTGTGGTGGCGCTGGCCGCAGCATCTGTTGTTCTACATCCTGGCGGCAGCGATCGTTACCACAAGCCGGGTCGTGGTCGGCGCGCATTATCCCAGCGACGTCCTGGCGGGGGCACTGATCGCGGTGCTGACGACGCGCCAGGTGGCGCTGCTCTTCACCCGCTGGGGCGTGGCGCCGGCGGCGCCGGATTCGCGCCGGCAGGACGCTGGCTCGACACTGCCCTGGCCGTGCCGCCGCGGCACGGCGCTGGTGATTCGCGCATCGGCAACATGGCACCGGGCGCGGCAGCGGCGCGCCGGCAGGCCGCTTGCACCGGCCGAGGGGGGTGTAGTATCGGCTCGCCACCATGGCGCTGCGGATCGAGACGTTTGACAACGTCACCGGGGGCAACACCCTTTACAAGGCGTTGACCCATCCGCGCGCGGCGCAGCCCGCCCGTGCCTTGCTGGCCGGGCTGGCGGCGAATGGTCCGGTCGCGATCGTCGATCCCGAGGGTGCTGCCGCTCCGTTCACCGAGCTGTTCGGCCTCGCCGGGATCGAGATCGCCGGTGTCTATGTGCCGCAGGTCGAGCGCCTCGGCTTCGAGATCCTGGGCCGCCGGGCCGAGCCGCTGACCGCGCTCGGCCGATCGTCCGCGCGTGCCGGGTTTATCGCCGCCTTTGACAGCGAGCGCCGGATTGCCCAGCTCGCAAGCGAATTGCCGCCCGATATGCGTCTTTTCAGCCTCGACGCGATGCGAATCCCGTCCGAGCGTCTGACCAATCACCGCCATTATCTCGATCCGCTCAATTTCGCCACCAATTTCGCCTTCTTCCGCGACACGGACCGGCTGCACACGCGACTCGCTACCGCGAATTACTGGTCGAGCTATGGTGCCGGCCCGGTTGCCTGCTGGCTGACGCTGTTCGACGCCGATGGCGCGGTCATCGCCGAATGGTGCGAGAGTTGCGGGCGGGCTGCGGGCAGCATCATCCTCGACAGTCGCGAAATCCGCGCGCGCTTCGGCCTCCCCGAATTTTGCGGGCAGCTGTTTTTGCATGTGGCCGGGGCGGCCGGGCACGACATCGTCAAATACGCGCTCGACATCATCGGCGATGGCAGCATCGGCGATGGGGGCGCCGATTCGGGTGCCGGCGGTGAACGCACGCTATCGGCGACCCATGACGCCAATGCCTGGCCGGCCGACCGCTATGCGGGTCTGCCGGCGCCGGCACCAGGCGAGCAGGTCGTGCTGTGGGTGCAAAACAGTCATCCAGTCGCGATCCCCGCCGGGGCCATCGGCCTCAACCCGATGGGCGATGACCGGGTGACACCGATCATCGAGCCGATCGCGCCGTTCGCCAGCCTTGCCGTCGATGTCGCAGCGGTGCTGCCGGACCTTGCCTGGCCGGCCCAGATCGAGCTGCGTGCCGGCAAGCACATGGTGCGACCGCGCTACGAGGTGATCGCGCAGCGCCGCCGCAGGATCGCTCATGTCAATGTCGAGCGGGCCGATCTTGCACCCGACCCCGACCTGCCCGGGTTTGGCGGCGTGCTCGGCAAGGGCTATCTGCTGCCGGCACCGGTCTTGCCCCGCGCGGTCTGGCGGACCAGCGTGCTGCCGACGCCGATGGCGATTCGCCAGTCGGAATTGCCGATCCTGGCCCTCGTCTACGATGCGCACGGATGCGAGGTCTGGCGCCAGTCGCTGGGGCGCCTGCCGCGTGGCCACCGGTGCGCGCTCGATCTCGACGAGGCGGCCGGGCTCGCCGCTTTGGGCGATGGATATGGCCATGTCGAACTGGCCTACGACCTGTCGGCCGGCGGTGCGGCCGATGGCTGGCTGCATGCGATCTTCCGCTACCACCATCGGGCGAGCGGCCATGCTGCCGAAACCAGTTTCGGCGCGCATGTGTTCAACACGATCCTGACCTATCGCAACGAGCCGCAATCCTACCACGGCCCTCCGCCGGGGTTGACGACACGGCTGTTTCTGCGGCTTGGCGACGGCGGCTACGACACGCTGTGCCATCTGATCTACCCCGCCTCGCAGCCCTGGCGGCCGGCGAGCGCCACCGAGATCATCTTGCACGACGACGGCGGCTGCGAGATCGCCCGCACCTTGATGGCGATCGCTTGCTCCGGGTCGCGGCTTTGGCGCTACCATGAATTGTTCGACGCGGCCACTCGTGCCCGCGCCGGTTCCGGCGCCTACGCGATCATTCGCGATCGCAGCTGCAGGCTGTTCGGGTATCACGGGCTCGTCGGTGCGGATGGCGCTTTCAGCCTCGACCACATGTTCGGATTTTAGCCGGCCATGCCACCTTAAAGTTGCTGATCGGGTCGATAATATAGTAAGCGTCTGCAGCGGCTGGAATTTCACGACATGTCCGAACACCATTACGGCAAAGTCCTGATCATCGGTGCCGGGCCGGCCGGTTACAGTGCCGCGATCTATGCCGCGCGCGCCAATCTCGCTCCGCTCATGGTGACCGGCTTGCAGCCGGGCGGTCAGTTGATGATCACCACCGATGTCGAGAATTATCCGGGCTTTGCCGACGTCGTCCAGGGTCCGTGGCTGATGGAGCAGATGCAGCTTCAGGCCCGGCATGTCGGCACCCGGATCATCGTCGATCTGGTCGAATCGCTCGATCTCGGCCGGCGCCCCTTTGTGGCAACCGGCGATTCGGGAGATGTCTATGCCGGTGATTCGGTGATCCTGGCGACCGGTGCGCAGGCACGCTGGCTGGGGCTGCCGAGCGAGGAGATGTTTCGCGGCTTCGGGGTGTCGGCCTGCGCCACCTGCGACGGCTTCTTCTTTCGCGGCAAGGAGGTCGTCGTTGTCGGCGGCGGCAACACCGCAGTCGAGGAGGCGCTCTACCTGACCAATCACGCGCGGCGGGTGACCCTGATCCACCGCCGCGATGCGTTGCGCGCCGAGAAGATCCTGCAGCAGCGGCTGTTCCGCAACCCGAAGATCGACATCGTCTGGGACAGCGTCGTCGAGGAGATCCTTGGCCAGCCGGAGCCGCCGCAGGTCAGCGGTGTGCGCCTGCGCAACCTGCGCACCGGCCTCCTGTCCGATCACCCTTGCGACGGCGTGTTCATCGCAATCGGGCATACCCCGGTCACCGGGCTCGTCGCGGGCCAGCTCCCACTCGATGCCGATGGCTATGTCATCACCCGGCCCGATTCGACCGAGACCGATATTGCCGGGGTGTTTGCGGCAGGGGATGTCAAGGATAAGGTCTTCCGCCAGGCGGTGACCGCGGCTGGGATGGGCTGCATGGCGGCGCTCGAGGCGGAGAAGTTTCTCGCGGCGCAGGAGGAAGCCGCGACGATGCGGGTGGCCGAATAGCAACGGCCGGTGCCCACTGCGCCGCCGTCGATGTCGGGGGATGTGGGATGGATTGGGACAAGTTGCGGGTGTTCCACGCGGTCGCCGAGGCGGGCAGTTTCACCCATGCCGGCGAATCGCTGAACCTGAGCCAGTCGGCGGTCAGCCGGCAGATCAGCGCGCTCGAGGAGAGCCTGAGCGTGCCGCTGTTCCATCGCCATGCCCGCGGCCTGATCCTGACCGAGCAGGGCGAGCTCTTGTTCCGCACCGCGCGCGAGGTGTTTGCCAAATTGTCGATGGCCGAGGGGCTGATCTCCGAATCGAAGGACCGGCCCAAGGGTCCGCTGAAGATCACGACGACGGTCGCGTTTGGCTCGACCTGGCTGACCCCGCGGATCCGCGAGTTCCTAGATCTCTATCCGGAGATTCAGGTCACGCTAGTGATCGACGACACCGAACTCGACCTGTCGATGCGCGAGGCCGACGTGGCGATCCGCATGTCGCCGCCGCGCCAGCCGGATCTGATCCAGCGTCACCTGCTCAGCGTGCCGAGCCATGTCTATGCGGCTCCCGACTACATCAAAAGGCACGGCATGCCGCAGCGTGCCGAGGATCTCGACAAGCACCGGCTGATCATCTACGGCGAGGATGCGCGGCCGCCGGTGCCCAACGTCAACTGGCTGCTCGACGCCGGCGCCAAGCCGGGGCAGGAGCGCCAACCGATCCTCGCGGTTAACAATTTCTACGCGATGCTGCGCGCGGTGATCAGCGGGCTCGGCCTTGCTGCGATGTCCGACTTCATCGCAGGCGAGCAGGCCGAACTGGTGCGGGTGCTGCCGGAGCTGACCGGGCCGCCGGTCGAGGCCTATTTCGTCTACCCGGAAGAATTGCGGGCATCGAAGCGAATCAGCGTGTTCCGCGATTTTCTGCTGCGCAAGGTGGCCGAAACCCGGCTCGGATGATCCAAGCGGAATCGACTGCCGGGCAAATCGAACTTTGCCGGAACCCAGAGGATTGCGGTTTTTGCAGACGAGCCAGAACGAATTCCTGGTGGTAAAGCCGCGTCGAATCGACCATTTTCCAAGCACGCGATGTGACGTCGCAACGAGCTTTTGGCGGTTGTTCCGCCAATACGGGTTCCCGGGATTTGCTCCCGGGAAGAGGGTCTTAGGACCCTTACGTCTCCCAGACGTGAAGCCTCCCTGTTCAAACTTGGCCCCGGGTTTTCCCGGGGTCATTTTCTTTGATGTGGATGAAGCGGCCATCGGTGCCGCTTGCCGGAGCGGCGGCGCCGGGAAAACCGCTGCCGATCGCCATCGGGGTGTTTGCAGATTGCAGCCGGGTGGTGCCGAGTGTGGAACCACACACGCCGGCGCCGACGAAAAAAGGGCGGCTTCCGCCGCCCTTCGCAAGGTTCGTCTCGGTCTCTTATGCTCCGCCCGGCGACCGATCGGCCGAGAGAGCTTTGTTGTTCGTCAGTTGATCAGCCCATAGAACTTGCCGGCGTTCTCGCAAGTCATCTTGTAGGTGACCTCGCCCGGCAGGTGGCTGAACTGATCCTCGATGTATTTCTTCGATTCCGGCCACACCCCATCCGGATGCGGGAAGTCGGAACCCCACATCAGCGTCTCGACACCCATATCCTCGATCAGCTTGGTGCCGACCCGGTCGTATTGGAACGTCGCCCGGCATTGGCGGCGCCAATATTCGCTCGGCTTCATCTTGAGCTTCAGATCCTGGTACTGGTCCTCGAACTCGAAATCCATGCGGTCGAGCACATAGGGGATCCAGCCGATGCCGCTCTCGCCGAGCACCATGCGGATGTTCGGGAAGCGCTCGAACACCGCCGCTCCCATCAGGTCCGTCAGGATCGTTGCCAGGGTCATCTGGAACCGGCACAGCCCGCTATAGCTCATGCGCCGCGCGATTGTCGGTTCGAGCGATTTGCGCAGTTCGGGGTCGGTTGCCGGGAAGGTGTGGAAATGCAGCGGCAACTGCGTCTCGTTGACCGCCTCCCACAGCGGGTCCCACATCGGGTGCCACATCGGCGTCATATGCCAAGAGCACGACAGCTCGACACCCCTCATGCCCATCTTGGCAACCCGGCGAACTTCCCGGGCCGCACCCTCGATATTGCTGTAGGGCAGGCACGCCAGCCCGATCATTCGCTCGGGGTAGCGGCTGCTGAAACTGTGCATGAAGTCGTTATAGATGCGCAGCATCTCATCCGCGGCTTCGGGGTCCTTCATCTTGGCGCAGGCGGCGAGAATGCCATAGATGACCTCGGCGTCGACGCCGTCCCGATCCATGTCCTTGACGCGAAGATCCGGGTCGCCCGGCCGGCGCAAGCCTTTCTCGAAATAGTCCTTGTAGAGCCCGGCTTCGGCCATCTTGTCGGCCCGCAGCTGCTTCCCGGGGACCCACGGTGTGCCCGTGGCACCGACGCCGCCACAAAGGCCGTACTCTGCGCCGCTGTTGTCGGTCCACCGCTTTACGCCGTCCCGCTCGGCGACATACGGCATCAGGTCTTTCATCTTGCTCGACGCGTTCGAGGTGAACAGCTCGGGCGGCAGCCAGAGCATGTCGAGATGGCAATCAGCCGAAATTCGCCGGTACTGCATGGCGTACACCTCCAGTCAAATTGGACCCGGGCAACACAAACACGGACAGCGACGCTCGTGTGACTTTATGCGGGCTATTGGACCGGCACCTAAGCCGTTCTGCGCAGGTCTCCGATGCGGACGGGTCAACCCTGAGGGTCTGTGGGTTAACCCTGAGGGTCTGTCCGGCCGGCCCTGCGCCTGCGGCCTAGCGGGCGAGGTCGCTGACCAGCGAGAACGCCGAGTTGCGGCTCTCCTGGCCCCGGTAGACCTGCAGATTTTCGAGCACCCGCTGCACATAGAGCCGGGTCTCGTCGATCGGGATGGTCTCGATCCAATCCACCATGTCGACATCGCCGCCGCGCGGGTCGCCATATTCGGCGAGCCACTGCCGCACCCGGCTCGGCCCGGCATTGTAGGCGGCGATCGCCAGCGCATAAGAGCCGCCGAAATCTTCGATCAGATGCTCCAGATAGCCGCGCCCCAGGGTCAGGTTGTAGGTCGCGTCGAGCGTCAGTCGCGGGATCGAGAACGGCAGCGACAGCTTGTCGGCCATGAAGCTCGCGGTCGCCGGCATCAGCTGCATCAGCCCGAGCGCTCCCGCCGGGCTCACCGCCCCGGTGTCGAAGGCGCTTTCCTGACGCACGATCGCAAAGATCAGCGCGTGTTCGACATCGCCGCCGCTCGGCAGTGCCACCACCGGGTAGCCGTGGATCATCAGCGGCGTGCCGGCGACGATCGCCCGCTTGGCGACGGCGATCGACAGATCGATGCGCCCGTTACGTTCGGCGAGTGCGGCGAGCATCGCGAACTCGGTCGGCGTATCGGCATGATCGGCGAGGTGCAGCAGGAACACCTTGCCGTCGCGCTGGTCGCCGAGCGCAAGGAACAGGCGCGTGGCGCGGACCAGCTCGTCATCATCGAAGGCGGCGCGCTCGGCGGCGCTCGGAACCGGTTCGGCGACCGGGTGCGGCGGCGCGTCATTGCCGAGCTCGTGCGCTGCGAGCTGGCCGTAAAAGGTCGCCATATGCTCGGCCCCGGCGGCATACCATTTTTTTGCGAGCGCCGATTTCGCCTCGGCTTCCGCTGCCCGTCCGCCCCAATAGCCGGCGCGCGCCTTGGCGTAGGGCGTGTCGGCGCGGGCGAGGATGTGGGAGAAATAATCGAACGCCAGTGCCGGCTTTTTCATAAACCGCAGCGCGATGTAGCCGAGCAGGAAATCGGCGTTCGAGAGATCGTCGCCGTCGAGCGCGCCATGTTGCGCGGCAATGCGATAAGCGAGATCGGGGTTGCCGGCGGCGAGCAGTTGGCGCGCGATGATCTGGCGCTCATGCCACCATACCGCGGGGTGCACCGGGTCGCCGGCATCGACTTCGAGGCTCGCAACCGCAGCCTCGGTCATGCCCTTCTCGCGCTGCCAGCGCAGCTCTGCGTAGAGGAGGCCGGGATTGCTGCGCAGCGCGACCGGGACGTCGGCGACGAGCAGCGGTGCCGCCGGGGCCTGCACCGCCAGCGCCAGGCGTGCCTCGGCCAGCTTCCTCCGGTCGGGTGGTACCCGCGCGAGCATGCGCCGGGCCGCCTCGATCTTGTCCGCCCACAGGAGGCGGTCGAGGCGGGCCTCGTCATCCACCGGCCGGACCACAGCGGCGTGCTTGGCGAGAAACGCCTTCTCATCGAGCGCGTTGAAATCGCATCCGATCCAGGCTGCGCGCAGCGCCGCGGTGCCGGCAGCGATATTGCCTGCGGCGAGCTTGATCTCGGCGGCGCGGACCTGTCCGGCGGCGCTGAGCGGGGGATAGCGCTCGAGCCACGCCGCGGCGACGGCATCGCTCTCGCCGGCCAGCGCCTCCTCGGCGTGCTTGCGCAATGCCGTCTGGTGCGGCCAATTCGGATTCTTCGCGATGAAATCGGCGATCTCGGCAAAGCTGCCGGGAGCCCCGGGGCTGGCGTAGTCCTCCCAATGCAGCATCTTCAGCAGCAGCGGGTTCTTGATCGGCGCCGCAGCCGCATAGGCCCGGCTCCAATCACCGGTCCGCGCCGCGGCAAAAGCGGCTCGCGCCGCCGCCAGGTCGGCATCCGCAAGCCCTTGCGCGCGCGCCCAGCCGGTTGCCGTACCGACAATGACCAGCGCAAGAACCAAGCGGCTCAGCCAGGGCAAGGTTGGCCCCCCTTCCTTGCCGGCGCAAAGATGAGGCAAAAACCATTACGAGGTTTTGCCGGAGGTGACAAGCCTGCGGGCGGCCCCGGTCAGTTGCGAGGGGTGCGGCGTTGTTGAAGGCCGCCGCCGCGCGGATTATCGTCGTCTGAGCCGCACGCCATCCGGGCCGCACGCCATCCGGGCCGGTTGCCATCTGGGCCGCACGCCATCTGGGAGGAGTCGATGTTCAAGGGATCGCTCGTTGCGCTGATCACGCCCTTCCGCAATGGAGGCGTCGATGAAGGTGCCTTCCAGAAGCTGGTGGCGTGGCAGGTCGAGCAGGGCACGCACGGTCTGGTGCCGTGCGGCACCACCGGCGAATCACCATCGCTGCATGACGACGAGCATCGGCGGGTCGTCGCCCTCTGTGCCGAGGCGGCCGGCCGCAAGGTTCCGGTCATCGCCGGCACCGGCACCAATTCGACCGACCACACGATCGCACTGACGCGAGCGGCCAAGGCAGCCGGTGCGGATGCCGCGCTCGTTGTCTGCCCCTATTACAACAAGCCGACCCAGGAGGGGCTCTACCAGCATTTCAAGGCGGTGCACGATGCGGTCGAGCTGCCGATCGTGATCTACAACATCCCCGGCCGCTCATCGGTCGACATGTCGAACGCGACGATGGCGCGGCTCGCCCGGTTGCCGAACATTGTCGGGGTCAAGGATGCGACCAACGACCTCGCCCGGCCATTGCGCATGCGGGTCGAGATTGATGGCGGGTTTTCGCTGCTGTCCGGAGAGGATGCGACCGCGGTTGCCTATCTGGCGCAGGGCGGCGATGGCTGCATCTCGGTCACCGCCAATGTGGCGCCGCGACTGCTCGCCGAGATGCATGAGGCGTGGCAGAAGGGCGATGTCGTGACGGTGCGCCGCATCAACGAGCGGTTGATCCCGCTGCACGATGCGCTGTTCGCCGAGACCAGCCCCGCTCCGGTCAAATATGCCGCCTCGCTGCTCGGCCGCTGCGAGCCGACGGTGCGGCTGCCGCTGTGGCAGACCACGCCCGAGACGCAGGAGCGGGTGGCGCGGGCGATGCGCGGCGCCGGCCTGTTGAACTGAGCCCCGGTCTGAACTGAGCTTGGGCGGGTGATGCGGGCCACCGACCATTACGTCGCGCAGAACCGGCGCGCGCGCCACGATTACGTGATCGAAGACACGCTCGAAGCCGGGCTCGTACTGCACGGGACCGAGGTCAAGGTGTTGCGCAAGGGGCAGGCCAGCATCACCGAGGCCTATGCCGACGAGAGCGGCGGCGAGCTGTTTCTGGTCAATGCCAACATTCCCGAATATTCGGCTTCGGCGCATTTCAACCACGAGCCGCGACGGCCGCGAAAGCTGTTGCTGCACCGCAAGGAAATGAACCGGCTCTTGGGGGCGATCCGGCGCGACGGGGTGACGGTGGTGCCGCTGTCGATCTATTTCAACGAGCGTGGCCGGGCCAAGATCGCGCTCGGTCTTGCTCGTGGCAAGCGCAAGGCCGACAAGCGCGAAGCCGAGAAGGCGCGCGACTGGCAGAGGAGCCGCGCCCGCATCCTGCGCGAGCGCAACGCCTGATCATTGCCACATCGGCAGCCGCGCGCGCTGGCCGGCACATAATCCGACAATTGGGGAGGAAACGGGGTGACACCATCATTCGACCGCAGCCGGCTGACCCGGCGCAGCCTGATCGCCGGTGCGGCGGCACTGGTCCCGGCGCTGGCGCACGGCCAGACCAAACCGGCGCACGGGCCGGCGCTCGGTCATCCGCCGACCGTGATCAGCGAGCCGCCGCGCCGATGGGGCCGGTTCGCGCCGCCTAACATCTATCCCGATCCCGACATCCTGATCGTCGATCCATCCTTCAGCCAATACGTGGTGGGGCTCGCCGGGTTGCATCGCCTGTGGACCGGAGCCAACTGGGCCGAGGGTCCGGCCTGGTCCGGCGAGGGCAACTACCTCGTCTTCAGCGATGTCAAGGGCGACACCCAGTACCGCTACACCTGGGAAACCCACAGGGTCAGCGTCTATCGCCGGCCATCCTTCAACAGCAACGGCAATTCCTTCGATTTCCAGGGCCGCCAGCTGTCGACCCAGGACTTCTTCCGCCGGGTGGTGCGCTGGGAGCCCGACGGTTCGATGACCGTCATCGCCGATTCCTATCAGGGCAAGCCGCTGAACTCACCCAACGATTTGGTGCCGCACCCCGATGGCAGCATCTGGTTCACCGACCCGCCCTATGGCGCGCAGCTGACCGAGGGCCATCCGGATGTGGCCGGCGGGCGGGCGAACCCGAACGGGGTCTACAACCCCAATCTCGGCGACCACGGGGTCGGGCTGATCGGCGGCCTCAAAGGCGAGTTGCCGACCAACACCTATCGCTGGGACCCGAGCGGCCGGCTCGATGTGGTGGTCGGCGGCGGCGAGGTCCCCGATCCGAACGGCATCTGCTTTTCGCCCGACTACAAGACGCTCTATCTGATCAGCACCGGGCCCGGGCCGGGCCAGACAAAGGGCGGCAAGGGGGTGATCTATGCCTTTGACGTGCAGGGCCAGAAGCTCGCCAATATGCGCCGCTTCACCGATTGCATGGTGGATGGCGTGCATTGCGGCCCCGACGGCATGCGCGCCGATCGTGCCGGAAACTTGTGGGTCGGCTCGAACGCGCCCTTGGGTTATTGCGGGGTCACCGTGTGGAACAAGGAAGGCAAGCTGATCGGCCGCATCCGCCTGCCGGAAATCTGCGCCAACCTCACCTTTGGCGGACCGAAGCGCAACTACCTGTTCATGGCCGCTTCGCAATCGCTCTACGGGCTGCTCGTCAACATCCAGGGGGCTGCGCCCGGCTAGCAGCCGGCGAGGGAAATCGAAGCACCTGCCCCTGGGTCACGCCGGCGGTTTTTCGCCATGCGCAAGCTCGCGGGTGATCGCGCCGGCGGTGGCACCGGGAGCCAAAACACTCACACCTCGCCGGTGCGTCCGTGCCAGGGGTCCGGGCCCGGGTCGTGCCCGGCTGCAACCTCGGTCAGCCGACCGAGATAGTGGCTCCAGCCTTCGGCGTGCCCGGCGCATTGCTCGGCATTGGGCAGACCGCTATGGGTCAGGCGCAGCAGCGTCCCGTCGGGCTGCTCGATCAGGTCGATCTCGACCAGGCTCGATCCCGGCGGCACCAGGTCACTGCCGTCCCAGCCAAAGCTGTAGGCGAGGCGGTGCACCGGCACCACCTCCTGGAAAGAGCCGCGGGCGCAGCGGGCGCCGGTGACGTTGACAAGATAGAGCCCGCCCGGCTGCGGCTCGATCTGCGCCTCGGTTCCCATCCAGCGCAGGATCTTCTCCGGATCGGTCAGCAGCGCAAACACCGCGGCAGGTGGTGCTGGGATGTGCGTCTCGCGGTGGACGACGAGAGCCTGTTGCATCGGTCTCTCCCTGCGTTGTGCTGGCACGAGGCGCCCTGCGGCGGCGGGTAACGGGGCCGCGGCGAGAGCCGGCGCCAGGATAGACCCGGGGGAGCGGCTGTGCCATCGCTGCGGCGCGGATGACAGGCCGGGGTCGTGGCGGCATGATCGCGGCATGGATTTGCCCGAACCCCTCGCCTGGCTCGTGGACGAGGCATGCGGGTCGCCAGGCCCCGACCGGTTCCTGGCCGAGCTTGGCAGCCGGCTGCTGGCCGATGGCGATGGCCTGCCGCTGGCCGGCGGCGCGCTGACACTCGCAGCGCCGCATCCGATCATCGCTCGCCGCACCTGGCTGTGGCGGGCGGAGACCGGGGCGGTCATCGAGGCGTTGGGCTTCGCCGGCGGTCCGCTCGACCACACGGGTCGGCAGTGGCTCTCCGGGCTTGGTCCGGTGCAGGAGACTACGGTCGGCGCGGGGTTGGACGGTTCCGGGCCGGAGCATCCGGTGCTGGGCTGGGCCGGGACCCGGACGTTCGACGCGGTCGCGGTCGATCGGCTGCATCAGGTCGCACGCTTTGCCGCCGCACCCTTGGCCGCGCTGGCTGGGCGGACGGCGTTGGCCGCGCTGCTCGAGGCCTATCTCGGCCGGCGCAGTGCCGCGCAGGTCCAGGCCGGCGCATTGCGCCGCGGCACCGGAGAAACCATCCGCGCGGCACTGCTCTCGGCCGATCTGCGCGATTTTACGGCACTCTCCGAGGCGACCCAGCCCGCGGCAGTGATCGCCGCCCTCGATGCCTGGTTCGACCGTGTCGCCGGTGCGGTGCACGCCTTTGGCGGCGAAGTGCTGAAGTTTATCGGCGACGGCGTGCTGGCGATTTTTCCGGTCACCGCCACGCCGGCCGAGGCATGCACGGCGGCGCTGCGCGCAGTCGCCGCTGCCCGCGCCGGCATGGCCCACCTCGATGCGGTGCGGCACGCGCAGGGTCTGCCGCCCTTACCCTTCGGGGCGGCGCTGCATCTCGGTGAGATGCTGTGGGGCAATATTGGCGCCGCCGACCGGCTCGACTTCACCGCCATCGGCCCGGCGGTCAACCTCGTCAGCCGACTGGAGGGGCTGTGCCGGCCGCTCGGCCGGTCGGTGCTGATCTCGGGTGCGGTTGCGGCCGAAATCAGCGCGCCGCTGGTGCCGCTGGGCCAGCACATGCTGCGCGGCATCGCCACACCTTGTCCCGTCTTCACGCTATCGGATGAGTAAGCAGCCCCGCCACAATAGCGAACTGGCCCGCATTAGAACCGGCCCGCATTAGACCGAGGCCGGCGCCGCCGATCGACCGGATTTGTCCGTCGGGGCGCGCCCGAGCAACCGCATCAATGTGCCGATCACGAGGATGGTGGCGAGATAGAACACCACCTGGATCCCGGCAGGCTCCGCCGAATAGCCGATCAGCACGTGCAGCACCAGGCCGAACATGCTGTTTTCGGTCAGCAGCCAGGAGGTGTTCCACACATCGTTGCCGAGCGCCGGCAACAAATTTGCCTGCATCAGAAAGGCCGCACCTTGCGAGGCCATGCCGGCCGCCAAGAGCAGGATCAGCCAGCTCGTCACGGTGAACAGCCGGCGCAGCGGCACCGCCAGCAAGCCCAGATAGATCAGCGCACCGACCGCGGCCCCGCCGATCAGCCCGACGATCCCGCCGGCCAACATGCTCAGCCCGCTCGCACCGGAGGCGATCGCGATGCCATACAAAAACAGCACGATCTCCGAACCCTCGCGCAGCACCGCGATGCCGACCACGAGCGCCAGCGCGTAGAGCGGCCGGCTGCCGCCGACGACCGCCTTGCCGAGCGTGGCTGCGGCCGAAGCCAGCTCGCGCCCGTGCCGGTTCATCCAGACATTGTGCCAGCCCAGCATCATGACCGCGGTGAACAGGATCGCCGCGTTGAACAGCTCCTGCCCGACGCCGTTGACCGCCTCGGCAATTGCCCCGGCGCAAGCGGCAACGAGACCGGCACCGAGCACCCCGCCGGCGATCCCGGCGGTCACCCAGAGATTCCGGCCCGGCACCCCGCGGCTCGCCGCCAGCACGATGCCGACGACCAGTGCAGCCTCGAGAACTTCACGAAAGACGATGATCGCCGTCGCCAACATGTCCGCACCCGCTATTTGACGATCAGATGGCCGCGCGTCTGCGGGTGGAAGTCGTCGAAGAATTCATAAGTCCCGGGATCGAGCGGCCCGACGAAGACGATGACCTGCCGGCCTGCCGGCACGACCTTTTCACGGTGGAACTGATGGCTTTCGAATTCGGAAGGGGTCGCGTTCTCGTTGTGCACGACAAGCTTCACTCTGGTGCCGGCCGGGATCTGCAACTGGCTCGGCACGAACTGGCCGCCTTTGAGCGCGATCGCGAAGCTCGGCGGGTCGGCGAGGGCGGGCCCCGCCGCAGTAAAGACCAGAAATGCCGCGACCCAGGCGATACGGCGCATCGACGACCCCTCCGATGACATGCAAATGCGAACCCTTCGCACCATCGCCGGGCTAGCGCTGCGAATCAATCGCAAAATGCCGGCAGGTTTGCCGCCGAGGCATGCATGGAGTGCATCGCTGCGACGACGCCTCGCCGGTCGGGTGCAACGGCCGGTCGGGTTCAGCGGCCGGTCGGGTTCAGCGAGTGAGCCGGTCGACCAGTGTTGCGAACACCGCCTCGAACATCGCCGGGGTCAGCCGGCCGGTGTTGGTGTTGAGCCGCGAGCAATGATAGCTGTCGGCGAGCAGCGTGGCGTCGGGCAAAGCATGGAGCGCGCCGTGGCCGAACGGATATTGCCGGCGGCGCAGCCCCTGTGCCAGCAGGACCGCGTCGTGGGCGATCGAGCCCAGCGCCAGGATCGCCCGCAGCCGCGGCAGCGCTGCGATCTCGGCCGCCAGAAAGCCGCGGCAGGCGGCGACTTCGCCCGGTTCCGGCCGGTTCTGCGGCGGCACGCAGCGCACCGCGTTGGTGATGCGCGCCCGAACCAGGGCCAGGCCGTCATCGGCCCGCGCATCGTAAGCGCCGTCGGCGAGGGCAAACTTCTTCAGCGTCGCATAAAGGAGTTCGCCGGCATAATCGCCGGTGAACGGCCGGCCGGTGCGGTTGGCGCCACGGAGTCCGGGTGCCAAGCCGACGATCAGCAATTCGGCGCGGTCGTCGCCAAACGGCGGCACCGGCGCATTGAACCATTCCGGGTGGGCGTTTCGCTGCGCTGCGCGAAAGGCGGCGAGCCGCGGGCAGAGCGGGCAGTCGCGGTCCGGCAGCAGCACCGGCAGGGCGGGATCGCGCGGCGCCGATGGCGAATTCACGCCTCGTCCGTGGGTTCGCTCGGGCGTCCGCGCTGCATGTCGTCGCGGGCGGGATGGTTGCGCATGATGTTCGGCGCGAGCTCTTGTAGCTCGATGAAATTATCGGCCTGGCGGCGCAAATCGTCCGATACCATCGGCGGCGAGGAGCGGATCGTCGACACCACCGACACGCGCACCCCGCGGCGCTGCACCGCCTCGACCAGCCGGCGGAAATCGCCGTCGCCGGAAAACAGGATCGCGTGGTCGATGTACTGCGCCATCTCCAGCATGTCGATCGCCAGCTCGATATCCATGTTGCCCTTGATCCGCCGCCGGCCCATCGCGTCGGTGAACTCCCGGGTCGGCTTGGTGACCATCGCGTAGCCATTATAGTCGAGCCAGTCGACAAGCGGCCGTATTGGTGAATATTCTTGATCCTCGATCAGCGCGGTATAATAAAATGCGCGGATAAGCCGCCCCTTGGTGCTGAACAAATCGAGCAGCCGTTTGTAATCGATATCGAAAGCGAGGCCCCGCGCTGCCGAGTATAGGTTCGCACCGTCAATAAATATGGCGATTCTTTCTTCGGGATAGAAGATCATCGGGGATAATGCTCCATGGAGTGTGAGGACAAGTGTGTTACAGGGCGCAATGCCGGTCAAGCGCCGACCTCTCGCAAGCGTGGCGATCGACAAGCCCCGCCGCTCTCGATTAGCCTGCCGGCATGATCTCGCTGAAGGAAGCGGTCACGATCGCCGCGCCACCCGCTGCCGTGTGGCCATTGCTGCGCGATCCGGCGCTGGTCGCATCGTGCATCCCCGGGGCGACGCTCAGCGCCAGCGGCGAAGACGGCACCTATCAGGGCACGGTGCGGGTCAAGTTCGGCCCGACCGTCGCGATGTTTCGTGGCGAAGCGAGGCTCGCCTATGACGACGACGCAAGGCGCTGCACGATCGAGGGGCGCGGCATCGATGGCCGCGGCGCCTCGCGGGCGGTCGCCTCGGGGGTGGTGACGGCGAGCGGAGCGAGCGGAACGGGGACGACGACGCTCGCCTGCGAGGGCAATTTCACGGTTACCGGCCCGCTCGAAACCTTTGCCAATGCCGGCGGGGTCCATCTCGCCCGCGCGCTCCTGGCCGAGTTCGCCGCCAATCTCGCCCGTCTCGCCGCCGAGCGGGCGCCGCCGGTCGCGGAGGTCGAGCCCGCCCTCGATGCTTCGGGTGCCGCCCAGCCGTCGCTCTCTGCCGCGATCGGCGAAAGCGGTGCCGTGCGTCGCGATCCCTCTCCATCCGCATCTGCGGCGGCCCCCGAGCTGCGCGGTGGCGCGCTGTTGTGGCGGGCGTTTCTCGGCTGGCTGCGGCAGATGTTTTTCGCCAAAGAAAAACCCCGCAAAGGAAACATTCAATGAGCGACAACAAGGTTTGCGATGTCTTGGCGCGGGCGTTTGCCGCCGAGGGCGTCAACACGCTGTTCACGCTGATGGGCGACGCCAACATGTATTGGTCGGCGGCAATGGCCGACAATGAGGGCGTGCGCCTGATCCACGCCCGGCACGAGCATTGCGCGGTGGCGATGGCCGACGCCTATGCCCGCGCTTCGGGCCAGGTCGGTGTCGCCGCGGTCACTTGCGGCCCCGGCTACACCCAGATCATGACCGCACTCGTCATGGCGGCGCGCGGCAATGCGCCGGTCGTGGTGTTTGCCGGCGACGCGCCGGTCGGTGCATCGTGGTACATGCAGGAGATCGACCAGGCGCCGCTGGCTCTCGCCACCGGTGCCCATTTCGTGCCGATCCGCACGATCGACCGCGCGCTCGACGATGTCCGCGAGGCGTTTTATGTCGCCCGCGCCGAGCGCCGCCCGGTGGTGCTGAGCGTGCCGCTCGATCTGCAGCAGGAGGCGTTTCCATATCTGCCCGATTACGCGCCGTCGAGCGAATTGGTGCCGCGCCGCCAGGCGGCGATGCCGGACCCGGCGCTGGTCGAGGAGGTCGCCGGCATGATCGCCGAGGCCGAGCGGCCGGTCGTGATCGGCGGCCGCGGTGCGGTGTGGTCGGGTGCCAAGGCAGCACTCGAAGCCTTGGCCGAGCATAGCGGGGCGCTGCTGGCGACGACGCTGCTCGGCAAGGGGCTGTTTGACGGCAATCCGTTCGCGCTCGACATCGCCGGCACGTTTTCGAGCGATCTCGCCCGCGAATTCTTTGCCGAGAGCGATCTGGTGATCGGCGCCGGGGCCGGGCTCGGTCACTACACGACCGAGGGCGGCTATCTCTACCCGAATGCCAAGGTCGTGCAGATCGACGTCAACCCGAAGGGGCTGTGGCAGGGACTGAAGACGGCCGACCTGCACATCCGCGCCGACGCCCGCGCCGCCGCCGAGGCGATCACCCGCCGGCTCGTCGAACGCGGCATCCGCCGCCCGGGCTGGCGCAGCAACGCCATCGCCGACCGGATCGCCGCCGATGTGCCTGATGCGAAGGAGTACCAGCCGACACCAGGCACGCTCGATCCGCGGCCGGTGGTGCGCGAGATCGATGCGACGATCCCCAAGGATTGGGACATCGTCGTCGCCGGCGGGCATTGTTTCGGCTTCGGCATGACCCAGCTGAAGGGCCGGCCGGCCGGCAAGTACCACACGCCGCTCGATTTTGGCGCGATCGGCTCGGGGCTGTCGGCGGCGATCGGCGTCGCGGTCGCGCGCGGTAGCGACAAGATCCTGCTGATCGATGGCGACGGCAGCCTCTACCAGCATATCCAGGAATTGGAGACGGTCCGTCGCCATGGCCTCAAGCTGTTGATCTGCATCCTGAACGATGGTGGCTACGGCGCCGAGACGCACAAATTCCGCGCCCATGGCGGCGACCCGCGCCACGCGACCCATGGCCGCGGCGACCTTGCCGCCACCGCCCGCGGCTTTGGCCTCGACGGTGCCACGGTGACCGAGCTCGGCCGCTTTGCGCAGCTCTTTGGCGAACACCAGCAGCGCGACCGCGCAACATTGTGGGACGTGCATATCGACGATCTGATCCCGACCCGCCAGTTCCGCCGCGTCCATTACGGCGAGGCGTGAGGCTCGCCCAGGATCGGCCGGCAGGATGGGCCGGCAGGATCGGTCGTTCGGGGTCGGCCGCGCCCGGTCCCGGCTTCCCTGAATTGGGGCCGGGCGATCTCGATCGAGGCCGGGCGATCTCGGTCCGGCGCTCGGCCCGGTCGCTGCGCCCCGCGGCCCGATTGCGCCGGTGAAAAGAATCATTTGAATATTGACGCTCGAATTCACAAATGACGGAGGTCGTGTTTCGATCTGGGCACG
Organism: Allostellaceae bacterium; assembly: GCA_035503615.1. Lineage (GTDB taxonomy): Bacteria > Pseudomonadota > Alphaproteobacteria > ATCC43930 > CGMCC-115725 > AP-15. The sequence continues at coordinate 33,552 of DATJTI010000042.1, read as the reverse complement.
GTTCTATGCGGTGTGCCCTCCAGCAAGCCGAGCAGCGCCTCCCGAAATTGAAATGTGATCTGACCCGGCGAAGGCGCCGGTACAGAATTTTTCTCAAGGAAACTCGATGACGATCGGCACCGTGAAGTGGTTTAATACACAAAAGGGTTATGGATTCATCCAGCCCGAAGACGGTTCAAAGGACGTGTTCGTCCATATCTCCGCCGTCGAGCGTTCGGGTCTGGGCCATCTCACCGAGGGCCAGCGGATCAGCTATCAGCTCGAACGCGGCCAGCAGGGCAAGACCTCGGCGGTCGACCTCCAAGCCGCGTAACGCAACCGGGTGCGGGCGGCGCAGTCGCGGCGCCCGTGCCGCGCTTTCGCTTTCGGAGGTCGCGATGTCAGAACATAAATTCCGCGTCGGCCAGGCGGTGCAATTCGTGCCGGATCCCGGTGTCGATCGCGCCAGCCGAGGCCGCTACACGATCGTCCGCCTGCTTCCACTCGAAGCCGGCACGCCACAATATCGGGTCAAGAATACCGTCGACGGGCACGAGCGGATGGTCCGCGAAACCCAGTTGGACGCGCATCAATAATCCGCCCAGCCCGAGGCGCGGGCTTTATGTAGCCGTCTCGACCGGCAACCCGGCAGGCGGGTTGACCGAAGGGAAGCCCATCATCGCGGCGACGTGATGGGTCTCGCTGCGCTCAACCCCATCCTACAGCTTGCTACATCTGCCGAGCTCCCGAGGTTCGGGAAAGAGCCGGTCGAACACGTTTTAGCCTGAGCGGCTTCACAGCCTTCGACGCGGTCCTCGCCATGTTAGAGGCCGAAGGTGACTCGGCTGTGACAGCGGTCGCATTCTCTACCTCCCGCAACTGCATGCTTAAGCGCGTGAGGCTCCGTTCTCCAAGCTCGGTGAGAGTTACCCCCCGAAATACCTGGCCACCCTTTTGCTTTTGTTCAGCAAATCGCAGAAATCCCAATTCTTTATATTGTAGAATACAAGCGTCCACCTGACTCGGCTCAATGTGAAGCTTGCGGTTGCCGACTCTCTCGATTATCTTAGCCCTAATATGTTCTTCAAGGTTATCTTGGAAGAGATAAGTACGATTTAGACCATACTCGCTGCGTTTGCTGAAAATGAATCCATAAACCGTTGGGCCGATGACCTTGAATACCTCATTCCACGTGACCGAAACATTCTCCTTTACGGGTGTCTTATTTTGGTCCACGTAGGTGACAGTCAAATCAAATCTATCGTCGCCTTGGGCGATCAAATCTGGGGCCAATTCGTTGCCCAGAATGGCACGATCGCGTATCTCCCTTTTTAGCTCTTCGACGAGTTCCTGAGCCGACTTCAGCTCCTGTCTCAACTCACGCTCTCGCTGAATATCTTCGTCAGATCGTGCTTGATCTGCACGCACCCATCCGGTTCTAGGGCGGATGCGAGACTCTGCCATCAAGCTTTTGATGACCGCCATACCGAGTTCAGCGGCCGAGGAGTATTTTCGACAAGTGCGAGACATTACCTTCCTACGGAACGCCTCCAATCTTTTTCGGCCCTCGTCCGATTTTTCCATTTTATCAAAAGGAATATCGCCAGTTCCTTCTCGCACAAAGCCGAGAACGGGGATGCCCCGCGCTACGGCGTAGTCATATTCCATCTCGGTGAAACTCAAGCCTTCCGACCCGAGGCTGCCGTATCGGCCTGCAACAATCACGATGTAATAATCACTCTCCTCGATAACCCGCTTTATCAACTCCCACTGAGTGTCATCCGAGGCTGGGAAGAGTTCCATTCCCGACGGGAAGCAGCCTGCCTCCAATATCGCTTGCGTCGCCTGTTGGCGTTCCTCGCGGAGGTCATCGTATGTCGAGGAAACGAAGACCTGATAACGTACTTCAGGGACCATATCAGCCTCTAGTCAGCCCTAAAGGAGTTAAGCAGGAGCACCACCGCCGTCAAAGACCCGTCCAAGAAAGTGGTGGCATCGCAAGTTTACGAGCATCCGCTGGTGGCGCCGCAGGTGTCGCATTTGAGGCAGGTGCCGCTGCGAATGAGCGTGAAGTTGCCGCATTCGGCGCAGCTGTCGCCTTCGTAGCCCTTGATGCGGGCGGCGCGGATGCGTTCGAGGCGCAGCGCCAGGGGGGCGTTCTCGGCTACCCCTGCGAGGCCGAAATCGGCGACGGCGGAAACTGTGGGCCCGTTGCGGCCGGCCCCACCATGCAGCACGGTCAGCTTGTTGCGGACAAAGCCGTTGGAGACGTCGCGCTGCATCATTGCGGCAACGCGCGGCTCGATTTCCAGATCGCAACCGGCGGCGGAAGCGGCTAGCGGCCGGTCGTCAGCCGCGCCGACCTCAGCCGCGCCGGTGTCGTCCGCGCTGCGCAGGCTCGATTGTGCTTCGCCCTTGCCGACCGTGTCGGGCAACAAATCGGCGGGCTCGGCATGGGCAAGATCGCCGCGGCCGAGATACGAGATCGCCAATTCCCGAAAGATGTAATCGAGGATCGAGGTCGCCATCTTGATCGCGTCGTTGCCCTCGACGATGCCCGATGGCTCGAACCGGCTGAACGTAAAGCTCTCGACAAACTCCTCAAGCGGCACGCCGTATTGCAGCCCCATCGAGATCGCGATCGCGAAATTGTGCATCAGCGAGCGGAACGCCGAGCCCTCCTTGTGCATGTCGATAAAGACTTCGGCGAGCCGGCCGTCTTCGTGCTCGCCGGTGCGCAGATAGACCTTGTGGCCGCCGACCGTGGCCTTTTGCGTGTAGCCCTTGCGCCGGTTCGGCAGGCGGCGGCGCTCGCCGCGCTGCACGATTTTTTCGACGATGCGCTCAACCACCCGTTCGACAATGCGCTCGGCGACGAGCGGCGCGCGCTCGGCCGGCGATTTCTCAAACAGCTCGGCCGCCTGCTCCTCGGCCTCTTCGTCGTCGCCAAAGAGGCTCGCCGCCAAGGGCTGCGACAATTTCGAGCCATCGCGATAGAGTGCGGTCGCCTTCAGCCCCAGCCGCCAGGACAGCCAATAGGCATCTTTGCAATCCTCGATCGTCGCCGCGTTCGGCATGTTGATCGTCTTCGAGATGGCACCCGAGATGAAGGGCTGGGCCGCCGCCATCATCCGGATGTGGCTTTCGGCCGAGAGCACGCGGGTGCCGGTGCGGCCGCACGGTGAGGCACAATCGAACACCGGCAGGTGCTCGGGCTTCAGGTGCGGCGCCCCTTCGAGCGTCATCGCACCACAGCACCAGAGATTGGCGGCGTCGATCTCGGCGCGGGTGAAGCCGAGTGCCGCCAAGAGGTCGAAGCCCGGGCGGTCGAGCGCCTCGGCTGCGAGACCCAGCGCTTCGATGCAGAACGCCTCGCCGAGCGTCCATTTGTTGAAGGCAAATTTGATGTCAAAGGCGGTGGCGAGCGCCGCCTCGACCGCGGCCAAGGCGCGATCGTCGAAGCCTTTGCCACGCAGGCTCTGATGGTTGACCGCGGGCGCGCCGGCCAGCGTGCCATGGCCCAGCGCATAGCGCTCGATCGCGGCGATGTCGGCGGCCGCATAGCCGAGTGTCTCGAGCGCCAGCGGCACCGCGCGGTTGATGATCTTGAAATAGCCACCGCCGGCCAACTTCTTGAATTTGACCAGCGCGAAATCGGGTTCGATGCCGGTCGTATCGCAATCCATCACGAGGCCGATCGTCCCGGTCGGCGCGATGACCGTCGCCTGCGCGTTGCGGAAGCCGTGCTGTTCGCCGAGCATCAGCGCGCTGTCCCAAGTGTTGCGGGCGGCAGCGACCAGAAGCGGGTCGGGGCAGCTGGCGGCGTCGAGCGGCACCGGCGCAATCGCCAGCCCCTCATATCCGGCACTGTGGCCGTGCGCGGCGCGGCGGTGGTTGCGAATGACCCGCAGCATGGCGTCGCGATTGGGCGCATAGCCCGGAAAGGGGCCGTGCGGGATCAATCCGGGATCGCCGGCCATCTCGGCCGAGGCGGCATAGCTCGCCCCGGTCAAGAGCGCCGTGACCGCCGCGGCAAAGGCCCGGCCCGCGGCGCTGTCATAGGCGATGCCCATCGCCATCAACAGCCCGCCGAGATTGGCGTAGCCGAGGCCGAGGGTGCGGAACTCGAACGAGCGACGGGCGATCTCGGGCGATGGGAACTGCGCCATCATGACCGAGATTTCGAGGACGATCGTCCACAGCCGCACCGCATGCGCGAAGGCTTCGCTGTCAAACCCGCCGCCCGCTTTCGCGGCGGCAGGCTCGGCACGGCGGAACGCCATCAGGTTCAACGAGGCGAGGTTGCAGGCGGTGTCGTCGAGGAAATTGTATTCTGAGCACGGGTTCGAGGCGTTGATCCGGCCGCTCGCGGGGCAGGTGTGCCAGTCGTTGATCGTCGTGTCGAACTGCAGGCCGGGATCGGCCGAGGCCCAGGCGGCCTGCCCGATTCGGTCCCACAGCGCCCGCGCCGCCACCGTCTTCGATACCTTGCCGTCGGTGCGCCGGGTCAGGTCCCAGGGTCCGCCCGCGGCGACGTGCTCGAGAAACTCGTTCGATACCCGCACCGAATTGTTGGCATTCTGCCCGGCGACGGTCAGATAGGCTTCGGAATCCCAGTCGGTGTCATAGGTGCGGAAATCGATCGCGGTGAAACCCTGGCGGGCCAGCTGGATCACTCGCTGGATGCAATTTTCCGGGACCGTCGCCCGGCGGGCGGCGCGAATCTCTGATTGCAATGCCGGGTTCCGTACCGGGTCGCAGGCAGCGGCCAGACCTTGCGGTGCTGCGTCCCGGCAGGCCGTCATGACGCGGCCGAGATGCCGCCGGACCAGCTTCGAACCGGCGACGAGCGCCGCGACCTTCTGCTCTTCGAGCACTTTCCAGTCGATAAACGCCTCGATATCCGGGTGATCGACATCGACGATGACCATCTTGGCGGCGCGCCGTGTCGTGCCGCCGGATTTGATGGCACCCGCGGCGCGGTCGCCGATGCGCAAAAAGCTCATCAGCCCCGAGGAGCGGCCGCCACCTGACAGCCGCTCGCCATCGCCGCGCAGCTTCGAGAAATTGGAGCCGGAGCCCGAGCCGTATTTGAAGATGCGTGCCTCGCGCACCCAGAGATCCATGATCCCGCGCTCATTGACGAGATCGTCGGCGACCGACTGGATAAAGCAGGCATGCGGCTGCGGATGCTCGTAGGCGCTCGCCGAAATCGTCAGCGCGCCGCTCTTATAATCGACGTAATGGTGGCCCTGCGCCGGCCCGTCGATGCCGTAGGCCCAATGAAGCCCGGTATTGAACCATTGCGGCGAGTTCGGCGCCGCAATCTGCCCCGCCAGCATCAGCCGGATCTCGTCGTGGAACGCCCTCGCATCCTCCTCGGTGTCGAAATAGCCGCCCTTCCAGCCCCAATAGGTCCAGGTCCCGGCCATCCGGTCGAATACCTGCCGGGCATCGTTCTCGGCGCCGAGCCGTTCGCTTTCCGGCAGTGCGGCGGCCGCGGCCGGATCGCCGATGCGCCGCCACAGCCAAGCCGGGACGCCATCCTCGGGCACCGGTGCCAGACAGGCCGGCACCCCGGCCTTGCGGAAATATTTCTGGGCGAGGATGTCGCAGGCAACCTGGCTCCATTCGGTCGGCACCGCGATATCCTCGGCCTGGAATACGACCGAGCCATCGGGGTTGCGAATCTCGCTGGTCGCATTGCGGAACGGCACCGCGGCATACGGGTCACGGCCCGCCTCGGTGAAGCGTCGCTTGATCTGCATTCCTGGCCCCCAATATCTTGCGTTTCCCCAAATACTGACCACAAGATGATGCAGACGATCCGTGGGGTCAAGCGGTTTGAACTTTACGCCGCAGCACCGCTGGTGCGATAAAGCGCGGCGCCGCGGTCCAGCCGCCGGCGGGGAGTCGATGGATGGAGCGATGAGCCTCGGCACGCGTTTGTTGACCCTGCTGCGCGGCGACTATGTCGGCACCGACAGTCTCGGCAACCGCTATTACCGTGAGAAGGGACGGCGCACCCTGTCGCGTGGCGGCGGGCGGTTCAGCCGCGAAAAGCGCTGGGTCGTCTATGACGGCGAGCCGGAGGGCTCGAAGGTGCCGCCCGAATGGCATGCCTGGCTGCATCATACCGTGGATGAGGTGCCGCAGCCCGAGGCGCGCGCCCGCTATCCCTGGGAAAAGCCGCATCAGCCGAACCCGACCGGCACACCGCTCGCCTACCATCCGCCGGGTTCGATCCTGCGCGGCGGCCGGCGTGCTCCGACCACCGGCGATTACGAGCCGTGGACGCCCGAATAGATCGATCGAAGCCATGTCGGCAGCAATCGAGCGGCGACCGCAAGGGACCGGAACGATGCGCGGCAATGTGATCGAGACGGTGATGGGCGCCGTCGTGCTCGTCATTGCCGCGCTGTTCCTGTTCTTCGCCTACTCGACGAGCGAGCTGCGGGCGGTCAGCGGCTACCGGGTGACGGCACAGTTCGAGCGGATCGATGGCGTGCGCGACGGCACCGATGTGCGCATCGCCGGGGTCAAGGTCGGTTCGGTCCTCGGCGCCAGCCTCGATCCGAAAACCTATCTCGCGACGGTGACGATGAGCATCAATCCTAAATACAAGCTGCCTGAAGACACGGTTGCCGAGATCGTTTCGTCGAGCCTGCTCGGTGACAAATACATGTCTCTGGTACCCGGCGGTTCGGACAAGAACATCCCGCCCGGCGGCAGAATCAAATACACTCAGGCGCCGGTCAGTCTCGAAAACCTGATCGGGCAGATGATCTTCTCGCAACCGAACGGGCAGAAGAAGCCGGATGCGGGCGGTGCCGCAGCGCCAGCGGCCGGTGCCGGGGCGGACGGGCTCAAATAGCCGGGAGATCACCGGCGAGGAGATCAGCGGCGATGAGCGAGCCGAACGACTTTCCGGTGTGGCGGACGCCCGAGGGCGAGCCAGTGTCCTGCGTCGAAAAGATCAAGGTGCTGAACGAAAACTTGGCCGAGTTGCGCGATTTGGCGCAGGAGGCGCTCGAAGACGCGGTGCTGATGGGCGCCGACGAACGCCAGGTGCGCGACGTGCTGGCGGCGATCGTCGCCGGTCTCGTCAATCCTTACCGGAAATGACGCCTTACCGGAAATGACGCGGGGCCGAGATCCGCCACGACCGATCAGAACGGCCGATCCCGCTCACCAAGAAGCGAAAACGTGGAAAAGCCGAGCGCGGCAAAGGTCAGGACCGCGTTGACCGCATGGGAAAATTCCCATTGCTGGCGCAGCGCCTGCCAATCCGCCGGCATCGCCGTCCAATTCGCCGTGGCCTCGTTGGCCGGGTAGGTCCAGACGAAGAAGACCGGCAGGGTCAGCGCCAGCAGAAGACCGGCGAGCAGCGACGACCAAAACCGCTCGGGGCGGCGCCAGAGAGCGATCGCGGCGGCGAGATGAAGAGCCGGCGCTTAGTGTGGCGTTGGCTTCGTGACCTGAAAACTCTGGCGCGTTTCCATGCGGCGCAGCCAGTCCTGCAATTTCGGGTGCTCGGCGAGCGGTTCGCGGCCGTCCGGCACATTGGCGAAATAATGGAGGATCGGGATCACCATCAGATCGGCGAGGCTGATGAAATCGGCGGCGAGAAAGGCATGGTCCTCCATCAGCCGGTCGATCTCGGCGAGGCACAAATGCGCGCGGGGCAATGCGGCGGCGATCGCCGTTTCGTCCGGGGTGCCGCCGAGACGGGGCACCAGCATGCGATTATAGAGGATCGCGCCGGCGATACTGGGCCAGGCATAGGCATCGACGATGCCGATGATCTGGTTCATCCGCGACCATTGATGCACGTCTTCCGGCTGCAACGGCGCTCCCGGAAAACGCTCGTCGACATAGCGGATGATCGCCTGGGTCTCGTAGAGCGCGAACCCGTCATGCTCAAAGGCCGGGACCTTGGCGAATGGTTGGCGCGACAGATGCGGCGCTTCGCGGTGGGCACCAAACGGCACCTCCACGAGCTCGTGCGTGACGCCCTTCTCGGCCAGCGCCAAGCGCGTGCTCCACACATAGGTGCTGCCGGCCGGGCCATAGACGATCGGGTTGGCCATGTGTCCCCTCCGGATGTGACGGCGGTTACAGAAAAGCTGCTCGCGGTGTCGCCGATCCACCCGGTCGGCGATGCGTCGAGCCCTTGCACCCGATGCGGCCGGCTCGATCTCGACGACGGAATTGGCGATGCGGCCGCCGGGTCAGGCTAGCTTAAGGGCGTGGTGCTATCCAGGCATGCCGCCCGCGCATAATGTCTCATCCCGGATCGATGGAGCATTTGGTCCAGCCGACGCTCGCTTTTATCGCCGCGCATGCCGGCTGGGCGTTCGTGGTCATGTTTGCCACCGCTTTTGGCGAGTCCTTCGCCTTTGTCAGCCTGTTGTTTCCGGGGACCTCGCTGTTGATCGCCGCCGGCGCGCTGATGGCGACCGGTTCTCTGCCGTATCTGCCGGTGCTGGCCGGAGCGATCTTCGGCGCAGTGCTCGGCGATTCGATTTCATATTGGATCGGGCGCCGCTTTGGTCGCGGCCTCGCCCGTGTGTGGCCGTTCACCCGCCATCCCGACCTCTTACCGGGCGGCATCCGGTTTTTTGCCCGTTATGGCGGGATCAGCGTGTTCATCGGCCGCTTTTTCGGCCCGGTACGCGCGGTGATCCCGCTCGCCGCCGGCATCATGCAGATGTCGCGCCGCGGCTTCTGGATCGCCAACATCACCTCGGCCATCGTATGGGCGCCGTTGCTGCTGTTCGCCGGCGATGCGGTCGGCCGGGTCGGCCGGCGCCTGATCGGCGCGACCCATCTCGCCGTGCTGGTGCTGCTGGGGTTCACGCTGTTCGGGATCGGCAGCGTGGTGTGGGCGCTGCTGCGCTCACGGCAACGACGGCGCTGACCCGAAGCTGCCTCGGTCTAGCCCTTTCGCCCGGCTAGGTCCTTTCGCCCGGTTTGGCCCTACCGCCCGGCTAGGCCCTTTCGCAACGGGTTACGGCTGCCCAGATTGACGCAATCGGGCCGATCCTGCGAGCACAATTGGCAATGTCCTCGTTCTTTTCGCCGTACCGGCATCAATTCGTGCGCGTCGGCACCTGCGTGCCCCAGGTTCGCGTGGCCGAGCCGCGCGGCAATGCGCGTGCGGTCGAGGCCCTGCTCGCCGCCGGCGACGCAGCGCGGGTCGCACTGATGGTGTTCCCCGAGCTGTGCCTGTCGGCTTACGCGATCGACGATTTGTTGTTCCAGGACGCGCTGCTCGATGCGGTCGAGGACGAGCTCGCCCGGCTGGTGCGAGCAAGCCGCGAGCTGTTTCCGGCCTTTGTCGTCGGCGCCCCGTTGCGCTGCCAGGGACACCTCTACAATTGCGCGGCAGTGATCGATCACGGGCGGCTGCTCGGCGTGGTGCCGAAGGTTTACCTGCCGAATTACCGCGAATTTTATGAACGGCGCCATTTCACCTCGGGCGAGGGCACCGGCGGCCGGTCGATCACCCTCGCCGGCGAGCGAGTGCCGTTTGGCAGCGATCTCTTGTTTGCCGCCGGCGGGGCGGCCGGGTTCACCTTCCATGTCGAGATCTGCGAGGATCTGTGGGTGCCGCAGCCGCCGAGCACCGCGGCGGCACTCTGCGGTGCCGAGCTCCTGCTGAACCTGTCGGCCAGCAACATCACGATCGGCAAAGCGCAGATGCGCCGCCTCCTATGCGCCGCGCAATCGGCGCGCTGCCTCGCCGCCTATGCCTATTCCGCGGCCGGGGCTGGGGAATCGACGACCGATCTCGCCTGGGACGGTCAAGCCGGCATCTTCGAGCTCGGTGTGGGGCTGGCCGAGACCGAGCGGTTTTCGGCACATCCGCAGATGGCCAAGGCCGATGTCGATCTCGGCCGGATCCGGCAGGAGCGGATGCGCACCAACACCTTTGGCGATTGCGCCCGCGCCGCGACAAATTCGCTGCCGGCGTTCCGCACGATCGAGTTTGCGTTCACCGCCCCCGGCGAACGGCTGGCGCTCAGCCGTGAGGTCGAGCGGTTCCCCTATGTGCCGTCCGACCCGGCGACGCTGCGCGAGAACTGCTACGAGGCGTACAACATCCAGGTCCAGGGGCTGGCCCAGCGGCTCACCGCGACCGGGCTCGAAAAGCTCGTGATCGGTGTCTCCGGCGGGCTCGATTCAACCCAGGCGCTGATCGTCGCGGCGCGCACGATGGACCGGCTCGGGCTGCCGCGCACCAATATCCTGGCCTACACGCTACCGGGCTTCGCCACCGGCGAGGCGACGAAGGCGAATGCCTGGAAGCTGATGTCGGCATTGGGCGTCAGCGGCGCCGAGATCGACATCCGCCCGGCGGCGCGGCAGCTGCTCGAAGATATCGGCCACGCCTCGGCCCGGGGCACGGCGCATTACGACGTGACCTTTGAAAACGTCCAGGCCGGGTTGCGCACAGACTATCTGTTCCGGCTCGCCAACCATAATGGTGGGCTGGTGGTCGGCACCGGCGACTTGTCCGAGCTTGGGCTCGGCTGGTGCACCTATGGGGTCGGCGACCAGATGTCGCATTACAACCCGAACGCCTCGGTCGCCAAGACGCTGATCCAGCATTTGATCCGCTTTGTCGCGGCGTCGGGCGAACTGGGACCGCAGACGGCGCCGATCCTCGAGGCGATCCTCGCGACCGAGATCTCGCCGGAGCTGGTGCCGCCCGGCGCCGACGGTCTGATCCAGTCGACCGAAAGCGTCGTCGGTCCCTATGCGCTGCAGGATTTCAATCTTTATTACGCGACGCGATGGGGGTTCAGCCCGTCCAAGATCGCCTATCTGGCGTGGAACGCCTGGGCCGATGTCGAGCGCGGGGCATGGCCAGTCAATACCCCGCAGACGGCGCGGCGCGCCTATAATCTCGCCGAGATCAAGCGCTGGCTGCGGGTGTTTGTGCAGCGCTTCTATCAGCAGAGCCAGTTCAAGCGCTCGGCGCTGCCCAACGGTCCGAAGATTTCGTCAGGCGGATCGCTGTCGCCGCGCGGCGACTGGCGCGCACCCTCGGACGCGAATGCCGCGGTCTGGCTCGCCGAGCTCGAAGGTATTCCGGAGGAAGGCTAGCCGTGCCGCATGCTGCCGGGCGATGGCCAAGGCAGAGCGCTTGGCGTGGTAGGTGGCGCGTTCAAGATTAACTTAACCATCAAAGCAGCAAATTTAACCATCAATTCCGTGCAGTATTCATGCCTCTTCCGCTTAGAGTCGCTCGCGACAACGACCGGCTAAGACAGGAATAGAGGTCATGCGCAACAGCGAACACGAAGCTGCCATCGCCGCTTTTATTCGCGACAACGGCGTCACCCGCTGCCCGACCGCCTGTGTCGTGCGCACCCAGGGCACCGTCAGCCATGCCGACCGGCAGGCGCTGCAGCAACGCGCCGCCGAATTCGAGCACCTGCGCCAGCGTCGCCGCCCGCGCGCTGCAGCCGCCGCGCTCGACCTTCACCGCTGACATCCGCATCGATGCCGCCATGCCGCCAAAGGTTCGGCGCCGCCAACGAATTGCCTCGGTGCCGCGCGGGCGATATCGGAAGAGCGCCTTTAGCCTCGGGTCGAGGGCAGCCCGCCTTGTCGCATCGACCCCGCCTTGTCGCGTCAACAATAGGCGTCGCTGCGCCCGTAAACGCTGTTAGCCGCGGGTTGCCGGCGGCGGCGCTGGCGGGTTCGGCGCAGTCGTCTGGGTGTCGGCGGCGGCCGGCAATTGCGGCAGTGCCGGCATCGCCTTGGCCACCAGCACAGTCAGATCCAGCATGCCGAGACCGATGGCGACCGCCAAAAGCCATGCGTTCATTTCGCTGGCAACCCGTTCGAGACGTCCCGCGCTGTGCTTCATCGGCGACCCCGCATCCAATTCGCAATTCCGCTGCGACAGAGGTAGCGCCATTCTGCTGCGCTGCAAAATGCAAATTTGGAATAGGTCTTATAACCGTTCTTAAGAGATTGTTGCAGCGATGTTGCTGCAATGCAACATGGGATTAAAAGGCACTCGAAACGACCCCCCGCGCGTCACTCCGCGGCGCGATGCGGCCGGGACCGGTTGCTGGCGCCAGACAGTGGCGAGCGCGGTGCGGTCCGCCGCGCCCGGCGCCGCGCCCGGCACCCGGTCGGCGGATTCCCGGATTCGAGCGCGATCGCAGACCTGCCGCCAGTGACGCTCACGACCCGCCCTAGCTCACGACCCGCCATAGCTCACGACCCGCCATAGACCGGGATCACCGCACCGCGAGTCACCCGGTTCTGCGGGGAGGCGAGAAACGCGATCAGGTCGGCGGCCTCGGCGGGCGGGACCCAGCGGCCGTGATCGGCATTCGGCATCGCGTCGCGGTTCGCCGGCGTATCGAGGATCGATGGAGCGATCGCATTGATCCAGATCTCTTCGGCGACGGTCTCTTCGGCCAGGGCCTGGGTCAGGGCGGCGACCGCCGATTTCGCCGCGGCGTAGGCGACCATGCCGGCGCCGTGCCGCGGTTCCAAGGCCGGACGTGCGGCGATATTGACGATCCGGCCGCCGCGCGCGCCGCTCGGGCCTGGGCCCGGTCGCCGCCGGAAGGCACCGATCGCTGCTGCCGAGCACAGAAACGCGGAAAGTGCGTTCATGCGAAACTGCGCCACGAAATCGGCCGCGGACATATCGCCGATCGGCGCCATCGCAAACCCGCCGGCGAGATGGATCGACGCCCATAACGGCGGCAGGCCCTGATAAAAGCGCTGCACCGCGGCCTCATCGGCGACATCGATGTTGCGCGTGATGTGCACCCCGGCATCATGCCGATGGGGGAAATCGTCGAGTTCGGCAGCCACCAGATTGGGCAGATGGCATACCGCCCCGGCGGCGCGCAGCGCCGCGACGACCGCGCGGCCCAGGGCGCCGGTGCCGCCGGTCACGACGACATGGCTGCCGGCAAAATCGACCATCGTGATGACCTCCGCAAAATCGCTATCGGCGAATCTATAGTCGCGCGTAACGCCGGGGGATGCCAGGCTTTGGCAAATGGCCGGGGCAAATGGCCGGGCTGCGGATTCCGCGCAACGGCGCCGGCTGATCAGCGAGCCCGCTGCGAAACCGCCGCACCGGGCTATACTCGCCGGCGAGACGGATCGGACCAACGGAGCGAATGATGAGCCAAGCCCTCGACGGTATCCGCATCATCGACATGACCCATAATCAGGCGGGGCCTGCCTGCGCCCAGATTCTCGGGTTCCTCGGCGCCGACGTGATCAAGCTCGAGGAGCCCAAGGGCGGCGATGTCGCCAGGCGCAACATGCGCGACCGGGCCGATAGCGACAGCCTGTTCTTCCTTTTGTTCAACGCCAACAAGAAGAGCCTGACGCTCAACCTGAAGACCGGGCGCGGCAAGGAGCTGTTTCGTGAGCTGCTCGCCAAATCCGACGTGCTGCTCGAAAATTTCGGGCCCGGTGCGCTCGACCGGCTCGGCTTTGGCTGGGAGGCGATCCAGCGGATCAATCCGCGACTGATCTATGCATCGATCAAGGGCTTCGGCACCTATGGTCCGTACCGCGACTTCAAGAGCTACGAGCCGATCGCCCAGGCGATGGGCGGGGCGATGAGCATCACCGGCTTCCCGGAGAACCCGCCGACCTTTGTCGTGCCGGCAATCGGTGATTCGGGCACCGGCATGCACATGGCGATCGGCATCCTCGCCGCGTTGCAGCAGCGCCACAAGACCGGGCGCGGCCAGCAGGTCGAGGTGTCGATGCAGGACGCGGTCGTCAACCTGATCCGGGTCAGCCTGCGCGATCATCAGCGGTTTCACGGCGCGATGCCACGGCGCGGCAACCAGATGGGCAGAGGGGTCCCGAGCACGACCTATCCCTGCGCCCCGGGCGGACCCAATGATTATGTCTTCATCACCGCGCAGCAGCAGATGTGGCCGGCCTTCACCGCGGCGATCGGCCGGCCGGAGCTTGCCGATGATCCACGCTTCGCCACGGAGGATGCACGCTGGGACAATCGTGCCGAGCTCAGCGCGATCGTCGAAAGCTGGACCCGCGCCCGCTCGAAGCACGAGGCGATGCGCATCCTCGCCGCGGCCGGGGTGCCGAGCGGGGCCTGCCAGGACACCGGCGAGGTGCTGGCCGATCCGCATCTGAAAGAGCGCGAGATGATCGTCGATGTCGATTATCCGACCCGCGGCCGCTACCAGACGGTCGGCTGTCCGGTCAAATTGTCGGATTCGCCGGCCAGCGTCGCCCGCCCGCCGCAGCTGGGCGAGCACACCACGGCCCTGCTCGGCGAAATTTGTGGCCTCGCCGCGGGTGAGGTCGCCCGGCTGCGCGAGGACGGCGTCGTCTAACGGATCGGCGCCGGTCCGGCCGAGGGTTCACGGTCCCGCGGCAAGCCGCTCGATCGCCGGCAGCAGCTCCGCCATGCCGGCGATGGCGAGCGCAGCGCCGCATCCCAGCAACCGGTCCGCGTGATCCGAGGCACAATGACTGCCGCCGCAAAACCCGATCGCCATCATGCCGGCGGCGCGCGCAGCCTCGATTCCGGCCCGGCTGTCCTCGACGACGACACAGCGCCCGGGTGCGGCGCCCATCCGCGCCGCGGCGTAGAGAAACAGGTCGGGGGCGGGCTTGCTGCGCGCGACCAGCGCGGCGCTGAACAGGTTGCCGCCGAAATGGTCGATCAGCCCGGTCAATTCGAGCTTGCGGCGCAGCTGCAGTGGGCTGCTGCTCGAAGCGACGCAGACCCGGTAGCAGCAGACCGGGGATGAGAGCGAGGCGATTGCCGCGTCCACGCCGTCGACTGCCCGCAGCGCGCCGCGGAACTCCCGCTCCAGCAATCTGCCGACCTGCGCGTCGTAATCGCCAGGCAGCGCGCGGCCGAGCTCGCCCTCGATGATCCGTTTCACTGCCGCGTCGGTCATGCCGCAAAACCGTTCGAGCAGGGTCTGCGCGGTCGTGGCATAACCGCACGCGTTCAGCACCCGGGCGTGCGCACGGTTGATGATCGGCTCGCTGTCGACCAGGACGCCATCGCAATCGAAGATGACGAGATCGGGTGTCACGCCGCGCCCGGTACCCCGGCGGCGTCGAGTGCGGCGGTCTGGCGGCTAGCGAGTGCGGTCTCGTCAAAATCCTCGATCAGTTCGTGAAACAGGCGGTGCCAGTTGATCTCGGCCTTCAGGTGCATAAAGACCGAGCCGAGCCCAACCGCGGCCCGGTCCATAAACACAAACTCGCGTGGCGGCCGCACCCCGCCGAGGCGGCGGATGTCGCGGTGCACGCTCTCGACCAGCCCGGCGCCGTCGCCGCCTTTCGCCTTGTCCTGGATCAGCCGGGTGCGGTCGTCGAGCAACGGGCCGTAGACAAAGGACGCCCAGCGGTTCAGCACCTCGATCATCTCGCGCGACAGGTCGCCGAACCCCCAGCTCTTATAGGCGTGCACCGCCAGCTCCCGGTCGCCGCGCTCGAGCGCGTGATAGAGGTCGATCACACCCTTGACGAAGGCGGCGCGAAACACCCGCACGCAGCCGAAATCCAGGAGGTTGACGCCCCCCTCGGAGGTCACCGTGTAATTGCCGAGATGCGGGTCGCCGTGAATGACGCCGTAATGATAGAACGGCACGTACCAGACCCGGAACATGCGCAGCGCCACCTGGTTGCGCCGCGCGATCGATGCCTTGGCCGTGTCGAGGATCGGCGCGCCGTCGAGCCAGGTCATCGTCAGGAGGCGCCGGGTCGACAGTTCGGCGATCGGTCGCGGCACCGTGATCCCCGCTTCGTCGCGCAGGATCGCGCCATAGAGCCGCATATGCGCGGCCTCGCGCTGGTAGTCGAGCTCCTCGCGCAGCCGCTCGGCGATCTCGGCATGGATCTCGGCGGTGCTGACCGCACGGTCATAGCGCTCATAGAGCCCCATCGCCAGCTTCAGCTGGCGCAGGTCGGCTTCGACCGCCGAGGCCATCTCCGGATACTGCAATTTGCAGGCGAGCACGGTGCCGTCGAGCCCGATCGCGTGGTGCACCTGGCCCAGCGAGGCGGCGCGCGCGGCGGTTTTGTCGAAGCTGCGAAAGCGGCCCTGCCAATCCACCCCCAACTCGCCGGCCATCCGCCGCCGCACAAACGGCCAGCCCATCGCCGGCGCGTTTGCCTGCAACTGGACCAGTTCATCGACATATTCGCGGGGTAGTGCGTCGGGGATCGTGGCCAGCAATTGGGCGACCTTCATCAGCGGCCCCTTGATGCCGCCGAGTGCCGCCTTCAGGTCGGCGGCATGGCGGCTGCGATCGACTGCGATGCCGAGATAGCGCTCGCCGGCGAGCCGCGCGGCGAGGCCGCCCATGGCACTCGATACCTGCGCATAACGCCGCACCCGCCCCGTCAAGGAATTGTCGTCGCTGACCATCACCGATCCCTGGAGGGTTATCTACGGTCGACCACTGGCGCTGCAAGACCGGCACCGCCTGCTCCCGATGTCGGCCCCGGATGTCGGCCCCCGGAGGTCGGCTGGCCGGGGCAGTCGGGCAGCGCCCTTCAGCCGCGCGGACCGCCCGCGACATAGATGACTTGGCCGGAAACGAATGACGCATCGTCACTGGCGAGGAAGGCGATGACGTTGGCGACGTCGCGCGGCACGCCGACCCGACCGACCGGGATCGCCTTGGCCCGCTCGGCCTTGTATTCCTCGATATCGCGGCCGAGGCGGATCGCCACCGCGCGGGTCATCTCACTGTCGATAAAGCCCGGTGCCACCGCGTTGGCGGTGATGCCGAACCGGCCGAGCTCGATCGCCAGCGTGCGCGCCATGCCTTGGAGCCCGGCCTTTGCCGTCGAATAGTTGGTCTGGCCGCGATTGCCGAGGGCCGAGGCCGAGGACAGGTTGATGATCCGTCCCCAATTCCGCTTGACCATCTCGCGCTGCGCCGCCCGTGCGCACAAAAACGCACCTTTGAGGTGAACCAGGGAGACCGCGTCCCAATCCTCCTCGCTCATGCGATGGATCAGGTTGTCGCGGGTGATGCCGGCGTTGTTGACCAGGATGTCGAGCGAGCCGAGTCCGGCCACGATCTCGGCGACCGCGCGCTCGACCTCGGCGGCGATACCGACATCGGCAGAGAGGCCGAGCACTGCGACCCCGTGCCGTGCGCCGATCTCGGCCGCGGTCGCTGCTGCGGCGGCACCGTCGAGGTCACAGATGGCGATCGCCGCACCTTCCTCGGCCAGCCGGTCGGCAGTCGCGGCACCGATGCCGCGCGCACCTCCGGTGATCAAGGCGACCCGTCCCGCCGAGCGTGGCGTCATCTCAGTGTCCTCCGATGTGCCGGGTTTCAACCTGTCGCAGCGGGCCGCCGCATGCAACCTGCTTCCTCGCGGCAACACCGAACGAAAAATTCCCGATGCAACGACACGGCATCGTGGTCTGACGCCACGGTGACGCTGCGGGCGATGCCCTGCGGACGGAGGCGGGAGTATTCAAATCCAGCGCGGAAGGACCGCCAACAAGCCGGCTGCACCCGTCGCCGGAACGGCCAAAGACAGCGGGCGGTCGTGCCCACTTCATGGCGCCGGCCGGCCATTGCCGCGAGGACGCGGCGCCCGCGCCAGATGTGAGCGCCTGAAGCAGACGCCTCAAGCGGCGCCGATGTGCGTCCGGGCTTGACGATAGACAAAACGTCAGATTGAATGGACAAACCAATCTGAAACTGTCTCTGTCGGTCGGGCGGAGCCTCGCCAGTCTTATCCCGCTGTTTTCGGCCGCTCATGGCCGCGTGCAAAGCACCAGCACTTTCGTCTTTCGCGCTCCGCATCGTCCAGCAACGCCGCAACGGGAGTATCGCCAATGGCAGCGATGGCGCCGATGCATGTCGGACGGCCGGTGCCGCAGCCGATCCAACATTCCCCGCCGCCGGCCGCGTTCGACCACGGTGCGCAATACCATCGCCGCCGGCTCGATGGCAATGCGGTCGAGCTGTTCGACCGATATTTGGCGGTGATTCCGGCCGATTCCGCAGAACTTTTGGAAAAAGTCTTTCGGTTGCGTTTCCAGGTCTACTGTATCGAACGCGGTTTCGAGGATGCCGCCGCCTTTCCCGACGGCCGCGAGCAGGACGGCGACGAGACCCGCTCGCTGCACTCGCTGCTGCTCGATCGGGCGACCGGCTCGGCGGTCGGCACGGTGCGCCTCATTCTGCCGGATCCTGCGCGCCCGCTCCCGGTGTTCAAGATTATCGGTGCCGGCCGGCTGCACGACACCGGATTGCCTCTGGCGACCACCGCCGAGGTTTCGCGGTTTGCCGTCGCCAAGGCGTTTCGCAGCCGCCTCGAAGCCGGATGGCGGGGGGGAGTGGGCCGCGTCGCGGCGGGCTGCCGGGAGCCGGCGCTACAGCTCCTAACCTTCGGCCTTATTCGCGCGATCGTGATGATGGGAGCGCTCGGCGAGGTGACCCACGTCGTCGCGATGATGGAGCCGGCGCTGCGGCGTCTGCTCGGGCGGCTCGGCATCGCCTTTCATCCGCTCGGCGGGCCGGTCCAGCATCATGGGCTGCGACAACCCGGCTGGGCGGTGCTGGCTCATCTAGGCGAGCGGGTCCGGCATTGCCACCCCGAGCTGTGGGAGCTTGCCACCGAGCGCGGCAAGCGCCAACCGGGTGTCGCGGTTACGGCCGGGGCGTAAAGTAATTGCAAAGCTCAGCCGCGCGGCCTGCCGGTGCGGTGAATCGCGGGCAGGATCAGCCGCCGGGTGAACAAGCCGACCCCGGCCCACATCGTCAACGACCACAACGGGACGCCTCCCCAAGGCGGGTCGGGATACTGCCATTGCCCGGTGCTCACCCCGACATGTTCGATCAACACACCGAGCCCGGCCATGTAACCCGCATATAGCACGTCGTTGAACTCGTGAAACAGCGCAAGGCAGGATGCCAGCAGGATCGCCGAGGCGGGCAGCAGCGCGCTGCGATCTGCAATCGTCGCAAATGGCAGGGCAAAAACCGCGGCTGCCCCCGCGGCGAAATAGAGGTTTCCGTTTGCCGGCCTGCCACCGATCAGCCGGATCGCATGCAGTGTGTAAAAGCCCCACGCAAGATATTCATAATACGGCATCCCAAAAAGATCGGGATGGTCAAAACGGAACAGGCCCTGATCCAACGCCGCACGGTTCATCACGACGAAGGCTGAGTCGACTGCACAGGCCGCCAGAAATTCGGCGCCGGTCAGGCGGCCGAAACCGACCCACCAGATCGCCACCATCGTCGCCAGTTTCGCCGGATTGCCGGGAACCCAGGCCAGCGCCGCCGCGGTCGCGGCGAGTTGACCGAGGAGCAGAAGTGGTCCGCGCCGCAAAGTCCAGATAGCGCCGACCCATGCCCGCATGCTGAACTTGCCCGAAGCCGAAATCGGCGCCGAGGCTGCAACCGACCGCTTGAGATTTCGTCAACACCGGATCAACTGCCTCAGTCCGCGGGCGGATCGGGTTTCCAGTGGTCCGATCGAAACGCATGGTTCCCAAGTGTTTCGTCAATCGGCCCACCAGGCTGATAGGTTGGTGGTGCGATTCAGCTAACCGATCGGGACCATCTCTTGGCATCGCACCGCTAGCCATTGGCGAACGAGCCATATCGAGGGCATGCGTCCGATCGAGACTGCCCCTGGCGGTCAGCGACGCCGCGAGATGCCATGGACTGTCGCTTTCGCGCGGGCGGGTGGCTGGGCAACCGTCTGCGGAGGTTCTCTATCACCGGTCGGGTTCGATGAGGCGAAGTCGCCTAGCCGAGGTGTCGAAAAACTTTACAATCCGACCTCGTGGATCGACTGCGGGCGCCAACGCCGTTAACTATGTCGTTGGTAAAAATGAGGCTTTTCCGATTGGCACGGAAGATGCAGCAAACACGACGGAGTAAGGTTACTTTTGTGTGGGGACTGCAAATGAATGTGCCAAAACTACTTGCCGGAACCGCGATCGCCGCCGCTCTTCTCTGGAGCGGTGGAGCGAACGCGGCATTCATCGATTTCGGCGGGTATACCGGTCTCGCGTTGATCAAGTTTCAAAATTATGAAAGCTTCAACACCACCTCGATCGGCGTCGGCTCGCAAAACTTTGGCGTGGTAGAAGTAACCTCGATCCAGGACCCCACTACCGGCGCCAATATCTGGACCCAGGGTGGGAGCAACGGATACTTATCGGCGGTGTTCAACGGCATCACGGTGGCTAGCGTGACCGCGACGGCCGGCGGGTTCAACACCACTAATACCGGCGGTACCTTCGAGCTTTGGCAAACTGCCGCAAACTTTGACCCTTCGCAAGGCACCGGTGGTTATACTGCAGCTGGCTGCACGGTCGGCGGGCTCTGCTACAACGGCATCACCAATGCCGGCGGCACCGACGTGCTCAATTTCAACCTGGTCCCCGGTACCACCACCGATCCGACCAATACGTTGAGCGCCTTTATCACAACCGAGACCCTGCCGACCAGCGGAAACGCGGAGGGCTTCGCTGACATTACCGGCGGCACCGACGCGCCTCAGTTCGGCACAGGCGGTTTCACCACGGACATTGCCAATGCCGATCTTCATTTTCTCGATAATTTCTGCGGCAACGGGCAATCGGGCTGCGGCGGTCCGACCAGTTCGAACTGGGACCTGTTCAGCCAGGATCCAGTGAACGCAAACATCGTTACCCCTGCGGTGCCCGAACCGGCTTCGCTCGCGCTGCTAGGCACGGCGTTGCTCGGCTTCGGGGCCGTCGCCCGGTGGCGGTGGAAGAAGTAGCGCACGGTCACGATGACAGGTCGTCGGATTTCTTTACAACGGATCCGGAAAGCGGCGGGATGATGCCCGCCGCGACCGCCTGTCGCATCGCCGCTTCTTTTGCAGGCTGCCGCTGGTGATGGTTAACATGGCTATCAGGGGCAATCGCGGCGGTGGGGCGCTATCACCGCATGCTACCCGGCCGGGAGCGGGTGAGATTTTTCAGCACTCGTCATAAAGTGAACCTGCAAGATTATAAAGTGAAGCTGTAAGATTTTTCGACACCCACGATAAAGTTGACCCACCCGCCGATCAGCACTGAAAATCTTGCCGCGGCGCTGCGGGAATGGCGGGCGCGGCTCGGCGAGGCCGCCGTGCTCGCAGGGGCCGCGGCGCAACAGCATTATGGCCGCTGCACGACTGGCCGCGAGCGCACGATCCCGGCGGCGCTGCGGCCGCGTTCGGTCGCCGAGATCGTGGCCATTCTCGAGGTGGCGCGGCGCCATGTGATCCCGCTCTACCCGATCAGCACCGGGCACAATTGGGGCTATGGCAGCGCCGTCCCGGTCAGCGATGATTGCGTCGTGCTCGATCTCAGCGGCCTCGACCGGATCGTCGAGATGGATCGCGAACTCGGGCTCGTCACTGTCGAACCCGGTGTCACGCAGCGCATGCTGTATGAGTTCCTCGAGCACAACCGGCTGCCGTTTCTGGTGCCGGTGACCGGTGGCGGGCCGAATTGCAGCCTCCTCGGCAACGCGCTGGAGCGCGGCTACGGCATCACCCCCTATGCCGACCACACCGCAGCGGTGACCGCGATCGAAGCGGTGCTGCCAAACGGGCGGATCTACCGCTCGGCGTTGAGTGAGGCCGGTGGCGAACTCGTCGACCGGGCCTTCAAATGGGGCATCGGGCTCTATCTCGACGGTCTGTTCGCGCAGAGCAACCTCGGCATCGTCACGCGCATGACGATCGCGCTCGCGCGGCGGCCCGAACGGATCGAGGCGTTCCTGTTCGGCCTCACGCCGGAAGCCGGGCTGGCAAAAGCGGTTCCCGCGGTGCAGCGGGTATTGCGTGAACTCGGCGGGGTCGCCGGATCGATTAATCTGATGAACAGCCGGCGAATGCTCGCCATGATCACCCGCTACCCGGAACGAGGCGAGATGCGTGACGGCATCCTGCCCGCCGAACTCGTCGCCGAAATGGCGGCGCAGCATCGGGTCATGGCCTGGACCGGATTTGGCGCGCTTTATGGCACTGCGGCGGTGGTGCGCGCGGCGCGCCAGACAATCCGCCAGGTCCTGCGGCCGGCGGTGAGCCGGCTGACCTTTATGACCCCGCGCGGCGCCGGGCGGCTGCACCGCGCCTTGAGCCGGGTGCCGCGGCTGCGCCATGGTCCGCTCTCGCGACGGGCGCGGGCGCTCGATGCGGCGATGCAGCTTGTCGCCGGGTGCCCGAGCGAGGTCGCCCTGCCGCTTGCCTATTGGCGATCGGCGACCCCTCCCGCCGGCGCCGAACTCGACCCCGCGCGTGACGGCAGCGGCCTGATCTGGTACTCGCCGCTGGTGCCGATGCGCGCGGAACCGGTCGAGCGTTATGTCGGGATCGTCGGCAAGGTCTGCGCCGCACACGCGATCGAACCGTTGATCACGCTGACGAGCCTGTCCGAGCGTTGTTTCGACAGCTCGGTGCCGTTGCTGTTCGACAGAAACGACCGGGATGCCGGTGTGCGCGCGCGCTCATGCTACCGCGCGCTGCTTGAGGCCGGCCGTGCCGAGGGTTTTGTGCCCTATCGGCTGAGCGCGCATGAGATGGCCTGGCTGACCGCGGGCGACGCACCCTGCTGGGAGATGGCGGAGGCGATCAAAGCGGCCCTCGATCCCACCGGGATTATCGCCCCGGCGCGATATATCGGGACGCGCTGAACGGAACGGGGCACCGGTCGAATGGAGTGGCGGCCCGAGGCTGCGACGAGGCGGCCGCCAGTCTCGTGCCAGTCACACGAACCGGGCAGAACGGACACGGGCGTCCCTTCCGTGCCGCCGCCATCGTTGCGAAAGCGGGAAGTCCGCGGCCGCGCGCATGGATGGCCGCTCGGCCTGTCTGCGTTCCAGGGCAGGCGGAAAAACCGGACGGCACCAAAGTCAGCTTCGATCCACTAGGGAATTGTTCACCGGTTGCCGCGAAGCTTGGACGCGGGGGGAGGATGCTGATCGGTTTCGGGTAGACGCCAATGACGGTCGCAGCGATGGCGGATATTGTTGCCCGCTACGACCAGTATTTCGCGGTGGTGCGGGCGAGGACGCCCGAACAGCTCGATCTCGCATACCGCCTGCGTTATCAGGTCTACTGCGTCGAACATCGCTTCGAGGATCCGCGGTGGCATCGCGACCGCCGCGAGGCCGACGAGGATGACGATCGTTCGGCGCACGCTCTGTTGCTGCATCGTCCGAGCGGTGCTGCAGCCGGGACCGTGCGCTTGATTATGCCGGCGCTCGGCGAGCGACCCCGCCCATTGCCGATCGAGCAAGCTCTTGATCCGGTCGCGCGGGCTCGGCTCGGTGCTTTGGCCCCGCAGCAGATCGCCGAGGTGTCCCGCTTCGCCGTGTCAAAAAGCTTTCGCCGGCGTCATCGCGATGGCCGCTACGGCGAAGCCGATGACGTCCACCGGGACGATGCGGCCGCGACGGTGGATCGGCGAGTGATGCCGTTCATCACCTTGGGGTTGCTGCGGGCGGTTCTCGGCATTTGCCTGGAGCACCGGGTCAGTCACCTTGCGGCGATGATGGAGCCGGCATTGCTGCGCCTGTTGCTCCGGCTGGGGTTGGTGTTCGAGCCGCTGGGCGGGCTGGTCGAGCATCATGGGTTGCGCCAGCCTTGCCTGGCGCGCCTCGACGATCTCACCCGGCGATCGCGGCAGGCAGCGGATTTGCTGTGGCACTATGCCGGTCGCGACCTCGTCGAAATCGAGGCGGTCGGGCGCGCCGCCACCGATCCGGGGTGGCTCCACCGCGCCTAGACCATGATTGTGCCGGATCGAAGTGCACCGCGCTCCGATCTGGTCCGCGAATCATGGTCTCGTTTTGGAATCGAGGGCGGGATTCACGCAAGAAACGGAAACCCTGTTTCCATTTCACGCGATCCTGCTCTCGCGCCAACCGGCCCGCGGCGACCGAGCGGATGCGTCATCGGGCCTCGCGAGCACCACACCCGCGATCATTGCCCCCGCGATCACCACCCCCACGATTATCGCTTCGGGGGCTTCATCCCGGTGTTTCGAGACTGTCAAATCGGTTTGCCGATGGCGATCCCGGGTTGGAGCAATTGCTGCGGGTGCAATGCACCAGGGATGATGTCGACGAATGACGGGGGCCGGTCAGGCGACGATCCGCGCCTCGCTTCGCGCAAACCCGCCGCGCGCCCGGATCGTTGCAGCCAGCCCGTCCATCAGCGTGGTGCGGGCACGAAAGGCGAGGCCGTCGGCGGCATGCCGCGGGTCGCCGATCGAGATCGGTACATCACCGCAGCGCTGCGGGCGCTGGCTGACCAGCGGCTCGGTGCCGCACAGCGCTCCGATCATCTTGGCAAGGCGGCAAACCGTCGTGCCCTCGCCTGTGCAGACGTTGAATACCGGGGCGTGGGTGGTGGCCGCCGCCAGCGCGTGGCGCAGGGCTGCGATCCCGTCGGCGATAAAGGTGAAGTCGCGCACTTGCTGGCCATCGCCGAAGATCTCGATCGGCATGCCGCGGCGCAGACGCTCGATAAAGATCGCGATCACTCCGGAATAGGGCGAATAGGGGTTCTGGCGCGGGCCATAGACATTGAAGAAGCGCAACCCGGTGGTCGGTATGCCATGGGCGATCCCGGCGGCGCGGGCGTGCAGTTCGCAGGCCAGCTTGTCGGCGCCATAGGTGCTCAGCGGCGCGGTACTGCCGGTCTCGCTCGCCGTGCCGCGGCAGTCGCCATAGACCGCGGCGGAGGAGGCGTAGACGACCGGAACGCCACCGCGCCGGGCTCGCCGCGCCGCGTCGAAGATGTTGATCGTGCCGGTCAGATTGACCTGGTGGGTGCGCAGCCAATCGCGGTTGCAACGCTCGACCGAGGCGATCGCTGCCAGGTGAAAGCATCCTTCAACATCGTCAAACGCGCGCCCGACGACATCCGGGTCGGCGATATCGGCCTCGATCAGTTCGACGCCGCGGGGCAGATTGTCGCGCCTGCCGCTCGACAGATCGTCGAGGACCCGGATGCGGTGTCCATCTTCGAGCAAGGCTTCGACCAGGTGCGAGCCGATAAACCCGGCTCCCCCAGTCACCAAGAAACGAGCCATCCGACACCCTTGGGTAGTTGCGGCAGCCTTCGGCAGTTGCGGCAGCCTTGGGCAGTTGCGGCGACTCCGGCGGCACGCGCCGGACCTGTCGGCGGCAATCGACTCCCGGTCTGCTCGGTCATCGTGCTCGAGGCAATGGCCAGGGGCACGCGCGTTGCCGACCAACGCCAATCCCGCCCCAAAGGTTCCGCCGAATGTGCGCTTCGCCTTCGAGCGAGTCCGGTGCAGACGAAACCAACCGCCGCTCGGATGCTCGCGGCCCGGACCCGACGGCCCGGCAAAGACACACCTAGCGCCGTTTCGTGCGGAAGGGAAGCAGAATCAAGGTTAATTTCTTATGCGACTGCGCTTTGTCGGCCTCCCGCAAGAAAATCTTAATCATTGAAGTCAGAATTGTCATTATTCCGCCGCATTGCCTGGAGCTTCGCGCGCCTCCCGCGGCAACGCGACGCGCGGCACTTCGCGGTCTCCGGCGGCTTCCCTCTTGACCGCCGCAATCAGTGCGGCACGATCGCTTCGGGTTCGATGCGCGTCTCTCTTGGAGCAGTCGGAGCAGGTAGGGCGATCGGGGCGGGGCCTCCGGTCGGGCCGTCGGGTCCGGGCCGCGAACCCCCGGCCGAGCGGCGCAGAGGGTGGTCGGGCGGCCGGCTGCGGCGCAATATCGCGGCGGTGCTGAGCCTTGTTGTCGCAGCGCAGTCGATTGGCGTGGCATTGGCCGCAACCGTGCTCAAGTTCCGCGCCGACGACTGGATCACGGAATGCGACGGCAGTCCCGCTCGCAGCGGCAGCTGCTCGATCACGGTGCCGTTCTGGCAGGTCAGCAATGCCGGCAAGGGCTCGTTTGCGCTGGTGATCATGCTGCGCTCCGGCGAGGTCGGGATTGTCGGCCAGCCCTATCCGGTCCGAGCCGTGCTGCGGGTCGACAAGAACCTGCCGATCGAGTGCCGTCAGGCGCGGTATTGCATCTTTCCGCAGGACGCGGGGCGGACATTCACCGCGGAACTGGAGCATGGCTCGCTCGTCTACGTGGATGTTTTCACCGCGCGGTCAGAGTTCCACTTCAGCCTCACGCCCAAGGGCTATCAAGCCGGAATTGCCCAGATCGAGGCCTGGGGCTTTCCGCTGGCGATCGACTGATCGGGGCACCCGTCGGGGTTCGCGGCGCGGCCGCGTCGGTGGCCCTAGCGATGCAGCAACGCCGCAAACGGCAGCAGGATCGGCGACCACAGCAATAGCGAGAGGGCGGCGATGACGAGGATCGCGGTGCGCGGCGACAATCGCTCGCTCGGCCCGTCAGGGTTGTTCTTGTCGACATCGCCGAGTTCCCAAATATAGGTCTGTGACATTGCCTGCTACCTGTCCGGACCACAACGTGTGCCGTACCACCTAAGGTAACAGCGTCGGCAAGGCAATCGGTATCGTTCGGCATTTGTTTCAGTTTGATCGGGTCGTGGCGCCGATGCCGCGGCGGTTCCGTGGCTCCGGTCGATTTGGCCGGCGATTTGGCCGGCGATTTGACGAGCGATTTGACGAGCATTTGGCTGGGCAACGGCGTGATTGACGAAATTCTGACGAATTGCGGACTGCTAGATGACAGGAACCGGCGCAGCGTGCATCTCCGCACATCCGGGGAGAAGCCGTTGCCCAGCAACCCCGCTTTTGACCCTGCGGCCAATCGTACCGCCGCGCTGGCGCCACTCGTCGCGGGCCGCCGTCAGCCCGAGCCAGTCCGGCGGATCAGCCCGCGCCTTTCGGCACTTGTCGTCGTGCTGCTGTCGCTCGGCACCTGGGCGGCGATCGGAGCGGTCGTCGTCGCGCTGCTGCCCAAGTAAGCTGCGGCCGAAATAAATCGGCATCCCGCAACCCCGATCGCCGCTGCGGGCCGATCCCGGCGCTCAGCGGGCCGTCGCGGAATCGTTTGCCGCGGCATCACCACGCAGCCAATCGGCGATACGACCGCTCGCCCGGCCATCGCCATAGGGGTTGGCGACCCGGCTCATGCGCCGGTACCTGGCCGGGTCGTCGAGCAGCGCGCGCATCGCTTCGTCGAGCTGCTGCTCGTCGCTGCCGACCAGCCGGGCGAGGCCTTGCTCCATCGCTTCCGGACGCTCGGTCGCCGCGCGGGTCACCAGCACCGGCTTGCCGAACGACGGTGCCTCCTCCTGGATCCCGCCGGAATCGGTGACGACAAAATGGCAAAGCCGCAGCAAATAAACGAGCTCCGGATAATCGACCGGATCGATCAGCAGAACATTGTCGTGTCCGCGCAGTGCCTCGATCGCGCGGTGCACATTCGGGTTCGGATGCACCGGAAAGACGATCGCGACATCCGGCCGGCTGGCAATCCGGCGCATCGCCCGGGCGATCTGTTCGAGCCCGCCGGCGAAACTTTCGCGACGATGACCGGTCATCAGGATCAGGCGCCTTTCGGCCAGCCGCGCGGCAAAGCCGGGGGCCAGCACGGTCGCGACCCGCGACCGCAAGGCGGCGTCGCGATCGAGCCGGTCCGCGACCCATAGCAGCGCGTCGATGCCGGTGTTGCCCGTCACCATGATGCGCTCGGCCGCCACACCCTCGCGCAGCAGATTGTCGCGGGCGCGTGGGGTCGGCGCGAAATGCACATCGGCGATGCGGCCGACCAGCACCCGGTTGGCTTCCTCGGGCCAGGGCGCGGCAAGATCGCCGGTGCGTAGCCCGGCCTCGACATGGGCGACCGGGATCCGGCGGTAGAAGGCGGCGAGCGCACCGGTCAGCGTCGAGGTGGTGTCGCCTTGGACGATGACCCGGTCGGGCCGCCAGCAATCGAGCACCCGGCTGACGCCGGTCAGCACCGCCGCCGTCAGTTCGGCGAGATCCTGGTCCGGGCGCATGACGTCGAGGTTCCAGTCCGGGTCGAGCTCGAACAGTTCGAGCACCTGCGCCAGGAGCTCGCGATGCTGGCCGGTGACGCAGAGCTTGCAGTCGAACTCGCGCCGCTGCGCCAGCTCACGGTAGAGCGGGGCGAGCTTGATCGCCTCGGGCCGGGTGCCGAAGACGAACAGGATGCGGATCGGCGGCACCCTATCAGCCCGATCGATGGGTCAGCCCGGTGGCGTCGATGACGACGCGGCGCAGCAATTCCTCGCGCGGAATGCGGCGAAACGGCGAATGGGCCACCAGCACCGCGACGATGTCGGCCTGGCGCACCGCTTCGAGCATGTCGCACAGAGCGACATTCGGCAGTTCGGCAAGCTGCGGCGGCAGGCGGCGCAAATTCGGATCGGCGACGACGATGCGCTGGTCCCCGCCACGCGCCAGCTCGGTGACGATCGCCACCGCCGGGCTTTCGCGCAGATCGTCGACATCGGGCTTGTAGCTGAGCCCGAGGCAGGCTAGGACGGGCTGCTTGAAGCGCTCGGCACATTCGCGGATCTGGGCGACGACAAACAAGGGCTTGGCGTCGTTGACCTCGCGCGCGGTGCGGATCAGCCGGGTGCGCTCCGGCGCCGACGAGACGATGAACCACGGATCGACCGCGATGCAATGGCCGCCGACCCCGGCGCCGGGCTGCAGAATGGCAACCCGCGGATGGCGGTTGGCCAGTTCGATGACCCGCCAGACATCGAGCCCGAGCTGATCGCACACCAGCGACAGTTCGTTGGCGAAGGCGATGTTGACGTCGCGGTGGGCGTTTTCGACCAGCTTGACGAGCTCGGCCGTCGCGGCGTCGGTGCGCAATGCCTGCCCTTGCAGAAACACCCGGTACACCGCCTCGGCATGTTCGGCACAGGCCTCGGTCAGACCGCCGATGATGCGGTCGTTTTCGATCAGCTCGCGGACCATGCGCCCGGGCAATACCCGCTCCGGGCAATGTGCGACATGCACGTCGAGCGGGTCGCCGTGCCGGCCTGGAGGAAACCGCAGATCGGGGCGCAGCCGGCCCAGCCGGCCGGCCAGCTGGGCGGTGGTGCCGACCGGCGAAGTTGATTCGAGAATCACGACATTGCCCGCGGCCAGCACCGGGGCGATCGAATCGGCAGCCGCCTCGATATAGCCGAGGTTCGGCGCATGGCCGTCGCCAAACGGTGTCGGCACCGCGATCACGAACGCATCCGCCGGCTCAGGCCGAGGGGTGGCGCGCAGCTTGCCGAGGGTGGCCGCAGCACGCAGCAGCATGTCGAGATCCGGTTCCGGAAAATAGGGCTGGCCGGCATTGACCGCAGCGACGACGCGCGGGTCGACATCGACGCCGATCACTTCAACGCCACGGCTCGCCAAGGTTGCCGCCGTCGGCAGCCCAATATAGCCCAGCCCGACGACACAAACGGTCCTGACCGGGTACTCCATGCTACGCCGCGCTCGTATGTCATCACCGGTTGCGCTCGCCCGGTTCGGCCCGGCGATTGGCACCCACTCCATCAATACGCGAGGCTCCCGGTCATGGCAAGTGCCGACCCTAGGCGATCGTCGTTAAAAAATCGCAAACAGTGGCTTCAATATTAAACTTCTGGTCAAGACGTGATCCCGACGCGATATCGGTTCCGGCCGGCAAAGCCGGTCTTATCAATTGGCTGTGGGCATGATGAAACAATTAAAAAGCGCATGGTTTTCCCTTGGCCGGGTTGGCGCCGCGGCGTAGCCTTAAACCGAGCCCATGCGGAAGGAGCAGCCTATGGTCACTGGAGCGCCTGCTCTGACGATCGAACGACACCTGTTCGCCGATGACGGCCGCGTCCCCAACAATCCCCGCCTGCCACTGGTCGTTTACCGCGGCGCGCTCGAAACCGGGCCCGGCGCCGCCGCCGCTTGCGAGGCACGGTTTGCCGCCAATGGCTGGAGCGGAGGATGGCGTTCCGGCATCTACGCCCATCACCACTATCACAGCACCGCGCATGAGGCGCTCGGCATCGTCGCCGGCTCGGCGCGCGTGCGGCTCGGCGGCGAGAATGGCAAAACCGTCGAACTGCGTGCCGGCGATGTCGTCGTGATCCCGGCCGGGGTCGCACACAAAAGCGAGGCGGCAACCCCGGACTTCCTCGTGGTCGGCGCCTATCCGCAAGGGCGGGGCCCCGACATGCGCACTCCCGGCGCCCGCGAGCGCGAGCGGGCGCTGGCCAATATCGCCGCCGTGCCGCTGCCGGCTGCCGACCCGGTCGGCGGCAAGACCGGTCCGTTGCTGGCCTGCTGGCGCGGCAGTACGCGCGACTGAGGGAACAGCCGACCCGGTTAAGCCTGCTCGCTGCTCGGGCTCGGCTTGCGGCTCGCCCGCCAGGAGCCCGCCGCGGGAGCTACAGGCAGCGGCCGGAGTAGACGACATTCCCGCCATTGCCGAAAAAGGTGGCGGTGCCGGGGTTGGCCGGCCCCGGCACGGCACTGAGCGCCAATTGTTGTGGCGGAATCTCCAGGTAGCGATCGTAGATCAGATAGCCACCGGTGCACAGGCCGTGTGCCGCGAGCGTCTCCGCCAGCCAATCGCGGCGGATCCGCTCGGCCGCACCGTCGTCGTTCTCGGTCATCACCGTGTTGGTCTGCACGCGATAGGTAAAGTGGCCGGCCGGCCCCGGCGCAAAGCTCTGCACCCGCGCCCCCTCCGGGTCGGTACAGCCGGCGAGAGCGGCGAGCGAGACGGCGGCGGCAAGACAGGCGAGAACGAGCGCACGCATCGGGCGGCTCCCTGATTACTTCGGCGCTTTCTCTTCCTCTATTCGCGGCGCCGAGGCAACCCGTGCCGACGGCAACCCATGGTGACGGCAACCCATGCCGACGGGGGCGCGTTGCGGCAGGACAGCTCCCCAGCTAGGCTCGGTGGCGGAGCGGGCTGCATGCGCGGTGCCGGCGGGGGTTTGGACAATGGGCTGGAAAGATCTGTTGGTGATGCTCGATCCGGCGGCGGATACGCCGGGACGTCTCGCCCTCGCCGCGATGCTCGCCGAGCGATTTGGCGCACATCTGGTCGGGCTCTATCCGGTTCCGCCGAGCGAACCGGTCCGCCCCATCTTTGCTCCCGACCTGGCCGGTCTCGAACCGCTGTTTCACGAATGGCGGGCGCGGGCATTGACCGAGGCCGAGAACACCCGGCAATCCTTCGAGCATATCGCCGGGCTGCGCGGCTTGTCGTGCGAGTGGCGCACAGTAGGCGAGGCGCGGGAGGACGCCCCGGCGGTGCATGCGCGCTATGCCGATCTGGCGATCCTCGGCCAGCGCGATCCCGATGACGAGGCGATGGCAATGTATCGCCCGAGCCCGGAACGGGTGACGCTTGCCACCGGCCGGCCGATCCTGGTGGTGCCCTATGCCGGGGAGTTCGCCACGGTCGGGCGCTCGGTGCTGGTCGCCTGGGATGCCGGCCGCGAGGCGGCGCGCGCGGTGGCCGACGCAATGCCGCTACTGACCGGTGCCGAGGAGGTCAATGTCCTGATCGTCGATCCGCGGGCGGGACTGGACGGGCATGGCGAGGTTCCCGGTGCCGACATCGCGCTACACCTGGCGCGGCACGGGGTCGAGGCGCAGGTCGAGCGCACCCAGTCGGCCGGAGTGCCGATCGGCGAGTTGATCCTGTCGCGCGCCGCCGATCTCGGCTCCGATCTCTTGGTCATGGGCGCCTATGGTCATTCGCGCGCTCGCGAATTGCTGCTCGGCGGCGCTACCCGCTCGATCCTCGCCGGTATGACGATCCCGGTGCTGATGGCGCATTAAGGCGCGGCTGCGGCGCGCCGCCGGTCAGTACAGCAACGGGATCAGTGCTGCACTCCGTCGTCGGTAGGCGTCGTATTCGGGGAAGGCGCGCCGCATATGCGCCTCCTCGACCCGGATCTTCCACAAAAAGGCCAACAGCGCACAGGCGACAGCAAGCACACCGCGCCATTCGCCAATCGCCAGCGCGGTGCCGACCAACGCCAGCAGCAGCCCGGTATAGATCGGGTGACGCACCCAGCGATAGGGGCCGGTGCGTACCAGCGCGTGCCCCTCCTTGAGCGTGACGATGCCGCTCCAGTTGCGGCCGAGATGGTGGCGCGCCCAGACCGCGAGGCCAAGGCCGGCCGCGACGCAGAGCGCGCCAATGAGCGGCAGCAACCGTCCGGGCGGCGCAAAGCGGGTCCTCAGAGCCGGTGGGAACGCGCGCGGCGCCGCGAGCAGGGCCGCGCACAGCAGCATCGGGATCACGTGGCGCGCCAGTGAGCCGGCCGGTTCGCGCCAGCGCGTCGGCTTCACACTGCGGGCGGCGACGATCCAATATGCCGCCCAGGCGAGCCACAGCGCCGGGATCAGACCGATAGGATCATGCGAACCCGTCATCCGACTGCAACATTTCGTGCGCCTGCCGCGAGATATCGCTGTAATGGCCGGCCGACCGGCGACCGACCAATCTCGAAGGAGCAACCTCGAGGTTTGTGAACCGGCGTCCCACCGGCATTTGCTGTTGCCCCCAGCCTGTGCCGCCGCCGGTCGGGTGGCGCCCGATCAGGACATCATTCAGGCGTCGCCCATTTTAAGAGCGGCAATGAACGCCGATTGCGGGATTTCGACCTTGCCGAATTGGCGCATCCGCTTCTTGCCTTCCTTCTGCTTGTCGAGCAATTTGCGCTTCCTCGTCACGTCGCCGCCATAGCATTTGGCGAGCACGTCCTTGCGCAGCGCCTTGACCGTCTCGCGGGCGATGATCCGGCCGCCGATCGCTGCCTGGATCGCGACTTGGAACAATTGCCGCGGGATCAGATCCTTGAGCCGTTCGCACAGGGCGCGGCCGCGGCGCTCGGCCTCGTGCCGGTGGACGATGATCGACAGCGCATCGACCGGCTCGCCATTGACCAGGATATTCATCAGCACGAGGTCGCCCTCGCGATATTCATCGAGCTGGTAGTCGAAGCTGGCATAGCCGCGGCTGACCGATTTGAGCCGGTCGTAGAAATCGAACACGACCTCGTTCAACGGCAGGCGGTAAACCAGCATCGCCCGGCTGCCGGCATAGGTCAGGTCGAGCTGCTCGCCGCGCCGCTCTTCGCACAAAGCCAGGATCGGGCCGAGATAGGCGTCGGGCACCAGGATCGTCGCCTTGATCCACGGCTCCTCGATATGGTCGATCCTGACCGGGTCGGGCATGTCGGCCGGGTTGTGCAGGGTACGCACCGTGCCATTGGTCAGCTGCACGCGATAGACGACCGAGGGTGCGGTGGCGATCAAATCGAGGTCGAACTCGCGAAGCAGCCGCTCCTGGATGATTTCGAGATGCAACAGGCCGAGAAAGCCGCAGCGGAAGCCAAACCCCAGCGCCACCGAGGTCTCGGGCTCGTATTCGAAGCTCGCATCGTTGAGCCGCAATTTGGCGAGGCTGTCGCGCAGCCGCTCGTAATCGGCCGAATCGGTCGGGTAGAGGCCGCAGAAGACGACCGGCTGCACCGGCTGAAACCCGGGCAGCGGCGAGGCGGCCGGGCGGCGCTCGTCGGTGAT
The DNA here is from genome assembly GCA_035503615.1 of Allostellaceae bacterium. Classification (GTDB taxonomy): domain Bacteria; phylum Pseudomonadota; class Alphaproteobacteria; order ATCC43930; family CGMCC-115725; genus AP-15. Next base: position 59 of record DATJTI010000042.1, on the reverse strand, counting down.
CGTGTCGCCGACGCGGCAATCGGCGACGGTCTTGATCGATGCGGTGATGTAGCCGATCT
>DATJTI010000041.1:0-16544 GCA_035503615.1 Allostellaceae bacterium | reverse complement strand
AGAAACCGCGGCTTGTCCACCGCCGCCCCGGTTTCGGCCATCTTATCGGCAAGCGCCTCAATCGTCTCGGCGGTGACTTTGGTGACCTGGCGGATGCGGTATTCATCGCGCTGCAAGTGGACCGTCTGTTGATCGAAGATCTGCCAGGCGAACTGGTGCGGCTGCTCCAGGATCAGCCGGCCATATTTGGCGTAGGTATAGTTGCGGAAATCGGCACCCTCGTCGCAGAACCGCACGCCGTCGGCATTGACCATGAGGGCGAACGGATAGCTGTGCTTCTGGAAATTGTCGCCGACCGCGAGATCGCCGAATTCGGGGGCGTTGTAGTCCCAGCCGACGGCATGGCAGCCCGACCAGTTGCCATAGGGCATCGCGCCGATGTCGAGCGCCATCTTGATCCCGGCGCCGGTGTTGAACCGGGTGCCGCGCACCTTGGCGAGATCCCAGCCGGGTCCGAGATAGCGGGTGCGCATCTCGGCATTGGCCTCGAACCCGCCGCAGGCGAGGATGACCGCCTTGGCCGGGATCGGCGTGGTCTTGCCCTCGACATTGGCAATGATGCCGTGGACGCCGTCATCGTCGGCGATCAGCCGCTCGCCGCGGGCTTCGTATGCGACCTGGATCTGGCGCTCCTCGGCCGCCTTGAACAAGCCCTCGACCAGCCCCGGGCCGCCACCCCAGGCTTCGAGCGCCAATCCGCCCCAGAACACGAATTTGCCGTCATGCTTGAAGGCTTGGCGCGAGTACATCGGGGCAAAGCGGATGCCCTGGCTGCGCATCCACAACAGGGTTTCCTGGCTCTTTGTGATCAACAGCTCGGCCATGTCGGGGTTGCTGCGATAGTCGGTCAGCCGGCCGAGATCGTCGTAGTACTTATCCTGGGTGTAGGTGCCGAAATCGCTGGTCGCGATCTCGGTCTCGCTGAGATCGCAAAGCTTCAGGAGATCGTCCACGCCATTGTAGACAAAGCGCAGCGCGCCGGCGGTGTAGCGGCTGTTGCCGCCGCGTTCGTCGAAGGGTGCGGCCTCCAGGACCAGCACCCGCGCCCCCTCGCCGCGTGCCGCCAATGCCGCACACATGCCGGCGTTGCCGGCCCCGACGACGACGACATCGAACTCACCCGAGATCATCTCGCTCCCTCCGCTCGCAATCGCTCCAGAGGGAGTAGCCCGACGGACCGACGGCAGGCAAGCATGGCGCACCCTTGCGAGGACCGCAGGCGCCACACCGCCGGCCGGTCAGCCCGAATGCCGGCGGCGACGGCGCTTGTACCACACCGGAACGAGCGCCAGCAGCGCGAGCGCGAGAAGCGGCAACAAAACGCTCGGGCGCAGCGCGACCTCGAGATCCGGCTGGGCGACGACGGTGCCGAGGCCGCTGCCGAGACCGGCATAGACAAAGGTCGCCGGAACGATGCCGAGGACCGTCGCCAGCACGTAGGTCGGCAACCCGACCCCGGCCAGAGCCGGAACGAGATTGACCAGCCAGAACGGAAACAGCGGGACCAACCGCAGCACCAGCAAATAGTTGAAGGCGTCGGCACGGAACCCCGCCTCCAGCCGGTCGAAGAACGGACCGGCGCGGCGCGCCAGACCGCCGAGCCCGGCACGCGCGGCGACAAACACGGCGGTGGCCCCCAGCGTCGCACCGATCACCGCGCAAGTGCCGCCGATCCAGGTTCCGAACAGAAAGCCGCCGGCGATCGTCAGCACCGCTCCGCCCGGCACCGACAACGCAATCAGCAGCGCATAGGCCAGGATGTAGAGGAGGGCCGAGGCGGCACCCCAGCGGGCGACCAGGCCGCACAGCCGATCGCGATTTGCCGCGAACGCGGCAAAGCGCAGATAGCGATGCCCGCCGATCACGATAAACACAACACCAGCGGCGACGAGCAACGCCAGCGGTACCAGGCGGCGCACGGAAACTCGAGGTCGCGGCGGGGGGGTGGCAGGCATCACAGGTCGGGCCGGGTCAACCGAAACGGATGCTAACCGCAATGTTGCTGCGGCGCGGTCACCTTCGCGTGAACCTGGCGCGTGGGCTTGGCGCGTGAGCCTGGCGCGTGGGCTTGGCGCGTGGGTTTGTCGCATCGGGTTGGCCGGCTGTACCGGGTGGCGCGTCGCGGCAGCCTGTCTGCCGTGACAGAGTGGTCAAAAATCCCGAACTGCCTGGCTGATGCAATCTCCCGACAACCGGGCCCAATCACCGCCGATCATGCTGGAAGATTCGATAAATGGTTAAATCCAAAAATGTTTATTGCATCCGCGATACACTTGCGGCAGCCTTGTGCAGCATCGTCATGTCTCCCCGGTGGTTGTCGCGAACGATGCCCCGGTCCTGCCCTTACCTCCGGGCGCAGGGCCCGAAACCCCGGTCGCCATGACCGGGGTTTCGTTTTTCACCCGGCCGCGGCTACGAAGGCTGCGGCGGCACAGCCGTTCGCTTTCGACCAGTTGCCAGGCGCCGAGCGCCGGCACCCCGATCGCCAGATCGCGCCCCCGCTTCAGTAGCGACAGCGCCAGCGCGGTCTGCGGTGTCAGGCCAAAGCTCAGCCCGAGCACGACATAGGCCGCTTCCTGGACCCCGACCGCATTCGGCACGGCAAAGGCCACGCTGCGAATGGCGTAGAGCAGGCTTTCGATGACCAGAACCGCGCCCAAACCGAGCGGCGCGCCGAGAAAGCGCAGCGCCAGCCAGATCTCGGCGGCGCTCACCAGCCAGCAGACCAGATGAATGGCAAAGCTCGCCCACAGCCCGGTGCGCCGCGCATAAATGACACTGATCGCGGCGTGCAATCCTGCCGCTCCGGCTGCGGTCCGCTCCGCCCAGCCCTGACCAAGGGCACCAGCGAGACGGTCGAGCACGCCAAAACCGCGCCGCTGCACGATCAGGAAGCCGATCGCCAAAACGACGGCGACCGCGAGGCCCGCCGCCACCGGGGCCGCGACCCGCGCGCGCGGATCGCGATAGAGCAGCCACGACAACGCGATCGCGGTGTAGGCGATCTGGGCCAGGAATTCGAGAGTGACATCGACGATCGTGCTGGCCGCGGCGGTGCTGCCGGCAACCCCGGTTACGGCGATCGCCCGCGCCCCGGCGACATAGCCGCCGACCTGCGACAGCGGCAGCACCTCGGAAGCGCTGTCGCGGATCAGCCGCGCCCAGATCGCCGCCCAGAGCGGCGCGCGCCGCAACAATACCCGCCAGGCGACCCCCATTGCCGCGATCAGTACCAGCTGAATGACGCAGATCGCGCCGAAACCTGTCCAACCGACGGTGAAGAGGCAGCGCAGCACCGCGGCGACGCCGAAATGAATGACGAGCCCGCCGAGACAGGCGAGCCCAACCGCGGCGACGAGCAGCGGCACCGACCTCATACGGGTTGGCGCGATGTCCGCCTGCGCCCGGCAAGCCGCATGCCCGCCAGCACGATCGCGCCGAGCCGCGGCAGCAGGCGCGGCTGCAAGAGATCAGGATCGAAGGCGCGCATCCGCCTCGCATGCTCGGCGCAGCATTCCTCGATCAGCCCGCGCAGCGAAAAACCGTCGAGAAACACCTGCGCCTCGGTCGCCGAGAATTCCCTGCCACCGTTCATCGCCCGGCCGCGCCGCACCGTGCCCAAGAGCCGGCCGATCGCCCTGCCGTAATAGCCCGCCGCGATCGCCGAGCGCAGCCATGCGCGGCCCTGGCCACGGCGCGTCTGATCCCATGCCATCCAGTTGACAAAGAATACGATGTGGCGATTTTCCTCGTGCATCAGCAGGTCGAAGATCGCAAACATCGGGTCGGGCAGAAACGCCGCACGCCGGGCGATCTGAAACACTCCGAAGCCGAGAAATGCGTCGAGGCATTCGCCGTAGCCGAAATCGGCGAAAGCGCGATAGGGATCGGGGCTCGGCGGATCAAGCGGGCTTTCTTCGGCAGCGATGCCGTAGCGCTGGATCATCAGCCGCAGCAGCCGGGCATGCCGGGCTTCCTCGAAGCCTTGCAACATCACCGCCTGGCGCACCAGCGGATCGGTGATCGTTGCCGCATAGGCATCGACGATGGCTCCGGCGCGGCGCTCGGTATAAAGCACCTCCTGCCAGAACGGGATCGTGCGCAGCCGGGACAAAGCCGTGGCGCCGAGTTCGGGCCAGGGCAGCGCTTCGGGGTCGTAACCGTTATGGCTCGCGATGAACTGCTCGCAGAACCGCCGCTTGTGCTCGTCCGAACCGATCTTCATAACGCTGCCGCGACCGGACCGCGCCATCGCATCAGCCGCCGGGCAAGACGCATGGTGCGGGGCACGGCCTTGGGCCGCAACAGGCGCGGATCGTACCCGGACAGCCGGCGATCGTTCTCGGAAAGGCAGATTTCGATCAATTCCGCCGCGGACAGATCGCCGGAAGCGAGCGACTTGCTGCCCGTCACGGTGAAGTTGTTGTCCTGCTGGGTTGCGCCCGGCGCACCCGGCCCCGCCGCGTCCTTGGCACCGGTCCCGCCGATCTGCCAGGCGAAACCGATCCTCTCCCAGATCAGAAACGCCCAGACCGCCAGCGTCTTGGCCACGAATAGCGGGCGCCGCCACCAGGCCAGCCGGCGCCGGTGCCAAACCAGCCAATTGACAAAGAACAAGATATGGCGGCCTTCCTCCTGCATCACCGGCTCGAAGGTCTCGACCAGGGCGCGGGGGAAAAACCCGGAACGCTTGGCCAGCGCGAACAGGCCGAAGGCGAAAAAGCTGTCGATGCACTCGCTGAGGCCGGTCACCATGAAGGCCCATTCGGGGTCGCGCGGGCGCACGTAATCGGGCTCGGGAGCCAGTCGGATACCGTAGGCCTCGACGAGGTTCGCCAGCACCTCCTTGTGCCGCCCCTCCTCGCGACCGTCGAGTTCGATCGCCTGGCGCAGCAACGGGTCGGTCACCGTCTCGCCATAGCTCAGCACGCGCAGGCGGGCCTTGCCTTCGGTCTGCACCGCGATGTCCCAGATCGGCAGGTTGACCAGCCGTTCGCGTGTTTCGTGATCGAGCACCGGCCAATCGATAATCGCCGGCTTGTAGCGGTTATGGGTGTCGAGCAGCATCCGGCAGAATGCGGTCTTGTGCGCCTCGCTCCCCGGAACGATCGGTCCGGGCTCGGCCGCAGCCCAGATCCGGGCGGCACGATCGGCGGTCTCGACCGACACGTCATTCACCATCGGCGCCCACTTTGCTCTCCATTGACGCGGCTCCCCGTTTTGCGCGGCCGTCATCGCACGCCCGCTGCCACTGCTCAAGCGAAACGCCCCGGCCCGGGCGTCCATTCCGTTGGGGGACGCCAGCCGCGCGTTGACTTGCGGGACCACTCTCCTATATACCGCCTTCGCCCGACAGATATCCCGCGATCGGAGCCGGTGCCGTGAAGCGCACTTACCAGCCAAGCAACCTCGTCCGCAAGCGCCGCCACGGCTTCCGGGCGCGGATGGCGACGGCCGCCGGGCGCCGCGTGCTTGCCGCGCGCCGCGCCAAGGGCCGCAAGCGCCTGTCCGCCTGAGACAAAGCCGCCCGCTCGGACGGCCGAGCGGTAGCTCCGTGGGCAGCAGACTCGTAACGCTCAAGGTCCGGGCCGACTTCCTACGGGTCGCGGCAACCCGCAGCCGGGTGGTGATGCCGGGGCTGGTCTTGCAAGCCGCACCGCGGCCGTCGGGCGGTGAATCCGGCGTGCCGCGGGTTGGGTTCACCGCGAGCCGCAAGGTGGGGAACGCGGTGGTTCGCAACCGGGCCAAGCGCAGGCTGCGCGCCGCAGCCGCGGAAATCTTGGCCGATCACGGAAACCCCGGCACCGATTACGTGCTGATCGCTCGCGCCGCGACGGTCGAGCGGTCTTACGCAACGCTGCGTGATGATCTCGCAGCGGCAGTGCACCGGGTCGAGAGGGCCGGTCGGCGGCGGCGCGCCGCGCAGGAGGGTTGAGATGAAGCGGTCGTACCGTGCGGATCGGCATCCTTCGGATCTGCTGAGCGCAGTGCTGCCGGATCTGCCGAGCGCGGTGCTGCGCACCGCGATACGCGGCTATCAGCTCCTGATCTCGCCGGTGCGCCCGCCATGCTGCCGCTTTTTGCCAACCTGCTCGGATTATGCGATCGAGGCGCTCGCCCGGCATGGCGCATGGCGCGGCACCGGTCTTGCGCTACGGCGGCTCGCTCGCTGCCATCCCTGGGGCGGCAGCGGCTATGACCCGGTTCCCGAGCGGCTCCGCCCGAACCGGCCGTGGTCGGGCAGCCTGGCCGATCGCGGGCTGGCCGATTGCAGGCTGGCCGATCGCGCGCCGGCCGATCGCGGGCCGGCTGGCGGCCGAAGCTGAGCGCCGTCGGTCCCGCCCGCAATGGAACAGCGCAATCTTCTGATCGCCATCGTCGTGTCGGTCGGGATCCTGATCGGCTTCCAATTCGTGTTCCAGCGTCTATATCCGCCCTCGCCGGCGCCGCATGTCGCAAGCTCGGCGGGGGCACCACCGGCACGTTCGGCCACCGGCTCCAGCGCCAAGTCATCGCCGGCAACGAGCGCCCCGTCCGTCGGCGGAGCCTCGGCAGTGGCCCCGGCCATTGAGAGCCGCGCGGCGGCCGTGGCGGGGCAGCCGCGGGTGGTCATCGACACGCCGCGCTTGCACGGCTCGATCGCGCTGGTCGGCGCCCGCTTCGATGACCTGACGCTCGCCACCTATCATGAGACGGTAAATCCGAAGAGCCCCGAGGTGGTGCTGCTGTCGCCGCCCGGCACCGCCCACCCTTACCTCGCCGAGTTCGGCTGGGTCGCGGCCGCACCGGGGGGCGAGAAGCTGCCGGGCCCACAGACCCGGTGGACCGCCTTGGATGGCCCATTGACGCCGTCGCACCCGGTGAGGCTGACCTGGGACAATGGGCAGGGGCTGCACTTCACCCGGACCATCAGCGTCGACCAGAACTACATGTTCACGGTGCATGACGCGGTGCACAACACCGGCAGCGCGCCGGTGAGCCTGCTGCCCTACGGGCTGATCAGCCGCACCGGCACCCCGCAGGTGTCCAGCTCCTATCTGAGCTTCGAAGGATTGATCGGCAATATCGACGGCTCGATCCACGATATCAAATACACTTCGCTGAAGTCCGGCCAGCCGACGACCTATGATTCGACGGGCGGGTGGCTCGGCTTTACCGACACCTACTGGCTGACATCGATCATTCCACCGCAACACGAGCCGCTCAAGGCGCGCTTTACGCTGACCGACGAACACGACACCAAGCGCTATCAGACCGACTATCTCGGAACTACGACGACAGTGCCGCCGGGCGGGACGGCGACCGCCTCGACCCGGTTTTTCGCCGGAGCCAAGGAGCTCGACCTGCTGACCGCCTATACCAATGCCGGCATCCCGCTGTTCGATTATGCGATCGACTTCGGCTGGTTCTGGTTCATCAGCAAGCCGATGTTCCAGCTTCTCGAACTCTTCTACAAGGTGTTCAACAATTTCGGGGTTTCGATCCTGGTGCTGACCCTGCTCGTCAAGCTGCTGTTCTTCCCGCTCGCCAACAAGTCCTACCGGGCGATGAGCAAGATGAAGCTGTTGCAGCCGGAAATGCAGAAGCTGCGCGAGCGCTTCCCGGACGACAAGGCCCGCCAGCAGCAGGAGATGATGGCGGTCTACAAGCGGGTCGGCGCCAACCCGCTCGCCGGCTGCCTGCCGATCGTGGTGCAGATCCCGGTGTTCTACGCGCTCTACCAGATTCTCTACGTTGCGATCGACCTGCGCCATGCGCCGTTTTTCGGCTGGATCCGCGATCTGTCGGCGCCGGACCCGACCTCGTTTGTCAACCTGTTCGGGCTGCTGCCATTCACGCCGCCGTCGTTTCTGATGATTGGCGCATGGCCGATCATCATGGGCGTCACGATGTTCCTGCAGCAGAAGTTGAACCCGCAACCGGTGGATGCGATGCAGGCGCGCATGTTCATGGTGCTGCCGCTCGTGTTCACCTACATGCTGGCACGGTTCCCGGCCGGGCTGGTGATCTACTGGGCGTGGAGCAACATCCTCAGCATCGCCCAGCAATGGGTGATCATGCACCGCGCCGGGGCCGCCTGAGTGCCGCGGCAAAGATGGTGACGCAGACCTCGGCCGATCCGGTGCCGCCCTGCGCCGATCTGTTTCCGCCGCGTGCGGTCGAGGATGAGGCGATCGAGGCGGGCCGGCACTTGTTTGCCCAGGCGTCGAGATTTGTCGCCGGGGCCGCCGAGCCCGCGGCACTGCCGCCCGAGAGCCTGCCGGAAATCGCCTTCGCCGGCCGCTCCAACGTCGGGAAGTCGAGCCTCGTCAACGCCTTGACCGGCCGCCGCATGCTGGCGCGCATCTCCAACACGCCTGGCCGCACCCGCCAGATCAACTTCTTCGACCTCGGCGGAGCGCTGATGCTGGTCGATCTTCCGGGCTATGGCTATGCCGCGGCGTCGAAGGTTGCGATCGCTCGCTGGACCGGGCTCGTCCGGCGCTATCTGCAGCATCGGGCCGGGTTGCAGCGGGTCTGCCTGCTGCTCGATGCCCGCCACGGTTTGAAGGAGGCCGACCGGCCGCTGCTCGACCTGCTCGACCGGGCCGGGGTCTCCTACCAGGGTGTCTTGACCAAGACCGACAAGCTCGGTCCCGCGGCCCTCGCGGCGACCGCAGAACGGGTCGCGGCCGAGCTGGCAAAACACACCGCCGCCCATCCCGAACTCCACCTGACGAGCGCCGAACAGCACCGCGGCATCGCCGCCCTGCGCGCAACGCTTGCCGGATTTGCGGCGGGGTTCGCCGATACTGCCGGCAGCGACCTGCCAGCGGCTGTTGTGCCGGCCGCCGGCATCGTCGTGCCCGACCCAACCCCGCTAGAGTGACCGACGCCATGAGCGCTGCCAAAAGTTCGTCGCCATCCTCGCTCGGCGCCATTCCCGATCCGATCGCCCCGATCGCCCCGATCGCCAAGGCCGCGGTGCTGGCCGAGGCGCTGCCCTATATGCGCCGCTATGCCGGCCGCACGCTGGTGGTCAAATATGGCGGTCACGCGATGGGAGAAGGCGGCGATTCGTTCGCCCGCGATGTCGCGCTCCTGAAGCAGGTCGGGATCAACCCGATCGTTGTACATGGCGGCGGGCCGCAGATCGGCCAGATGCTCAAACGCCTCGGCATCGAAAGCCGGTTTGTCGACGGGCTCCGGGTGACCGACCAGGCGACGATGGAAATTGTCGAGATGGTCCTCGCCGGCACGATCAACAAGGAGCTGGTCGCCGCGATCAACGCCGAGGGCGGCTGCGCGATCGGGCTTAGCGGCAAGGATGGCGGGCTGATCCGCGCCAGAAAGCTGAGGCGCAGCCGGGTCGAGGGTGATGCCCGCAGCGAGGTCGACCTCGGTTTTGTCGGCGAGCCGCAGCAGGTCGCCGCTGGCGTGCTCGACACCTTCCGCCAGTCGGACATCATCCCGGTCATCGCTCCGATCGGTGTCGGCGAGGCGGGCGAGACCTACAATATCAACGCCGACACGGTGGCAGGTGCGGTCGCCGCCGCGGTCAAGGCGACGCGCCTCCTGCTCTTGACCGATGTCGCGGGCGTGCTTGATGCCGACCGGCGGCTCGTCTCCGAAATCACCGCCGGCACGGCGCGGCGGATGATCACCGAGGGGGTCATTTCCGGCGGCATGATCCCCAAGGTCGAAACCTGTCTCGATGCGGTCGATCGCGGGGTCGAGGCGGCGGTGATCGTCGATGGCCGGGTGCCGCACGCGATCCTGCTCGAACTGTTCACCGACACCTCGGGTGCCGGCACGCTGATCCGGGCCGGCTAGATGCCGGTGATGCCGGCCGGCGGCGGCCGTCCGCTCGACGAGGTCGAAACCTGGATCTTCGATCTCGACAACACGCTCTATCCAGCCTCGTGCCGGTTGTTCGACCAGATCCACGACCGCATGCAGAGCTTTATCGCCGAACGCTTCGACCTGTCGCCGGACGCGGCGCTTGCGCGCCAGAAGCGCTATTTCCGCGAGCACGGCACGACGATGCGCGGGCTGATGATCGTGGACGGGGTCGATCCGCACGAATTCATGGCCTATGTCCATGACGTCGACCTCGCCTGCGTGCCGCCCGACCCGGTGCTGGCCGCGGCACTGGCGACACTGCCCGGCCGCAAGATCGTCCACACCAACGGCTCGGCGCGCCATGCCGAGCGGCTCCTCGACCATCTCGGCATCGCCGCCTCGTTCTGCGGCATCGTCGATATCGCGATCGCCGGGTTCGAGCCGAAGCCGGCGCTCGCCGGCTATCATGCGCTGTTGCGCCGCCATGCGGTTCAACCGGAAACCGCGCTGATGGTCGAGGACATGGCCAAGAATTTGGTGCCAGCGGCGGCTCTCGGCATGACCACCGCCTGGTTGCGCGGCACGATCGATTGGGCTGCCGCCGGTGCCGAGGGCGGCCACATCCATTACATTGTGGACGATCTCGGCCGGTTTCTCGCCGGCGTGCGCAGCAGCAATTCCGATCGAGGCAGGATATGTCCGTCGCCGACACGATCTGCGACAAGCTGACCCGGCGGTTCGCTCCGCAGCGGCTTGAGATCATCGACGAGTCGCATCGTCACGCCGGCCATGCCGGGGCGCGGCCCGGCGGCGAGACCCATTTCGCGGTCACGATCGTCGCCGCCGCGTTCGCCGGGCAGAACCGTGTGGCACGCCAGCGCCTCGTCTACGAGACGCTCGCCGAGGAGCTGGCGAACCGCGTGCACGCACTGTCGCTGATCACGCTGGCGCCCGACGAGGACAGCGCCGTGCGCGGTTGCTGAAATTGCCCGGAAACGGGGTCGAACCCTAGCCCTTGAGCAGCGTCGGCAACTCGATCAGCGCCGGCAACTCGGTCAGCGAATGGACCTCGTGGTCAGGGCCGCCGGGCAGCCGCTCACGGGGCTGAAGCCGGCGATTGCACCAGAGCGCGCGCATGCCATAGGCCGAGGCGGCCCATGCATCCCAGCCATTCGACGATATGAACGCGATCGCGCCGGGGGCGAGCCCGAGACGATCACAGGCAAGCCGGTAGACGCTCGGATGCGGTTTGTAGACGCCGACATCTTCGATGGACAGCACATGATCGAACATATCGCTCAGCCCGGCATGCTCGACCGCGGCGGCGAGCATCGGCGGGGCGCCGTTCGACAGGATCGCCGTCGCAAACCCGGCGGTGCGCAATTGCCGCAGGACGGCCGGCACCTCGGGATAAGCGTCGAGCGTGCGATACAGCATCATCAACCGCTCGCGCAGGCTCGGATCGGCGATCTCGAACGTGTCGAGCGCAAAATCGAGCGCATCGCCGGTCACCTGCCAGAAATCGGCGTGACGGCCCTGCACGGTACGCAGCCAACTGTATTGCAGCTGCTTGTCGCGCCACAATGCGGCAAGACGCGGCGTGATTTCACCAATCGCCTCGGCGCAGCGCGCTGCTGCGGAGGCGACATCGAACAGGGTGCCGTAGGCGTCGAAGACACAGGCGCGGACGCCCACTACTCTGCGATCCATCGCTGCGGGATGTGTCGTCGTCATCTTGTCCCTCCTCGCGCGTGGCTCGAGAACAATCACCGGCTCGTTTGCCAACAGCCGGATCCGCCGGGAGCGGAGCATGGCCGGCGGCGGCAGCCATTCGCGTCCTCTCATCACCAGTGCCGGCGACGAGGATGCGCGCGGCGGCTCAGGCGGCGGCGAGAAACTCCCGCAATTCGTCGACCGGCGCGTCCTTCATGATAAAGGCGTCGCCGATGGCGTGCGGCAGGATCAGCGTAAGCCGCCCGTCGCGAACCTTCTTGTCCTTGCCCATATGGGCGACGAGCCGCTCGGCGGGAATGCCGGCGAGCCCGACCGATGCGAGCCCGGTGGGCAGCCCGGTCGCGGCGAAATGGCGGCGCACCCGCTCCCCCTCGCTCGCCGCGACAAGACCGAGCCGCGCCGCGAAATCGAAGGCCAGCACCATCCCCAGCGCCACCGCCTCGCCATGCAGGAGCCGGCTCGAAAACCCGGTCTCGGTCTCCAGCGCATGGCCGAAGGTATGGCCGAAATTCAACAGCGCGCGCTCACCCTCCTCGCGCTCATCGGCGGCGACGACCGCCGCCTTCATCGCGCAACTGGTCAGCACCGCGTGGCGGATCGGATCGGCCTCGACCGCGCACAACGCGTTCCCCTGGCGCTCGCACCAGGTAAAGAAACCGGCGTCGCGGATCAGGCCGTATTTGACGGTCTCGGCATAACCGGCGAGCAGCTCGCGGCGCGGCAGGGTTGCGAGGGTGGCACTGTCGGCGAGCACCAGGCGCGGCTGATAGAAGGCGCCGATCAGGTTCTTGCCGGTTGCCGTATTGATCCCGGTCTTGCCGCCGACCGAGCTGTCGACCTGGGCCAGAAGGGTGGTCGGGACCTGCACGAAATCGATCCCGCGCAGCAGCGTCGCCGCGGCAAGGCCGGTCAGGTCGCCGACCACGCCGCCGCCCAGCGCCACCAAGAGCGAGCCGCGCTCGATGCCGCAGGCCAGGATATCCTCGGCGAGCCGGCCGAAATGCGCGAGATCCTTGGTCTCCTCGCCAGGCGGCAGAACCACCCGGTGATGCGCGATCCCGGCTGCGGCGAGGCTGTCGCACAACGGTTCGAGCCAGTGCCGTGCGACATTCTCGTCGGTGACCACGACGGCGTGACGCCGGCGCAGGAGCGGCAGGATCTCGCGCCCGGCGCCCGCGATCAGGTCTCGCCCGACGATGATGTCGTAGCTGCGCTCGCCGAGTGCGACCCGCAGCCGCTCGCTCGCCATCTCCCCGTCGACGCTCATGCTTCGCTCTCCGCAACAGGCGGCGTCAGCGCGCAGGCGCAGCCGGCCAGCGCCCCGATCGCCCGGTTGACTGTCGATTCGGGCGAGCCGTCGCCGCTGTCGATCGTGATATCGGCCTCGCCATAGATCGGATGGCGGCGCTCGATCAGCTCGGCCAGGATCGCCCGCGGATCACCGGCCTTTAGCAGCGGTCGGTCGGCCCGCCGCGATACCCGCTGGACCAGCACATCGAGGTCGGCGCGCAGCCAAATCGAAACACCGCGCCGGGCGATCGCGGTCCGGGTTGCCGGATCCATGAACGCGCCGCCGCCGGTCGCCAGCACATGCACCGGGGTGGCGAGCAGCCGTGCAATGACCCGGCGTTCGCCGGCGCGGAACGCCAGTTCGCCGCGATTGGCAAAGATCTCCTCGACGCTCTCGCCGGCCGCGAGTTCGATCTCCTGGTCCGAATCGAAGAACGGCAGGCCGAGCCGGGTCGCCAGCCGCCGTCCGATTTTGGTCTTGCCGGCGCCCATCAACCCGACCAGAACCACGCTGCGGCACGGGACAAAGCGCCGCGCCGCGAAGGCTCGCCGTCCGGTTTCGAGCAGGTCAGGGTGCACCGCGATCCTCTCCGCTGGAGCCGCTCTTTTTTCCGGCGCCCAGGAACGGTACCAGCATGAACGGTACTAGCATATCGTGCAGCCGGGTCGTCAATCGGCGTGGCGTCTTCGGGGCGGCGTGGCGTCTTCGGGGCGGCGCGGCGTCGCTCGAGCCGCACAAATCGGGCTCTCGGGCCGGTCAGGGGATATGCGAGCCGCAGCATGGGAAAGCTGACCATCGGGTTTATCGTCGTCATCGTCTTGGCAGCTTTGGGCGGGGCTGCCTTCCTGGCGTTGTGGAACCCGCCGCCGCCCTCGGTGGCGGTCGAGAAAGTGCTGCCGAATGCGCGCTTCATCAAATGACCGTCCGGGGCTCGTCGCTGCCACCAGCCGGCCCGCAACAGGCGGTGTTTCGCGGCATCTCGAAGCCTTTCTCGAGATGCTGATGGCCGAGCGCGGCGCTTCGCGCCTGACACGCGCCGCCTATCGCAGCGATCTCGCCCACCTGGAGCGCTTTCTCGCGGCGCGCGGGATCATGCTCGAAGCTGCCGACGAGCCCGTGCTGCATGTCTATCTGGTACGATCGGCGACGGCGTCACTGGCACCGCGCAGCCTGACCCGCCGCCTCTCGGCGATGCGCCAGTTCTACAAGTTCCTGGTGATGGACGGGGTGCGGCAGGACGATCCGACTGTCGGCCTCGACACGCCGCGCCTCGGTCGGCCGCTGCCCAAGCTGTTGTCGGAGGGCGAGGTCGTGCGGCTGCTCGCCGCGGCGCAGGACCAGCCCGGCGACGAGGGCGCCCGCCTGCTGTGCCTGATCGAACTGCTCTACGCGACCGGGCTGCGCATTTCCGAGCTGCTGACGCTCGGCGTCGCCGCGGCGCGGCGCGACCCGCGCTTTCTGATGGTGCGCGGCAAGGGCGGCCGGGAGCGGCTGGTGCCGCTGAGCGAACCGGCGCGCCGGGCGCTCGCCCGCTATCTCGACTGCCGGGAGCGGTTTTTGTCCGAGCGCCAGCCGTCGCCCTGGCTCTTTCCATCGCGCGGCGCCGCCGGCCATCTGACCCGCCAGCGCTGCGGCCAATTGCTGAAGACGCTGGCGGTCGCCGCCGGTCTCGACCCGGGCCGCCTGTCGCCGCATGTGCTGCGCCACGCCTTTGCCACCCACCTGCTCGACCACGGCGCCGATCTGCGCAGTGTGCAGCAGATGCTGGGGCATGCCGACATCGCGACGACCCAGATTTACACTCATGTCCTTGGCGACCGGCTGCAGCGGCTGGTGCATACCGCCCACCCGCTCGCCCGCCGCAAATGATGCGCCACTTCCTCGATTTCGAACGACCGATCGGCGAGCTCGAAGGCAAGATCGAGGAACTGCGCCATTTGTCGACGACCGGCGAACTGAACATCGCCGATGAGATCGGCCGGCTCGAAAGCACCGCCCAGCGACTGTTGCGCCAGACCTATGCGCGCTTGACCCCGTGGCAGAAGGTCCAGGTCGCGCGCCATCCGCAGCGCCCGCATGCCAGTGATTACATCGCTGCGCTCGTTACCGATTTCGTTCCGCTCGCCGGCGACCGCGCCTTTGCCGAGGACCGGGCGATCATCGGCGGTCTCGGCCGCTTTCGCGGACACAGCGTCATCGTGCTCGGCACCGAGAAAGGGGCGGATACCGAGAGCCGGATCGCGCACAATTTCGGCATGGCCCGGCCCGAAGGCTATCGCAAGGCACGCCGGCTGATGCAGCTCGCCGACCGCTTCCACCTGCCGGTGCTGACCCTGGTCGATACCGCCGGCGCCTATCCGGGGATCGATGCCGAGGCACGCGGCCAGGCCGAGGCGATTGCGCGGGCGATCGAGACCTGCCTCGATATCGAAGTGCCGCTGGTTGCCGCGGTGATCGGCGAAGGCGGCTCGGGCGGAGCGATCGCGCTTGCCGCCGGCAATGCGGTGCTGATGCTCGAACACGCGGTCTATTCGGTGATCTCGCCCGAGGGCTGTGCCTCGATCCTGTGGCGCGATGGCGAGCATGCGGCCGAGGCGGCCGAGGCGCTGCGTCTGACCGCGCAGGATTTGCTGCGCCTGGGGGTCATCGACCGGATCGTGATGGAACCGCTCGGGGGCGCCCATCGCCTGCCAAAAGAGACGATCGTTGCGCTTGGTGATGCCATTGACGGAGCTTTGCGGCCGTTATTGGCGATCGAAGGGCGAGAATTGCGGGCGCGGCGCCGCGAAAAGTTCCTGGCGATGGGTGGTCAGGGGCTGTAAGCCCGGTATAGTCGCCGGATGGGCTGCCGATTGGGGGTCATTGACCGCACCGCGGCACTCCCCACATCTAGGCCGGCGCGCGATCAGCTTGAGTAGTCGGGCTGCGGCTCGGCGGGAGGAGGTCGGCGGCGCCGGTGCGTTTCGTCGAAATGCGCCGCTTTTCCGCAGCGGAAGGCCACCATGACGCCCCAGGAACAAGACCTGATCACCACCCTGTTGGCCCGGCTCAAGAATGCCGCGGGACAACCCAAGGACCCCGAGGCCGATGCCTTGATCCGCCAGGCCGCCACCGCCCAGCCGGACGCGGCCTATTATCTGGTGCAGACCGTGCTGATCCAGGATCTGAGCCTGCACAATGCGCAGAACCGGATCGCCGAGCTCGAAACGCAATTGAGCGACGCGCAGCGGCAGGCGGCACGACCGGCGCCGACGAGCTTTCTTGGCAGCTTGTTCGGAAGCCGCCAGCCGGCACCGCCGCCGCCCGCCCTGCCGCAGGGAAGCGGCAGTGTTCCAGCCGCCGGCCCGTGGACGCGGTCGCCCCAAGTCGCCGCGGCACCGCCGGCACAGCCCTGGGGCCAGCCCACAGCACCAGGCGGCTATCCCCAGCCGACGGGTCCCGGCGGCAATTCCATGGGCGGCGGTTTCATGGGTGGTGCGATGGGCGGTGGTGGTGGATTCCTGCGCTCGGCGGCCGCGACCGCGGCCGGTGTTGCCGGCGGCGCACTGTTGTTCCAGGGCATCGAATCGCTGTTCGGCCAGCATGCCAGCGCCGGCATTCTTGGCGAGCGCGGCATGACCCCGGGGCTCGGCGAGACCGTCGTCAATAACTACTATGGTGACGCTGGCGGCACTGGTCAGGGCCAGGACTTCAGCGG
>DATJTI010000040.1:0-29371 GCA_035503615.1 Allostellaceae bacterium | reverse complement strand
GTCGGCGTGCGGCTATTGCGCCGGCTGCGCGATCCGAAATTGCAGGCGGCGGCCGAAGCGGTGCTCGCCAAGCTCGGTGATGTCGTGCCGCAGCCGTTGCGCGCGCAGCTCTCGGGCGCTCCTTATTACGTCTCGGACGGTGCCGCACCGGCCGCTTCCGGGATCGACTTTGCCGAGCTGCGCCGGGCGATCCACGAAACCCGCAAGATGTCGATCGCCTATGCCGACGAAGCCGGGCGGCGCACCCGCAGGACGATCTGGCCGTTGGCGATGGCGTATTACGTCGACGTGACACTGATCGGCGCGTGGTGCGAGTTGCGCAACGATTTCCGCCATTTTCGCGTCGATCGCATCTCGTCCGCGCGGCTGCTCGACGAGCATTTCCCGCCCGACAATGGCCGGCTGATGGCGGATTGGCTGGCGTTGCGCAAGGAGCGGCCCGATCGGGTGGCGCCGGCCGCAGCCATCAGGACCGATCCCGCCGCCGACAGCGATCGCGCACCGGCGCACCCGGTTGCGGCC
The DNA here is from genome assembly GCA_035503615.1 of Allostellaceae bacterium. GTDB lineage: Bacteria > Pseudomonadota > Alphaproteobacteria > ATCC43930 > CGMCC-115725 > AP-15. The sequence goes on along the minus strand of DATJTI010000040.1, from coordinate 28,849 downwards.
GCGCCGTGAGGAGCGGGGAGATCGGCGTGACGAGTGACGGGAGATGCCGGGAGGCGTCATGAAAATTCGCGACATCGAGGTGTTTCAAATCGCCTGGGCGCCGGCGGACGCGCCGCCGCAGCGCAGCGCCTGGGTCATCATCCGCGGCGATGACGGTCTTTTCGGCATCGGCGAAGCGTCGCCGATGCAGGGCGGGCTCGCCTCGCTCGGCATCATCGCCCGCGATCTGGCGCCGCTGCTGATCGGCCGCGACCCCCTCGACCATGCGGTGCTGCAAGACAGCCTGCTGCACCGCTTCGCCAAGCTCGGACCCGAGGGCGCGCTGACCGGCGCATTGGCGGCGGTCGACATCGCGCTGTGGGACCTGAAGGGCAAGCTGCTCGACCAGCCGATCTACAAGCTCCTGGGCGGGGCTTGGCGCATGGCGCTGCCGTTCTACGCGTCGATCGGCGGCAATGGCGAGCGCAGTGTGGACGAGGTGTTGCGCGTCGTCGAAGCCCGGCTCGAAGACCGGCCGGCGGCGGTCAAGATCCGCTTCGACGCCGACCGCACCCGGCTCGACCACGACATTCCCGGCGATATCGCAAAGGCGCGCGCGGTGCGGCGTCTGGTCGGCGACGGCTTCCCGCTCGCCTTCGACGCCAACAATGGTTACACGACGGGCGGCGCCATCCGCGTCGGCCGCGCGCTCGAGGAATTGGGCTATTGGTGGTTCGAGGAGCCGGTGCAGCACTATCACGTCCGGGCGATGGGCGAGGTGGCGCGGCGGCTCGACATCACCGTCTCGGCCGGGGAGCAGACCTACACGCTCTCCGGGCTCGCCGATCTGATCGACGCGGGGGTGCGCATGGTGCAGCCGGACATCGTCAAGATGGGCGGGCTGACCGGCCTGTCGCGCTGTGCCGCACTGGCCCATGCGCACGGCGTCGAGCTGGTGCCGCACCAGACGCAACCGATGATCGGCCATACGGCCAGCCTGCATCTGGCGGCGAGCCAGCTGCATGCAACAAAGCCGTGCGAACTGAATGATCCGTCGCCACGCCAGCACATCGTGTTCGCAAACCCGCCAAGGCCGGTCGATGGCCTCTTCCATCTGCCGACCGGGCCGGGCCTCGGTCTATGCATCAATGAAACCGAGTTGGCAAAGCGACGCGTGCCGATCGCCTGAGCGGCGGCTGTTGCGGTCGATAACCCCCGACAGATGAGGCAATCCGGTGCCGCGCGTTTTGACCGCCCGCTTTATGCATGAAACCAACACCTTCAGCCGGGTCGCGACCGATATGGCATTGATCCGGCGCCGCGACTTCCATCTCGAAAACGAGATTCCGCAGGCGTTTCGCGGCACCCGCTCGGCGCTCGGTGCCACCTTCGAAGCGGCGGAGGAATTTGGCTGGAGCCTGGTGCATCCGGTCTCGGCCAATCCAAACCCGTCGGGGATCGTCACCGACGACGCGTTCGAGACGATTGCCGGGATGATCCTTGCGGCGGCTGAAGCAAGGCGCCCGATCGACGGCGTACTGCTGCACCTGCATGGGGCGATGGTCAGCGAGAGCCACGCGGATGCCGAGGGCGAACTACTGTCGCGGCTGCGGCGGACATTGGGGCCGGCGGTGCCGATCGTCGTCACCCTCGACCTGCACGCCAACGTCACGCGCAGGATGGCCGACCACGCCAACGCGCTGATTGCGTTTCGCACCTACCCGCATATCGATATGCACGAGCGGGCCTGGCAGGCCGCACGGCTGCTCGACCGGGCGATGCGCGGCGAAATCCGGCCGCAAACCGTGATCGCCCGCCGCCCGATGCTGCGTGGTCTCGATGGGGGCCGCACGCAACAGGGACCGATGGCCGAACTGATCGGCCGCGGCGACGTGCTCGAAGCCGCCGGCGAGGTGCTGGCGGTCAGCATTTGCGCCGGGTTCGATCTCGCCAACATCCATGATGTCGGACCGTCGGTGACGGTCACGGTCGATAGCGGCGGTGATGGCGATGCTCGGAGCGGTGCGCTCGCCCGTGCTCAAGAGATCGCCGAGGAATTCATGGATCATGCCTGGGCGACGCGCGGCTTCACCACCGTGCACCTGCTGAGCGTGGCCGAGGCGGTGGCCCGCGCCCGCGCCGGCAAGCCCGGCGACAGGCCGCTCGTCATTGCCGATTTCACCGACAATCCGGGCGGCGGCGGGTATGGCGACGCGACGGCGTTGCTGAAGGGGCTCGTCGAGGGTGGCATCGAGCGCGCCGCGTTTCATGCGATCTGCGATCCTGCGGCGGTAGAGGCCGGCATGCGTGCTGGGGTCGGCGCCCGCACCACGCTGACCATCGGCGGCAAGACCGACCCGGCGATGGGCGGCGGTCCGTTGTCGCTCGATGGCGAGGTCGTCTGCCTGAGCAACGGGAAATTTATCGCCTATGGCCCGATGGGCGGCGGGGTCGAACGGAATTACGGGCCGTCGATGGTGTTCCGTGTTGGTGGCATCGACATCATCGTCATCACCAACAACGGCCAGGCGACCGATCTTGCCCAGTTCACCTCGCTGGGCGTCGATCCGACCCGCTATACGACGGTGGCGGTCAAGTCGATGCAGCATTTTCGTGCCGCGTTCGAGCCGATTGCGCGCGAAATTGTGCTGGTTGATACCGGGGCGCTGTGTCAGGTCAACTACACTGCCGAATTGTTCACCAAGGTTCGGCGTCCGATCTGGCCGCTCGATCCGATCGCCGACCCGCAGATAGAGGGACCGTCGGCACCGGGCACGGGCTGAGGGGCCGCTGCGCTCGGCACCGCTATCGGCTCCGGGCGCTGGATCGCGCCACCGCCGGCCGGAACGCGCGACGCGTCACGAGGAAGCGAGCATGACCGAGCCCAGCGATCCGGTAGGTCTCGCCGACAACCCGCCCGGACCACTCGGCGGCATTTCGAGCCGGCCCCCGCGCGACTGGTTCATCCTGTTGAGCGCCGCTCTCGTCGCGATCGGCGTCGTCGGGCGGCCGCGCCTTCCGCAACCCGATGCGAGTGCTTGCGATCGGACGCAGAGTGCCGAAACGGCCGCAGCCGGTGACACGGCCGCACCACCGCTTCCCGGACGCAGCTGGTTGGACATCGTCCTGCGCGTCTTCGGCGGCATTTCCGCCGACCGCATTCTGCTGATCGCCGCCGGGGTCACGTTTTACGCCATTCTTGCGATCTTTCCGGGGATCGCCGCAATCATCTCGATCTATGGGCTGTTCGCCGATCCCGGCAGCATTTCGGCCCATCTCGACGCCTTCTATGGCGTCGCACCGGGCGGTGCGGTCGAGATTTTGCGCGACCAGCTGACCCGGCTCGCCAAGCAGGGCAGGGCCGCTCTCGGCTTCGGTTTCGCGGTCAGCCTGTTATTCGCGCTGTGGAGCGCCAATGCCGGTATTTCGGGACTGTTCAGCGCATTGACCGCGGTTTGCGAGGAGCGCGACCAGCGCAGCCTCCTTGGCTACTACACCACGACGCTCGCCTTCACCCTTGCCGCGATCGTGCTGGTGCTGCTGGCGCTGGCGATTCTGCTCGCATTGCCGCTGGCGCTGGCGCATTTGCCCAATCCCGGTGCCACTCCGGCATTGCTGCTCGGCATTCTCAGATGGCCGGTCCTGCTGGTGATCGCAGCGCTGGTGCTGTCGGTCGTCTACCGGTACGGCCCCGGCTGCGTGGAACGGCGATGGCACTGGCTCAGCTGGGGCAGCGGCGGGGCGGCGATCGCCTGGCTCGGCGTCTCCGCCCTCTTTACCTGGTACGTCGCCAATTTCGGCAGCTACAACAAGACCTACGGGTCGCTCGGCGCAATCATCGGCTTTATGACCTGGATCTGGCTGTCGATGGTCGTCGTGCTGGTCGGCGCCAAGCTCGACGTCGAAATCGCCCGCGGCCGATCGGCCGTCAGCCGGGCGACGCCGGATGACGGCCTGCCGCAGAGCTGACCCGGGCGATCCTGCCGGGCGATTGGGGGGGCTTGGCGCAAGCGCCGGTTTTAGTTGGCGGCGGGGGCGCGGCGGATGTTGGCGCTCTGCTCGGGCAGCCCCGTCTCTTCGTAGCAGACCCGGGCCAGGGTGGCGATGCCGGCCCGAATCTCATCCTTGGACGGCAGGGCGAAGCAGAGCCGCATATGCGACTTTGTCGCGGCCGGGTTGCACGACCATTCGGGGCCGGGATTGAACACGAGCCCTGCCTTGGCGGCTGGCGCCACGAGCCGGGTCACATCGATCCGGTCGGGCAGTTTGATCCACAAAAAGATGCCGCCCTGCGGCCGCCACATCTTTTCGATCGTCGTGCCGAACTCGCGTTCGAGCGCGTCGACCATCGTGTCGAGCTTGTCCTTCAGCACGCCGCTCAATTCGCCGACATGCTCGGTGAAGTGGTGCGAGAAATACTCGGCAACGACCATCTGTTCGAGGGCGCCGGTGCCGCTGTCCCGCTCCCGCTTCAACCCGACGAGCCGGCTCATCACCGTCCAGTCGGCGACGACATAGCCGAGCCGTAGCGCCGGCGACAGGGTCTTCGAGAACGAGCCGACATGGATCACCTGGCTCGAATCGAGCGAATAGATCGCCGGCGGCGCCTCCGGCTTCCAGGTCAGATCGGCGTAGCATTCGTCCTCGAAGATCGCGATACCATGCTTGCGCGCGAGGGCGAGCAGCGCATGGCGGCGCTCGAGCGGCAGGATCGAGCCGGTCGGGTTCTGCACGGTCGGGATCGTGTAGATGAATTTCGGCACGGTCCCCTTGCGCTGCAAATCGTCGAGGATGCGCTCCAATGCAGCGATGTCGAGCCCGTCATCGTCGAGCGGGGCGCCGATGATGTTGACGCCGAGCCGCTGCAATTTCGTCAGCGCCCCGCCATAGGTGAATTCTTCGAGGATGACCGTGTCGCCGCGGTCGAGCATGACCCGGTTGACCAGATCGAGCCCCTGGCCCGAGCCCGAAGTGATCAGCACGTCGTCGGCCGAGCATTCGATGCCGCGCCCCCTGACTTTGCCGACGACAAACTCGCGAATGCCGCGAAAACCCTGCGGGCCATGCGGGTTGTAGAGCGCCAGATCGGCGCCGTCGCGGCGCAATACCGCCTCGGCTGCCGCCGCCAGCGCCGCCGCCGGCACGCGTTCGGGATCATTGTGGCCACCGATGAAATTGTATTTCGGAAACCCGGTCCAGCGCGGTGCCGCGGCTGGCAGATCCTTCGAAAACAGGTGGCTGTAGGCAAAACCGGTGGCGGGCATGGTTCTTCCTTTTCCGACGTGGCCTTCCCTCGTCACCCTCGGGCTCGCCCCGGTGATCCACGGCCGCCACGGCCGGCGGTGAACGGCGTGGATGCCCGGGACCAGTCCGGGGAACCAGTCCGGGCATGACGACGGGTCTCGAAGGCGGCTCGACTGGTGGTCAGCGCGCGCCCTGGGCGTATTTGCCGGAGAGCTGCGGGGTGATGTCGGGATAGGCACCGGCGGTCTTCTGCGCCGCTGCCTCGTGCATCTGCAGCCGCGTCCGGCGCTCCCATTTGCGGCCGAGCTCGTCCTTGACGTTGAATGCAAGCTTGCCGATACCCTCGATCTCGAGCTCGATCTTGTCGCCGTCCATGAACGGGTTGAGGCCGCGATGGTTGGTCCCGGTGGCGACGATGTCACCCGGCTCCAGCGCATGGATCGAAGAAAGCCACTCGATGCAGCGCGGGATCTTGTGCCCCATATCGCTGGTGTTGAAGTTCTGCATCAACACACCGTTGTTCGACAGCCGGATCTGCAATTTCTGCGGGTCCGGGATCTCATCCTTGGTCACGATCCACGGTCCGATCGGCGCAAAGGTGTCGCGCGACTTCATCGCGAAAAAACCGGGGGCTGGCAGACCGCGCGCCGAGCCGTCGATAAAGCAGGTGTAGCCGAAAATGTAATCCATCGCGTCGGCGGCCTTGACGTGGCTCGCCCGTTTGCCGATGACCAGCGCCAATTCGGCCTCGCCCTCGAAGATCGTCGCCGGCGCATCGGGCAGGATCATCGTGTCGCCCGGTCCGCAGATCGCGTTCGCGGTCTTCTGGAACGCATTGATCGGTGCCGGCGCGGCGCGGGTGCCATCCTCCATGTAGTTGACCGCCATGCAGTCGATGTTGTCGGGCTTTGGCAGCGGTGGGCGCAGCCTGACCGAGCTCAGCGCGACCCCGTGCCCGCTCGCCGCGGCGTCGACGAGCTTGCCCTTGTATTGATCGAAGCGCGCGATCAGTCCGCTCATCAAATCGCCCGGGCCGGTATGCGGGATGTCGCGCACCACGGCCGACACATCGACGACGTTGTCGCCCTTGACCACGCCCAGTTTGTAATCGTCGAAATACACCAGTTTCATTGCGGCCTCCCGTTACTCGACCGGAACAAAGATGCAGTTGCGGATCTTGCCGTCGAGCGCCTTCGACAAGTGACCCTTGCCGGTCGTGTCCTCGACCAGGACCACTTCGCCGGCGGCGATCCGGCGCACCTCACCGTCGCTCGCGGTGATCTGCACGCCGGCGTCGAGATTGATGATGTATTGCCGGCGCGGTGCGGGGTGCCAGTCGAGATCGTAGGTCGGCGGCACCTCGCGAAAGATGATGCCGGTGGCCGGCAGACGCTTTGACAATTTGCCCGAGCGGGTCTCCTCGACCCATTCGATATCGATGTCGCGCCAGTGCGACTGGCCGTTGGCGTCGGCGTAGAGATTGTGGACCCGCATCGCGCCCCTCCCAGGCTATCGGCTGATGGCGCGCATAATAATGGCGGAGCCGACCGCGGCGCCAGCCTCTCGACAGCAGCCTCCGCGCGGCGGCGTCAGCCGGTCGAGACATCGATATGGTCGGGGGTGCGGCCCGCCGCCAACCGGGCTCATCGGGCGGTCACGCATGAGCCGCACCGCGGTGAGATTGCTATCGGCTTCCGCCGACCAAACCGGACGTGCCGAGGATCAGCCGCGGTAGCGCATCCTCCGGCCGGTCCGGAAATCGCTTGCGGGTGCGGGCCCGATCGCCGACGATCCGCCCCACCCTGGTTTCCCGCCGGAGGGCTCGGCATGGACGATCTCTATCTGCGCAGCGGCATTTTTCTGGCGCCGTTCCACAATCACGATGAAAACCCGACTTTGTCGATCGAGCGCGATCTCGAACTGCTCGAACATCTCGATCGGCTGAACTATCACGAGGCGTGGATCGGCGAGCACCATTCGGGCGGATTTGAATTGATCGCCTGCCCGGAGATGTTTATCGCCGCCGCGGCGCAGCGCACCCGCCACATCCGGCTCGGCACCGGTGTCGTCTCGCTGCCTTACCACAACCCGTTCATGCTGGCCGACCGCATGGTCCAGCTCGACCACATGACGCGTGGCCGGGCGATGATGGGAGTCGGCCCCGGTGCCCTCGTGCATGACGCGCTGAAGATCGGCATCGATCCCGGCGACCAGCGCCAGATGATGAACGAGGCGTTCGACGTCATCGTGCGGCTGTTGCGCGGCGAAACCGTCACGAAAAAGACCGACTGGTTCAACCTGACCGAGGCGCAGCTGCAATTGCGGCCATACACCAGGCCGACGATGGAACTGGCGGTGGCGGCGGCGCGCTCGCCATCGGGGTCGCTCTTGTCCGGCAGATACGGCGTCGGCATGCTGTCGATCGGCGGCACGAGCCCGATGGCGATGGAGCGGCATACCGCCAATTGGGGGCTCTACGAGGAGACCGCGCGCGCCAACGGCCATGTCCCCGACCGCAGGAACTGGCGGGTCGTCGGCCTGTTCCATATTGCCGAGACGCGCGAGGAGGCGCGGCAAAACGTGCGTTTCGGGGTCCAGGCTTTCGCCAATTATTTTCGCGATGTCGCCACTTTTCCGATCATCCCGCCCGAGGTGGGAGACCCGGTCGAATGGCTGGTCGAGAGCGGCACCGCCTGTATCGGCACCCCGGACGACGCGATCCAATATGTCGACCGGCTGATCAAGGGTTCGGGCGGGTTTGGCGTGTTGTGCGAATTGGCGCAGAACTGGGCTGATTGGGACGCGACCAAAAAGCATTATGAGCTGATGGCACGGTTTGTTCACCCGCATTACCAGCAGAGCCGCGAATTGCTGCGCGGCAGCTATGATTACGCCACCGGCCATCATGTCGATTTCACCGGCCAGGCGAGTGCGGCGATCCAGAAGGAGATCGACCGCCACGCTGCGGCGCAAGGCGGCGCGCCGCAGCGCCGGGACGCGGCCGAATAAGCGGTTCGCCGGCGCACCGGTAGCGCGAACCGCCTCCAACCTGGGGAAGAGCCCGCAACCCTTTCAAGACAAGGATGCAGCATGCAGCTCGGAGCCTCACTGCCGCTGGCCGATATCGGCACCGACCCGCTGCGGTTGCGCGATTACGCGCAGGCGGTCGAAGGGCTCGGCTATGATCATCTGGTGGCACCCGACCATGTGCTCGGGGTCGATCCGGCGGCCGATCCTGCCGGGCGGCGGGTCGGCACGACGCAGACTCCGTATCACGACCCGTTTGTCCTGTTCGGGTTTCTCGCCGGCTGCACGCAAAAGGTCGGCTTTGCCACCGGCGTGCTGATCCTGGCGCAGCGGCAGGCGGTGCTGGTGGCCAAGCAGGCGGCTTCGCTCGATGTGTTGTGCGGCGGCCGGTTCCGGCTCGGGATCGGGGTCGGCTGGAACGAGGTCGAGTTCATCGGGCTCAACGAGGATTTCCACAATCGCGGCCGGCGCTCGGCCGAGCAGGTACCGGTCATGCAGGCGCTGTGGGCCGAGCCGCACGTGGTGTTCGAAGGCAAATTCCACCGGATCGACGATGCCGGCATCAATCCGCGCCCGGCTTCGGGCCGGGTGCCGGTCTGGTATGGCGGGCATGCCGAAGCGACGTTTCGTCGCTGCGCCCGATATGGCGACGGCTTTATGCCGCTCGCCTATCCGCCAGGCGATGCGGCGCTGGCGGCCTTTGCCAAATTGCGCGACCTGACCCGTGCCGCCGGCCGCGACCCGGCGGCGATGGGGATCGAGATCTGGGCCTCGCCCGGCGTCGGCGGCCCCGAGGATTGGCGGCGTGAGGTCGAATTCTGGCAGCAGGCCGGGGTCACTCACCTGACCGCGCACACGACCTATGCGAGCAATCACCACAAACGCATCGCCGGCCACGGCGCCGCCGAGCATCTGGCCGTGTTGACCCGCTACCGCGAGGCGGTGGCGGATTTGTTGTAACCGGAAGCGGAACCGGGAGAGGCCGATGAGCGACAGCGAGATCACCCGGTTGCGGGCCAAGCTGGCGCAGCGGCCGCGTTCCGACGACTACCTCCAGCGCCGCAAGGATATCGACGCGCGCGGTCGGGAATATCGGCTCGCTTCGGATGTCGGGGTCGAGCCGGCGACCGCGAGCGGCGTGCGTGCGGAATGGACCGCGACCTCTGGCGACGCACGCGATGCGGCACTCCTCTATTTGCATGGCGGCGGCTACGTGATCGGCTCGCTCGACAGCCATCGCCATCTCGTCGCCGAGGCCGGCCGTGCCGCCGGGATCGCCGCCTTGGCGCTCGATTACCGGCTCGCCCCGGAGCATCCGTTTCCGGCCGCGGTCGAGGATGCGCTCGCCGGCTACCGGTTTCTGCTGGCGCGCGGCATCGCGCCGGCGCGGATCGCGCTCGCCGGCGACAGCGCCGGCGGCGGTCTCGTCGTGGCGGCGATGCTGGCGATCCGCGATGCCGGTCTCGCCCAACCCGGCTGTGGCTGGTGCATCTCGCCCTGGATCGACATGGAGGCGATCGGCGACACGATGTCGAGCAAGGCCGCCGCCGATCCGACGGTGCAGCGCGCCGGCATTCTCGATATGGCCAAGCTCTATCTCGACGGCGCCGATCCGCGCTCGCCATTGGCCGCACCGCTATACGCCGACCTCTCCGGGCTCCCGCCGCTGTTGATCCAGGTCGGCGCCTGCGAGACGCTGCTCGACGACGCATTGCGGCTGGCCAAGGCCGCCGGCGCCGCCGATGTCCGGGTCGATCTCGAGATCTGGCCCGAGATGATCCATGTCTGGCACCTGTTCCACCCCGAGCTCGCCGCCGGGAAGCGGGCGATCGAAGCGGGCGGCGCCTTTGTCCGCACCGCGATCCAATAGTGGTGACCGGATAACAGCGGCAATCCCTCGCGTCTCACCCGGCGCGACGGCGGAACCCTTCGAGAATGCGATTGGCGAGCGCGCCGTAATCGCCGCCAAAATGGTGCCCGCCGCGGGTTTCGATGACCTCGGCCTTGTCGGCCGGGTTGTCGGACTTGGCGAGCAGCGGACACAGCGTATCGCTCTCGTTGCGGCCGTAGAAGCACTGGATCATCGCCGGATTGATCGGCGCCAGCGCCGGCTTTGTCGGCAGAGCGTTCTTGGTCGGCGGCGCGCCGAGCCAGCCCATCATGCTGATCTCGAAATCGGCCGTCGATTCGAAGCCGAGCAACGACAGCTGAACCACGCGCTGCTTGGCCTCGGGCGGCAGCCGGTCATAGGCAAAGGGGAGCACTCCGGCGCCAAAGGAATAGCCGATCAGCGCGACCTTGGAGGTCCCCCAGCGCGCCGTATAGGTATCGATGACCGCGCCGAGATCGCGGGCGACCTGCGCCGGGGTCTTGCGGCTCCAGAAATAACGCAAGCTGTCCCAGCCGATGACCGAAACACCGTCGGCGCGCAGCTGTTCGGCGATCGACCGGTCGAGGTCGCGCCAGCCGCCGTCACCCGAAAGCACGATCGCCAGCAGCTCGCCGTGCGGCGAGGCCGGCATTTCGACGAGCGGCAGGCCGGCGATGACGGAGCGACCGATGCCGCGCGAGCCGCGAAGGTGCGGCCGGACCAGCGCGATGATCGCGGTTGCCGGGTCGCTCATCGCCAGATTTTCGATCGTGACCGGTGTTCCCTGCGCCTTTAGTGCGGCGATCCTGGCCCGCCCGGCGCGATCGCCCGCCGGATCAAAGCCGACGCTCCAGAACCCGTTGAGCGATCGCCACGGCCCGTAGGAAAAAATCGTGCCGGCGCGCGTCGCCGTGGACGTGGCGGGACAGAACGGCAGCGGCATCTTCAGCGCAGCGCTGGGATCGAGCGAAACCGCGCCGGCGATCGTCGCCGGCGGCGCCTGCGCCAAAGTCGCCGCGGCAACCGCACCGCCTTCGCCGACCCCGGCGAGGATCGGGGTCCAGTAGACGGAATTGCCCCGCCGGCGCTGGATCTCGCGGCTGATCAGCTCGACGGTGCTGACCGCGTCCGAACATTGTGCATGGGTATCGGCTCCGACCCGCCGGAAATAGCCGGGCAGATCGACCCCCACGACAAGCACGCCGTCATGGGCAAGACCCGCCGCGATCTTACTGGTCTGTGCATGCCAGCCCGCACGGTTCGAAAACAGCACGACGAGGCCGTGCATCGCGCCATGTGGACGCACGATGTGCAGCGTGCCGAACTTCCCGCTGTCGAGCGCCCGCGCCGGGTGAACGCCCAGGATTGTCAGCATCATTGCCAGACCAAGCGTCCCGGCGCCGGCCGGTCGGTGCCGCGGCGCCTGCTTTCGCTCGCCCGGCGCGATCCGATGCCCGATGCCGCCGCCGACCAGCACCGCGATATCGGCAAGCGCGAGATAGGGTCCGAACGCGCCCGAAGCGGCCAGGTAGCGCGGCTCCCAGACCGGACCAAACTTGTTTTTGAACGCGTGGAGACCCTGAAAATTATAAAACCGGCCGCCATGCGACCAGATGAAGCGGGCCGCGCGATGCCAGCGCGACGCCAGCGGATGCGCACCAAAGCCGGATAGCGGCGTCATGCCGAGGCTGAAGCTGCGCCAGCCCGCACTCCGGAAATGCTGCAGCAGGCGAATGAACAGATATTCCATCGCATAGCGCGACGCGGTGTCGGGCCGCTGGCGCATCATCCCGAGCATCGCCTCGTCCTTCGGGTCGGTGACCATGACCGTCGCGAAGGCAACCGGCCGCCCATGTTCGCGCAGCAACGCTATGCCCTGTGCTGCGACATAGTCGCGGCGGAAGGCCGCTACCGAGAACTGCTTCTCGCCGGCGATTGCCCGCTGCGCAAGCCAGGCATCGGAAATTTCCTTGAGCTCGTCGAGCATTTCGGCGACGTGCGGCGGCCAGATCATCTCGAAGCCGAGCCCGTCGCGTCCGCCGCGTTTCAGCGCGTAGCGCAGACCAGCCCGGGTGCTGCCGTCGAGGGTGAAGTGCAGCAGCGATATCTTGGCCTCTTCGCCGATTTTCATGACCCGCAACCCGGCCTCGAGGTAAAGCGGCAGGCTCGTGGCCGGGACCTGGTAGAAGGCGACCCGGCCGCCATGCGCGTCGGCGAGCTCAATGAAGCGCCACACCAGTTCGCTCGCCTCTTCGGCGGGACCGACCGGATCGCCAAGTGCGGCCCAGGTGCGGCCGTGCTGGGCAAACATCAGAAACGACTGGCCTGAATCCGAGAACAACAGGCTCTTGTCACCCATCAACATCAACGCGGCATCGGCGCGAGACTGCCTCGTGGCGATTTGCCGCGCCCGCGCCAGCTCGGCCGCAACCGGCTCGCGCGGCCGCCCCGCTGCCGGGCGCAGCAGCTGCCAAATGCCAAACGTCAGACCGAACAGGGCGACGCCGAACACGGTGCGCAGCGAGCGCGATGCGGTTGCATCAAGCTCGAATTGCCACCAAAGCTGGTGGCTATATTCGACGTCGCGAAAGGCGAACAACAGGATCCAGATCGTCGCAGCGACGACGCAGCCGATCGCGACCAGCCACCCGGGGGTGATCGACTGTGCCAGCAGCGAGGCGCGCCGGTCGAACTGCGCGCGTCCGGCGATAAGCCCGATCAGCAGCAGGGCAGCCGCGGTCGGGGCGAGGATCGCCAGCCCCCTGATCAGGCAGAACGGAATGCTGAGCAATGTCATCGCCAGTGCCAGCCACCAGGCACCGTCGAGCCGGTGCAGCAGCCCGCGTGCGGTGAACAGCAGCACCAGCCCGGCGACGCTCGCCAACAGGTGCGCCGTTTCGATGGCCCAGAGCGGAAGCTTGATCGCCAGAATTTGCAACCGGTCGATAAAGGCCGGCATCGCTCCGGACACGACCAGCGTGGCGCCGACGGCAAATGTCGTCGCGGCGACAAAGGAAGGCACCAACCGGGTTGCCGCGCGGCCGACGCGCTCGCCGATTTCCGCCCCCAGAAACCGGCGCGCCTCGAACGCCGCCAGCAATACGGTCGATAGCAGCAGCGGCAAGAGATAATAGACCGCGCGATAGGCGACGAGTGCTGCTGCGACCTCGCTCGGCGGGACCTTGCCGCCGACGGCGTAGAGGATGGCCACCTCGAACACGCCGAGCCCGCCCGGGATGTGGCTCAGCACACCGAGCCCGAGGGCGGCCGCATATACTGCCGCAAACGCGATAAAACCGATGCCGGTCGAGGGCAGCAGCACCCACAGCACGGTTGCCGCGGCAAGCACGTCGGTCGTGGTCAGCGCGATCTGGATCAGAACCAGGGTCGGCCCCGGCGGCTCGATCGCGATCGCGCCGATCGTGATCGGTTTGCGGCGGGTCGCACAAAGCAGCAGAAACACCGCAGCCAGGCTCAGCAACGTCGCCGCGGCGGCGAGCAGCGGTTCCGGCGAAGCACCGAGCAGCCGGCTGACCCGATGCGCGCACAGCACAAAGCCGAGGCCGGCGATGGTGGCGAGGCCGATGCCGATCGCGGCCGAGATGAACAGGATCACGCGGGCGATCTGGCCGGGCGTCAGACCGGCGGCGGTATAGATCCGGTAGCGGACGGCGCCGCCCGAAAAAGCGCCGAGCCCGACCGCGTTGCCGATTGCATAGCCGCAGAACGAGGCGAGCAGAACCGAGGGTAGCGGCGGTCGGGCGCGGGCATAGCGCAGCCCGGAGAGATCATAGCCGAGGAGCGCCGCGTAACTGACCGCGGTTGCGGCGAACGCCAACAACAGTGCCGTCGGCCGGGTTGCTCGCAGCGACTCCAACACCGCGTGGAAGCCGATCCCGGCTGCCGCCCGCTCCAGACCCCATATCGCCAGGCCGCCGAGCGCGATCGCTGCCAGCCCGAGCAGTAGCGGACGACAGAGATGCCGCAACGACCACTTCGACGAGCGACCCATCGACCCGTCGTCGTCGCTGCGCAGAATCGTTCCGGTGCCGGTGGGCATTCTGGCGCCGGCGCGCAGTCTCATGGGAGCCGGTCCGAGCCGGGCCCCGAACCCACCGTCGCGCGCCCGCCCCGGCTGCGGTTGGACGGCCGGAACCCCCAAACCCCTGCGTCATGCCGATCGCTATGCCCGGGGATGTTGGCGTCCACCGACCCTGTCCCGTCACGCTCCGGAGCTCCGGAGCCACCCAGCTATAGCCGGTTTCTCAATGCCATACAGCAGCGGCGATCGGGGGCACCCGAAATGCCGCGCCGCGCCGTCTGGCCGGGAACCGCAGCGGCGGGGAGCGTCTAATCGCCGAACCGGAAGATGTTGGCGGGCTCCTCGGACCAGCTGCGCTCGCGATAGAGCCGGCCGGTCATCGCCTCGACATGGGGGGCGGCGGCGCAGACCATCGCGAACTGCCGGTCGGTGAGGAAGAGGCCGGCGGCGCGGCAGGCGATTGCGGCCCGGTCGCGGGTGGCGGCGTCGATCTCGGCGACCGGCGGGTCGGGGATCGGCGGCGATCCGGCCGGAATGGTCGCGGCGGGATCGAGCACCGGCCGCCGCCGGCGCCATGGTGTCGCCATCTCATAAGCATGCGCCACCCGCAGCACGGTCGCCTCGTCGAACGGCCGGCCGACGATCTGCATCGACAAGGGCAGGCCGCTGCCGCTAAAGCCGATGCATTGCGCCAGCGCCGGACCGCCGGTCACGTTGAACGGCGTCGTCAATGACGGCCGGCGCCAGAATTCGATCGTCCGCCAGGCATCGAGGCGCGGCGCCGGGCCGCCGGCGGTCGCCGTGACCAGTACATCGAACTGGTCGTAGACCGGCGTCATTTCGGTCAGCATGCGACGCCGCTCGCGCTGGGCCTGCACATAGTCGCGTGCGCCGATCAGCACCGCCGGCAATACGCGGCCGAGAAAATCCTCGCCGAAATCCTGCGCGCTGGTACGCAGAGCGTGCTCGTGCACAGCCAGCAATTCGCTTTCCGCAATCGTGACCTTGACATCGTAATAATCCTGCGCCGGGCGCAGCCGTACCTCGCCGAGTTCCGCGCCGAGCCCGCGCAACACATCGAACGCCGCTTCCAGCGCCGCCTTGACCTCGGCCGTGACCGGGCAGTCGCTTTCGTGCAGGTGCCGCACGATGCCGATGCGCAGCCCCCTGATGTCGCCGCTCAGCGCCGCGCGGTAATCGGGCAATGGATGATCGGCGCTCGCCGGATCGAGCGGGTCATGGCCGGCGATCGCCTGCAGCACGATCGCGCAATCCTCGACCGTCCAACTCATCGGCCCGGCATGGTCGAAACTGTAGGAATTGGCATAGACCCCGTGCCGGCTGACGAGGCCGTAAGTCGGCTTCAGCCCGACGATGCCGCACAGCGCCGCCGGGCCGCGGATCGAGCCGCCGGTATCCGAGCCGAGCGCTGCCGGCACAAACCCGGCCGCGATCGCCGCCCCCGAGCCGCTCGACGAGCCGCCGGTGAAATGGTCGCGGTTCCACGGGTTGCGCGCCGGCGGCCAGGGCAGATCGAAGGACGGTCCGCCATGGGCAAATTCATGGGTCGCAAGCTTGCCGGTCAGGATCGCACCGGCGTCGTAGAGCCTGCGTACCGTCGTCGCATCGGCGGCCGGCACGGTGTCGAGGCACACCCGCGAATGCCCGGTGGTGCGAATCCCGGCGGTCGCATAGATGTCCTTGAGCGCAAACGGGATGCCGTGCAGCTTCCCGCGATACCGGCCGGCGGCGATCTCCTGCTCGGCGGCGCGGGCCCGGTCGAGTGCACGGTCGAACACCGGCAGCAGATAGGCGTCGAGCTGCCGGTCGAGCGCCTCGGCCCGGCCGATCAGCGCTTGCGTCAGCTCGACCGGCGACAGTTCCTTCTTTTCGATCCGCTGCGCTGCCTCGGCGATCGTCATGAACGCCAAATCGGTCGCCGGCGATGAAACGTCGTCGGGCATTGCGGCTCTCCTCGACGCGCTTCGGGTTCAGCCCGGGGGTGCGACCGAGAGACGGCCGACCACCTTGTGCCGCTCGATCAGCCGGGCAACCAGACCCGAGCGCTTCGCCTCCTCGACGAAATCGCGCAGAAACACGGCCCCGGCGGTGTTGCTCTTGGCCGTGCCGACCGCCTGCTGCACCGCCGTGAACTGGCCATCGAGGATGCGTGCACCGGGCAATTTTTCGCGATCGGACAAGAGGCCCGGCCGCAGCCCGGCCATCGCATCCATCTTGTCGTCGATGAACTGCTTGAAGGTGGCGCCGCCGCCCCCTTCCGAGCGGATCACCTGGGCGTGCTTGATGTTGCGCGCGAGCCACAAATCATAGGCGCTCCGGGCGCTGACGGCGATGCGGACACCGGGGCGATCGACATCCTCGATCTTCTGCAACGGCGAGCCCGGCGGCACTAGGTAGGTCGCCTCGATCTCGACGTAAGCGGGGGTGAAGCTGATCTTTTCGGCGCGCTGCGGCTCGGCGCCGATCAGGCCGATGTCCCAGACATCGGTTCCTACCGCATCGGCCAATTCGCCGGGCCGGGCGTAAGGTACATAGCGGATCGGAACGCCGAGCCGCTGGGCGATCTCGCGCGCCATGTCGGGGGCGACACCCTGCGGATCGCCGGAAGGGGTCTTGCCGGTGACCAGCAGGAAGTTGCCCATGTTGATCGCGGCGCGCAGAACGCCGGTGGGCGCCAACTCGGAGACGGGTGCAGCAGGCATGTCGGCGGGTCCGGAAGTGGTTGGGAACGGATCGGCCGCATCCTGAAGGATCGCCGCCGTCGAGGCACGGGAAAATTCGGATCGGGCGCTGATCCGGGCGCTAATCCGGCCGCAGGCCCGCAACGATCCACCACCGGCCGGGAATGGCAGCGTCGATCAGCACGAGATCGGATGTGAAGAACGGTGTCGGGCGGACCAGCACCGGCGAATTTTCCGATGTCTGCGGGGCGGCGATGTCACAGCCCGAGCTTGCGCCGCACCGTGGCGCCGACCGTCTGCTTCAGCGTGCCGATCTCAGCCCAGGGATCGGAGTTGAGGCCGGCCAGCCGGCGCGGGATGCTCGTCACGGTGAACCCGTCGGGGCGCACACCCGCTTCGACTTCGTCCCAGAACACCGGTGTCGCTACCGGCGCACCGGGCCGGGACCGTGTCGAATAAGCGCCGATCGCGGTGGCGCCGCGCCCATTGCGCAAGTAATCGATATAGATCCGCCCCTGACGCGCCCGTTTCGACTGGTTTGTTGTGTAATGCTGCGGGCTCTGTCCGGCGACCTGCTCGGCGACCGCCTTCGAAAAGGCTTTGACCGCTTCCCAATCGAGCTTTGGCGAGAGCGGCACCACCACGTGCAATCCCTTGCCGCCGGTGGTCTTGGCGAAGCTGCGCAAGCCGAGACCGGCAAGCACATCGCGGATTTCGATCGCGGCGGCAGTGACCCGCGACCATGGCAGATCCGGGTCGGGGTCGAGATCGAAGGTGACCCGGTCGGGGGTTTCGACCCGGTCGACGGTCGAGCCCCACGGGTGGATTTCGAGCGCGCCGATCTGCACCAGCGCGACAAGGCCCGGGAGATCATCGACCGCAAGATGCGTCTCGCCGTCGATCTCGATCCGCCGCACCGCCTCGGGTACGCTGGCGCCGGCGTGCTTCTGGAAGAACTGCTCGCCACCCTGGCCGTTCGGGCTGCGCACCAGGCTCAGCGGCCGGTTCCCGAGATGCGGCAGGGCCCAATCGCAAATCTCGGCGTAATAGCGCGCGAGGTCGAGCTTGGTGATGCCCTCGCCGGGATAGAGCACGCGCTCGGCATGGGTCAGCCGCACCCCGGCGAATTCGCTGCTGCCGTCGCGGGCGATGACAGCCGGCGCTGGCACCGGCGCCGGTGCTGCCGCTGCTGCAATCCGAGCGGACGAAGCCGCCATTGGCTCGGTGTCGCGCACGACCTCCTCGGCACTCTTGTCCTCGCGCAATCCGACAAACGTTGCATGCCGCAGCACCCGGTCCACGGTCCAGCCGCCATAGCGCACCTCGGCGACCATTACCGGCCGGGTCCAGTGCACGCCCTTCAGCGAAGCGCCCTCCGGCAGCGACGCGACGGCAAGCGGGGCCTCCTTGCGCGCGAGCGGGTCGAGCCGCGTCCGCAGCGCGGTCAATTGGGCATCGTCGAAGCCGCTGCCGACCCGCCCGGCATAGTGCAATGTCCCGCGCCGGTCATAATAGCCGAGCAGCAGCGCGCCCAGCCCCTGCCGATGGCCGGCGGGATCGGTGAAGCCGATTACGGCGAATTCGTCGCGGTTTGCGCATTTGATCTTGAGCCAGCTGTCGTCGCGGCCGGGGTGGTACGGGCGGTCGCGGCGCTTCGAGACGATCCCCTCCAGCTGGTAGCCGCAGGCGTGACGAAAGAATTCGGGACCCTGCCCGATTTGGTGGTCGCTATAGCGCAGCATGCCCTCCGAGTGCGCCCGAATGATCCGCTCCAGTGCCGCTTTGCGGTCTTCGAGGATCGCCCCGGTCAGGTCGTAGCCGTCGAGATGGAGCAGATCGAACGCGTAGAACACCAGCCTTTCGGTCTTTGCGTTGGCGATCGCGTCCTGCAGATGGCCGAAATCGCTGGTGCCGTCGGCCTCGAGGTGGACGAGTTCGCCATCGATCACGGCCGCCTCGACCGGGAGTGCTGCCAGCGCCTCGACGAGCGCCGGAAACTTTTCGGTCCAGTCGAGCCCGCCGCGGGTCGAGAGCCGGACGCCGCCACCGCCAAGCCGCGCAATCAGCCGATACCCGTCATATTTGATCTCGTGAAACCATTGCGGCCCGTCCGGCACCGTGTCGACTGCGATTGCCAGCTGCGGCCGCAGGCGGGCCGGCATCCGGGCCCTTCGGGCGCCGGCGATCCGCGCCGGATCGGGGGGCGCCGGCGACCCCTCGGCACCGCGCCGGTTCTCGCCATTCGGCCCCCAGATCCGGTCGCGGTCGGCGGCGATCTCGTCGAGCCCGCGGCCGGAAAGGACCGAGAGGGGATGCTCGGCAACCACCGCGTCGCCGCTCTGCGGCAGTGCCGCCGCGTCGCGTTCCTTGATCAGGAGCCAGTTCTCGCGCCGTTCGGTAGCGGCCTTGCCGCCCATCCGCACCAGCGCCCAGTTGCCGTGCAGCTTCTCGCCGTCGAGGGTGAATTTGAGATTTCCCCTGGCATAGGCCTCGGCCGGGTCGGGATCGACCGGAATCCAGGTGCCGCGATCCCACAGCAGGACCGATCCGCCGCCATATTCGCCCTCGGGGATGACCCCTTCGAACCCGCCATATTCGAGCGGATGGTCTTCGACATGCACGGCGAGACGCTTCTCGGCCGGGTCGAGGCTCGGCCCTTTTGGCACGGCCCAACTCTTCAGCACGCCGTCGAGCTCGAGCCGGAAATCGTAGTGCAGCCGGCGCGCCGCGTGTTTCTGGATCACGAACGCCAGCGGGTGGGAGGTCCGCGCCGGCACCGCAGCGCCGGAGGGTTCCGGAGTTCTGTGGAAATCGCGCTTGCGGCGATATTCGCTCAGCGCCATCGTCGCCGATTCCTTTGTCAAAACTGCGTCCGGGCGCCGCTACGGTGCCTTGACGTTGCAGCCCGGCGCATAATGTGGTTCGTAAACGCTGCTGCATAGGAGATCGGCATGCCGCGCGCGAGCTGGACCGGTTTTTTGCGTCTTTCTCTCGTCACCTGCCCGGTCTATCTGACCCCGGCGACCACCGAGGCGAAGCGAATTCGGCTCAACCAGCTCAATTCCGAGACCGGAAACCGGGTGTCGCAGCGGCTGGTCGATTCGAAAACCGGCGAGGAACTCAGCCGCGACCAGATCGCCAAGGGCTACGAGTTCGATCGCGGCCGTTATGTCATGCTCACCGACGAGGAGCTGCAGAACCTGCAGATCGAGTCGTCGAAGATCATCGATCTCGACCGCTTTGTCGGTCGCGACGAGGTCGATCCGCTCTATCTCGATACTCCCTACTACATCTATCCCGATGGCGAGATCGCGGCCGAGACCTTCCGGGTCATCGGCGAGGCGATGGAGCGCACCGGCAAGGTCGGGATCGGCCGCATCACGCTGTCGAGCCGCGAGCGGCTGGTGCTGGTCGAGCCGCGCGATACCGGTCTCGTAATGTCGACCCTGCGGGTCGGCGACGAGGTCCGTGCCGCCGAATTCGCCGCGGATCGCTCGGGTGAGATCGATCCCGAACTGGTGGCGCTCGCCGAAACGATCATCGAGCGCAAATCCGGGGCGTTCGAGCCGGCGAATTTCCGCGACCGCTACCAGGATGCGTTGCACGCGCTGGTCGAGAGCAAGATCAAGGGCGAGATCAAAGCGACGACACCGGCGGTCGCCGAGCCGCCCAAGGTGATCAACCTGATGGATGCACTGAAGCGCAGCCTCGCCCGCGAGGAGGCGTCGGGCGCCGGTAAAGCCGTCGGCGGGACGGCAAAGCGGGCTAGAGCGGCGGGCGATCGGCGCCAACCCTCGCTGCTGCTGCCGGTCACGGGCGGGCGCGAGGCAAAGGAGGCACCGGCTGCCGAACCGGCACCCGCACCGCGCCGCCGCAAGCCGCGCGACGAACCGGCCGCGGAGCCCGCCAGCGAAGCCGCACCGCGCCGCCGCCGCAAAGCCTGATCCCGCCATCACTCGCGTGCGCAACTCCCTCGCTGGATCGGGCACTCTCGGGAGTTGTGAATCCCTGTTTATTGGAGGCTGTGTAGCAGCCGCATTTAGGGCAGATGCGGATGCGAAATGCGCTCCTCTGCGTTGCGGTAAAGGCGATGGTGGTTCGGCGTTTTCTGTGGATGGCGCCCATCGCGAGGAGCTGCTCAAGATGTTGTGGGTTCTGGTGGATTTGAGGACCTTGCACCGTATGAGGCGTAAGACGGTTTGTGGAATTGTTTGACGATCGCTCCGGATCGCTCCATATTCCGCCCATTAGCTTGGTCGCAGAATGGTCGAAAGATATTGCTTGAGACTTTTTCAGAATCGTTGGTCGAAGCCCTGGCCGATTTTCGGCCTGTGGAGTTTCGTGGATGCGTCGAGAGAGGGTCCTAAGTTGCTATGCCGCTGGGAGAGACGACTCCTGGGAGGCGATCTGCCTTGATTTCGATATAGCGGTTCAGGGCGATTCGTTCGCCGATGTGTCAAAAAAGTTGAGCGAGGCGATTCACGCTTACATCGAATATGTCGTAACGCTTCCAGCAGATGAGCAGGTTGACCTGCTTCACCGACGTGCGCCTTGGCGTGTGCGAACCAAATTCGTTCTTGGCGCAATCGTAACTATGCTCTTTCATAAATCCAATGGTGGCGGCCAGCAGAGTTTCGGCTTACCCTGTACCGTGTGAAATACAGAGATTTCATCGCTATTCTCGTTGCTCATGAGTTCCAGCTAGATCGCCACGGTGCGACTAGCCATCGCCAGTACGTAGGGATAGTGGATGGGGTCCGCAGGATCGTAACGGTGTCCGGCAGAGACGGGGATGACATAAAGCCGGTAAGCTTGGCATCGATGAAACGACAGTCTGGTCTGCCGAAAAGGGCATTTGGGCGTTAGGGCTCTCCCGGTTGCTCGACGAACGACGGTGCGCTAGCCGCAGCAAGGGCGCGCGCGGTTCTGACCTGCTCAACCATTACCATCAGCGGCTTCTAATCACCTTGCGTGGCGAGGAGGCGGGGCGCGTCCATCGAAAAACCTCGCGACTATCTGATCAAGGTCGAAGCGGCCGCGCTTGAGGTCGTGGCCGGCGCCGGTGACCGGGATCAGCCGCGTCGCTGCCGGAATTAGTGCTGTCGCCGCTTCCAACTCGGCAATCGAGCCGAACGGATCGGCGGTGCCCTGGACGAACACGATCGGGACCCGCAGCCGGGGGAAGTGCTCGCTGCGCAGCCGTTCCGGCTTTCCGGGCGGGTGCAGCGGATAGGAAAACAGCACGAGCCCGGCCGCCAGTTCGGGCATGTCGGCCGCCAGCAGGCTCGCCTGGCGCCCGCCATAGGATTGGCCGCCGAGGAAGATCTGGCCGGGGACGATCATGCGCAACGCGGCAATCGCGAGGCGCAGCCCGTCGCGGTCGGCCGCGGCGTGCGCCGGCGATGGCGGTCCTTTGCGCCGGCGCTGGCGGAACGGCAGGTCGCAGCGCAGCACGGCGATGCCCCGGGCCGCAAACGCCTCGGCCGCGGCGATCAGGAGCGGCGCACGGCAATCGCCGCCGGCGCCATGGGTCAGCACCAATCCGCACTCGCCGTCGCCTTCCGGCCGATGCAGAAAGCCGCTCACTCCGGGTCGCTCGAACGCAACGAATTCGGCCACGCCGCCAGCCTATCGCGGCAAAAACGGGCGTGACAAGCAGCACTCGCCGGGCCACGCTGCCGCTCCTCGACCTGATTGCCGGGAGCGCATCGTCATGATCGAAAAGGAAATCGTCGTCACCACCAAGCACGGCACGATGCCGACCTTTGCCGCATGCCCGGAGGCGCCCGGCCAGTATCCCGGGATCATCTTCTACATGGACGCGCCGGGCATCCGCGAGGAATTGCGCAACATGGCGCGGCGGATCGCCAAGCACGGCTATTTCTGCCTGTTGCCCGACATGTACTATCGGCTCGGCACGTGCCGTTTCGACATCCCGCATCGCGACGATGGCATGTCGGCGGTGATCCGCGCGGCGATGAACCATTTGACCAACGCCCGTGTTGTCGACGACACCGCCGCGCTGCTTGCCTATTTTGACGCGAGCGACCGGGCCAGCCCCGGTGCGGTCGGCTGCGTCGGACATTGCATGAGCGGCCAGTACATCACGACCGTCGCGGCGCGCTTTCCGCATCGCATGGCGGCGGCTGCCTCGCTCTACGGTGTGGGCATCATCACCGACAAGGAGGATTCGCCGCACCTGTTGCTCGACAGGATCAAGGGCGAACTCTATTACGGTTTTGCCGAGACGGATCAGGCGGTGCCGGCACACATCCCCGGGGAATTGAAAAAGCTGCTCGACAAGGCCGACATCAAGCATGAGCTGAAGGTGTTCCCCGGCACCCATCACGGCTTCTGCTTCCCGGAGCGTGCGGTCTACGACACGCTCGCTGCTGAGGAGACCTGGAGCCGGATTTTCGACATGTGGGACCGGCGGCTGAAATAGCCGGCGCGCAAGCGGGCTCCGGCCACGCGGCGAAATCGCCGCTTGACAGCAGGATTATCTGCGGGCTAACGAGCTGACACCGTGGTGGATTTGAGCCGACCGGCTTGCGGCCACGTTAAACAAGCGCTAAAAGGTCGGGTGTTCTGAAAGGAGCCCTGGCCCGCGCGGGACCGGGGCTTTTCCTCGCCTCGGGTTCGGCGCGGCCTCGGATTGGAGAGACCCGCCGATGACCAAGCCCGTTCTGCCCCCAGACCTTGCCGCTGCCGTCTCACCCGCGACCCTCCTGGTGCGCGGCGGTGCCACCCGCAGCCCGCACGATGAGACGTGCGAGGCGCTGTTCATGACCTCCGGCTTTGTCTACGAGGATGCCGCGGCGGCCGAGGCCGCCTTTGCCAATGAGGGCGCGCGCTACGTCTATTCGCGCTACCGCAACCCGACCGTAACTATGTTTGAGGAGCGGCTGCGGCTGATCGAGGGGGCCGAAGCGTGCCGCGCCACCGCGAGCGGCATGGCGGCAGTGTTCGCCGCACTCGCCTGCCGGCTGCGGGCCGGGCAGCGGGTGGTGTCGAGCCGCGCCTTGTTCGGCTCGTGCCGCTACATCGTCGCCGATCTGTTGCCGCGCTGGGGCATCGAGACGGTGCTCGTCGATGGCCGCGACCTCGGTGCCTGGGAAGAAGCCCTCGCCGGTGGTGCGGCGGCGGCATTTTGCGAGAGTCCGTCGAACCCGGCGATGGAGCTCGTCGATCTCGCCGAGGTGGCGCGGCTCACCCACCGCGCCGGCGGCCTTTTCTTTGTCGACAATGTGTTCGCCACCCCGCTCTTGCAAAAGCCGCTGGCGCTCGGCGCCGATGTCGTCGTCTATTCGGCGACGAAGCATATCGACGGGCAGGGACGCGCGCTCGGCGGCGCCATCCTCTGCTCGGAAAAATTTCTCAAGGACGATCTCGGCACCTTCTACCGCCACACCGGGCCGTCATTGAGCCCGTTCAACGCCTGGTTGCTGCTCAAAGGGCTCGAGACCTTGGAGTTGCGCATAGAGCGCCAATGCCGCACCGCGCTCGCGATCGCCCGCCACCTCGAAGCGCATCCGAGGATCACCCGCGTGCTCTATCCGGGATTGCCGAGCCACCCGCAATACGAATTGGCGCGGCGCCAGATGGCGGCGGGCGGCAGCCTCGTCTGTTTTGATGTGGCCGGCGGCAAGAACGAATGCTTCCGCTTTCTCGATGCGCTGCGCCTCGTCGATATTTCGAACAATCTCGGTGATGCGAAAAGCATCGTCACCCACCCGGCGACGACGACCCATTCGCGGCTCACGCCCGAGGCGCGCGCCGAGCTCGGGATCGGCGACCAGCTGGTGCGGCTCTCGGTCGGGCTCGAGGGCGAGGCCGATCTCGTCACCGACATCGAACGCGCGCTGGAGCAGATTTAGCGGAGGATGACTGTAATATCAGAGCGCATTGACATGCAGGGAGTGTCGTAATTATCTGGGCCACATCGTGGAAGCGGTCTTTCCACCGCGCCGGCAGAGGGCGATATGGCTCAGTTGGAAAACATTTCGAAAGCCGAAGCGGTCAAGCAGCAGAGCCGCCAGCTGCGCGGCCATATCGCCCGCGATCTCGCGGAGCCGGCACACCCTTTCGACAAGGAGGGGTATGCGCTACTAAAGTTTCACGGCACCTATCAGGGCTATGACCGCGACAGCGCCACGGCACTCAAGCAACGCGGCGAGGACAAGCGCTGGCAGTTCATGGTGCGGGTGCGGATCCCGGGCGGACGCCTGACGGCCGCGCAATATCTCGCCCTCGACGCGATCGCCGAGCGTTGGGGGGACGGCTCGCTGCGGGTCACGACGCGGCAGAGCATCCAGTTTCACGGCGTCGTCAAATCCGGGCTCAAGGCGGCGGTCGGCGAGATCAACCAGGCGTTGCTGACGACGTTGGCGGCTTGCGGCGACGTCGTGCGCACCGTGACGATCGGGCCGGCGCCGATCCGCGACGCGATCCACGACCGGCTCGAAGCCGATGGCCGGCGGCTGGCGACCCATATGCTGCCGCGCACCCGCGCCTATCACGAGATCTGGGTCGATGGCGCCGAATGGCGCGAGGATGCCGGCGAGGTCGAGCCGCCCGACCCGCTCTACGGCGAACGCTATCTGCCGCGCAAGTTCAAGATCGGCCTCGCCGTTCCCGAGGACAACTCGATCGACGTCCTGACCAACGATCTGGCGATCGTTCCGTTGTGGGTCGATGGCCGGCTGACCGGGTACAATTTCCTGCTCGGCGGCGGCCATGGCATGACGCACAACAACCCGAAGACCTATCCGCGGCTCGCCACCCCGGTCGCCTTTGTCGAGCCTGGCGATCTGGTCGACGCCGCGGCGGCGGTGGTGCGGCTGCACCGTGATTGGGGCGATCGTGTCAACCGTCGCCATGCGCGGCTCAAATACGTGATCGCCGAAAACGGCGAGGACTGGGCACGCGCGCGGCTCGCCGAGGATCTCGGCAAACCGCTCGAACCGTGCCGGCCGATGCGGCATTTTGCCGTGCCCGATCATCTCGGCTGGCACGAGCAGGGCGACGGCCGGCTTTATCTCGGCATCCCGGTCGCGAATGGGCGTATCGTCGATGGCGCGCGATCGCGGCTTCGCACCGCGCTGCGCGAAATCATGACCCGCTTTGGTGTCGACCCGACGCTGATGCCGAGCCAGGACATCCTGATCCACGGGGTCCGCCCGGTGGATCGAGACGCGATCGACGCGCTGTTGCGCGAGCACGGCGTGCGCCGCGTCGACGAGCTGCTGCCGGCCGAGCGGTGGGCGCTCGCCTGCCCGGCGCTGCCGACCTGCGGTCTGGCACTGACCGAAGCCGAGCGGGTGCGCGACGATATCGTCGGGTCGATCACCGACCGGCTCGCCCGCTATGGGCTCGAGCACGAGCGGCTCAGCATTCGCATCACCGGCTGCCCCAATGGCTGCGCACGTCCCTATACCGGCGATATCGGCATCGTCGGGCGCATGCCCGGCTATTACGCCTTGTTTGTCGGCGGCGATTTCGCGGGGACGCGGCAGAATGTGCTGCTCGCCGACAAGGTGGCGCTGCGCGGGATCGGCGCCGCCCTCGATCCGCTCTTTGCCCGCTACGCCGCCGATCGTGATCCGGGCGAGGGGTTCGGCGATTTCTGCCACCGCCTCGGGCTCTCGGCATTGCAGCAGGCGCTCGCCGAGGCCGACAACCGGGCGCGCCGCGATGCTGCCGATTAGCGTCGACTTGGCGCGGGTCCCTGTGCTGCTGGTCGGAAATGGGCCGGCGGCGCTGCGGCGGCTGCGACTGCTCGACGAAGCCGGCGCCGATGCACTCGAAATCTACAGCCCGGCACCGGACCCTGAACTCGCGGCGCTCGCCGGTGCGCGGCTGCGCCGGCGTTGGCCATCGCGTGATGAAATCGTCGGCACGCGGCTCCTCTTTATCGCCGGGGTGGCCGAAGCGGAGGTGACCGAGCTGATCCGCATCGCGCAACGGGCGTGCGTGCTGGTCAATGTCGAGGATGACACGCGGCACAGCGACTTTCATTCGGCCGCGGTGTTACGGCGCGGCGATCTGACGGTGGCGATCTCGACCAATGGCAGAAGCCCTGGCCTCGCCGCTTTGCTGCGGCGCCAGCTGGAGCAGCTGCTCGACCCCGAATGGCAGGTTCGGCTCGACCGGCTCGCGTCGCTCAGGCGCGGCTGGCGCGCGGCGGGAGCCGATCCGGCGGCGATCGGCCGGTGGACACGGCAGTGGGCCGCGCGGCATGCAGCATTGGCGGCGTCGCCGCCGGAGCCTTCCCAACACCGTCTCCCGCCGATAGGGTGAGCGCAACCGGGGTTCTATCGGAGCATCGAATGACCGTCGTCGCGATCATTGCACAGGGGATGATGGGGGCCGGGGTCGGGCGCCGGCTGCACGAAAGCGGTGCCGTACTGCGCACATTGCTGTCGGGCCGCAGTGCCAAGAGCGCCGAGCGCGCGCAGGCGGCCGGCATGGCGCCGGCGGCGGACGAGCGGGCGCTGCTTTCGGGTGCCGATTTCTTTCTGTCGATCCTGCCTCCCGCTGAGGCAGAGCCGTTGGCACGGCGTCTGGCGCCGGCGCTGCGGGCGCTCGACCGCAAGCCCGTCTACGTCGATTGCAATGCGGTCAGCCCGCAGACCGCGATCCGCGTCGGCGAGATCGTGGCACTCTCCGGCGCCGATTTTGTCGATGCCGGGATCATCGGCGGGCCGCCGCGGCCGAATTACAGCCCGACGATCTACGCCTCGGGACCGACCGCCGGCCAGACCGCGGTATTGCGCGACTGGGGCATCGACTGGCGCATCATCGACGGGCCGATCGGCGCCGCCTCGGCCTTGAAGATGTCCTATGCCGGGATCACCAAGGGCACCACCGCGATCGCCGCGGCGATGCTGCTCGGTGCGGCCCGCTTCGGCTGCGGCGAGGCGCTGATCGCCGAATTGACCGAGAGCCAGCCCGAGATGCTCGCCCGCTTCCGCAGCAACATCCCGCGGATGTATGACAAAGCCTATCGCTGGGTCGCCGAGATGCAGGAGATCGGGGACTTTCTCGAACAGAACCCGCCGTCGCACGACATCTATGCCGGGGTCGCGCGGCTCTACGATTACCTGGCGACGGCCCATGCCGAGAAGCATCCCGGCGCCGACAACGCGATCGAGATGCTCGATCGCGTGCTCGGCTCCGGTAAAAGCTGATCCGACCGGATTGTGCCCGGCGCTCCGTCCCGCATCGATCCTCAGCCCTGCGCCACTTGATGGTGAGCGAGGTGTTCGAGCACGCGGACCAGGCCGGAATGGTCCCAGCCTTTGCCGCCGAGTGCGGCGGCGGCGTTGAACAATTCCTGTGTCGTCGCGGTATTGGGCAGCGACAGGTTCAGCGCGCGCGCCCCTTGCAGCGCCAGGTTCAGGTCCTTCTGGTGCAGCTCGATGCGGAAGCCGGGGTCGAAGCTGCGCCTGATCATGCGCTCGCCATGCAGTTCGAGGATGCGCGAGGAGGCGAACCCGCCCATCAGCGCCTGGCGGACCTTGGCCGGATCGGCCCCGGCCTTTGACGCGAACAACAGCGCTTCGCCGACCGCCTCGATCGTCAGCGCGACGATGATCTGGTTGGCGACCTTGGTGGTCTGGCCGTCGCCATTGCCGCCGACCAGCGTGATGTTCTTGCCCATCAGGTCGAACAGCGGCTTCATCCGGGCGAACGCGCGTTCAGGTCCGCCGACCATAATCGTCAGGCTGGCGGCCTGGGCGCCGACCTCGCCGCCCGAGACCGGAGCGTCGAGATAATCGCAGCCGAGCTTGTTGATCGCGGCAGCGAATTCCTTGGTCTCGATCGGCGAGATCGAACTCATATCGACGACGAGCTTGCCCGCCGCCAGTCCCTCGGCGACCCCGCCCGGATCAAACAGCACCGCCTTTACATCGGGCGTATCGGGCACCATCACGATGATGATGTCGGAGCGCTCGGCAACCGCCTTCGAGCTGTCGCAGACGG
>DATJTI010000039.1:0-20721 GCA_035503615.1 Allostellaceae bacterium | reverse complement strand
CGCCACCAGCTTGTGACGGTGCCGTTCGCCGATCAGCCGGTCGATCCGTTTTTCAACACCAACCGCCCCGAGGACCTCGCGGCAGCGGTGAAGTTGCTCGAAACCGCCGCATCGGTCTGACCTCCGGCACCGGCGCAGATCCGATCTCTGGCACCGGCGCAGATCTGATCTCTGGCACCGGCGCAGCGTGCGGTGTCACGTTGGTCCCGGTCGCAACATTCGCCCCGAGGCAACACCCCACTCAGCTGATCGGATCGGCTAGTTCGACTGCCCGAGCGCGATCTCATGGCAGCCGCGCATGGCAGCCGCGGCGATTGCCGAGGTCG
Source organism: Allostellaceae bacterium (assembly GCA_035503615.1). Taxonomy (GTDB): domain Bacteria; phylum Pseudomonadota; class Alphaproteobacteria; order ATCC43930; family CGMCC-115725; genus AP-15. The sequence continues at coordinate 20,395 of DATJTI010000039.1, read as the reverse complement.
CGGCCCCGTGCCAGAATTAACCATGAAAACGTGCCCTGTGCTAAGGGTTGTCGAGCTCCTCACGGCGCGACTGTGCCATGAGCTCAGCGGCCCGATCGCCGCCATCGGCAACGGCATCGAATTGCTCGGCGAAGGCGACACCGAGTTTGCCGGCGAGGCGCTGAAGCTGGTCGGCGATAGTGCCCGGCGTGCTGCAAACCGATTACAGTTTTACCGCTTCACTTATGGTTTCGGTTTCGGCGGTACTGCGGCGGAGGCTGCGGGGCCTGTCCCTGGCGAATTGGTCACTGCATTTTTCGAGGACATGCCCATTGCCTGCGACTATCGCGCGGCGGTGCGTGCGCTGCCGCTCGACCACCAGAAACTCGTCTGCACCCTCATCCTCGTCGGTGCCGACGCCCTGATCCGCGGCGGCAACCTTGCGGTCGATGCCAGCGGAGCCGGGATCTTGCTCGAAGCGGTGGGCGAAGCGGTTGCGTTCGCTGCCGAGCAGGCCGCCGCTTTGCGGCTCGAACCGCCGGTCGAAACCTTGACCTTGCGGACTGTCAACGCCTATTTCGCCGGCCTTCTCGCCCGGTCGATGGGCTGGCGCCTGGTCGGCGAGACCGCTGCACCCGGCCGGGTACGGCTGTTCTCGGTCATCGCACCGGCTTAGGCCGCGGCAGTGTCACGGCTCGGCTCGAGGGTGTCCTGGCTCGATGCCGGCATGCCGCCATTCCCGCCGAGCGGCTCCGAATCACGCAGCACATAGCCGCGGCCCCAAACGGTCTCGATGTAGTGCTTGCCACCCGTTGCTTGTGCCAGCTTCTTGCGCAGCTTGCAGACGAAAACATCGATGATCTTCAGCTCGGGCTCGTCCATTCCACCGTAGAGATGATTGAGGAACATCTCCTTTGTCAGCGTCGTCCCTTTGCGCAGGCTGAGCAGTTCGAGGATGCCGTATTCCTTCCCGGTCAGATGTATCGGCCGGCCATCGACCTCGGCGATGCGAGCATCGAGATTGACGACCAGCTTGCCGGTGCGGACGATCGACTCGGCGTGACCCTTCGAGCGGCGGACGATCGCGTGGATGCGGGCGACCAGTTCGCGGCGGTCGAACGGTTTGGTCAGAAAATCATCGGCGCCGAAGCCCAGCCCCTTGAGCTTGTGGTCGAGCTGCGCGAGACCGGACAGGATCAGGATCGGGGTATGCACGCGCGCCGCGCGCAATCGCCGCAGCACCTCGTAGCCGTCGATATCCGGAAGCATCAGGTCGAGGAGGATGATATCGTAATCATAGAGCTTGCCGATCTCGAGCCCGTCCTCGCCCAGGTCGGTCGTGTCGCAGATGAAATTCTCTTTTCGCAGCATCAGCTTGATCGCGGCAGACGTGGCCAGATCATCCTCGACGAGAAGAACGCGCATGATAGCCTCCGGGGGTCAGCCGGCAACCACGGCCGGCGCTGCTGTGGTTAATCATCCTCTATGGTAGTTAATATAGTGTATATTGCGTGTAGTGTCCAGGCGTCTCGTGCTCGATGCGTGTGCCATATGATCGGGCCCTGGCAGCGCGCGTTGTCGGCTCGGCACCCGCGACAGACAACTGGGCATTGGCAGCGTCCGGCGCCATCACGAGGTGCACGCTTGCGGCTTGCAGAGATATGCGTAAGCAATCTGGGCCATATCCCCGACATGTCGGGACGCGTTTCTCGGCGGGCGGGCTGCCGACATGAACCACCACCGCTACCCGGCAGCTTCCCGAATTGTTCCCAGTGAACTTGCCAAGCGTGACCATGATGAGCCTCCGCGAATTTTGCCGGCGACGATCACCGGGCCCGACAACGTTAAAAAAATGATGCCCGGTCGGCGTGTGAACCAATTCACACCGCCCCGGGGAAAATTAACATCGTCACCCTAACGAGGGGTGTGCGGGTCGATGGCCTGGGTCGTGGCAGCGCCGGCGCAGCGGCAGCGGCAGGTCGTAAAGCGGCAATTTGCCGCTGATGGGCCGATCGTGCAGCTGCAGGGGCCGGGTCGCCCGGCTTTTTTTCTGTAGTCGCCACCGCTAAGCTCCGGTTCTCGGATTGGCGCAGATGGTTGCTGAGCGATGAGCGTGCCGGAGACGGCATTCACGCCCGGTTGCTGCTCGCGCGCGAAGCGGCGACCGCGTCGCAAGAGGCCTGGGTGCGGGATCATGGATAGTGCTATGCCGAAAGGCGGCGGTCGGCGGTGCCATTGGCGCGGTGCGGTGCTGGCCGGCTGCATCTTCTTTGCGATGTCGGGCGCAGCGCCGCCCGGGCACGCCGATGGAGACATGATCTCGGAGCCGATCGCGGTGCTGCAGGGGCTCGACAAGATCACCGCCCGGGTGTCGGAAATCACCGCACCGGTCGGCAAGACGGTGCGGTTTGGCGGACTTGCGATCACCGTGCGTGATTGCGAAAAGAACCCGCCTGAAGACCGGCCCGAGAGTGCCGCCTTTCTACAGATCGATGAGATGCGGCCAGGCGAAGCCAGCATTCGCCGGTTCAGCGGCTGGATGTTCGCGCAGAGCCCGGCGCTGTCGTCGCTGGAAAATCCGGTCTATGACGTGATCCTGCTCGATTGCAAAGGGGCCGCCGCCCCGTCCGCCCCGCCATCCGAAGCGTCCGGCAGCAACCCTGCCGTCTCGGGCAGCACCACCGGGAAGGACGCGAAATAGCCGAGCGCCGAAGCCAGCAGGCGGTGATAATGGGCGCGCGAGACCTCGATCCCGCCAAAGCGGGCGAGGTGCGGGGTCAGGAACTGCATGTCGAGCAGGCGGTAGCCGCCGTGCCGCAGGCGCGCCACGAGATGGACCAGTGCCACCTTGCTCGCATCGGTCTCACGGCTGAACATGCTCTCGCCGAAAAAGGCGGCGCCGATCGCGATGCCGTACAATCCGCCGACGAGCGCGCCATCACGCCGGCATTCGATGCTGTGCGCCGCGCCGCGCGCGAACAGCCCGGTATAGAGCCGCACGATCTCGTCGTTGATCCAGGTGTTGGGGCGTTTCTCGGTCGCTTCGGCGCAACCGCGGATCACCGCCTCGAACGCCGCGTCGCAGCGGATTTCGAAACGGCCCTGCCGCAACACCCGGCGCAACCGGCGCGGCACGTGAAAGCGGTCGAGCGGCAGGATACCGCGGCGCTGCGGATCGACCCAGAACAGCTCCGGATCGTCCGCCGAATCGGCCATCGGAAACACCCCGGCGGCATAGGCCGCCAGCAGGATCTCCGGGGTGAGAGCGCTCACGGCTCCCGCCCGAGAAACCGCTCGAGCCAGTGGATGTCATAATCGCCGTCGATGAATTCGCGGGTCTCGACCAGCCGCTGGTGCAGCGGGATCGTCGTTTCGATGCCGGCGATCACATATTCCTCCAATGCCCGGCGCAGCCGCATCAGACACTCGTTGCGGGTCCGGCCATGGATCACCAGCTTCGAGATCAGGCTGTCGTAATAGGGCGGCACGACATAGCCCTGGTAGAGCGCGCTATCGACCCGCACCCCGAGCCCACCCGGTGCGTGGTAGTCAGTGATTCGGCCCGGCGAGGGGCGGAAGGTCTCGGGGTTCTCGGCGTTGATCCGGCATTCGATCGCATGGCCGGCCAGCCGGATCTCGGCCTGCCGGTAGCCGAGCGGTGCGCCGTCGGCGATGCGCAGTTGCTCGCGCACGATGTCGATGCCGCTGATCATCTCACTGATCGGGTGCTCGACCTGCAACCGCGTGTTCATCTCGATGAAAAAGAATTCGCCTTCCTGGTAAAGAAATTCAAGTGTGCCGGCGCTGCGATAGCCGAGATCGCGCAATGCGCCGATGGCCAACGCGCCAAGCCGGTCACGCTCGTCTGGATTGAGCGCCGGGGACGGGGTCTCCTCGAGCACCTTCTGGTGCGAGCGCTGCAGCGAGCAGTCGCGCTCGCCGAGGTGGACGACACCGCCCTGGCCGTCCCCCAGCACCTGGATCTCGATATGCCGCGGGCGTTCGAGCCAGCGTTCGAGGTAGACCTCGCCATGGCCAAAAAACGCCTGCGCCTCGTATTGCGCGATCGGCAGCAGCCGGATCAGCTCTGCCCGGTCGCGGGCGACTTTCATGCCGCGTCCGCCACCGCCTGCGGTCGCCTTGATCAGCACCGGATAGCCGATCGCCTCGGCGGCAGCGGCGGCAGCGGCCGGGTCGGAGACCGTACCGCGCGATCCGGGCACGGTCGGGACGCCGAGCCGGGCCGCCGTCGCCTTGGCCGCGACCTTGTCGCCCATCAGCCGGATGTGCTCGGGCGCCGGGCCGATGAAGGTGAGCCCATGCTCCTCGACCGCGGCCGCAAATTCGGCATCCTCGGCAAGAAAGCCGAGCCCCGGATGGATCGCATCGGCGCCGGTGATCGTCGCCGCCGACAGGATCGCCGCCACGTTCAGATAGCTGTCGCGCGCTGCCGCCGGCCCGATGCATACGGTCTCGTCGGCCAGACGCACGTTCATCGCGTTGGCGTCGGCGGTCGAATGAACCGCGACGGTCTTGATGCCCATTTCGCGGCAGGCGCGGTGGATCCGCAGCGCGATCTCGCCGCGGTTGGCGATCAGCACCTTTTCGAACATCGCCCTGGCTCGAACATTGCCCCAGCCCGGTCACTCGATCAGCATCAGCACCATGCCGTACTCGACCGGTTGCCCGTCCTCGACGAGGATCCGGCTCAGCCGGCCAGCGCGCGGCGCACGGATTTCGTTCATGACTTTCATCGCCTCGATGATCATCAGCGGCTGGCCGGTCTCCACCATCTCACCCTCGCGGACAAAGACCGGCGCGTCCGGTTGCGATGCCAGATAGGCGGTGCCGACCATCGGGGCCGTGACGGCACCCGGATGGATCGCCGGGGTATCTGCACCGGGGCTCGGCACCGGAGCTGCCGGTGCCGGAACGATCGGGGCCGCTGCCGTGGTCGGCATCGGGAGTCCGCGGGACACGCGGATCATGCGGTCGCCAACCGCATACTCGATCTCGGTGAGGCCGTTATCCTCGAGCAATTGCGCGAGCGAACGGATCAGGTCGGGGTCTGGCGACAGCGGCGACGGGCGGCGGCCGCCGAACCTCACTGCGTCTCCTCGCCCGGCTCCTCCTCGATCAGCCCGGCGGCGGCTTCGAGTGCCAACTCGTAACCCTGCGCGCCAAGACCACAGATCACGCCGCGCGCCGCGAGGCTGACATAGGAGTGGTGGCGAAAACGCTCGCGCCGAAAAATATTCGACAGATGCACCTCGACGACCGGCAGATCGGCAGCGAACAGCGCATCGAGCACCGCAACCGAGGTGTGGCTCAGCGCCCCGGCGTTCAGCACGATAGCGTCGGCCGATTCGCGTGCCTCCTGGATCCAGTCGATGAGCTGGCCTTCGTGATTGGTCTGGCGGAAATCGACTTCGATCCCGAGCGCTTGCGCCCGCGCGAGACAGCGCGCCTCGATATCGGCCAAGGTGTCGTGGCCGTAAACCGCTGGATCACGGACCCCGAGCAGGTTCAGATTGGGGCCGTTCAGCACGAAGACGGTTGGCACCAGCGTCCTCCCTTGCCGTCGCCGGGTTATAGCATGCAGGTGCCGGCCGGCAAGACGTCGTCCCGAGTGGCACGAAACCGGGCCGTGCGCGCATCGTTGCGCTGGCGCCGGTCGGCGGGCTTTGCGCCTCTTTGATAGACCGCCATAGTGGTGCCCTGGACGATCCGCGCCTGGAGAACGAGATGGCCATCACGCTCTATGACCTCGCCGGCGCCGAAGCAGACCGGCGCTTCAGCCCATTCTGCTGGCGCACGCGCATGGCGCTCGCACACAAGGGGTTCGAGGTCGACACGATCCCGTGGCGGTTCACAGAAAAAGAGCGGCTGCCGCAGCCCAACGCCGGACGGGTTCCCGTCATCGTCGACGGCGACCGCGTGGTGCATGATTCATCGGCCATCGCCGCCTATCTCGAAGCCAGCTATCCCGAGCGGCCGTCGCTTTACGGCGGCGAAGCCGGGCGAGCCTTGACCATTTTTGTGCAGAACTGGACCGAGACCGTGGTGCAGCCGGCGCTCGTCGCACTCGTCGTGCTCGACATCTGGCGCCGCGTCGCTCCGGCGGACCGGGACTATTTCCGCCGCTCGCGCGAGGAGCGGTTCGGCCGCACCCTCGAACAGGTGGTCGAAAAGCGCGAGGCGCGGCTGCCGGCGTTTCGCGAGAGCCTGGCGCCGTTGCGCCGTACTGTCGAGCGCCAACCCTATCTCGGCGGGGCTGGATCGTCCTACGCGGACTACGTGGTCTTCGGTGCGTTTCAGTGGGCTCGCGCAGTCAGTGACTTTGCGTTGCTCGCAGCGGACGACCCGGTCGCCGCCTGGCGCGAGCGTATGCTCGACGCCTTTGGCGGACTCGCCCGCCAGACTCGTGCCGCCGGCGACTGAGCGAAGGCAGTGACCGATACCCTCGCCATAGTTGCACTGGTCGTCCATATCCTGGCTGCGGTGGTCTGGGTCGGCGGCATGTTCTTCGCCTACCTGGTGCTGCGGCCGGCCACCACCTCGCTCGACCCGGCGCCGCGGCTGGTGTTGTGGTCGCGTGTGTTGCGGCGGTTTTTTGCCTGGGTCTTCGCCGCCATCGTGCTGCTGTTGGTGAGCGGGTTCTGGATGATCTTTGGCCTTTATGGCGGCTTTTCCGGAATTAGCCTCTACATCCATCTGATGATGGGGCTCGGCATCCTGATGATGCTGCTGTTTCTGCACCTCTTTTTTGCGCCGTGGCGGCGCTTTCGCGGTGCCGTGGGACGGCAGGATTGGGCTGGCGGGGCCCGCCAGCTTGCGCAGATCCGGCTGATCGTGTTGATCAATCTGGTGCTCGGTCTCGTCGTGGCGGCGATCGGCGGCAGCGGGCGCTACTGGCCCTGACCGCCGTTTGCCGCGGTGCGTGTCGCAAGATCCAGCCGATCGATGCGGCGCAGCCCGCCCTTCATTTTGGTCTTGCCGTCGGGCGAAATCCAGGTTGCCGCAAGTCCGCCATCGTCGCGCAGACGGAAGCGCAGCGTGCTATGACCGGACTGGGCGAACACCATGTCGCCACCATCGCAGCGACCGGTACGCCGGCTCCATTCCGCCGGCTCGTTGCGGTCGATCCCGGGTCCGATCGCGTAAATCGCGGTCAGCTCCTGCCCGTGCACCGCCTCGATTGCCAGCAGGATTTCCCGTCCGTTGGGGTAGAAACCGTACCAGATATCGCCGGCGGCGGCGTCGGTCCGGGTCGCGGCGGCTGCCGGAACCGAGCCGCCGATCGCCGCGAGCAGCGCTGGCGCCGCGGTCGGTGGCCGCAGCAGCTCGCGGGGCAGGCGCAGCGCGGCGCTCGGTGCGTCGCCCCAGGACGGGTGGCAGAAGAATTCGCCCGCGAGCCCGTCATCCTTGGCGAAATCGCGCACGCAATCGCCGAAGCGGCGCAAGAACAAGCCGCTCGAAGCGATCCAGTGGCCCTCCAAGAACGCCGGCTGGTCGATGACCGCGAAGCCGAGGCCGCGCCGGGCGAGGATCGCGCGCGATTCGATGCCCCGCCCGCCCGGGTCGAAATCGTCATCGTGAAAAAAGAACAGCATGATTCGGGCCCGGCGGACTCGCGCTAGCAGCGGGTAGAGCCGCGTCGCATTCAATCGCCAGGTACTGTAGGAATCCTGGAAATCGCCGAACGCAGCCGGCGCGGTGGCGATGACCGCATCGACGTTGTCCGTATCATCGGCCGCCATCAGCGCCAGGAACCCCCCGAAGGATTGGCCGGCCAGAACGATTCGGTGGTAATCCTGTCGCTTCAGCCGAGCGGTAAGCGCTACCAGCAGGCGGGTGCTGCGGCCGAGGCTGTCGTCCTCGCGCAGTCGGTCGAAGCGCAGCACGTCCCAGCCGGAATCGCGCAGCACTCGCAGATAGGGTGGTGTCGGTGTGGTCGAGTCTTCGCCCGCGAGCGAACGTCCGTGGCTCCAGACCACGACGCCCTCCGCCCGTTCGGGTCCGATGAGTGGGCGATGAAACGCCGGGTCGAGTCCCAGCGCCGCCCCCTGCCGAGCGGGCAGCATCGTCAAGCCGAAGGCGAGCGCGCGCGCTGCCAGAAGCGACCGCCGCATTTTCGAGACCCCCCAACCTCGCCTTGACCCAGGCCAGCGGCGGGGAGTCTATCGAAATGATCCCGTGCGTGTCACTTCGGAAGCAACGACCGGTCCGCCACGAGGGCGGCACGGCGGCTGGTAATCGCCAGCTGCGACGAACCGGCGCAGCCCTGTTCGGGCGGGCTCAACCTTCCCGCAGGGTCATCAGGACGATGGCGGCGAGCAGCACGCCGCAGGCGGCAAAACCAGTATCGATCTGGCCGAATATCATGCACAGCGACGTGGTCGCCGCGGTCGCGGCACCGATCAGAAATGGCATGACCTGATCCCGATGGGTGGCTTCGGGGTTGGAAACTCGCTAAAAACGATCGGCATATCGTTTTATTCCTGCGGTCGGGACCGGAGGAGCAGGATGGGATTTCTCTATGTCGCCCGCAGCGCCTCGCTCAGCCGCTGGGCCTCGGATGTTGGGCTCGGGCGGCACGTCTATAAGGTCGGTGTCGCCGAGGGCGACCCGAAGCCGCTCGCCGCCGCGGGCTGGGCCGGAGAAACCGACTGGACAGTGGTGCGCAAACGCGAGGTCGGCGAATCCGGCGAGGACGAACTGCTGCAGCGGCTCGCCGGCAAGGAGAAGATGATCGACCCTGCCATCTATCCCAAGCTCAAAGGAGCGAAGGGTGTGTTCCGCCTCGCTCCCGCCCGGGTCGAGAACCACTTTCTCGTAAGCCGGGCGCTCGACGGCGATGGCGGCCGCATCGAGATCAAGCTGAGGCCGGGCGATTTCGCCGAATATCTGATCCACAACGCGCTGCGCTGACCGCCAATAGCACGATCAGGCGCCGGACCGCCCGCCCGGCTGGTCGCGACCGGTCATCGCCACCTTTCTGCCGGCCCATTCGGGTACCGCCAGCACCGCATGCGCTCCGGCGGCGGCCGCCACCCGGTGCTGGGCGGTGGCGAGAAATGGCACGACCCGGCGGCGGGCGAGGTCGATCGACAGGAACATCAGCTCCTGGGTGGCTGCGCGCCGTCCGTCGCCGAGCCGGAACATTTCGTGCGCCAGGTGCAGCCGCTTCGCGTCGGCGCCGAGGATCTGGCTGACGACGCGAACCTGCTCACCAACCAGCAGCTCGTGCTCGTAACGGTTGTGGGTCTCGACGACAAACGTGCCGTGGCCGGTCGCCCGCTTGTAGCTCTGGCCGATGCCGATTGCGTCGAACAATAGATCGGCGGCTTCGTCGAACAGCACGCTGTAATAGGCAAAGTTCAGATGGCCGTTGATATCGATCCATTGCGGCAGCACCTTGCCGCGATAGCGCGCAAAGGGTGCCTCGATGCCGATCGGCGGCACCGTTCCCGCTGCAGCGTTGTCGCTCACCGCAGCCCCGGCACGTACCCCTTGCGCGGATACTCTTCCCAGTACTGGCGGAAGCCGCGATGCGTCGCCTCCTGGTGCGGATGTGCCCGCAGCCGTTCGACATCGATGTCGATGCCGAGCCCGGGCGCTTTCGGCAGATCGATCCAGCCATCCTGGACGGTCAGCGAGGTGGTCGCGATCTCCCGGCACAGATCCTGGAAGTTGACGAAATACTCGGTGATACGAAAGTTCGGGATCACCGCCGAGACGTGCACGGTCGCAGCGAGGCCGACAAGCGTGCTGTTGTAGTTGTGCGGTGCCATCACGACAGCCTGCGGCTGCGCCATCGCCGCAATGTCGAGCATCGCGGTGATGCCGCCGACCACGCAGATGTCGGGGTTGAGGATGTCGGCGGCGCGCTTGGCGAGGCATTCGAAAAAGGCCTCGCGGGTGCAGATCGCCTCGCCGGTGACGATCGGGATCGGCACCGCGCGGCGCACTTCGGCCACCAGCTCGATATTTTCCGACAGGCAGGGCTCTTCGTACCAGTCGATGCCGAGCTCGGCGAGGCGATGGCCGATCCGGATCGCGTGGGCCGGAGCAAAGCGGCGATGCGCTTCGATCAGCAATTCGAAATCGGGGCCTAGCGCCTGCCGCATCGCAGCGACATAGGCGATCGCAAAATCCTCGTCGCGGCGATCGACAAAACTGCGCCACGGGCCCGGAAACGGATCGAACTTCGCGGCGGTGAAACCCATCGCCTTGACCCGGAGGCCCTGTTCGACACCATCTTCGATGGTCGAGCCGCGTGCCCAGCCATTGGCGTAGACCCGCACGCGCTCACGCGACGGGCCGCCGATCAGGTTGTAGACCGGCAGGCCGGCGCATTTGCCGAGAATGTCCCAGGAGGCGATCTCGACCGCGCTCCACGCGGAAAAGAGCTCCGGAGAGCCGCGCTTGATCGCGAAATCCTCGAAGATGACTTGCCCGGTGTGGCGGATGTTGAAGGCGCTGCGGCCGATCAGATGCGGCGCCATCGCCCGCAGGCATTCAGCGACGACGCCTTCCTTGCCGTGGGTGACGTAAGCTTCGCCCCAGCCGTAGAGCCCGCTCTCGGTCTCGACCCGGCAGAACAGCAGATCCTTAGAACTGCGGGTGCCGAGAACAAAGCTTTCGATGCGGCTGATCTTCATGTCGTGCTCGCCCTTCATACCTGCGTCCTGCAAAAATTCGGTCCCGAGGCGACGGCAGCAATCCTGCGGCCAATCGTAGCATCGGCCGCAACGCCGGCACCAGCTAGCATCGCCGGCGGCCAGGATGCCATGCCGACAGCAAAACTACAGGAAGCGCGATGACGGACCAAACCCAGCATCTTTCCGCGACGCCGGCTTATCACGGCGGCGATCCGACAGAGACGCGCCGCGATTTCCTGCTGCTGGTGGCTGGTGCCGTCGGCGCGGTCAGCGTGGCCGCGACGGCCTATGTGCTGATCGACTCGATGAACCCGGCGGCCGATGTCCTCGCCGCCGGTGGGCCGGTCGATGTCGATCTGACCAAGGTCGCACCCGGCCAGCAGATCATCGTGCAGTGGCGCGGCAAGCCGATCTTCGTCACCGACCGCACCCCGGTACTGCTCAAGATGCTGCAGAATCCCAAGCTGGTCGGGCGGCTCAGCGACCCTGATAGCGACGCCGAGCAGCAGCCTCCCTATGCCAAGAACTGGCACCGCTCGATCGAGCCGAAATACGCGGTGCTGGTCGGGATTTGCACGCATCTCGGCTGCATCCCCAACTTTTTTCCGAAGCCCGATCCGTCCAACCCGGTGCCGGACTGGCTCGGCGGCTATTTCTGTCCGTGCCACGGCTCGAAATACGATCTCGCCGGCCGGGTGTATGCCGGGGTGCCGGCTCCCTATAACCTGCCGGTGCCGCCCTATCACTTCACCGACAAGACAACGGTGCGGGTCGGCCAGAATCCGCCCGGCGAAACCTGGGATTTCGGCTCGATCCTGCAGATCTGACCCCTCCAGGATCTGCGTCCTGAATCACGGGGAGTGGTTGCCGCCTGCTGACCGTTCCGGCTACGGCAGGGCCGGCGCCACCGCCACCGCCAGCATCGCCTGCCGGCACAGCGTCTCGGCCGGCAATCCCGTCGTCTTCATCCCGATCTCGGCCTCGGTCAGGCGTTCGAGCGCCTGGCGCAGCTCCGCGCCGCTCCATCGCCCGAGCTGGCGCCGGACACTCTCCTGATGCTTGAAGAAGATTGGCGGGCGGGCATTGCGCACGATGTCGGCGACCGGGATCCCGGAGCTCGCCAGCGCTGCGAGCAGTTGCAGCCGATGCAGATGGCGCAATAACGCGCGAATGACCGCGACCGGTGTTTCGCCCTCCCGCAAGACCCGGTCGAGCACGCGTTCGAGTCGCGCCGGGTCGCCCTCGGCAGCCGCCATCACCGCATCGTCGATCTCGATCGCGGCGCTGTCGCCGACCGAACGGCGCGCATCTTCGAGCTCGACCCGCCCGCCTGCTCCGGCGTAGAGGACAAGCTTGTCGAGCTCCGAGCGGGTGAGCAGCCGGTCACCCCCGAGATGCTCGACGAGGTATTGCATTGCGTCGCGACTGATGGTGACCGATTGCGCCTCGAGACTGCTGCGAATTACCGCGGCGCGATCGAGCGGAGTATCAGGATAGCAGCCGATCGCGACCGCGTGCGCCGCACCTTCGAATGTGCGCCGCAATGCCGAGGAGCTCGCCAGCTCGCCGGCCTCGACCACGATCAGCGCGTCATTCCGCGCCGCAGCGAAAACCTCTGCGAACAGCCGCGCGATCCCATCGACCGCGCCACGCACCCGCACCACCCGGGGTCCACCGAGAAGGCTCAGCTGCGCCGCCTCATCGGCGAGGCGGGAGGGATCGGCGGCAAGCCCCGCGCCGGTCAATTCGGCGATCCGGAACGGGTCGCCCAGATCCGGGCAGACGGTGCGGACGAGCGCATCGGCGCGCTCGCGCACCAGGCCCGCATCCGGGCCATGCAACAGAACCGCGCCGATTGCAGGATCGGGGCGCTGCAGAAAGGCAGCCACCCGCGCCGGGGCGAGCCTCATGATCGTTCGACCGGCGGTGCCGCCGGCGCGGCGCGGCGCTCCATGAACAATGTCAGCCGGGTGACGATTTCCTGGTCGAGCTCGGCGACGCTGCGAACCCCGGCATCATCCTGGCCGACCGTCGTCGAATACTGGTTCGGGTTCAACGCGAAGGAGTTCTGCACATGGACCGTGTTGGTCAGCAGCACCGCCCCGGTGCGCAGATCTAGGAGATTATATGTGGCGGTCACATCGAGCCGCGCCAGCGCCGCCGTGCCCTGCGTCTGGATCCCGAGATCCGACAGCGCCACCGCCAGCGTCGTCTGCAGACGGTAGCGGGCCGGTGTCGGCTCGCCGGTCGGATTAAACGAATCGCGCAGTGCCAGTTCGAGGCGCTGTCCGATCCGCTCGGGGATCGGATCGACGCGGATCGCCCGCAGCGCGGCGCTTGCCGGTCCGCTTTGCGGGTCGGCATAGAGCGGCTGCCAGCCGCAGCCCGGCAGCGTCAGCGCGAGCATCCCGGCGAGAGCGAGAACGACATGGCGAGCGGCCATGTCAGGCAACGATGCTGACGATCCGGTTGGGCACGACGATGACCTTGCGCGGACGCCTTCCGTCGAGCCAGCGCGCCACCTGCGGCAGTTCGAGCGCGGCGGTCTCGACCAGCAGATTCTCGGCGTCGCGCGGGCATTCGAGCGTGCCGCGCAGCTTGCCGTTGACCTGGACCGCGATCGTCACCTGCTCGTCGCGGACGAGGTCGGGGTCGGCGACCGGCCAGCGCTGCTCGGCCAGGAGGCCGGTTCCGCCGAGAGTCTGCCACATCTCCTCGGTCAGATGCGGCATCATCGGTCCGAGGAGCCGGGTCAGGGCTTCGAGACCCTCGCGCAGTACGGCCGGCGCCGCCGGCTCGGTGCGCAGGATTGCTTCGGGCAGCTCCTCGATCGCATTGGTCAATTCGCGGATGCGGGCAACCGCGCGGTTGAACCGGAACCGGTCGAGATCCTCGGTGACCGCGGCGATCGATTGGTGGATCGCCCGGCGCATCGCCGCGAGAGGCGGGCAAAGCTCGTGCGGCACCGGCGATCCCGGCGGCGGCAACGGCACCGGCGTCTCGCTCGCCAGCCGCCACAGCCGGTTGACATAGCGCCAAATGCCCTCGATGCCGGTTTCGGTCCATTCGAGATCGCGCTCGGGCGGGCTGTCTGACAGCAGGTAGAGCCGCGCGGTATCGGCACCGTAGGTGTCGACGATCGCATCGAGGCCGACAACGTTCTTTTTTGATTTCGACATCTTTTCGGTGCGGCCGACGAGGACCGGTCTGCCGTCGGCATCCACGAGCGCATCCGTCGCGGTATCGCGCTCGACTTCCTCGGGGAACAGCCACTCCCCGGTTTCGCTGCGATAGGTCTGGTGGCACACCATGCCTTGCGTGAACAGACCGGCGAACGGCTCGTCGAGATCGAGATAGCCGCAGCGCTGCAATGCTCGAGTGAAGAACCGTGAATAAAGCAGATGCAGCACCGCATGCTCAACCCCGCCGATATACTGGTCGACGGGCATCCAGTAATCGACCGCGGCCCGAACGAATGCAAGCGGCGCACGGGCCGAGCAGAAGCGCAGAAAATACCAGGATGATTCAAAAAACGTATCGAGGGTATCGGTCTCGCGCCGGGCGGCACTGCCGCAGCGCGGGCAGGTGACGTGCTGCCAGGTCGGATGGTGGGCGAGAGGATTGCCCGGCACGTCGAAGCGGACATCTTCGGGCAATGTCACCGGCAGCTCGCTTTCCGGCACCGGCACGATGCCGCAATCCGGGCAGTGGACGACCGGGATCGGACAGCCCCAATAGCGCTGGCGCGATACGCCCCAGTCGCGCAGCCGATAGGCGATCGTGCGCGTGCCGCGGCCGAGCGCTTCGAGCTTTTCCCCGGCGACACGCTTCGCTTCGGCGACCGGCAGACCATCGAGGAAATCGGAGTTGAATGCCGTGCCGTCCTCGACATAGGCCTCGCCGCCGATCGCAAACCGGGCCGGATCGGCGCCCGGCGGCAGTACCACCGGGATCACCGCAAGCCCGTATTTGCGGGCGAATTCGAGGTCACGCTGATCGTGCGCCGGGCAGCCGAAGATGGCGCCGGTGCCGTATTCCATCAACACGAAATTGGCGACCCAGACTGGAACCCGCCGGTTGACGTCGAACGGATGCACGGCTTCGAGGCCGGTCGGATAGCCGCGCTTCTCGGCTGCTTCGATGACCGCCTCGCTGGTGCCCATGCGGTTGCATTCGGCGATGAACTCGGCGAGGCCGCGATCGCTCTCGGCGAGGCGCTGGGCCATCGGGTGGTTTGGCGACAGGGCGACAAACGAGGCTCCGAACAACGTGTCCTGTCGCGTGGTGAAGATTTCGATCGACTCGTCGCGGCCGGCGAGCTGGAACAGCACGCGCGCTCCGTCCGAACGGCCGATCCAGTTTTCCTGCATCAGCCGGACCCGTTCGGGCCAGCGGTCGAGGCGGCCGATCGCCTCGAGCAGCTCCTGGGTGAATTCGGTGATGCGCAAAAACCATTGCGCGAGCAGCCGTTTTTCAACGATCGCGCCGGAGCGCCAGCCGCGGCCGTCGATGACCTGCTCATTGGCGAGCACGGTGTTTTCGACCGGGTCCCAGTTGACCCAGGATTCCTTGCGGTAGGCGAGCCCGGCCGCGAGGAAATCGAGAAACATCTTCTGCTCGTGACGGTAGTATTCGGGGTGGCAGGTGGCAATCTCGCGCGACCAGTCATAGGCAAAGCCCATGCGTTCGAGCTGGGCCCGCATCGTCGCGATGTTGCCCTCGGTCCAGATTGCGGGGTGGGTGTTGTCGGCGATCGCGGCATTCTCGGCCGGCAAACCGAAAGCGTCCCAGCCCATCGGGTGGAGCACGTTGAACCCCTGCGCCCGGCGATAGCGCGCGACCAGATCGCCCATCGTATAGTTTCGGACATGCCCGACATGCAGCTTGCCGGACGGGTATGGGAACATTTCGAGCACATAATATTTCGGCCGTCCGGGATCGGCAGTGACTTCGAACAGCCGCCGCTCGCGCCAACTCCGCTGCCACTTTGTTTCGGTCTCTCGAAAATTGTATCGGGGCATGGCTCGAGCGATTCTTCCCACAGGGCTGCCGGCACGGACCCCGGCGTCGGCGCAAGGCTGCCGAAAATCGGGGAGCGGCTCGTTAAATAAAGAAGGCGAGGGCCCCGGGGCAAGGGCTGCGGTGTGTACGCGGCCTTGATCGCGGCTGGGATCACTGCCGGGATCGCTGCTGGCTGGGCGTACCGCGCGAAGCGGCCGTCCGCTGCAGCGTTCACTCGGCGGCGTATTCCTTCATCCATTCGCGCTTGAGCTGTCCCGCGCGGCGCAGAATCGCCGTTTCGAGATCGCCCTCGACCTTGCGCGCGATCGTGGTCGGGACCCACTGACCGGTCGGCGACAGCTGCTGACGATCGACGGTGACCGCGACGGTGTCCGATCTGAGCTCGCGGGACAGCACAAAGACCGTGATCCGAAACCGCTCGTTGGGCTTGTCCTTGGGCGAATACCAGTCGGTGACGAGCATGCCGGTCAGCGGATCCTCGGAGCTGAACTTGACAAAGTTCAGCGTGTCGAGTGCCGCCTGCCAGGCGATCGGGCTGACCGTGCTGCCGGTCTTCGGCCCGGGTTCCTTCTGCGACGGCTTCCTGGCAAGGCCAAGCACCGTCCAGATCGTTGCATCGGTGTTCATGCCGTCCGACTGGTCGGCCACCGGCACCGCCGGCCGGGTCATGCCGGGCGCCGTATCGGCCGCGGCGGCCTTGCCACCAGGCGGGGCCGAGGCGCAGCCGCTCACCAGCAACGAAAGACTTGCAGCACAGGCGGTGGTCAGGCGGTAATGAAGAGCGGGCATCCGGCAATCCCCCACGCGATGGAGCGGCTCGCAGCCGGAGCGAGCACACCGGGTTTGTGCCAGGAACGGAACCGAGATGGAAGGGGTCATCGCAGCCAATCTCAGCGCGGTCAAGGAGAGGATCGCAGCCGCGGCGCGCAGTGCCGGGCGAGCCGGCGACAGCGTCGTCCTGGTTGCGGTCAGCAAGACCCATCCGGCAGCGGCGGTCGAGGCGGCATTGCGAGCCGGGCACCGCTGTTTCGGCGAGAATCGGGTGCAGGAAGCACAGGCCAAGTATCCGGCGCTGCGCGCTGCGTTCCCCGATCTGCAGTTGCACTTGATCGGTCCGTTGCAGACCAACAAGGTCAAGGACGCGGTGGCGCTGTTCGACGTGATCGAAAGCCTCGACCGGCCGCGACTCGCCGAGGCGCTTGCGCACGAGATGCAGCGCACCGGCCGCCACCCGTTGTGCCTCGTTGAGGTCAACACCGGCGAGGAAGCCCAGAAATCGGGGATCGCGCCAGAAGCTGCCGATGATTTCGTCATCGATTGCCGCGACCGGCTCGGTCTGCCGATCGTAGGCCTGATGTGCGTCCCGCCGCTCGACGAGGACCCCGCACCGCATTTCGCGCTGCTGCGCGAGATCGCTCGGCGCACCGGGCTCGATCGCCTCAGCATGGGGATGAGCGCCGATTTCGAGATCGCGATCCGCTTTGGCGCCACCCATGTGCGGGTCGGCACCGCGGTCTTCGGCGCGCGCGGCGCACTGCGGTAGGAGCGGGCGATGCGCGTCTTCACGACACTCCCGCAAGACGACCTGCGCGCGGTTGCGGCTGCCGCACACGCGAGCGAGGCCGAAGGCTATGACGGCGTCGTCGCGATGGAGAACAAGCACGACCCGTTTCTGGCGCTGGCGATCGCCGGCACCGCAACCCGGCACATCGAGCTGCATACCGGGGTGGCGATCGCCTTTGCCCGCACGCCGATGGCGGTCGCCAACATCGGCTGGGATCTGGCGGGCGCCACCGGAGGGCGCTTCGTCCTCGGGCTCGGCTCGCAGGTCAGGGCGCATAACGAGCGGCGCTTCTCGGTGCCGTGGAGCCCGCCGGCGCCGCGCATGCGAGAATATGTGCAGGTCTTGCGGGCGATCTGGGATTGCTGGAGGACCGGCGACAGGCCCGCTTTCGAAGGCGAGCACTACCGGTTCACGCTGACCAGCCCAAACTTCACCCCCGAGCCGATCGAAGCACCGCCGCCGGCGGTGATGATCGCCGCGGTCGGCCCGGCGATGCTCCGGGTCGCCGCCGAGGAGTGCGACGGTGTCAAACTGCACGGGTTCTGCACGCGGCAATATCTGACCGATGCGATCATGCCGCGGATTACCGCCGGGCTCGCCAAGAGCGGTCGGCGCCGCGAGAATTACGAGATCTCGGGCGGCGGGTTTCTCGCCACCGGGCCGGACGATGAAACCGTTGCCCGGCGCTTCGAATGGGTGCGCCAGCGGGTCGCGTTTTATGGCTCGACACCGGCCTACTACCCGGTGCTGGCGGTCCACGGGCTCGAGGATCTCGGCCACAAGCTTAATGCGCTGACCCGCCAGGGGAAGTGGGGCGAGATGGCGAGCGAAGTGCCCGACGATGTCGCCCATCTGTTCGCCGCGGTCGGGCGGCATGACCAGATCGTCGCGGCGATTGGCGAACGCTTTGGCGGTCTTGTCGATGCGCTGACCTTGCGCGCCGACGGGACGGGCGAGGTGCCACCGGATCTGATGCAGGACATCCGCCATCTGCCGCATTCATTTCGCGGCTTTGTCAGCGCCGGCGCCGCGGCGCCCCGCTGATCCGCTCGCTGCCGGCACGCTGCCACCCGGTGGCGTGGCGGCGCTGTCCGCCTGAATATGCGACTTGCCGCTGGCATTGTGCTTGACACCGCAAGCACCTCTGACGGCGCCATATTTCGTCTTTTGATTGTTGCATGCCGAAAAATTTTTCTCATCGCGAGAAAAAGGCTTGCGTAGGGTCATGGTTTGTTCTATTAACCATCGGACACAAATCGGGAGGCCCCAATGAGACGATGGACCCTCGTCGTTGCCGCAATCGCCCTCGCCGCGGCAGCTTTATGGCATCTGCCGGCGATCGCCCAGCACGCGCCCTCAGCCATTGCCGGGCCCACCCCGGCCGCTGGTGCAACTCCTCCAGGTGCTGATGCGGCCGCCGCGGCCAAGCCCGCGGTTCCGTCTGCCGCACCACCGGCGCATGCGGCCGGAATAGCAGCCACGCCGACAGCGATCACCTTTGCCGAATACCGCGATTTTCGGATGCGGTACATTACGCAAAGCCAGGTCAGGCTGACACGCGAACTGGCGGCGAGCGATCTGACCGCGGCGCAGCGCGCGAGCCTTGAGCGCCGCAAAGCCTATTACGACCGTCAGGCGGCGATGTCCCCGGCCGAGCGCGACACGCTGTTCCGCGCCCGCTTCGACCAGATCGACACCGATCACGACGGTACGATCGACAGCGCCGAACGAGCGGCGTGGCGCCAAAAGCAGCGGGAGCATTATCGCGAGCTGGCGGCCGAGCGTGCCCAAGCCGCTGCGGTTCAGCATTAGCTCATCAGGCTTCCAGCGCCGGGCGACGCCGGGCGGGAGGTTCGCGAACCGGTTTGCGCGGTCACTGCCGGTGCAGTAGGTGTGGCGAGGCATCGCGAGCGCGTGCTAGGTTTTCGGCGAACGCGATCGATGCGATCCGACACAATGCGATCCGACACAGGAGAAAACCATGGCGCAGTCGCAACCCTCCGCCGCCCGCGAACAGGTTCGTCATGTCGTCCCGAAACTGATCGATCTCAGCGAAAAGGTGCTGTTCGGCGATGTCTGGGAGCGTTCGCAGCTGTCGAAGCGCGACCGCAGCCTGATCACCTGTGCGACGCTGATCGCGCTCGGTCGCGAAAAGCAGCTTGTGGGTCATTTGCAGCGCGCGCTCGACAATGGTGTCACCAAGGAGGAGATCGGCGAAATCATCACTCATCTCGCCTTTTATGCCGGCTGGCCGGCGGCGATGACCGCAGCGCTGGTCGCCAAGGATGTGCTGAAATAACGGGTGATGCGGCGCGCGCAAGCGGGAGGGCGGAATGAAGATCGGGTTCATCGGTTTGGGCATGATGGGTTCGGGGATGGCCGCCAACCTGCAGAAGGCTGGGCACGAGCTTGTGGTTCACGACCTGCGGCGCGCGGCGGCCGAGCCTTATCTCGCTGCTGGTGCGGTGTGGGCCGAGACACCGCGCGCGGTCGCCGAAGCCGCTGAGATCGTCTTCACGTCACTACCAGGCCCGCCCGAGGTCGAAGCCGTGGCGCTCGGCGAGAACGGCATCCTCAGCGGCATGAGCCGCGGCAAGGCCTATTTCGACCTGTCGACCAACTCGCCGACGATGGTGCGCAAGATCAATGCCGCCTTTGCCGAACGCGACGTCTACATGCTTGATGCGCCAGTCAGCGGCGGGCCGCGTGGGGCGCGTACCGGCAAGCTCGCCTTGTGGGTCGGCGGTGACGAGCAGATCTTCAACCGGCACAAACGGGTGCTCGACGCGATGGGCGACAAGGCGCGGTATGTCGGGCCGATCGGTGCCGGGTCGGTCGCCAAGCTCGTGCACAATGGCGCCGGCTACTGCATCCAGACGGCGCTCGCCGAGATGTTTACGGTCGGGGTCAAGGCCGGGGTCGATCCGCTTGCGCTGTGGGAGGCGGTGCGCGATGGCGCGACCGGCCGGCGACGCACCTTCGACGGGCTGATCGATCAGTTCCTGCCTGGGACCTACGAGCCGGCGGCGTTTGCTTTGCGGCTGGCGCACAAGGATGTGACGCTCGCCACCCAGCTCGGCCGTGACTTCAATGTGCCAATGCGGGTCGCCAATCTGGCATTGGCCGAATTGTCGGAGGCGCTGAACCGCGGCTGGGGCCAGCGCGA
>DATJTI010000038.1:0-28404 GCA_035503615.1 Allostellaceae bacterium | reverse complement strand
CTGATGATGCGCAGCCGCTGCAGCATGTCGCCGGCCAGCACGCAGGCACGGCCTTCGGCGGAGCGGATCATCAGCTCGTTGGTGCGGTCCGCCTCGTGTTCGGTCTGCATCGCCTCAAGCGCCAGCGGCACCATCGCGCGTACCTCGGCCGCGGCGGCGATGATGTCCTGGCACAGTTTCGGGTTGCGCTTTTGCGGCATTGTCGAGCTGCCGACCGTGCCCGGCGGCACCGGCTCCTCGACCTCGCCATACTCGGTTTTCATCAGCGTGTAGATCTCGCGGCCGATCTTGCCGCAGGTCGCGGCCAGCATGCCCAAGAGGCAGATGTTCTCGGCCAGGTGATCGCCGAGCGTGCGTGACGGCACGCGCATCGGCAGCATGCCGAGCTGCCGGCCGATCCCTTCCTCGACTTTCGGACCGAGCGCGCCCAGCGAGGCGAAGGTGCCCGCACCACCGCCGAGCATTGCCACAAAAAGGCGCGGTGCAGCCTGGCGAAAGCGCTCGACATGGCGGATCAGTTCGTCGATCCATACCGCCGGTTTCAGGCCGAAGGTCGCCGGCACCGCATGCTGGCCATGGGTGCGCCCGGCGATCGGCATGTCGGCGCCGCGCTCGGCGAGGTCGGCCATCGCCTTGAGCGCGTCGCCGATCAGGCCGAGAAACACCCGGTGCGCCTCGCGCAACACCAGGAGATCGCCGGTCTGGGTGATGTTCTGGGTCGTCGCTCCCCAATGCACCCAGCCGCCATGAGGCTCGCCGGTGACGCGGGAGAGCTCCCACACCAGCGGCACGATCGTGTGGCCGGTGCGGGCAAAACCTTCGTCGATGCGGGCGCGGTCGAGGAGTTCAAGATGCGCCGCGCGGGCGATCGCGTCGGCGGCGCCCCCGGGGATGATGCCGAGCTCCTCCTCTGCCTGTGCCAGCGCCGCCTCGACATCGAGCCAAGCCTGCCAGCGGTTTTCCTGGGCATAAAGCGCGCGGATTCCCGGGTCGGACACCCGCGCCGCGGTCGGCAGTTCGTCGCTCATGCATTATCTCCGTTGATCGCAATCTCCGTTGATCGCGGTCGGGTCGCTGTCGGCCGCGGCTGGCGATCGAGTGGACGGACGGTGCTAACCGAGCCGGTAGAAGCGGCGGGCGGTGCCGGCGAACAGCTCGTGCTTTTCGTCAGCGGAGGCGCCGGCGGCGATGCGCTTGAACGCGTTCCACAGCACCGCGTAGCCGGTGCCAACCTTTTCGACCGGAAAGTTGCTTTCGAACATGCAGCGCCGCGCACCGAACAATTCGATGCAGGTCTCCATGTAAGGACGCCAGTAGCCGGCCAGTTGCTCGGAGGAGGGTGGTGGCAAATCGGTGGCACCGTAATCAAAGGCGGCGAGCCGTCGCATCTGGCCGCCGAGCTTGACGACGACATTCGGGCATCGGGCGAGATCGGTCATCGACCGCTTCCAGTTCGCGAACACCTCATCCGTTTTGCCGCCATAGGGACCGTAGCCGAGCACGCCGCCGGTATGGCCCATGACGATCGGTGCCGCCGGGAAGGCGCGGGCGAGATCGACCACATCGGCCAATTGCGGATGATAGAGCCACGCGTCGAAGCTGAGCCCGCGCGCCGCCAGCCGGCTGAAACCGGCGCGGAAATCGGCGCGCGCGTAGAGCTGCGGCTTCATGTCGGCACGGCTGTTGCCGATCGTGTCGCTTGCGTCCCAGCCGGCCGAATGGCGCACCCCGCGAAACCGGCCGCCGCCAGCGCGGATCTGCATCTCCAGCACCGGCTCGACCCGCTCCCCCAAAGTCAGATCGGCATAGCCGACAATGCCGGCGGCGACCCGGGTCTTGCCGTAATTGCCGCTGGCGCTCATCGCCGCGAGGCCGGCGACAAATTCGGTCTCGCCAACCGGGCGCAATTCCGGCGCGCCGTCGGCGCGGTACATCGAGCGGCATTCGAGAAACACCGTCGCCTCGATATTGTGGCCGGTGTTCGTGTCGGCGAGCAGCTCGTCGAGCAGATAGCGGTGGCCGGAGCGCTCGGCCGGCTGGTCCCGGAAATGCCGATCCTGGAAATGTCGATCCCAGAAATGATGGTGCGGGTCGATGATCGGCAGGTCGGGATCGAGGATCGGCTCCGGCCGTTGCCGTGCGAGCCATGTCTCGTTCGGCGTCTCGATGGTGCGACCCCATTGTGCCGCGTGTGGCGCTGCCGTCATGCCTGTCTCGCTCCGGCCCTGATGGATGGCGCAGGATACAAGCTTTTCGGCCGGCCGAAAGGGGCCGGGCATGTTGGTCATCCGTTCGGCCATGACCATCAGCATTGCGTCCATTACCCGTCAATTCGTTGAATGTTCTGGATACAACTGTCACAAGTTAAAGAAACAGGTGTCGGTTTTCTCGTCGGCCGGATTCGACCCGCCGGCCCCAGAGAGACGCCGGAGACGGGTACCGGGCTGGCTCGAGGCGCGATGTCATGGCAAGCTGTCGACCCCGCAACTCCCCAATCCCCCAACTCCCCTATCCCCCAACTCCTCGAGGACGAACATGAACATCGATCGCATCGACCATCTGAACCTGACCGTCGCCGACCTCGACCGCAGCCTCGATTTCTACCGGAGTGTGCTTGGCATGCGGTGCGAGAGCATCGGCGAAGGCCGCGCCGCGCTCTATTTCGGCCAGCAGAAAATCCATCTCGACGCCGCCGGCGGGGCGATGGCGGCAAGCGGCGAAAAGCGCCTGCCCGCGCATATCTGCTTTGTCACCGAGGCGCCCTTCGGCGAGGTCGTGGCACATCTCGAACAATGCGGCGTGCCGATCCGCATGCAGGGGCCGCGTGCCGGGGCGATCGGCACGATCCAGTCGGTCTATATCGACGACCCGGATCAAAATTCGATCGAGATTTCGACATACTGAGCCATTCGGCGGTGTGGGCCGCATCGCCGGCTCGGGCCGGTGCGCCTGATCAGGCTGCCTCCATATCGGCGGCGGCCATCAGGCTGCGCGTGTAGGGGTGCCGCGGCCGGGTCATGACCTCCTCGGTCGTGCCCGCCTCGACGATCCGGCCATCCTGCATGACCAGGATCTCGTGGGCCAGCGCGCGGACCACCCTGAGATCGTGGCTGATGAACAGATAGGCGAGGCCGCGCCGCACCTGCAGGTCGCGCAGCAATTCGACGATCTGCGCCTGCACCGACATGTCGAGTGCGGAGGTCGGCTCGTCGAGCACGACAAGGCGCGGCCCGAGCACCAGCGCGCGGGCAATCGCGATGCGCTGGCGTTGGCCGCCGGAAAATTCATGCGGGTAACGGTTGGCTGCGGCGGGATCGAGCCCGACCTCGGCCAGCGCCCCCTCGACCAGCCGGCGGCGCTCGCTCGCACTTGCCGAGAGGCGATGCACCCGCAGCCCTTCCTCGACGATCTGCGCCACCGAGAGCCGCGGCGACAGGCTCGAAAACGGGTCCTGAAAGACGATCTGCATCTCGCGCCGTAACGGCCGCAGCTGCCGCTGGGTCAGGGCTGTGATATCGCGGCCGGCAAACCGGATCCGCCCCTGTGCCGCGGTCAGGCGCAGCAGCGCCAGGCCAAGCGTCGTCTTGCCGGAGCCGCTTTCGCCGACGATGCCGAGAGTGGTGCCGGCGCGCACCGCGAGCGAGACCTCGTCGACCGCCTTGAGGTGACCCCTGACCCGGCGCAGCGCACCGCGGCGGAGCGGAAACCACACGCGCAGCCCATCCGCCTCGACCAGCTTTGGCGCCGCCGGATCGGCGGGTGGCGCGCGACCCCTGGGCTCGGCCATCAAGAGATGCCGGGTGTAGGGATGGCGTGGCCGGGCGAAGATCGCCGCGGTCGTGCCGGTCTCGACGATCTCGCCGCGGGTCATGACGGCAACCCGCTCGGCCATATTGCGCACGATCCGCAGATCATGGGTGATCAGTAGGAGCGCCATGCCGAGATCGCGGCGCAAATCACGCAGCAGAGCGAGGATGCGTGCCTGGATCGTCACGTCGAGCGCCGTGGTCGGCTCGTCGGCGATCAAGAGGTCGGGCTCGTTGGCGATCGCCATCGCGATCATCACGCGCTGACGCTGCCCGCCCGAGAGTTGGTGCGGATAGGCGGCGAGCCGGGTCGCGGCGTCGGGCAGGCCGACCTGCTGCAGCAATTCGAGGGTGCGGGCGCGCGCCGCCCGTGGCGACATCCGCCGGTGCACCAGCAGAACCTCGCCGATCTGCCGTTCGAGTGTGTGCAACGGGTTCAGCGAAGTCATCGGCTCCTGGAAAATGATCGCAATACGGTCGCCGCGCACCCGGCGCAACGCGTCCGGGCAAGCGCCGATCAGCTCCTCACCGGCGAGACGCACGCTACTCTGGGGGCCATGCCCGGCGAGCGGGTAGGGCAGTAGTTGCAGGATGGAGAGTGCCGTCACACTCTTGCCCGAGCCGCTTTCGCCAACCAGCGCCAGGGTCTCTCCGCGGTCGAGCGAGAACGAGACACCCTTGACCGCCTCGACCGCCACCGCACCGCCGCGGCCGGCAAAGGTGACGCTGAGATTGCAGACGTTGAGCAGGGGTCCCGGCGGCGGGCTCACAGAACGACCTTGCGCGGGTCGAAGGCGTCGCGCACCGCCTCGCCGACAAAGATCAACAGGCTCAGCATCAGAGCCAGCGTAAAGAACGCGGTCAGCCCGAGCCACGGCGCCTGCAGATTGGCCTTGCCCTGTGCCAGCAATTCGCCGAGCGAGGGCGAGCCGGGCGGCAGGCCGAAGCCGAGAAAGTCGAGCGAGGTCAGGGTCGTGATCGAACCGTTCAAGATGAAGGGCAGAAAGGTGATGGTCGCCACCGCGGCGTTCGGCAGAACATGGCGCAGGATGATGGTGCGGTCGGGCACGCCGAGCGCGCGGGCGGCGCGCACATAGTCGAAATTGCGGGCCCGCAAAAATTCGGCGCGCACGACATCGACAAGGCCCATCCATGAGAACAGCAGCATCAGCCCTAATAGCCACCAGAAATTAGGCTCGACAAAGCTCGCCATGATGATCAGCAGGTAGAGCACCGGCAAGCCCGACCAGATCTCGATAAAGCGTTGAAAGCCGAGATCGATGGCGCCGCCGAAATAGCCCTGGACGGCACCGGCGGCGACCCCGATCACCGACGACGCCGCGGTCAGGGTCAGGCCGAACAGGACCGAGATGCGAAACCCGTAAATCAGCCGCGCCGCAACGTCGCGGCCCCGGTCGTCGGTGCCGAGCCAGTCGATCCGCGAGGGCGGCGATGGTGCCGGGCTCGGCAGGTGGTAGTTGATCGTGTCGTAGCTGAACCGGATCGGCGGCCAGAGCATCCAGCCTTTGGCGCGGATCAGCTGCTGCACCTCTGGGTCACGGTAGTCCGCTTCGGTCGGGAAGAATCCGCCAAAAATCGTCTCCGGATAATTTTCAAGCACCGGAAAATACCAGCCGCCGGCGAAATGAACGAGGATCGGCCGGTCGTTGGCGATGAACTCGGCAAACAGCGACAGGATGAATAGCGCCAGAAAAATCCACAGCGACCAGAAGCCGCGCCGGTTGGCGCGAAACGCCTCGAGCCGCCGCCGCGTCAAGGGCGAAATCGGCCGCCCGAGAAACCGGTCGGATGCGGCGCGCGCCAGCGCCGCTTGCGCTGTCGTGCTCATAGCGCCATCATTCCGGAGACATCCATCTCCGTCATTTCCCGAAACTATCGCAAGACTGCGCCTCTCGCCCGGGTCTGATCCGGGCATCTGCATCTGAGCGGTCCACCTTGGCCACAAAGGCGTGGATGGCCGGGTCAGGTCCGGTCAAGGGGAGGGGCAGGCGCCCGCATAGAATGCCGCGATTACCCCGCCTTGCGGCGCAACGGCTCGACGTTGGAGCGGGCGGGGGCGCGCTTGCCGCCGAGATGGTCCCTGACCAGGAGTTCAGCGATCTGCACCGCGTTCAATGCCGCTCCCTTGCGCAGATTGTCGGCGACCACCCAGAAGCTGAGCCCATAAGGCACAGTCGGGTCGCGGCGGATGCGGCTGACATAGACTTCGTCCTCGCCGACGGCCTCGGTCGGTGTCACATAGCCTTCATCGGCGCGGTGGTCGACGACGCTAACCCCGGGCGCCCGGCGCAGCGCGGCGCGCGCCATGTCCTCGCTCAACGCCCGCTCGAACTCGACATTGACCGCCTCGCCATGGCCGATGAACACCGGGATGCGCACGCAGGTCGCGGTGACGGCGATGTCGGGATCGAGGATCTTGCGGGTCTCGACCGCCATCTTCCACTCTTCCTTGGTCGAGCCGTCATCCATGAACACGTCGATATGCGGGATCGCGTTAAACGCGATCTGCTTGGTAAACTGCTCGGGCTTGACCGGGTCGTTGACGTAGATCGCACGGGTCTGGTTGAACAATTCGTCCATCGCGGCGCGCCCGGCGCCCGAGGTCGACTGATAGGTCGCCACCACGACCCGCTTCACCCGCGCCAAGTCGTGCAGCGGCTTCAACGCCACGACCAGCTGGATCGTCGAGCAGTTCGGGTTGGCGATGATATGGCGCTTCTGGTAGTCGGCGATCGCCTTCGGGTTGACCTCGGGCACGACCAGCGGCACGTCCGGCTCCATGCGGAAGCACGAGGTGTTGTCGATGACGACGGCGCCGGTCTTGGCGGCGCGCGGCGCGAACTCGGCCGACACCTTGGCGCCCGGCGACGACAGCACGATATCGATGCCGCGGAAGTCATAGGTGTCGAGGCCCTGTACCTTCAGAATATCGTCCTCGCCAAACGACACCTCCTTGCCGACCGAGCGCGAGGAGGCGAGCGCCACCACCTCGTCTGCCGGAAAGTCGCGCTCGGCGAGCGTGGTCAAAATTTCGCGCCCGACATTGCCGGTGGCGCCGACCACCGCTACCTTGAATCCCATCTCTGGCCCCGCCGCCGAAAAGAGGGTGAGGAGGAGTGGCTGCTGACTTACAATGCTGGACCCGGCTTTACAAGCGCCGCGCATGACGACTTACCCCGAGTTCTGGCAGCGCTATCTCGGCGCGCATCGCGACCGGCGCAGCCGTGGCCTGCATTACCTCGGCACCTCCGGCGCGCTCGCCGCGCTCGGCGCTGCGGCGGCGATGCGCGACTGGCGCTGGCTTGTCGCAGCACCGATCGCCGGCTATGGCTGTGCCTGGCTCGGCCATCTCGCCTTTGAGCACAACCGGCCCGAAACCTTTGGTCATCCGTTCTGGTCGCTCGTCAGCGATCTGCGTATGCTGGCGCTGTTCGCGTCCGGGCGGCTCGGCGCCGAATTGCGGCGCGCGGCCGGTGGAGGACGAGGATGAGCATGGTGCCGCTGATCGAATATGCGCAGGCGGGTGCCGAGGTGCGCGCCGTTTATGATGACATCATGCGGACCCGCGGCACCGACTGGATCAACAATTTCTGGAAGGCGCTCGCCAACGACCCGCCGACCTTGCGCCGCACCTGGGACAGCATCAAACAGGTCATGGCGCCGGGCGCGCTCGATCCGTTGACCAAGGAACTCCTCTATCTCGCGGTCAGCGCTTCGAACGGCTGCGCCTACTGCACCCATTCGCACGCCGCCGCTGCCAAGAAGCAGGGGATGACGAAGGAGATGCTGGCAGAATTGCTGGCGGTTGTCGGCATGGCGAACGAGACCAATTCTCTTGCCAATGGCTATCGCGTGCCGGTAGACGAGAGGTTCGAAAAGCTGTTTTGATACCGGCGCATGCAGGCGACGCCGCCGCCAAGGGTGAAACCCGCGCCGCCGCCCGCTATACTCTTTACCATGCAGCCGGGCAGCGCGCCGCCCGCCCGGCAATCCTTGGAGGCAAAGAATGGCGCAGCAGCAGACCTACGACCGGACGGCCCAGGACATCGGCAACATCGTCGGGCTCGAACACGTCAATCTGAAGGTTCCCGATCAGGAGCCGGCGTCCGATTTCTACCTCGCCGGGCTGGGCTTGACCCGCGACCCGTACATGATGCCCGGCACCAACAACATGTGGGTCAATGTCGGCAGGAGCCAGTTCCACCTGCCAAAGGGCGATCCCAACGTGCTGCGCGGCCATATCGGGCTCGTGGTGCCGAGCCTCGAAGATTTGTGCGAGCGGCTGGCCACGGTGAAGCCGCGGCTCGAAGGCAGCAAATTCGATTGCAAGCAGCACAATGCCTATGTCGAGGCGACGTGCCCGTGGGGTAACCGCTTCCGTCTCTATGAGCCGCAACCGGACAAGTTCGGGCCGGTCAATCTCGGCATGCCCTATGTCGAATTCGCGGTACCGGAAGGGACCGCCGACGGCATCGCCCGGTTTTATCGCGAGATCTTCTATGCGCCGGTCAAGATCGAGGAGAATGGCGACGGTCGCGCCGCCCGCGTCAGCGCCGGCCACGGGCAATGCCTGGTCTTCCGCGAGACCGATCAGAAAATCCCGGATTTCGACGGCCACCACCTGCAGATCTACATCCAGGAATTCTCGGGCCCGCATGAAGAGCTGGAAAAGCGCGGGCTGATCACCGAGGAGAGCAGCGAATACCAGTACCGTTTCGAGGACATCGCCTGCCTCGAAACCGGCAAGTGCCTGTTCAAGATCGAGCACGAGGTGCGGTCGATCACGCATCCGCTGTATAATCGCCGGCTCGTCAACCGCAACCCGAAGCAAAACCTGATGTATTACCAGATGGGTGCGGATGAGTGGGATTGGTGGCTGCCGCGCTCGCAGGGCCGGATGCAGGCCGCGCCGGCTCCGGAGCCGACCACGCCGCTGGCCAAGCGCCGCGCCGCCCGTATCGCCGCGATGTAAGGTTCGCTGCGACATGGCTTGGCCGGGTTCGTTCTGGCCAAGCCACAAACCGTGGAGCGGACGAAAGACGTCGATGCGCGGGCCAAGCCCGCGCATGACGTTTTAGGGGGCAAGAGGAGGAGAGCGTGGCCGGGTTGCTCGACCACCGTATCGCGCTGATCACCGGTGCCGGGTCGGGCATCGGTGAGGCGATTGCGCAGGCAATGGCCGAAGCTGGCGCGCGGGTCGTCGCCGTCGATATCGATGGCGCCGCGGCCCGGCGGACCGCCGGCGCGATCGGCGGCGATGCGGCGGGCCATGCCTGCGATGTCAGCGATCGCGCCGCCTGTGACGCGCTTGCCGCGACGGTGCGGCACGAAACCGGGGCGATTTCGATCCTGGTCAACAATGCCGGGATCATCCGTCGCGGCGAGATCGGCGAGCCGAATGCGCGGGCCGACTGGGACGCGACGCTCGCGGTCAATCTCGACGGCCCCTACAACATGGTGACCGCGTTTCTCGACCAGCTGCGCGAGACCCGGGCGGCGGTCATCAATATCGGCTCGATCCAGTCCTTTGTCGCCTTGCCGAATTCGGCCGCCTACACGACCTCGAAGGGCGGCGTGCGCCTCCTGACCAAGGCGCTGGCGATCGAATTGTCGCCGCTCGGCATCCGCGTCAACGCGATCGGACCGGGCTTTGTCGCCACTCCGCTCAACGCCCGGGCGCGCGAGAACCGCGAATACATGGCGAATTTCTCCGGTCGCATCCCGATGGGCCGGATCGGAACGCCAGCGGATATCGCCGGCCCGGCGGTGTTTCTCGCCTCCGACATGGCGCAGTACATTACCGGCGTCACGCTACCGGTCGATGGCGGCTATCTCGCGCGGTAGCGGCCGATAATTCCGCCGGTGGGGCGGGGCGCTGCGACACCCGTCCTCTCGGCGCGGCCGGCAGGCTTGGCATTGCAGCAAGCTTGACATCGCGGCAGGCTAGGCGCTGCAGCGGGCGCGGCGCTGGTCGGTCGCTTCGATCTGCACCTGGATTGTTGGAGGACGGATGATGCCGAGCGGTGTCTATCGCTTTCCGCAGATGGAAAATGTCGTGTACGGCATGCCGTTCACCGCGGCGCTGGCACAAGAGGTGGACCATCTCGACGCCCGCGCCGTGTTTGTGATCGCGAGCGGCACGCTGACGCGCGAGACCGATCTTGTCGAGCGGCTACGCCAGACACTCGGCAACCGTTTCGCCGGGCTGTGCGCGAAAATCGGCGCGCATACGCCGCGCGATGATGTCGTTGCCGCGGCCAATATGGCGCGCCAGGGCGGCGCCGATCTGCTCGTGACGCTGGGCGGCGGCTCGGTCACCGATGCCGCGAAAATGGTGGGTCTCTGCCTCGGCAATGAGGTGACCGCACCCGAGCAGCTCGACGATTTCCGCGCCGAGATCGGCGCCGACGGCACCGCCCGCCGCCCCGCGGTCAAGCCGCCCGGCGTGCGCATGATCGCGATCCCGACGACTTTGTCGGCGGGCGAGTTCTCGGCCGGGGCCGGCTGCACCGATCGCGTGCGCCACGTCAAGGAGAGCTTCAGCCACCCCCAGATGATTCCGCGCACGGTCATTCTCGATCCTGCCGCGAGCCGGCCGACGCCCGAATGGCTGTTTCTTTCGACCGGCATCCGCGCCGTCGATCACGCGGTCGAAGACATCTGTTCAATCAACGGCCAGCCGATTTCGGAGGGGGCGGCGTTCCATGCGCTGCGGCTGCTCGGCAAGGGATTGCCGGCAGTCAAGGCTGCCCCGGACGATCTCGCCGCGCGGCTCGACTGCCAGATCGGTGCGTGGCTGTCGATGGTCGGCTCGCAGACCGGGGTCAGCAAGGGGGCGAGCCATGGCATCGGTCATGTCTTGGGCGGCACCGCCGATGTGCCGCATGGCTACACCTCATGCGTGATGCTGCCGCATGTGCTGCGCTTCAACCTCGAAGTCACCGCCGAGAAGCAGGCGCGGGTCAGCGATGCGCTGGGCCGCGCGGGGGTGCCCGCCGCCGATGTCGTCGCCGGACTGATCTCCGGGCTCGGCCTGCCGACCCGGCTGCGCGATGTCGGCGTGCACGCGGACCAGCTCGACCGGATCGCCGAGAATTCGATGCACGACCGCTGGATCCACACCAACCCGCGCAAGATCGAGGGGCCGGCGGTGGTCCGCAGCCTGCTCGATCAGGCTTGGTGAAGACGGTCGGGGATGCTCGATCACGTTACCCTGGCAGTTCGCGACCTCTCGCGATCGCAGTCCTTTTACGACCAGGCACTCGCTCCTCTCGGGATCGAACGCCTCTATGCCGAAGGGACGACGTTCCTCGGCTACGGTATCCGGCCCAAGGCGTTCTTCTGGATCGGCCTGCGCGCGGCGGAGGCGACAGGTGCGCACGTCGCCTTTGCCGTGTCGAGCCGGGCGGCGGTCGATGCGTTTCATAAAGCCGCCCTCGCCGCCGGCGGGCGCGACAATGGAGCTCCCGGATTGCGCCCGCACTACCACGCCAGCTACTACGGTGCCTTCGTCCTCGACCCTGATGGCCACAATATCGAGGCCGTCTGTCATGATCCGCGAGGCTAGCCGCCGCTCGGCCGAGTGGTTCAGCGGACCCGCGCGTAGCTGAAGCAGTCGCGCGGCTCGGGGCTGATGTTGGGGTGGACGAGCCAGCGGTGCAGGATGCCCTCGCGCTCGAGCCCGGCCTTTTCCATGACCCGTGCGGAAGCGCGATTGTCGACGTCGCAAACCGCACCGATCCGCCAGATGCCGGGGTCGTTCATCGCCCACCGCACGACCTCCGCCAGCGCCTCGGTCATCAGCCCGCTCCCCCAATAGGGCCGCGCCAGAACGTAGCCGCAATCGAGCCGGTGCGGCTCGGGGTGGCGCAGCTCGAAGGCGCCGCGGAGCCGCCGGGAGGTGCGGTCGGTCAGCGCATAGGTGCGTGCCGCGGACGCCCCGAGGCAGCGGGCAACATAGGCCTCGGTGTCGGCCAGGGTGCGGTGCGGCCGCCATATTAGATAGCGAACGATCTCGGGGTCTTGAGCGTAGCTGGAAAAGATCGCGAGCGCGTCGCTGCGGGCGATCGGGCGCAGCACAAGGCGCTCCGTCTCGAACCGATCGGGTAGTGCCGTCGCCACTAGTGGGATGCCGATCATCTGCCGATGTCCTGATCACCAACACTTTTCGCAGCGATTTCGGGAAGCCGCTGCGGCGCGATCGGGAATGGCCTTGTTGGTCTTGTTCATGGTCCGGCTGCTCCTCCACCATGAAGCTAGCATCGTGCAGCAGGCAGGGCGAAACCCGGCTGCCGATGCCATATTCTTGCTTCCGGGGAGTGTCGCCGGGACGTGACCGGAAGCTGGAGGCCGCAGATGAAATTGGCGCTGACACTCAGGGTGTCGCCGACCGCTGGCATCGATCTCGACCTCGTCATGGAGGCCGAGCGGCTCGGCTACGAGGCGGTGTGGTGCGGCGAGGCCTATGGCACCGATGCGGTCTCACCCGTCGCGTGGGTGCTGGCCCGGACCACCCGCATCAAGGCCGGCACCGGCATCATGCAGATGGCGGCGCGCAGCCCGGCCTGCGCGGCGATGACCGCAATGACCTTGCAGGCGCTTTCCGGCAACCGTTTTTTGTGTGGCATCGGGCCGTCCGGCCCACAGGTGGTGGAAGGATGGCACGGCCAGCCCTTCGGCAAGCCGCTCGCCCGCGCCCGCGAATACATCGCGATCATCCGCCAAATCCTCGCGCGCGAGGCGCCGCTCGAATTTGCCGGCGAGCACTATCAGATCCCGTATCGAGGACCCGCGGCAACCGGGCTCGGCAAGCCGCTCCGGAGCATCATCCACGGCGATCCGAGCCTGAAGCTCTACACCGCGGCAGTGGCGCCGGCCGGACTTCGCACCGCGGGCGAGGTCGCCGACGGCACGTTGCCATTTTTCATGTCGCCGGAGCGGGCCGAGGCAATCACCGGCCCCGTCTGCCAGGGCATCGCGCGGGCCGGCCACGGCAAGACGCTCGCCGATTTCGATCTTGCGCCCTATGTGCGGGTGGCGATCGGTGACGATCTCGCCGCCTGCCGCGATGCGATCCGGCCGAATTTCGCGCTCTATATCGGCGGTATGGGCGCGCGCTCGAAGAACTTCTACAATGATTTGGCGAAGCGCATGGGCTATGAGGCGGCGGCAGTGGCGATCCAGGACCATTATCTCGCCGGGCGGCGGCGGGAAGCCGAGATGGCGGTGCCCGACGCCCTGATCGACGAGACTTCGCTGATCGGGCCGAAAGAACGCATCCGTGACCGGCTGCAGGCATGGACCGGCCTCGCCCGCGACGGTCGGGTCGGGACGCTGGTGCTGGCCGGGGCCGATGCCGCGGCGCTGCGGGTCGTCGCTGAGGCAGTGCTGTGAGCGGCCGGCGATGAGCGGTTCCCTCATCCGGCTCACCGGAACGATCAAGGCGGACGGGTTTGCCTTTGTCCGGGCGCCGGAGATGAAGACGCTGCTCGGCGCGGATGAATTGCGGGATTGGGACGCATTCGCCGCCAGCTGGAACGATCTCGGCGTTGATACCTACATGGCCGATGGCGGGCGCTATCGCCGCCGCCGTTTCGCCGCGCTGCGTGCCAGCCCGGCCGGGATCGTGCGCAAGCCGCATCAGCCGCACTACCAGAGCCAGGATTACAACCCGCTCAATGGCGGCATTGAACGCTGGTTCGAACCGGTCACGCAGGCGATCGCCGGCCATCCGGTGCTGCTCGCGATCCTGCGTCTGAGCCACCGATTGTTCGCCGGGCTGACCCCGCCCGCGACCCGGCCCGAGGCTTGGCATGTCGAGCTGCACCAGTTTCGGATCGAGGCGCATCCCGGCCGCGCGGGCCGCCCGACACCGGAAGGCATGCATCGCGACGGGGTCGACTGGGTGCTGGTGCTGATGGTGCGACGCGAAAACATCGCCAGCGGCGAGACGACGATCTACGATCTCACCAGACATCCGCTCGGCAGCTTCACGCTGACCGAGCCGCTCGATTCGGCACTTGTCGATGACAGCCGGGTGTTTCACGGGGTCACCGCAGTCGAGCCGCTCGATCCGCGGCTTCCGGCCTATCGTGATGTGCTGGTGGTGACCTTCCGTCGCGAGTAGCCGCGAGCGCCGGTGAACGCTATGATCGGCGTTCGACCCAGCGCGGAGAGGTTCATGTCGCAGCATCATGTCTTGCGGGCCGGTCCCGAAACCTGCCATTGGGGCTTCTTCGACGCCGGGCTGGAGCCCGTGCTGACCGTTGCTTCGGGCGACACGGTGACGCTCGACAGCGTTTCGGGCGGTCCGGACATTCTGCCCGACGCCGGTCGGTTTGAGATCCTGCCCGAACATCTTGCGATCCATCAGGCGATCGCGCCGCGGCTTGGCGCACATATCCTGACCGGGCCGATCGCGGTCGCCGGCGCCGAGCCCGGCGATGCGCTGGCGATCGAAATTCTGGCGATCGATCCCCGGCAGAACTGGGGATACACCCGGATCCGTCCGTTGAGCGGCACATTGCCCGAGGATTTTCCGGTGCGCCGCACCTGGCACACCGCGATCGATCGGCAGCGCGGCGTCGCCACTGTGCCGTGGGGTGCGGAGATTGATCTCGCACCGTTTTTCGGGGTCATGGGGGTGGCGCCGCCGCCGGTTTATGGTGCCGTCACGTCGGTCGTGCCGCGCGAGTTCGGCGGCAACATGGATCTGAAGGAGTTGACTGCCGGCACCACGCTCTACCTGCCGGTGTGGACGTCGGGCGCGCTGTTCTCGGCCGGCGACGGGCATGGCGTGCAGGGCGATGGCGAGGTCTGCGTGACGGCACTCGAAACCGCGCTGACCGGCACCTTTCGGCTGACATTGCACAAGGGCATGGCGATCGACCTGCCGCGCGCCGAGACGCCGACCCATTTGATCACGATGGGATTTGACGAAGACCTCGACGATGCCGCCAAGACGGCACTGCGCCAGATGATCACCCTGATCGGCGAACGCATCGGCCTTGGGCGCGAGGACGCCTACATGTTCTGCAGCCTCGCCGTCGATCTCCGGGTGACCCAACTGGTCGACGGCAACAAGGGCATCCATGCGATGCTGCCCAAACGCTACGTCAATGGCGCCCGCCGCGCGAATGAGACAGCAAGCGCCGGATAGAGCGGGTCTCGCGATCGCGCCATCTTCCGCATCATGGATCATGCGCGGGAGATGACGATGTTGGACTTCGACGAATGCTGGGCGGCGCTGGAACAGCGCAACGGCGCTGCCGCCGGGCGGTTTTTCTATGGGGTCATGACGACCGGGGTCTATTGCCGGCCGGGCTGCACATCGCGGCTGCCGTTGCGCAAGAACACCCGTTTCTTCGAAACGACCGAGGCCGCCGAAGCAGCCGGGCTGCGCGCCTGCAAGCGGTGCCGGCCGACCGAGGAATCGAGCGCGTCACGCCACATCGCCGCAATCGAGAAGGCGTGCGCGCTGCTGCGCATGAGCGAGGGGATGCCGAGCCTTGCCGAGCTCGCCTCCGCGGCCGGGATCAGCCGGTTCCATTTTCACCGCTTGTTCAAGCAGGTCACCGGTGTCACGCCGCGCGATTATGCGCGCACCCACCGGCTCGGCCAGTTCGGCCGGCGGCTCGATGGCGGGGAGAAGGTGACAGAGGCGATCTACGCCGCGGGGTTCGGGTCGAGTTCGCGGGCCTACGAGGCAGCTCCCTCCGCGCTCGGCATGACGCCGGCGGCCCGCCGCCGCGGCGGCGAGGGCGAGACGATCCGCTATGTGACGGTCGCGACCCGGCTCGGCTGGGCGCTCGTCGCTGCGACCGGGCGAGGGGTGTGCCTGACGGCACTCGGCAACGACCGCGAACCGCTGGCGGCGATGGTCGGGGAGCGGTTTCCGGCGGCGGTGGTGATTGCCGAGGACCCCGGGCTCAAGGACTGGGCCGACCGGGTGGTGAGCTTCATCACCGACCCGACGCATACGCCGGACCTGCCGCTCGACATTCGCGGCACCGCGTTCCAGGCGCGGGTCTGGCGCGCCTTGCAGAAGATCCCGCTCGGCCGTACCACTAGCTACTCCGAGATCGCGCGGGCACTGGGCCAGCCAAAGGCGGTACGGGCGGTGGCGCAAGCATGCGCGGCGAACAATCTCGCGCTTCTGGTGCCGTGCCACCGGGTCGTGCGGGAGGATGGCGACCTCGCCGGCTATCGCTGGGGCGTGGAGCGCAAGCGGGCCTTGCTCGAACGCGAACGGGAAGCGGTGGCGGGCGATGCAGCCGCCTGACACGGCAGCCCGGCGCGTCGCCGCGATCGACTGGCCGGCGGTGGCGGCTTCGCTCGACGAGCACGGCTACGCCACCGTTGCGGGGCTGCTCGATGCCGCGGAATGCCGGGAGCTTGCCGCACTCTATGCCGATGACGACGCGTTTCGCCGCCATGTCGTGATGCAGCGTCACGGCTATGGCAGCGGCGAGTACAAATACTTTTGCTATCCGCTGCCCGGTCTGGTTGCAGCGCTGCGCCGGGCGATCTTCCCGCATCTCGCAGCGATCGCCAATCGCTGGCATGAATGGCTGCATGAGGATGGTAGATTTGCGCCGACACTCGCTCTTTATCTCGAAGAGTGCCATCGCGCCGGGCAACAGCGGCCGACGCCGCTGCTGCTCAAATACCGCGCTGGTGATTACAACCGCCTGCACCAGGACCTCTATGGCGCGCTGGTGTTTCCGCTACAGCTGACCGTGCTGCTCAGCGACCCGGCCGCAGACTTTACCGGCGGCGAGTTTCTGCTGGTCGAGCAGCGCCCGCGCATGCAGTCGCGCGGCGAGGTCGTGCCGTTGCGCCAAGGGGAGGCGGTGATCTTTCCGGTGCACCACCGCCCGGTCGAAGGTCGCCGCGGCTTTCACCGGGTGACGATGCGGCACGGCGTGAGCCGGCTGCGCAGCGGCGAACGCCATACCCTCGGCATCATCTTTCACGACGCGGCATGACCGCATCCGGGTGTGGCCGATGCCACGCTGCAAGGGCTCGCGGGGCCGGCGCCGCGGTCGCCCCCCGGAACGGCCGACGGTTCAGTCGGGCTCGGCGATCGCCGCGGATAATGGCGACATCACGTCGGTGATGCCGTGGTTGAGGCCGTCGGCCGCGCGCAGAACGAGGTTCGGACAGGCGAAGCGCGTCGGAAATACGCCGTGCTCGACCAACGCAGCGCCGGGTATCGCTAATAGCGGCGCGGCGATCGCGGGCGGCATCCGGCGGTTGATGCCGATCCGCTCGCCGCCGCTGACGTCGATGCGTGGATGATGCGCCGCATTTGTCGGGTCCATGCCGAAATCGATGATAAAGCCCGCCATCTGCAGGACCGCGGCGAGGATCCTGCGGCCGCCCGAGGCACCGAGCCCGAACCACGGCCGCCCGTCGCGCATCACCACGAGCGGGCACATGTTGGTCAGCGCGCGCTTGCCCGGCATCAGCGAGTTGGCATGTCCGGGGCGCGGATCGAACCACATGATCCCGTTATTCATCAGAATGCCGGTGCCGGGCAGGACGAAGCGGCTGCCGAAGCTCGACAGCAGGGTCGCAGTCAGGGCCACGATCATGCCGTCGCGGTCGATCGCCGTGACATGGGTGGTCGAGGTCGACGCCCCCGCCCCCGTCTCGACATCGCCGGCATGGGCGAGCCGATCGGCATGGGCCTCGCGCAGCGCTGCGATCAGTGCGGCAAAATACTCCGCATCGGGGGCCGAGCCAAAACGCTGCGCGGCGAGCCGCTCGAGGATGAACGCCAGGGTCGGACCGGCGGTCATGCCGGGTGCCGCCTGCAGCACCACACCGCGATAGGGAATGGCGAGCGCCGGCCCGACCCGCGCTTGGCACCGGGCCAGATCGCCGGCCGACAGCACCCCGCCCGCCTCGCGCAAATCGGCGGCGATCGAATGGGCGATGTCGCCGTGGTAGAAATCGTCGGGACCGGCCGCACCGAGGCGGTCGAGGGTGTCGGCGAGCCGGCCGAGCGGCAGGTTGATGTCGCCCTCGGGCGGCGGCACCGGCGGCAGACCGTCCGGCAGCCAGATCCGCCGGCTCTCGCCGTAGAGCCGCAATTCCGCTGCCGCCGCGGCGATCTTGACCGTGCTGAACCAATCCACCGGCAGGCCGCGTCGCGCCAACGCCGCCGCCGGTGCGACGAGGTCGCGCCACGGCATCCGGCCGAAGCGCTCGACCAGTGCGGCGTATCCGCGCACCGCGCAGGGGACGGTGAACGAGAGCGGGCCGTGGATGTTGCGGTCGCCCGCGACCTGCGGCCAAGTGAACAGTTCGGTCCGGCTGGCACCGGTCAAAGGGTAGGCGGCCGGATCGAGGCCGGCGGGTGCGACCGGGCCGAAATCGACCGTCTCGGCATGATCGGCGCCGGCCGGGTGGACGACGCTGAAGCCGATCGCACCGAGCCCGCTGTTCCAGGGCTCGACGGCGGCAAGAGCGAGTGCTGCGGCGACCGCGGCATCGGCGGCGCTGCCACCCGCCTTCAGGATATCGGCGCCGACATGGGCGGCGGCGGCATTCTGCGCCGCGACGAGGCCGCGAGGCGATGTCGCACCGGGCTTGCGGATCTCCCAGTTCTGGGTGAGACGCATGATAAAGCGGGCTTGGCCCGGCCGCTCAAGCCTCGCTAATCCAGTCGACCCGGTTCGGATAGAACGCGTAATAGCCGGCGATCCCTGAGACCTCGTCGTAAGGAACCGGATAGCCCCAGACCGCATTTTCCGATCGCCGGGTCTCCCCGCCCTGCGGCACCTCGATCGTCCAATACGATGCCTCGCCCTTGAACGGGCAGGTCGTGTGCTGCGAGGTCGGCACCATCAAATCGAGCCGCACGTCGCGAGCGGGGAAATAATGCACCGCGCCGTGACCGGTCTCCTCGACCCGCAACGTCGCGGCGCTGTCGGCGATCGTGACGCCGGCGAACCCGACCGTCATGTGTCGCCGATCGGGCACCAGGTCGACGCGGTTGCTGATGAAGCCGGGAGCGGGATTGGCCATGCTGATCTCCTGCGAGTGGTTCAATGCCCCTGCGGTCCAGGTCCGGATGGTGCAGCATAGGCTTCGAACGAGGCGATGCATTGCGAATGCAGCTGCGGGTCGGTGATCGGGCCGCATTCGATCGCCTCGCGCCGCTTGCGGAACGCCGGATTGCTGCGCAGCACTTCCGAATATATCCGGCTCTGATGCACATTGGCGGCAGCGGCGGGATTGTTTGTCGGCAGCGCCTGGGCGCCGGCGGTCCCGACCCATGCCAATGCCAGCGCGGCGACAAAGACGGCCGACCAAAACCTGTTCATCGCGATCTCTCCCTCGGTCAATCGGCCATGGTCAGCCCGCCGCTGACGCTCAACACCTGGCCGGTGATATAATCCGAGCGCCCACTTAAAAAGAACAAAACCGCCTGCGCAATCTCGATCGGCTGAGCGATGCGGCGGAACGGGATTGCCCGGGTCAGCGCCTCCTTCATTCGCTCCGGCTGGCGCTGAAACAACGGCGTGTCGGTCGGCCCGGGACAGACGCAGTTGACATTGATGCGGTACCGCGCGAGCTCGCGGGCGAGCGACTTGGTGAACGCGATCAGCCCGCCCTTGGCCGCGGCATAGACCGTCTCGCCAGTGCTGCCGACGCGGCCGGCGTCGCTGGCGATGTTGACGATCTTGCCGGCACGGGCCTCGACCATCGGCGGCAGGATGCCGCGGGTCAGCCGGATCGCACCCATCAGATTGATCGCGACGATGCGGTCCCACATCTCCGGCGGATTTTCGAGGAACGGCTGGATCTGGTCCCAGCCGGCGGCATTGACGAGCCCGTCGGCCGGCCCGGTCTGCTCAGCGACTGCCGCGACGAACTCGTCGACCGAGGTTTTGAGGGTCAGGTCGAGCGGCAGATAGGTGATCGCGCCCCCCGCACCGCCCTCGGCAACCGTCGCCCGGCCTCCCTCGGCATCGATGTCGCCGATCACGACCCTGGCGCCTTCGCCGGCCAATAAAAGGGCCGTCGCCCGGCCGATGCCGGAGGCGCCGCCGGTGACGATGACGGTACGTTTTTGCAGATCCATCGCGGATATCGGCTGCCGACATGATCCTGACGCAGGAAGGTAAATGTTCGGCGCTGCCGGGCGCCGGTGTCAAGCCGCGCCGAATGCCACAGGCGCCCGCCCGCCGATCGCCCCAAGCGCGTGCAGCCGATCGAGGATCAGTTGCGGCAGCCGGTATGCCGGCAAATCGAGCCGCTGTGCGGGCCGCTTCGCGCCGTCGAGCAACAGATAGTCGCTCGCCCATTCATCAAAGCCGTAATGGCGGAACGCCTGGGGCAGGCTCGGCACATGGTCGCCGTAAAAGCCGAGCAGGCATTCCGGCCGGCGGGATGCCAAACCGTCGAGCAGGATCTGCAGCATCGCATCCGAGCGGGCGAGCCCGTCGAGATAGCGCAGCAGCGCACCGCCCTGCGGTATGTTTGCCGTATCGAAGCGCTGCCGCAGCTCGGGGTCGATCTGCGGTCCGGCTTCGCGCCACGGCCCATGATTGCCCATCGTGATCACGAAGATGAAGCTGCGCGGCCCGCTCTCGTCGAGCACTCGCAGCACCTGGCGGGCGAGATCGGGGTCGGAGCAATAAGGCGGCCGGCTCGACCCGCCGAGTGTCCGGCGATCGAGAAACTGCTCGAAGCCGAGCGCCGGAATCGCCAGGTCGCGGCGAAAGAAGCCGCGATCGAACGGATGCAGGCACAATGTGCGATAGCCCTCGGCCCGCAAGCGCCGGGCCATCGACGCCAGCGGGGCGCGGGCAAACGCGTGGTACGGGTTGAAGCGGTCGTAGCCGAGCCCGTTGTCGGAGATGCCGGTCAACACCGCAAACTCGGCGCGCATCGTGTTGGCGCCCCAGCCGGCGACATCGAGGCGGCCATAGGTCGCCCCGGCGCGGCAGCAGGCGTCGAAGCCGGGCAACAGATCGGCCGGCACCGAAGGTGACAGGCGCCGCGCGTCGAAGAATGATTCGCACTGCACGAGAACGAGCGGGACCGCCGGTGCCGCGGGGATCACCGCCGGAGCCGGCAATATCGAGTGGCGGTCGCGGCG
This sequence comes from Allostellaceae bacterium, assembly GCA_035503615.1. Lineage (GTDB taxonomy): Bacteria > Pseudomonadota > Alphaproteobacteria > ATCC43930 > CGMCC-115725 > AP-15. Next base: position 7,464 of record DATJTI010000038.1, on the reverse strand, counting down.
GGCGGCGCGCTCGGCGCGGGCGATGATGCCGTAGACGAGGAGGCTGGCGAATGGGCCGAGGCGTGCGGCATCGGCGAAAGGCTCGCCGATCGCGCCGAGCCGGCGCAGCGCCGCTGCGGCCAAACCGAGCCCCGGCTCGCGTGACAGGGCTTGCACCGCCGTGACGGCGAGCGCGACGGCGACGAGTGCCGCGAGCGGGTTCGAGGGCCATAATGGCGTTTCGAAGCACAGCAGCGCCACGGCGAGAGCGAAGGCGGCAAGCGCCCCGCCGATCACCAGACCCGGGCCGGCAAACGGCAGATAGAGCTGCGGATGGGTGAAGACATGCGGCAGTTCCGACATGTCGGAAAACACGACCGGCTCGCGCACCGCCTCGCGCTTGGTCTGGTCGGCGAGCGCAAACCCGGCGCCGAGCGCCAACAGCACCAGGCCGGAAAAGATCGGGCGCCGGCTGACGATCATCAGCAGCAGGGCAGCGAGCAACACCGGAGCGACATCGATCAGCAGCACCGGCCGCGCGCTGATGCGAGCACCGGCCACCCGGCGCGGGATCAACCATGCCGCGAGTGCCAGCGCGGCGCCGGCCGAGAATTCGACGAGCGGGTTCATCACCGGCTCAGCCGGGGCGGATGTGAAAGTGAAAGCGGCGCAGAATCATGTCGCCGACGATGGCCGGCGCGATGTCGCAGAACTGCAGCCCCAGCACCAGCGGCCATGGAAACGCGACCCGCCGTCGGCCGCGGTCGATACCACGCTTGACGATCCGGGCCGCAGCGCGACCCTCGCGCAGAAACGGGGTCGGGCCGTCGAACCGGTCGGTCATCGGCGAATCGAAAAAGCCGGGGCATACGCTGGTGACACCGATCCCGCGCGGCGCCAACCGCGGGCGCAAGGCTTCGGCATAGGCGCGCAGCCCGGCCTTGCTGGCGCAATAGCCGGGGCTGTAGGGCAGCCCGCGATAGGCGGCGATCGAGGCCACCAGCGCGACCTGCCCATGGCCGCGCGCGCAGAGTGCGGGCAGCAGCGGCTCGACGGTGTTGATCGCACCCAGCAGATTGACGCTGATCTGCCGCGTGGCGCAATCCGCTCCCTCGGACGGGCTGTCGGGGTCGGGTCCGGCCGATGTGCCGGCATTGGCGACCAGCAGATCGACCGGGTGATCGTCATCGAACCGGGTGAGCCAAGCAGCCATCGCCGGTCCATCGGCAACGTCGATCGCCCCCATCCGCACGCTCGCCCCCTTGGCTTCGCAGGCGTCGGCACTCGCCGCCAACCGGCGTCGGTCACGCCCCAAGAGACCCAGCGTCATCCCCGGCCCGGCATAAGCCTCGGCCAGCGCAGCGCCGAGCCCGCTCGAGGCTCCGGTAATGACGATGGCGCGAAACAGTGAGCCCATCCCTGCAGACTAAAATGCCATCCGTCCGAAAGACGTCACGACGAGGCGAGCGACAACGACCGATTATGCTGCCATTGGCGGGCCGGCATCCCCGCCCGGTAAAAGGTCGCGGCAGAAATTGTCACAGCCCGGTGCTGCCACGTCGTGCCGGGCCCACTCACGCGGGCCCGGTGCTGCCACGTCGTGCCGGGCCACTCACGCGGGCCCGGCGTCGGCTGCCGCGTGCCGCGAAGACGGTGCCGACGGTCGCGCCAAGCCGAGACAGGTCTCGACGGCGTCGCGCAAGCTGCTGACATAATGATCGGCACCGACCATCCGCCCGAGCGCGCGATCGGTCAGGATCGGGTCTTGCTCCGGCCATAGCCCGACCAGCAGGATCGTGCCGGGCAGCCGCGCATGCAGCCGCTGCAGCAGAAAGCGCAGGTGCGCGGGGTTGCCGCGAATGCCGAGATAGAGGACGCACGCGATCGCGACCTGCCGGGTGTCGAGCGAGGCGATTTTGGTGCGGGCGACGGCGTCGTGCGGCACCACCCGGGCGCCCAGCCCGTGCTTGCCGAGCAGCTGGGCCAGCATGCTCGCCGCCACCTCGTCGAGCGGCCCGCGTCCGGCCACGCATAGGACCGGCGCATCACCCTGCCATTGCGGCCGCGAAGCGATCTTGTCGAAGGCGCCTCGGTCGGGAGCCGGCTCTTTGGGAATTTCTCCCTGATCGGCCGATCGTCCGGCAAGCGCAGCATCCTCGTCATCGGCCGTGTCGTCATACCGCTCAAGAGTGTTGATCAGCTCGTCGATCGATTCCTTGAACCGGTCGAATGTCGTTCCGGTCAGTGCTCCGCGGGAAATGTCATTGGCCGCGAGCTGCATGCCCTTCAGCGCGACCTCGTCGTAATAAGACGATAGCGGCCGGTCGGCGAGGAAACGCTCGGCCTGCTCCTCGGCCTCGTCCGGGTCGTCGGCGAGCATGCGCTGGTAGAAGCTCTGGGCCGGGGTCAGGGGCGGGCGGTCGCCCAGCAGCACGTCGAGAAATTCCAGCCGCTCGACGTAACGGCCGACCAGCACCAGGCACAAGGTCAGCGGGGTCGAGATGATCAGCCCGATCGGCCCCCAGATCCAGGTCCAAAAGATCGCGGCGATAATCACGGCGAGTGGCGAGAGACCGGTGCTGTGACCATAGACCATCGGCTCGACCGCCTGGCCCATGACAAGCTCGGTGACGACATAGAGTGCGGCGGTCCAGGTCACCAGGGACCAGCCGGGTGCCACCGCCGCGGCGAGTGCGATCGGCAGGGCAGCGGCAATCCACGAGCCGATATAGGGGATGAAGCGGAGCAACATGCTGAGCACCCCCCACAGCACCGGGTTGGGGACGCCGATGAAATAGAGGCCAACCCCGACGGTCGCGCCGAAGCTGGTGTTGATGGCGAGCTGGGTCAGGAAATAACGGCTGAGCCGGGTTCCGGCGTCGGTCATCGCCAATGTCGTGCGCTCGAGATCGCCCGAGCCGAACAGCCGGATCGCTCGGTCGCGCAGGTCCTCTTTCTGCAGCAGCGTAAAAATGGTCACCACCAGAATGATCCCGGTCGTCGCCAACGGGCTCAACACCGGCGACAACACCTTTTCGCCGATCTGCAACGTCGACAGCGTCGGTTGGGTGACCACCACCGGAACCGGCTTTTGCTGCGCCTGGGGTGCGCTGCCTGCCGGTGCGGCCGAGGCTGCCTGCGAGGGAGCGGCGCCGGCGCCAAAAAGCCGGTTACCGAGACTGCGGATCTCCTGCGACACCCGGCCGAGTGTCGCGCCGCGGAGCTTGGCGATCTTGTGCTCGATCGTCCGCTCGTATTGCGGGACGTTGCCGGCCAGCTGCGCCACCTGCGAACCGATCGCGGTGCCAATGCCGATGATGATGCCGAGCGCCAGCATCACCGCGACGATCACCGACAGGATGCGGCCGAGCCACAACCGGCGCAGCAGTTCGACCAGCGGGCTCAGCAGAAAGCTCAGCAGCACCGCCAGCGTGATCGGGATCAGGACCTCGCGTCCGAGATAGAGGGCGGCAACGAGGACCACCGCCACGACGATGGCCTGACCCGACCCGCCGGGCCCGGTCGCGGACGGGACCCGAGCTGGCGGTGGGACGACGGGATCGGGCCGGTTCGCGGCATCTGGCATGGCGGACAATCCTCGGCAACGCCGGCGCCGCGGAGGATGGCGAAGCCCGCGGCGAATCTCTACACTCTCCCCGGTCAACACCGCGGGAGCGAGCAATGATCGTCGAGCAGATCTGGACCGCGAATACGGGCCGCAACTTCAATTATCTGATCGCCTGCGGCGAGACCGGGGAGGCGCTGGCGGTCGATCCGCTCGACCACCAGAAATGCCTTGCCGCAGCCAAGGCGCGGGGCTGGACCATCACCCAAATCCTGAATACCCACGAGCATCGCGATCACACCGGCGGCAACGCGCAGATGGTGGCGGCGACCGGTGCCAAGGTTCTGGCCCACGCCAACGCCAAGGACAAGATCGCGGAGATGAATGAGGGGCTGCGCGCCGGCGACGTGATCCGGGTCGGCCGGAGCGTTGAACTCGAATGCCTCGACACGCCTGGCCACACGATGTCGCATATCTGCGTGATGGCCCGCGGCGAGGTGCCGGCCTTGTTCTGCGGCGATACGCTGTTCAACGCCGGCGCCGGCAACTGCCACAATGGCGGCCATCCGAACGAGCTCTACAATACCTTTGTCGGCCAGCTCACGAAATTGCCGGACGAGACGCTGATTTATCCGGGGCACGATTATATCGCCCGCAATCTCGGCTTCACGCTCGATCGTGAGCCGGACAACGCGCGGGCCAAGGCGCTGTTGCCGCAGGTCGAGCAGCAGGACACCAACCGGGCGCTGGTCACGACCCTGGCGCAGGAGCGGGAGATCAACACCTTTTTCCGGCTGTCGAGCCCAAGCGTGATCCGCCGCCTGCGCGAAGCCTTCCCCGACCTGCCCGACCATCCCGATGCGAAGACCGTGTTCCTTAAACTGCGCGAATTGCGCAACAAATGGTGACATGGGCAAAGGGCTAAGTGGGCGCTGCAACTGATGCTAATGCCGAGGCTGAGGAAGATGCGCCGGCGGAGGAGGGGTGATGCCGCAACTGACCACCGATGATGGGGTCCGGCTCCATTACGAGGAAACCGGGTCGGGAACGCCGATCGTCTTCGTCCACGAATTCGCCGACGATCACCGCGGCTATGAGGGGCAGATGCGGCATTTCGGGCGGCGCTATCGCTGCATCGCCTACAATGCCCGCGGCTATCCGCCCTCCGAGGTGCCGGATGACCCGGCACGCTACTCGCAGGACCGGGCCCGCGACGATATCCGCGCCGTGCTCGACGCGCTCGCGATCGAGAAGGCGCATATCGTCGGCATCTCGATGGGCGGGTTCGCGACGCTGCATTTCGGGCTTGCCTATCCCGGGCGTGCGCTGTCGCTGGTCGTCGCCGGCTGCGGCTATGGTGCCGAGCCCGGCAAGCGCCAGCAGTTTCACGACGAGACCGCGAAGACGATCGCGCTGATCGAGGGCCAGGGCATGGGTGAAGCCAGCAAGAGCTACGCGCTCGGCCCGAGCCGGGTGCAGTTCCAGAACAAGGACCCGCGCGGCTGGGGCGAATTCGCGGCGAACCTCGCCGGTCATTCGACGCGCGGCTCGGCCCTGACGATGCGCGGAGTGCAGGCGCGCCGACCGTCCTTGTGGGATCTGGTCGAGCCGATGCGCCGCCTCGACGTGCCGACGCTGGTCATGACCGGTGACGAGGACGATCCGTGCCTCGAACCCGGTCTCTTGATGAAGCGGACGATCCCGTCGGCGGCGCTCGTCGTCTTCCCGAATACCGGCCACGCGCTCAACCTCGAAGAGCCCGATTTATTTAACCGCAGCCTCGACGATTTCTTTCACCAGGTCGAGAATGGGCGCTGGCCGCGCCGCGACCCGCGCGCCGTCACCGGCTCGATCCTCGGCATGCGCTGACCGCTCTGCTGACGAGAGCCGCGACGCCGCGATGGCGTCGCTCGGTGACCGCCGAGGCTGCCGGCCGCCTCAGTGGATGAGGCGGTGCGATCTCGGTCCTCAATACCATAGTTGAAGACAATATTTACCACCTCGGTGCGATATTCCGATCGTGCCGCTTTGTGTCATTCCGGATCCGGCGTTATGCAAGAAACGCAACATCAAGAAACGCAACATAGGGAAAACAAAAATTTCATGGCATCGATCAAAAACTGGATGAGCCGGCGCCTTCCCGACTGGGCTTTTGCGATTCACCAGCACTGGAAGCACCACGGCGTATTTCCGAACCTGGTCGCCCCCCGGACATTCAACGAAAAAATTCTTTATCGGAAGCTATTCGACCGTCGCCCGTTGCTGACCCAGATCGCCGACAAGGCAGCCGCCCGGTTGTATGTCGAGGCCCGGCTTGGCCAACAGATACTGCCAAAGCTTTACCATCTTACAATCTGCCCCGAAAAAATTCCATTTGACGATCTACCCGATAAATTCGTCATTAAACCCACTCACGCCTCGGGCCGGGTTCAAATTGTCACCGACAAATCATCGCTCGATCGCATTGCGACTATGAAGACTTGTGCCGATTGGCTCGGTCAGAGCTATTATCGGCTCACCCGAGAATGGCAGTACAAGCACATAGAGCCGCGCATCCTGATTGAAGAATTTATCGACGAGGGCACCGGGGCAGCGCCTAACGATTATAAGGTGTTTGTGTTCGGCGGCAACGTCGAGTTGATACAATTCGATACCAGCCGGTTTATCGGTCACAGGCGTAGATTATATTCGCCAGATTGGGAAAAGATCAATGTACTATATGGATTTGATGACATAGAAAACGATGCGCCACCGCCTCCCCATCTTTCTGAAATGATCGCTGCCGCCGAAATTCTGGGAGACGGCCTCGATTTCATTCGAGTTGACTTCTATGATACCGGTGACAGCCTCTATTTTGGAGAGCTCACAAGCACACCCGATTGCGGCTGGTGCCACTTTAAGCCGAACCGGTTTGACCGCTATCTGGGTAGACGATGGAAGCTTCCGGCCGCACGCTTGCTACGCGGCTGATTTCTCGGGTCGATGTTGAGGCGGCGGCGGGCGAGGGCGGGTGGTGTGGTCTCGCCGTCTGGCGCCGACCTATTTGGGAACGGGCGAGAATGGGTGAGCCGGCTCGGCCGGCCGGCCCGCCCCTCGTCCCGGCTAGCCCCAGTTCGCCTGGCTGCCGACCAGCGTGATCGTGATGTGTCCCATCGTCGTGTCGGCCTTGGCGCCGTGCCAGTGACGTTCGCCAGCCTTGATGTGCACGACATCGCCGACATTGATCTCGTGCTGCTCGTGCTCGTTCGCCACCATGCCGGAACCCGAGGTCACGACCAGCACCTGGTCGCAATTATGCGTATGCCAGCCGGTGGTGCAGCCCTGGCTGAAATTCACGACGCTGCAATTGTAGTTGGCCGAATCCCCGGGCTGGATGATCGTCTGTCGCGACCGCGAGACCGGCCCGGTCCAGCCCTCGATCCGGCTGGCGCCCTCGACCGGGACATTGGGGATGTTCTTCAGTGTGACCACCTTCATGACGATCCTCTCCTCTGGTTGATGCGGGTGTTCGAGCGATCCCTGAGCGGCGAGTTCGCCGCAGCCTAGCACGGCCGCGGCCGCGGCGGCAGCGTTGCGTCGGGCAGCCTTGCATTGGCCAGCGTCGCATCAGAGGGTCTGCCGCCCGCTAGTGGCGCGATGCCAACAGGGCCGATTCATGAAACGCTTGGGAACCATGCGTTTCGATCGGGCCACTAGTATTGTCCGCGCGGTTCGAGGCCGAAACTGTATTGGCCGTACATCGTGCCGACCGCGTCCCAGTTGAGGCTGACATGGCGGGCGACGGCGTTGACGTCGCGCCACGCGCGCTGGATCGGGTTCGAGAGCTGCAATCCGGCGCCGCCGGTGGACGCGTTCAGCGCTTCGACCGCCTGCAGCGCGAGCCTTGTCGCATAGGCCTGGTTGCGGCGGCTGCGGATGCG
>DATJTI010000037.1:0-98063 GCA_035503615.1 Allostellaceae bacterium | reverse complement strand
GGCCAGAGTCGCGAGGCCAGCGAAGACAGCCTGCTCGCGGTGATTGCCGCGCTCGGACTGCCTGCCGAGCCGGCGCAGGCCCTGGCCGAGCTGGAGGAAGTCAGGCATGCCGCGCCGCTGGGCCTCGGTTCGACCAGCCTCGTCCATGCCGAAGACCCGCACCCGGAAATCGAATTGCGCGTGCCGGCGCGGGCGCGGGCGATCGACTGGGCGTGCCGGCTCGAAACCGGCGAAGAGCGCCGCGGCGCGGTGGGACTGGACGCTGCCGCCGCGGAGCTGCATGTCGCCTTGCCGCTGCCGGCGGATTTGCCGGCGGGCTACCATCGCCTGACGCTCGAAGCCGGCGGGGCGGCGGCCGAAATCGGCTTGATCGTCGCCCCCGAATGCTGCCATCTGCCGCGTCAATTGGGTCCGGGAGCGCGCAGCTGGGGGCTGACCTGCCAGCTCTACGGGCTACGCCGTGCCGGTGATTGGGGTATCGGCGACCTGTCGGGGTTGGCAAAGCTCGCCGAACTCGCCGGGTCGCATGGTGCTGCGGTGCTCGGCATCAATCCGCTGCATGCGCGTTTTGCCGACGATCCGGTTCGCTGCAGTCCCTACGCACCGTCGAGCCGCATCTGGCTCGATTATCTGTGCATCGACCCGACCGCGGTACCCGGCTTTGCCGAGGACGCCTCGGTGCGCGCGCTTGTCGCCGGGGACTGGTTCGACGCCGCTCGGCAAGCGGCCTGCGCTGCGCCACTGGTCGATTACCCCGCCGTCGCTGCCTGCAAGCGGCGGGTGCTGGAGGCGCTATGGCGCCGTTTCCGCACGCTCGATCTCGATTCGGACGGCGGCGCGCGCACACCGCTTGGTGCGGGGTTCTGCCGGTTTGCTCGCGATGGCGGCCGATCGCTGATCGATTTCACCGTGTTCGAGACGCTGCACGAGCATCATGCACGCGACCGCGGGCAGTTCTCGTGGCGCGACTGGCCGGCGCCGCTGCGCGACCCGCGCTCGCCCGAGGTCGCCGCGTTCGCCGCGGCACATCGCGAGCGCGTCGGGTTTTTCACATTTCTGCAGTGGCAGGCCGATTGTCAGCTCGCCGCTGCGGCCGGCGCTGCGCGCGCCGGGCTTTCGATCGGGCTCTATCGCGACCTGGCGGTCGGCGCCGATCCGGACGGCGCCGATGCTTGGGCCGATCAGGCCCTGGTCGTCCGGCGGGCGGCGATCGGCGCGCCCCCCGATGTGCTGAGCCGGTCCGGGCAGAATTGGGGGCTGGCGCCGCTCCATCCGCTGGTGTTGCGGCGGCAGGGCTACGCGCCGTTTATTGCCTGCCTGCGCGCCAACATGGCCCATGCCGGCATTTTGCGGATCGATCATGTGATGTCGCTCTCCAGGCTCTACTGGGTGCCCGACGGGATGGCCGCGAACAATGGATGCTATGTCCGCTACCCGTTCGAGGATCTGCTGCGCCTTGTTGCCTTGGAAAGCGGACGCCATGGATGCGCGGTGATCGGCGAGGATCTGGGCACTGTGCCGATCGGGTTCCGCGAAACGATGCAGCGCGCCAATGTTCTATCGTACCGCATCCTGATGTTCGAGCGGCACTCGGACGGGGGCTTGGCTTCGCCGGGCGAATACCCGCCGCTCGCGGCGGCGGCGGCGGCGACGCACGACCTGGCGACGATCAAGGGGTTCTGGCTTGGCCGCGACATCGACTGGCGAGGACGGCTCGGCCTCTATCCCGATGCCGCGGCGCAAACCGCCGACCGCGACGGACGAGCCCGCGACCGCACCCTGCTGCTCGAAGCGCTGGTTGCGGAAGGACTGCTGGGCCCGGAACAGCCGAGCCGGCTGTTCTCCGAAAGCGGGGCGCCGATCTATTCGGCGCTGCTCGGCGAGGCGATGCAGCGCTATCTCGCCGGCTCGCGGGCCCGGCTGATGCTGATGCAGCTCGAAGACGTGGTCGGGGAGGATGAACAGGCCAACCTGCCGGGCACGACCGTGGCCCATCCGAATTGGCGCCGCCGCCTGCACCTCACTCTCGACGAGATCGCGGGTGGTGCGCAGCTGCGGCACCTCGCGCAGGTCGTCAACGCAGCGCGCCGGCGCTCGGCCGCCCGATGAACCCGCCGCGGTGGCGCTCCGCGCGAGCGACCGGCGGGACAATTCCGCGGTTTCGCCGCGTTCGGGTGATGACCCGGGTTCGGCTCCGGCGGCTGATCGCCCGCTCGGTGCTGCTGTCGCGCTGGCACTACCGCGCCCACGGTCTGGAACTGGCCGGGCGGGCCGGCGACACCGTATGGTATTTCGCCTATGGCTCGAACATGCACGACAGCGTTTTCCGCGAGCGCCGTCATATGCGCCCGCGCGAATGGCGGGTGGGTCATATCGACGGGTATCGGCTGCGCTTCAATCTACACGGCGTCCCGCGCGGGCGATCGGCACCCGCCAACATCTGCCCGGACCCGCGGGGGCAGGTGTGGGGCGTACTGTACCGGATCACATTGCGCGAGATGGTGCGTCTCAATGCGACCGAGGGCATTCCCGGCGGCGCCTACCGTCCGACCCGGCTGATGGTCGAGGATGATCATGGACAAATGATCGCGGCGATGACCTATGTCGCGACCGGCGACGCGACCGACGGGCAGCCTTCGCTGCGTTATATTACGCTGCTGCGCGAGGGGGCGCGCGCCCACGGACTCCCGGCCGCGTGGGTCGAGCGGCTGGACCGCGTCTTGCCGGTGAACTGAGCGGCCGGTGAGCTGAGCGGCGCTGCTGCTGGGCGAGGACGCGCAGCGGGTGCGCGAGATGTTGCGCGGGTGCGCTAGAGCCATGACCGCAGCCGGGACCTCCTGTCATGAACCGAGAAATTCGCATCAACGCCTTCGACATGAATTGCGTCGGGCATATCCAGCACGGGATGTGGACCCATCCGCGCGACCGTTCGGCCGAGTACACCAGCCTCGAATACTGGCAGGAGCTGGCGCGGCTCGCCGAGCGCGGCAAGCTCGACGGGGTCTTTCTCGCCGATATCGTCGGCGTCTACGACGTCTATGAGGACGGTCCGGCGACGTCGATCGTCAACGCTGTGCAGGTCCCGGTCAACGACCCGCTCTTACTGGTGCCGGCGATGGCGGCGGTGACGACGCATCTCGGTTTTGGCGTGACCGCCAACCTGACCTACGAGCCGCCCTATCTGTTTGCCCGCCGGATGTCGACATTGGACCATCTGACCCGCGGCCGGGTCGGCTGGAACATCGTCACCGGCTATCTCGACAGCGCGGCGCGCGGCATGGGGCTGCCGGCCCAACCCGAGCATGACCAGCGCTACGAGGTCGCCGACGAGTACATGGCGGTCGTCTACCAGCTGTGGGAGGCGAGCTGGGAGGATGGCGCGGTGCTGCGCGACAAGGCGAACCGCGTCTTCGCCGATCCGCGGCGGGTGCATCGGGTGCAGCATTGCGGCCGCCACTACCGGCTCGATGCGATCCATCTCGCCGAGCCGTCGCCGCAGCGCACCCCGGTCCTCTACCAGGCCGGAGCTTCCACCCGCGGACGCGAATTCGCCGCCAGCCATGCCGAATGCATCTTCCTGAACGGGCCGGACAAGACCATCACCCGTGACATCGTCGCCGATATCCGCGGCCGTGCGGCGGCGCATGGCCGCGCCCGTGACGATATCCTGATCTTTGTCGGCCGCACCGTGGTGGTCGGCCGCAGCCATGCCGAGGCCGAGGAGAAATACCGGGAATATCACGAGCATGCGAGTGTGGCGGGGGCGCTGGCACACTTTTCGAGCTCGACCGGTATCGACCTGTCGCGCTATGCGCTGGACGAGCCGGTCGGCTATGTGAAGAACGATGCGATGAACTCGGCGGTGGAGGCGATCACCCGATCGAGCGCGCAGCCCTGGACATTGCGGCAGATCATCGACCGGATGGGGCTCGGCAGCCGCAACCCGCCGATCATCGGCTCGGCTGAGGAAATTGCCGACGAGCTGATTAGCTGGGTCGTCGAGACCGATATCGACGGGTTCAATCTGAGCCGCACCGTGGCGCCCGAAAGCCTGCGCGACTTTGTCGACCTGGTCGTACCGGTCCTGCAGGAGCGCGGCGTCTACAAGCGCGACTATCGGCCGGGCTCGTTGCGGGAAAAACTGTTCGGGCGCTCGCGATTGCCGGCGAGCCACCCGGCCGCCGCATACCGCCATCCGGCACACGTCTGAACGATCGGGCATCGCTGCGGCCGGCAGCACAGGCCCGCGAGCCGCAGGCGGCAGGGCCGCCTTGTCGCGACCGCTGGACAGGGCGGGTCATGCGAGGCACTCTTCCCCAATGCAGCAGCAGGCGGTCAGCATGCGCGCGATCCTGGCCGGCGAGGTCGGGCAGGAGGCGCCGGTCACGATCAAGGGCTGGGTGCGGACCCGGCGCGACTCGAAGGCGGGCCTCTCCTTCGTGCATGTCTCGGATGGCTCGTCGTTCCAGCCATTGCAGGTCGTGGCCCCCGACACCCTGCCCAATTACGCCAGCGAAATTCTGCGGCTGACCGCCGGCTGTGCGATCGAGGCGACCGGAAAGATCGTGCCGTCACCAGCAAAGGGGCAGCCTTTCGAGATGCAGGCCGATGCGGTCCGCGTGATCGGCTGGGTCGACGACCCGGAGACCTACCCGATCCAGCCCAAGCCGCACACGCTCGAATATCTGCGCGAGGTGGCGCATCTGCGGCCGCGCACCAATGTGATCGGGGCGACGGCGCGAGTGCGGCACAGCCTGGCGCAAGCGATCCATCGCTTTTTCGCCGAGCACGGCTTCTTCTGGGTCAATACCCCGATCATCACCGCCTCCGACGCGGAGGGAGCCGGCGCATTGTTCCGGGTCTCGACGCTCGATCTCGCCAATCTGCCGCGGACGGCGGGTGGCGAGGTTGATTTCGCGCAGGATTTTTTTGGTCGCGAGGCGTTCCTGACGGTATCGGGACAGCTCGCGGTCGAGGCCTATTGCCTCGCATTGAGCAAGGTCTACACCTTTGGTCCGACCTTCCGTGCCGAGAACTCGAACACCAGCCGGCATCTCGCCGAGTTCTGGATGATCGAGCCGGAGATCGCCTTTGCCGATCTCGCCGACGATGCCAGCCTGGCCGAGGCACTGCTCAAATACACGTTAGCGGCATTGTTGAACGAGCGGCCGGACGACCTCGCCTTTTTCGATCAGCGGATCGAGAAGGGGCTGGTCGCAAAGCTCGAAGGGATCGTCGGTTCGGAATTCCTACGCATGGATTATGGCGAAGCGATCCATGTGCTCGAACGCGCCAAACAGAAATTCGAGTTTCCGGTCGCGTGGGGCGTCGACCTGCAATCCGAGCACGAGCGCTATCTGACCGAAAAGCATGCGAAAAAGCCGGTCATCGTAATGAACTACCCGAAGGACATCAAGGCGTTCTACATGCGCCTCAACGATGACGGGCGGACCGTCGCGGCGATGGACGTGCTGGCGCCGGGGATCGGCGAGATCATCGGTGGCAGCCAGCGCGAGGAGCGGCTCGATAGGCTCGACATGCGCATGGCCGAATGCGGCATCGACCGCGAGCACTACGCCTGGTACCGCGACCTCAGACGCTACGGGACCGTGCCGCATGCCGGCTTCGGCCTCGGCTTCGAGCGCACCCTCGCCTATGTCACCGGTCTCGCCAATGTGCGCGACGCGATCCCGTTTCCGCGCACTCCCGGCAACGCACGCTACTGATCACGCTATTGGTTGAGCGCCCTGCCGCTCCGCCGCATCAGGCAGCGGTGCGGCAGGCAAAGCTATCGTGGCGCGGTCAGCCGGCCGCGATCCAATCGACGACACGCTCGCCGATCATGATCACGGTCGCATGGGCACCGCCCGAGCGGGGAATGCGCGGCATGACCGAGGCATCGGCCACCCACAGCCCCTCGATGCCCTTCACCCGGCAATACTGGTCGACCACCGCCATCGGATCGTCGTCGCGACCCATCTTGCAGGTGCCGGAGACATGCCGGGCGGTGCCGACGGTCTGACGGATCCACAGATCGAGCGCGTCGTCATCGGCCAGGATCTCGTCACCCGGCTGGATCCGGTAGTCGGCGACACCCTTGAACGCATCCGACTCCAATAGCCGCGCGGCAAACCGCAGACCGTCGCGCACCCGCCGGATGTCGTTCGGGTGGCGCAGATAACAGTAGTTGAAAGTCGGCTGGACACCGGGGTCGGCCGAGGCCAATTTGACATAGCCCGAGCCGTCGGGCAGGCCGAGCGTGCACGAGATCCGCGCCGCCCGGTCGGCCGGAACGTCACCCACCAGATATTTGGTGCGCACCCCCGGAACCCGCTCCTCGCGTTCATCGATGACCGGGCTCGCCCGCAACACCATGTCGTTGACGGCATCCGACCCGTCGGCGGTGTAATGCAATGAGAAATGCACGGCATCGCGGTCGCTGGTCAGCGAGATGCCGTCCTTGACCTTGAAGGTCGTCTGGGCGCTCAGATGGTTCATCAGGTTCTGCCCGACCCCGGGAAGATGGCGCATCGTCGGGATTCCGAATTCGCGCAGATGCTCCTCGGGGCCGATGCCCGACAGCATCAAGAGCTGCGGCGAACGGATCGCCCCGGAGCTCAGCACCACCCGGCCGGCGTCGATCTGAAACACCTTGCCGCCGCTTTCGGCTTCGACGCCGACGGCCCGGCCATGATCGATCAGGATCTTGCGGACAAACACCCGGCCCCGCACGGTCAGGTTCAGATGGTCGCGCATCGGGTTCAGATGCGTCATCGCCGTGCTCATCCGCACCCCGTCGATGTTGTTCGACGGCGACACACCGAGACCGGCCGGATGGAGGCCGTTGGTGTCGTCGGTGGTGCCGTAGCCGGCGGCGATGCAGGCGGCGTGAAACGCCTGCTGGATCGCCGGCGTGGGGCCGGTCTGCCGGCGCCTGACCGGCATCGGCCCGTCCGACCCGTGGCAGTAATTGTCCTTGATGTCGAGATCGCGCTCCGATTTGCGGAAATAGGGGACGACCTTTTCATAAGACCATTGGTCGTTGCCGAGCGCTGCCCACGAATCGTAATCCTCGGGAAACCCGCGTTGCATCGCCTGGCCATTGATCGACGACCCGCCGCCGATTACCTTTCCCTGGGCGACGTGGATCGCCCCCTGTTCCTCGGTGATGGTGCCGCGCAAGGCCCAGTTGTGCTGTGAATCCGGAGCTTCGGCAAAGCGCGTGTGGCCGAATTTGATATCGTCCGGAAGATGGGCCGGGTCGGGATAGTCGGGCCCCGCTTCCAGCAACAGCACCGAAGTCCGCGCGTCGGCCGCCAATCGGCTGGCCAGGACCGATCCGGCGGCGCCGCCGCCGCAGATCACGACGTCATATTTCATTGGCTTTCCTTCACCGACATTTCGCGGATTCTTGGGTCCGCATTGGCAATCGTCCCGCCTTTTGCCAATCGTCGCAATACGCGTTGGCGCGGTGACAGCCATGACGCATTGGGCAATCGCCGGGCCACACCGCTGTTCGCCAATACCGCGGGCGACTGCCCGCATCGCCGGCAGCGGCCCGGTAAGGCCCCCGCAACGCAACAGCGTGAAGTTCCCTATTGCATCGACTGATCGACCAAAGAAGGGAACGGATCGGCTCGGCCCTGTTCCTTTGCCTCCGGCCGGCGCCGGTCTCGGGATGCGACCCGTTCGTTGTGGTTGCCGCCGGTCGAGCGTTGGCCCATCATCATGCTATTCTCGACCGGTGCGGAGGGACCGCGCCCATGCCTCGCTCGACAACAGCTCTCGCGACACCCCGCCTATCGGCAAATCTGCCGCCCGAGACCCAGCGGGAGATGCTGCGGCGCATGCTGACGATCCGGCGGTTCGAGGAGCGTGCCTCGGCCGATTATCTCGCTGGCAAAATCTACGGTGTCGTGCACTCCTATATCGGCGAGGAGGCCGTTGCGGTCGGCGTCTGCAGCGCCCTCGGGGAAGGCGACCGGATCATCTCGACCCATCGCGGCCACGGCCATTGCATCGCCAAGGGCGCCGACCTGAACCGGATGATGGCCGAGCTTTATGGCCGGCGGACCGGCTATTGCAAGGGCAAGGGCGGCTCGATGCACATCGCCGATTTCGGCATCGGCATGCTCGGCGCCAACGGCATCGTCGCCGGCGGGATCGCGATCGTCACCGGCGCCGGCCTCGCCGCGCAGATGGAACGGAAGGGCGCCGTCGCCGTTTCGTTCTTTGGCGATGGTGCCGCCAATGCCGGGCCATTCCACGAATGCTTGAATATCGCGGCAACGTGGAAATTGCCGATGCTCTATATTTGCGAAAACAACATGTATGCGGCAAATACCGCGGCCGCGGCGACCCATGCGCTCCCGGACGTGGCGGCGCGTGCCGCCGGCTACGGCATTCCGGGTGCGGTCGTTGATGGCAACGACATCTTTGCCGTGTATCAGGCGGCCGCCCGAGCCGTCGAGCGGGCGCGCGCCGGCGATGGCCCGAGCCTGATCGAATGCAAGACCTATCGCTGGCGTGCTCATACCGAGCGTCGCGGGCAGCCGGATCGGCGCGACCTGGCGGAACTCGAAGCGTGGCGAGGCAAGGATCCGATCGCCCGGCTCGATCAGCAGTTGCGCGCCGCGGGCGGCCTCGACGATGCCGGGCGCGAAGCGATCGAGCGTGAGGTCATGGCTGCTCTAGATGCCGCCATCGCTTTTGCCGAGGCGAGCCCGTTCCCGCTGCCCGACGAAGCGACCGAGGATGTGTTCGCAGCGTAAGGCCAAGGCCGGGCGACAATGTGTCGATTGCGGCGTTCTGCTGCGGCGGGGTTTTGCCGGAAGCGGGACACCGGGGATCTCGGTCACCCGCCCCGGATTTCCGCTTTCGCGGTCACGGCGACAACCGGCTGAATTGAGAGGCGGACGATGCGGGAGCTGACCTATAACGAGGCAGCCATCGAGGCGATTGCCGAAGAGATGCGGCGCGATCCCCGCATCTTCTACCTGTCGACCGACGCATTGCCGCCGCTGTTGCGGGAGTTCGGCCCCGAGCGGGTCAGGGCGACACCGATCACCGAGGCGGCGCTGACCGGCATGGCGATCGGTGCCGCCGGCTGCGGCTTCCGTCCGATCGTCGATTGGCGGCAGGTGACGTTCTCGTTTGTCGCGATGGATCAGATCGTCAACCAGGCCGCCAAGATCCACTATATGTTCGGCGGCCAGCAGAGGTTTCCGATCCTGTTCCGGGCGTCGGTCGGCGGCGGCGGCCAGGTCGCCGCACAGCATTCGCAATCGCCTTATTCGATGTTCATGAATGTTGCCGGGCTGAAAATGTTTCTGCCCTCGACCCCGCATGACCTGAAAGGGATGATCAAGACCGCGATCCGCGACAACAACCCGGTCATCTCGTTCGAATCGGGTCGGCTCAACACCCGCAAGGGACCGGTGCCGGAGGCGGACTACGCGATCCCGTTGGGCGAGGCCGACATCAAACGCGAGGGTAGCGACGTGACGGTGGTGGCCCTTGCCTGGCTCGTGCACGAGGCATTGGCCGCGGCCGAAACGCTGGCGCCGGAAGGGGTCTCGGTCGAGATCGTCGATCCCCGCAGTTTGGTGCCGCTTGACGCCGAAACCATCCGCTGCTCGGTGCGCAAGACCGGCCGGCTCGTCATCGCCGACGAGGCCGGCCCGACGGCTGGCTTCTCGGCTGAGATCGCCGCCCTCGCGACCGAGGATGCCGCCACCTTCGCCCAGCTCGCCGCACCGCCGAGGCGGGTCTGCGCGCTGCCCGTGCCGATCCCGTACAGCCCGGTGCTCGAAAGCCACGTGTTCCCGAACCGCGACCGGATCATCGCCGCGATCCGCGAGGTGCTGCACGGATCGCGGCCCGATGTGGCAGCATGAGCGGAGGGCGCTGCCCACCATGATCGGTGTCGTTTCCCGAAACAGCAGAAAGAGCCCGTGATGCCGATCGTCGACGCACAGATCCATTTGTGGGGGTCGGGCCTGCCGAGCAACTTGTCGCATCGCCAGGTGACGGCGTTCACCCCGCAGGACGCCATCCCGTTGATGGACGAGGCCGGGGTTGATGCCGCGATCATCCATCCGCCGGGGTGGGACCCGAATTCGACCGCGATGGCGTTGACGGCGGTTACAACCTATCCGGGCCGGTTCGCGATCATGGGGGCAGTGCCGCTCGACCAGCCGGGATCGCGCGGCCGTATCGCCCGATGGCGGGAGCAGCCGGGCATGCTCGGGCTGCGCTATGGGTTTCTCAACGATCCGGCGCGACGCTGGCTCGCCGATGGCAGCCTCGAATGGCTGTGGAGCGAAGCCGAGAAGGCCGGTGTGCCGATCGCGATGCTCGCCACCGACTCGCTCGCGGAAATTGGCCGCATTGCCGAGCATCATCCCGGGCTGCGGCTGACGATCGATCATCTGGGCGGCCGCGGCGGTACCTCGACCTTGAAAGACGGCACGGCGATGACCCATCTGCCGCAGCTCTTGGCATTGGCGAAATTTCCCAATGTCGCGGTGAAAGCCACGGGTGTGCCGCATTATGCGAGCGAGGCGTATCCGTTCCCGGCATTGCACGTCTATTTGCGGCAGGTGTTCGACGCGTTCGGGCCGCACCGGATGTTCTGGGGCACCGACATCACCAAGATGAAGTGCTCGTGGCGGCAATGCGTGACGATGTTCACCGAGGAATTACCGTGGCTCAAGGGCCGCGACCTTGATCTCGTCATGGGCGAGGCGCTTTGTACCTGGTGGGGCTGGAACCGCGCTCGCTAACCCTCTGCCGGAAAGGG
This sequence comes from Allostellaceae bacterium, assembly GCA_035503615.1. Taxonomy (GTDB): domain Bacteria; phylum Pseudomonadota; class Alphaproteobacteria; order ATCC43930; family CGMCC-115725; genus AP-15. The sequence continues at coordinate 87,262 of DATJTI010000037.1, read as the reverse complement.
TCACCCCCTGCCGGAAAGGGTTACATCGGAAACGTAGGGCGGACAAGCACGGCGCGAGCCGCCGATGGCGACCGCACCGCTCAGCCGATCATTGTAGAGTTTTAAAGGGGCTCGCGGCAAGTAGCCAATCCCGCTAGCATCCGTTCGGTACGAGCATCGCGCTCGGCCCTCGATTGCATAGATCAGGGAGGACGCAAATGCTGAAGGGCTTCAGAAACTTCCTGATGCGCGGCGACGTTGTCGTCGTTGCCGTCGGCCTGGTCGTAGCGCTGGCGTTTAGCAATCTCGTCAAGGCGTTTACCGACAATATCATCAACCCGCTGATCGCCGCGGCGCAGGGTGGTGTGAAAGGACCGGGGCTCGGCTGGCAGCTGGTCGCCGGCGGCAGTACCGGTACCTATCTCAATCTCGGCGGGTTCATCTCGGCGATCATCTATTTCATCATTTTCATGGCGGTCGTGTACTTCCTGATCGTCCTGCCTTACAAGATCGTCATGGCACGGCTGGGCAAGACCGTGTTTGGCGATCCCACCCCGACTAAGACCTGCCCGGCTTGCCGATCTGATGACCTCGACCCGGCGGCGACCCGGTGCAAGCATTGCGGTGTCGATCTCGGCAGCCTCGCCGCCTGATCCCGGCTCGTTCCGCATGCGAGCGGCGAGCGGTCAAGTCGGACCGGTGCTGGACCTTGCCCGGTCAGGACGGCGCGTGCCGCCAAATCCGGCGGATTAGATTTGCCGAGCTGCCCTCCCGGGTCCACCATTCGCCCTAACGCCGCAATGCCAACCGCCGCAATGCCAAACATTGCGATAACAGAGGAGAAGCTTTCGCATGAGCGAGCATCATAACGCGAATACAAAAGGCAAGCCGGTCTGTGTGGTGATTGGCGCCACCTCGAAGTGGCAGGCCGATGGCCGCAATACGCTGCTGGCGCACGGCCATCCGGTTGACGACAGCGCGGTCGAGGTCGGTGTGCGCTGGGGTGTCGGCGGCGCCATCGCGCAGAAATTCGCACAAGAGGGTTTCTTCACCGTGTTGACGACCCGCAACGAGAAGAACGCGGCACCACTGGCGGCGGCGATCCGCGAGCAGCGCGGCGAATGCATGATTGTCGAACTCGACCTCGTCTCGCAGAACTCGATCGCATCGGCGTTCGCCGCGATCCGACGTGAAGCGGGCGACCCGGACGTGCTGATCTACAACGCCGGCTATCTCGAAGGCCGTGATCTCCCGCCCGACAAGGAGTTGCTCGAACACGTCCCGGTCGAAATCCTCGATACCGGGCTGCACATCTCGGCACGCGGGCCGTTTCTTGTCGCCAAGGAAGTGTTGCCCGCGATGCGCAAAAAGGGTGCCGGCTCGTTTTTCTTCTCCAACAATTCGAGCTCCTTGCGTGGCAAGAAGCGGATGACCGGCCAGTCGCTCTATTACCCGCGCGTCTTGATGCGCACCCTGGCCCAGGTGCTGACCGAGGAATATTCCGAGCATGGTGTCCACGTCGCCAATATCGTGATCGACGGCTCGATCGATTCACCCGGCAGCCGCGCATTGACGCGCAACCAGAACCGGCGCGACCTGATCATCAACCCGGTCAAGATCGCCGAGGCGTACTGGTATCTGCACACCCAGGACCGGTCATGCTGGACCCACGAGCTGCAGCTGACACCGTTTGCGTCAAGGCCGAGCTATTGAACTGGGGCGCGCGCTCCGAGATCCACGAACCGCGATAATCCTCGCCCCGGCCCGCTTGCCCATGCAGCGTGCGGGCCGGAGCCGTTTGAGCGGCGATCGCGCCGGCCAGGCGGAATGCCTTGCGACATCTGGCGACACCTCGGAGCGGGCGTCTTTGCTGGCGGCCTTGCGCGACCATCGTTATATCCTATTATATATTTCGATGGTGCGAAGCTCGCCGCGATCGAAGTGCGAAAACCCGCATGCCGCGGCCATGTTCCACCATCGGAGTGACTACAGATCGCGGATGGTCATCGCCGATGTCTCTCCTGCTCCAATCGCAATTGCCGGGCATCCTGACCGGTCTGTCGCCGCGTTTGAGGGCCGGCTTGTCGGACCGCCTGACACCGCGCCGTGCCGAAGGAGCCCCGATGGCGCTGGCGGCGGCCCGCAGCGTCGCGGATCTCCGGCAGCCCGGCGCGTGCTCCGGCCACCGGCGGCGACGCATCTGGGAATTCAGCACAAATCTGCATTGCTCGATCATCGGGACCTGCCTCTCCACGGCCGAATTGCGCCAGGTTCTGGACAAGATCGGCGGCGGCGATGCGGTAACTGCCAGCGAGCACGATGTGCATGCGCGCGGTGTCGTGACCGCCGGCAAACCGCGCGAGGGTGCCAGATTGCTGCACAAGGCGCTCGATCGCCGCCACCGGATCGCGATCAACCGGTTCAACCGGGTCAAGACCGCCGAAGAGGTGAGGGCGCTATGGCAGGAATGCCTGCAGCGCGGCGAGGTGCCGGGCGCCTATTGGGCGGCGCTGACCCACCCGGCGAGCGACGATTTGCTGGTCCGCGAGATCTTCGCCGACGTGCATATGCTCTCGCATCTGGTCGGTGCCGCCAATCGCGCCGACATCCGGCGGCTGCGTCAGCTCGAAGCCGAAAATGCCGAATTGCGGGGAAAGGCCGAACGCCAGCAGCAGCAGCTGCGCGACGCGATCATCACTCGCGATGCGACGATCCGCGAGCTCAGTCGGGCGCTCGAACAGCGCCTCGCCAGTTGTCCGCAGGCAGACCTTGCCACCCCGCATGATCCGGCCCTGGTGACGCTGGTCGCCGATCTGGAGGGGCGGCTCACCCGCGCGCAGGAACGCCGGGAACGGGCTGCGCGCAAGCTTGACGATGCGCGCATCGCGCTCGGCGAGGAGCGCAGGGCAAGGCTCGCCGCCGAACGCAGTGCCGCCGAGCGCCGGCGCGAACTGGAGGCGATCGAGGAGCACCTCGCTGCCGAGCCGCCCGGCGCCGCAACGCATGCCGTCGCGCAACCCGGCGCGACGCTGCTTTATGTCGGCGGCCGGCCGGCCGGGATCGGGCGGCTGCGCGCTGCGGCCGCACGCGCTGGGGCCGATTTCTTGCATCATGATGGCGGCGTCGAAGAGCGCGAGGGGCTGCTGCCGGGCCTTGTCAGCCGGGCCGATGCCGTGATGTTTCCGGTCGATTGCATCAGCCATGCCGCGATGGCGCTGGTGAAGCGGTTGTGCCGCCAGTCCGGAAAGCCGTTCATCCCGTTGCGCAGCACCGGGCTCGCACCGTTCTGCGCGGCCTTGCGGCAGCCGATGCTCACCCTTGCCGAGGAATGATGCGATGCGCCGTCTGCCGCCGATCTCGATTATCGCGCTGGTGGTGGTCGCCACGCTGTCGCTGAGCGGGCTGGGCAAGATGGCGCGGGCACAGGGGCTGACCGTGCTCGCCGCCGGCAGCCTGCGCGAGGTGATCGGCGACCTCGGGGCGCGCTACCACCAGGCGACCGGCGTTGCCGTCACCACCGAGTTCGGCCCGTCCGGCTTGCTGCGCGAAAAGATCGAACAAGGGGAGAAGGCCGATTTGCTGGCCTCGGCGGATATGGGCAGTCCGTTGGCGCTGTTGCGCGAGGGGCGGGCGGTGCGCGTCGTGATGTTCACCCGCAATGCGTTATGCGGGATTGCGCTGCCAAAGGTCGGGTTGACCACCGCCAATTTTCTCGATCGGCTGCTCGATCCTACGGTCAAGCTCGGCACCTCGACACCAAAGGCCGATCCGGGCGGCGATTACACCTGGGCAATGTTTCATCGTGCCGACGCGATCCATCCCGGCGCCTACGCAATCCTCGACCGCAAGGCGCAGAAGATCGTCGGCGGCACCCTGTCACCCTCCGCTGAGGCATCCTCCGCTGGGGACCCGGTCGCCGCGGCGTTCTCCGACGGCAGGATCGACGTGATGATCGGCTATTGCAGCGGGCGCCAACGGATGCTGGCGGCGATCCCCGGCTTGCAATTCGTCAAGTTGCCGAGGGCGATCTCGACCGGTCCGGAATATGGTCTGGCGATCCTGAAGGGTGCCGGGCCACAGGCCGACGACTTCGCGCTCTATCTGCTGTCACCGGCGGCGCAGCAGATCTTTGCCCAGCACGGTTTTGCTCCGATCGGGCTGCCGGCCGCTACACCCTGATCGTGAACGGCCGACGCGCCAGCTGGCCAATCCACCCAATCCTCGGAACGCAAGCCGATCGCCAGAGCGCAGCTGGCCGGGTGCGGTCTGCTGCGCCCCGGCCTGTCTCTGGCTCCCATCTGGCTATTCGGCCGCCATGCGGGGTTCCGCCTCGCCCTCTTCGAGAAGTGCCGCCAGCACCTTGGGCGGCGACATCGGCAGGTCGCGCAACCGCCGGCCGGTGGCATCGGCGATGGCGTTGGCGACCGCGGCCATCGGCGGCACGATCGGCACCTCGCCGACACCGCGCACCCCAAACGGATGACGCGGGTTCGGCACCTCGACAATGACCGCATCGATCATCGGCAGGTCGGAAGCAACCGGGCAGCGGTAATCGAGGAATTGCGGATTATCCATCCGCCCCTGCTTGTCGTAGATGTATTCCTCGCTCAAGGCCCAGCCGATCCCCTGAGTCACCCCGCCCTGGATCTGGCCTTCAACATAGGATGGATGGATCGCCCGGCCGCAATCCTGCGCCGCGGTGTAGCGCAAGATCCTGACATGGCCGGTCTCGGGATCGACCTCGACATCGCAGACATGGGTGGCGAAAGCGGGGCCGGCGCCCTGCGCGTTGAGCTGGATTTCCGCGCCGATCGGCCCGCCGGTCTTGGCCGCCCGCACTGCGATCTCGGAGAGCGGCAGCGGGTCGAAGGTGCCGGCATTGGGGCCGGCCGGATGGGCCATCCCGTCGCGCCAATCGACTGCCTCCGGGCTGATGTCCCAGATCATCGCGGCTCGCGTTTTCAGCTGTTCCTTGACCTTTTCGGCCGCCTGCACGGTCGCCATGCCGGTGGCGAAGGTGACGCGGCTGCCGCCGGTGACATGGGTGAACCCGATCGAGGCGGTATCGGCGACGATCGGCTTGACCCGCTCGATCGGCAGGCCGAGCGTTTCGGCTGCCATCATCGCCATCGACGCGCGCGAGCCGCCGATATCGGGGCTGCCCGAAGCGACGCTGACCGAGCCATCCTCGTTGACATGGACGGCCGCACTCGATTCGCCACCGACATTGAACCAGAAGCCGCAAGCGACACCGCGCCCCTGGTTGGGACCGAGCGGCACCTGGTAGTTCGGATGGGCCTGCGCGGCTGTAACGGTGTCGAGATAGCCGATATTGGTCCAGGTCGGGCCATGCACCGCCTTGGTGCCCTCACGCGCCGCATTCTTTGCGCGCAGCACGAGCGGGTCGATGCCGAGTTCGCGGGCCAACTCGTCGAGGCAGCTTTCGACGCCAAACGATGAGATCGGTGCCCCGGGCGCGCGATAGGCGGCGACCTTGGGCCGGTTCGACACGACGTCGTAGCCGGTGATCGCCACATTGGGCAGATCGTACATCGCAAAGGCGCACATGCAGCCGGGCGCCACCGGCGAGCCGGCAAAGGCCCCGGCCTGGTATTTCAATAGAAGCTCGGCCGCGGTGATCGTGCCATCGCGCTTGGCGCCGAGCTTGACTTCGATGATCCCGCCCGAGGTTGGGCCGGTGCCGCGGAACACCTCGTCGCGGGTCATCACGATCTTGACCGGCCGGCCGCATTTCTTCGACAGCGCGAGCGCTACCGGTTCCAGATAGACCACGGTTTTGCCGCCGAAGCCGCCGCCGATCTCGGCCGGCGTGACCCGGATGCTGGCGATGTCGATGCCGAGCAGCTTGGCGCAATACGCGCGGATCATGAACTGGCCCTGGCTCGACGCCCAGATCTGCACCTGTCCGTCGGCCGCAGCCGAGACGACGCAGGCATGCGGCTCGAGATAGGCCTGGTGCACCGGGCGGGTCGTGTAGCGCCGCTCGATCACGACATCCGCCACGCGAAAACCCGCCGCGGTGTCGCCCTTGTTGAAACCGACCCGCTTGGCGATGTTGGACGCTCGTTCGGGGCGCGGCTCGACCCCTTGAGTGAACATGTCGTCGTGCAGCACCGGCGCGTCGGGGGCCATCGCCGCTTCGACATCGATGACGTGCGGCAGGATTTCGTAGCTGACCTCGATCAGCTCGATCGCCTCGGCGGCGATGATCGGCGAGGTGGCAGCGACCGCAGCCACCGCATGGCCTTCATAGAGCACCTTGTCGCGCGCCATGACATTGCGCGACAGGTCGCGGAAGTTCATCGGCCCTTCGCCGACAAACGCCTCTTCCGGTGCGATTTCGGGGAAGTCGGCGGCGGTTGCGACCGCACGTACTCCCGGCAAGGCCAGCGCCTTGGTCGCATCGATGCCGAGAATGCGCGCATGCGCATATGGGCTACGCTTCACTTTGCCGTGCAGCATGCCGGGCATCTTCATGTCGGCACCGAAATTGGCGCGGCCGGTCACCTTGTCGACGCCGTCGGGACGGATCGGGCGGGTGCCGACGACTTTGAGCTCAAGCTTCTCGGAAGTTGCTGACATGGGCGGCTCGTTCACCTGCTATATCTATCGGTATATAGCGATGATGACGCAAACCCGCCGATTGTGCAATGGCTGCCAGCATGCCGATCCCTTGCCAGCATGCGATCCCTTGCCAGCACGCCGATCCGCGCCCGGTGCCGTTACGACGCGCAACGCGGGTATCGCGCCGGGGCATGGTCGTAATCCGCTGACGTCGGATTTTCCTCTCTATACTGGGCCGTTGGATACTGGGCCGTTGGATACTCGGCCGCCGGATGCTGGGCCGCCGGCAGCTGGGCCGCCGGCAGCAGCCATTGGAAGGAACGCACGATGATCGTCGGGAGCGGCAAATTTCGGTATCGGGTCAATGCCGATTGGGCGAAGTTGCCCGCGGGCTGGACCTTCAAGGAAGTCGGCGGCGTCGGCGTGGACAGGAACGACAACGTCTATGTGTTCAACCGCGGCGAGCATCCGATGATCGTGTTCGACCGCGACGGCCGGTTCCTGCGGTCCTGGGGCGAGGGTCAGTATCCGCGCGCCCACGGCGTCCATGTGGCACCGGACGACACAATGTTTCTGACCGATGATGGCGGCCATTTCGTGCGCAAGGTCACGCTCGACGGCAAGGTCCTCTTGGAGCTCGGCGTGCCGGGCAAGCCTGCGCCCTATATGAGCGGCGAACCGTTTCACCGCTGCACCCACACGGCGCTGTCGCCACAGGGCGAGATCTATGTCTCCGACGGCTACGGCAATTCGCGGGTGCACAAATACACGCCCGATGGCCGGCTTTTGATGTCATGGGGCGAGCCCGGCACCGGCGAGGGCGAATTCAATATCGTGCACAACATCTGCTGCGATGCTGATGGCTGGGTCTATGTCGCCGACCGGGAGAACCATCGGGTCCAGGTGTTCGACGGCAACGGCAAGTATGAAACCCAGTGGCAGAACCTGCACCGGCCCTGCGGCTTGTGCATGCCCTACGGCCATCAGCCGATCTTCTATATCGGTGAAGTCGGCCCGGCCGCGGCGGTCAGCCGGGATATTCCGAATATCGGGCCGCGGGTCAGCATCGTCGATCACCAGGGCAAGCTGATCGGCCGCTTTGGCGAGACCCCGGCCGGGACCGAGCTCGGCAAATTCCTGGCACCGCACGGTCTGGCGGTCGATTCGCGAGGCGACGTCTATGTCGGCGAGGTGTCGTGGACGGCCTGGCCGCAGCTCTATCCGGGGAAACCGCACCCGGCCGATCTGCGCTCGCTGCAGAAGTTCGAAAGGGTCGGGTGAGATGGACCCTCGTCAATTGGATCGTCGCCAATGGGATGTGGAAGCTGATGTCGTCGTTGTCGGCTTCGGCGCGGCGGGGGTCGCCGCTGCGGTCACCGCCCACGAGCTCGGCGCCCGCGTCGTCATGCTGGAGAAGGCGCCGGAGGGTGAGGAGGGTGGCAATACGCGGGTCGCGGGGCAGGGCTACCTGAACACCTCCTCGGCCGCGTCCGCGTCCGCGTATCTGAAGGCACTATGCGGCCCCTACACCGTGCCGGAGCCGATCGTGCAGGTGTGGGCGCAGGAGATGTGCCGCAACAATGCCTGGCTCGAAAGCCTCGGCGGCGATCCGCAGGAGCATCAGCATCCGCCGGTCGGGATCGAATTCCCCGATCTACCCGGTGCGGATTGCGTGCACAAATTCCATGACGGGCCGACCTACGGCTATTCCTACACCTGGAAGCGATTCGAGAGCCTGGTCAAAGAGCGGCCGATCCCGGTTCTTTACGAGACCCCGGCGACCGAGCTGATCCAGCATGATTCAACAAGGGAAATTCTCGGCGTGCGCGCCCGCCGAGGTGAAAAGCCGGTCGACGTCAAAGCCCGTCGCGGCGTGGTACTGACTTGCGGTGGCTTTGAAAACAACCAGGAGATGATCCGCAATTATCTTCCCGGCATTCCCTATTGCTATACCTCCGGCTCGCCATACAACGAAGGGGACGGCATCACGATGGCGATGTCGGTCGGTGCCGATCTTTGGCATATGAACAATTATGCCGGACCGTCGATGGCCCTCAAGGTTCCGGAGATCCGTACCAGCTTTTCGATGCAGGCATTGCACTACAGCAAGGAGATTGCCGGCGGCATGATCGTGGTCGGCCCGGACGCGCGGCGCTTCACCGATGAGAAGTACAAGACGCGGCATGGCAAGATCCCGGTCAACGGCCGCTGGCTGCCATTGTCCACCCCATGCCCGATGTTCATGATCTTCGATCATGCGATGCTCTGTTCGGGTCCGCTTTACGACAAGCACCCGAGCCATGGTTGGACGCAGATCATCGAGCGCTATGAGTGGAGCCCCGACAACAGCGCCGAACTTGCCAAAGGCTGGATCAAGCGGGCCGACAGCATCGCCGCCCTCGCCGCAGTGCTGGACCTCGATCCCGCCCGGCTGGCCGACAGCGTGCTGCGGTGGAACCGTGATTGCGACGCCGGCCAGGATCGCGATTTCGGCCGGACCCTGATGCTGACGCCGATCATCGTGCCGCCCTTTTATGCGGTCGAGCTGTCGCCGTCGATGCTCAACACCCAGGGCGGCCCGCGGCGCAACGAGAAGGGGCAGATCGTGCGCCCGGATGGCAGTCCAATCGCCCGGCTCTACAGCGCCGGTGAGCTCGGCTCGATCTATAGCTATCTCTACCAGGGTACCGGAAACATCGGCGAATGCCTTGCCTTCGGCCGGGTTTCCGGTCGCAACGCCGCGGCCGAACAGCCCTGGGACTAGCATTGCGGCGTGGCGCCAGCGCGCGGGTAGTGTCTCCGACTCCGGCGCGCGGTGTCCTCTCGCTCGTGGTGAGCCGGGTCAGCGTGGCGGATGCCGGGCGAGATGGTCGAGCAGCAATTCGTTGACCCGCGCCGGGACCTGGTCGGCCGCGTAATGCCCGACCCCGGCGAGCGGGGCGAAGCGGTATTCGGCGGCGATGAATTCGGCGGTGCCTTCGGCGGCGATCCGGCCGACCGTATCGTCAGCCTCGCCCCAGATGAACAGGGTCGGGACGCGGGTCGGACCAACCGGTTGGCGCTCGCCGCGCGCGCGATACCAGGCGAGCGCCGCTTCCATCGCCGGCGGGTTGCCGATAACCCCGAGATGCTTGTCGATCGCCGCCGCCGGCACGCCGTTGCGCCTGAGCCGGTCGCGCACCCATTTGCCGTTGTCGGCGAGCAGGCGCGGCCCGGCGCCGGGATCGAGCAGCTCGTGGTGGTGGCGCGAGCGGTGCGGCTGCTCCGGGTCGGTTTGCATCGCCCGGGCGAACGAGGCGGGGTGCGGGCGCGACAGCATCGTCAGCGAAGCGAGCCGCTCCGGCCACCGGTCGGCGATGATCCATGACAGGCTGCCACCCCAATCATGCCCGACGAGGTGGAATGGTCGCTCGCCGTAACCGAGGGCCGAGACGATCGCCAGTGCGTCATCGATCAATTTGTCGATGCGGTAATGATCGTATATGGCCGGATCGGGACGGGCACCCGCAGCGTAGCCACGCTGGTTCGGCGCGACGGCAAAATATCCCGCCGCTGCCAGCACCGGCAACTGGTTGTCCCAGTAATGCCGGGACACGCAGAACCCGTGCAGCATCAGCACCAGGGGGGCCGGAGCCGTGCCGGCGAGTGATGCGTCGAAAACGAGGCCGGGTGCGGTCTCGATATTGCGCGTCTCGATCATCGGCACCTGCGGGATTGTCACGAGTGGGGGACCGTCACAAGGGGCGACGAGATCATGTCCGGCCTGCCCGGTCAACCGCGGGCACGGGTCGCGGCCGCAGCGATGCCGGGACGGGCCGATGGTGCCGAGGCCGGCTCAGCCGGGGCGCGGCGAGTCGGGGCTGACGACTGTCAAAAAAGTGTTAAACTGGACCAAATAGAGGGGGTGCGATGGCATTCGCCGCTCGTGCCGCGATGGCCATCGCGGTGGTGTTGTCGGTGTCGGTCTGGCAATCGGCAGAGGCCGCGGGCCCATTGCGCGCCTTTGCTCGTGGCTTGTGGTCGGGTGGTGCGTATACCGACGACCGCACCGGAGAGTTCACCCATTGCTCGGCCGGTGTCGCCTATGACAGCGGGATCAACCTGTTTGTGCTGGTCACGGCCGCTCATCACTGGTGGCTGGGATTTATCGACCCGCAATGGACATTTGCCGCGAAAGCCAGCCTCGAAGTCGAGCTGCGCTTCGACCGTGGAATACCGGTGCCGCGTGGTGCGATGCTCCCCCGCGACGACCTGCTGCTGGTTCCGTTGCCCGACAATTCCAACCTCGTCGAGACGTTCCGCAACAGCACACGCCTGACACTGGTTGCGCAAGGGGAGGCGTACCGCTTCAAGCTCGCCGATGTGCCCGCGGTGCTCGATGCGCTGAGCGGGTGCGTAGGCAGATCGGTGGCACTCGCAGAGAATGCGTCGTCATCCGGCGGCGGGAAGCTGCCGCGGTTGTCCGATGCCGCGATTCCAGCGGCGACAAAAGCTGCCAGCGCTTTCACCGGCGGCTCAATCTCCGCCCGACCCCCGACCTCCGCCCAGCCCGCGACCTCCGCCCGACCCGCGACGAAGACGGCAGCATCGGTTGTGGCCGCGACCTCCTCCTCCAACCCCGACATCACCGGCAGCCCGAGGATTGCCGGCGACGGCACGACCCCGCCGCCACCCGCCAGTGTTTCGCCCGCCAGTGCTTCGTCCGCCAGTGTTTCGGGCGGATCATTGCCGGCACCACCGGGGTCCATCGCGACCAATCCACGCGAACAATCGCCCGGACCACAATTGCGAGTGGCGGCCGCCTCGACTGCCTCGCTGCCTCGGGCGGCTGGGTTGTCGGTCACTGTAGCACCATCGCCGGTAGCGGCGCCGGACAGCGCGGCCATCGCCAGCCTCGCCGCACGGCCGGCGGCGTCGCAACAGCAAGTCCCGCCGTCACAGCCACCCGCACTCGAGGAAATCAGGCTCGCCCACGATTTCTTCACCAGCGCAGGGCTCCCCAATGCCCGGCTCGTCACCACCGACAAGCCCCCGGCACTTGCCGGCTTTGCCGCGGTATGGCGGTCCGATGCCGCCGCTGGTGCGGTCAAGATCATTCCGCCCGGCCGCAATGTCAGCGGTGTCGGCATTGCCTCCGACCTGATCGCAGTCGATCCGCGCATGTGCAACGGGGATTTCACGGCCGAGCGATCGAGCGAGATAATCGATCACGACCGGGTGTTCAGCGCGATCCTGAGTTGCACCGAAGCCGGCGAGCAGCGCACCGCGCAATACTTTGTCACGCCGCGGCGGCAAGGCGGGTTTGTCGTGTTTGCCGTGGTCCGGAGCGATCCGGCCGGCGCCCCACAGCAGCGGATCGATCAATTCACGCGGGCGGCCGCGCGCGCTGCCGGGAACGACGGGTAGGAGACGACGGGAGAACTTGCGCCGGATCGGCATTCACCACCGGTCACGGCGCCACGGGATCGCCTTGCGCTGCGGCGTGTCATCGATCCTGCGGGGAGTGTGGCGGCGCCGGACAAAGCCGATTACCGCCGCCATAGTAATAGGTGCAGAGTGGCAACTGCACCGCCCTTGGAAAATCCGGACTGACCCCGTTCGGGTAATTGACCATCCGGCAGGTCGGCGCGGTTTTCTTCTCGATCGTTGCGACCTGCGGCCAGCTGAAGCCGTTTTTGTGGAGCGTCGCCTGCGGATCGGCGCGCCACAACGCGTCCGGGACATGGTAGGGGTCGAACCCGGTCACATTGTCACAAACATAGCGCATATTGGATTGCTGGCAGGCGAGCAGCGACGCATAGCTCTTCTGGTCGGCGGCGCCGGACGACGCCACGCAGCTGCCGGTGCTGGCGGAAAACGTCCAATGTGTCGGCTGCGCCGGATCTCGCGTTCCGCCATTCGGGCAGGCGGTGATCGTGTAGACCGTATATTTCGCGGGATTGTTGATCGCCGCGGTCGACGGGCAGTTCAGCAGCCCGACCCCGTCGTCGAATTGCCACGTATAACCCTTGTAGCCCATCGCATAGAGCTGTTTGACAAAGTTCGTATTGTGGATCGAAAAGCGGCCATCCGGGATCTTGTAGATGCTGCTCTTGATCGAGAAATGCGGCCCGACCCGCTGCTGCGGACCGGAATCCGCCGGGCAGAAATACTTCAAGGTCGTGTCGTTGACACCGTCGCAGCTCGCGGCCGCGTAATAGCTGACCGAGCTGCAGGTGCCGAAGGCGCAATTGGGCACTGTCGGAGCGGTATCGACCGGCAGACCCAGGGTCGCGCTCTCGAACCATTTGTAAGGGGCGATGCAGGCTTTGGCGGCGCCGTTGCGGTCGGGCTGATCGCGGCTGTTCCACCGGGTGAGCAGGCTGACCCGACCGTTGATCAACTTCTGCTGCGCCGCTTTCGTCGAGTAGAGGGTGGCGTCGCCCTCGGTCGGGCAGCTCGCCAGATCGAGCATCGAACCATCGATCGAGGCCGCCGCCGCCGGCAGCGGATGATCTCCGCCACTGGTGTTGCAGCGCAGCGCCGTCGATTGCGCGCTGACATCGACCCGCAGTGGAAACGTATAGCCGTCAACCGCGCTAACATCATAATAATCGCTCGTCGACAATGGTCCGCAATTCGCCCCGTTCGGGTTTGCCTGGCACTTTGGAAATTGCGGTGCGACAGCGCCCGGGTTGAACGTACATTTCGATTTGTTGGCCGGCTGACTGGCATTGCTCGAATAGTTGCAGCCGAACGACATCTCGGCCACGGTGTTGACCGAGGCGAGATCGGTATCGGCCGCGCCGATTGCGCAGCTATGCTGATTGAACGGGTCGGTGTCGCCCTTGGCGCAGCCGCTGAAGAAGCTGAAGCGGCCCGATGGCGCTCCGGCGTCCGGGATTTCTAAGGTCTTGATGTTGCGAGCTGTCTTGCCATCGGGGGGCGGGATCTGCAGCGCATCGATCAACTGATCGGCAAATAATTGTGCCTTGTAGCCGGTGCCCTTGTTCAGCGGGTCCGAGGGCACGGTCAACGCCCGGTCAAGCGTCAGCACCACGCCCTTGCTAACCGGCCGATGCGAAACCGCGGTGATCTTTGCGGTCGGGCCCGGGGTGCTGGCCTGGAGGTTCTTGGTGGTCACGATCTCGATGAACTGTCCGGGCACGAAGTAGAGCGCGGTGTTTCCCGGGGGTGCGGCAATCGTTACCTTGCTGGTCGGCTTGCCGGACGGGTCCACGGTCGCCCCGGTCCCGGCGAAACGTTCCTGCTGCGCATAAGCACGAAACCACCCGCCCGATTCCTGCTGCACCACCACCTGGTTTGCCTGTCCGCCCGGGGTGAAGATCGCCCAGACCGGGGTGGTGCACTGGTTGACGATCCGCAGCCGCGGATGAACCCCGCTCGACGGGATCGACGGCCGGTCGGGCGGCGGCGGGCTTTGCGCCTCGGCGGTGCCCGTCAGCGATAGGACGATCAGCCCTATCACATAGAGGCCGCGTGTCGTGATGGCCCGGGTTTTCATGGCGATGAACGACCTCGTATCTCCGATGGCATGCTGACCACAGCCGCATCGGATTACGCCGATCGTCTTGCTGATCTGTTAAATGCCGCGGTTCGCGATGCCCGGCAGCATCCGTTTCGAGTGCGGTTTCCCAATTGCGTGCGGTAGAGCCTTGCCAGCGCGCGCGGCCAGCGCTACCTCGATCGGACCCACCGCGCCCAAGGCGTCGCTTGCGCCAGGATAGGGGTGATGACCGGTGAGGCGCCGTGTCCTCGCTGCCCACACATCGCGTTCGTAGTTAAATTTGCAAATATGAATTGCATCAGCAACCGAATCACCGCAGTATGTTGTCGGCATCGTTATGTCCCCCCAACGATGCAATCGGGCCTGCCGGAAGGGCAAACCGGCGGGTCGGCAGAAGCCCCGGTCTCCCCCGACCGGGGCTTTTCTGCGTCGCCCGGCGTCGCCCGATGCTTAGGCGGGATCGGCCGGTGATCCGGCCGACCCGGCCGCCGACCGCCGGATGCTGCGCGCCGCCTGCGCACCCGCTGCTTGCGGCCGGCGACAGGTGAGCGCCGCGATGACCGCGCGGGAGTGGCTGCGGCTGATGCTGGTCGGTCTCGGCGCCTCGGTGGTGCCGCTCGATACCGCGGTCAACATCGCCTTTCCGGACATCACCCGCAGCTTCGGCCTGCCGATCGCGATGATCCAATGGGTGGTGATCTGCTATGTCCTGACCTATGCGAGCCTGATCCTGGCCTTCGGGCGGGTCGGCGACATTTTCGGCCATGCCCGGGTATTTCGTGCCGGCCTGTTGTGGAGCGTTGCGGCGTTTCTCGCCTGTGCCGCCGCACCGGCTTATGGCTGGCTGCTGCTGTGCCGCTTTCTGCAAGGAGTGGGTGCGGGGCTCGTCATCAGTGTCGCTCCGGCGCTGATCACCGGGCTGTTTCCTGAGAAGCGGCGCGGCCGGGCGGTCGCGGCGTTCACGATGATGTTCGCGCTCGGCTCGGCAGCCGGACCGCTGATCGGCGGCACTCTGGTCAGCCTCTGGGGGTGGCCCGCGGTGTTCTGGTTTCGCGCGCCGATTGCGCTGGCGGCGCTATTATCGTTGCGCGGGCTGCCGGCCGAGTCACGCCCCGAGACCCGCGAGCGGCTCGATCTTCCGGGCGCATTTCTGCTGGCGCTGACGATCGGCAGCCTGTTGCTGCTGATCAACGCGCTGCCGCATGTCGGCCATCGCTATGGGATGGTCCTCGGGCTGGTCGCCGTTGCGATCACCGGCCTCGCGGCGTTTCTCCGGCGCGAATCCCGCGTTGCCGCGCCGATCCTCGATCTGCGGGTGTTTCGCAGCCGCGGCTTTGCTGCGCTCAACCTTGCCAGCGTGCTGATCTATCTGGCGAGCTTTTCGGTATTGCTGTTCGTCCCCTATTATCTCGTGCGCTACACCGCGCTGCCACTGCCGCTGGCCGGCGCGGTGCTCGCCGTTTCCTTCGCCGGAACGATCGCCGCGTCGCCGGTCGCCGGTCGCCTGATCGAACGGATTCCCGCCAATCTCGTCGCCCTGTTCGGAGCCATCCTCGGCGGTGCCGGTCTCGTCGCGATCGGCGACTGGACGCCCGGCGGTGGCCACGCTGTGGCGATCCTCTCGGCCTTGGTCGCACAGGGGTTCGGGGTCGGCCTGTTCCAGGTCGCCTATATCGATGTCGTGCTCGGCACGATCCCGGGGCGGCACCGCGGCGTCGCCGGCAGCGTGGCAATGCTGACCCGCACCCTCGGCATCGTTGGCGGCGCGACGTCGCTGACCGTCGGCTTTCATACCGTCGCCGCGGCGGCACTGGCCCGGGGGCAGGGGGCCAATGCCGCGTTTCTCGCCGCTTTTCACATGACCTTCATGATCGCCGGCACGGCTTCGGCGGCGATCGCGATTGCCGCTCTCGGCCTCGGCCGGCGCCGCTGAGGCAAGCGGTGCGTGCTCACTCCTCGTCGAGCGTGAACCCGACCTTCAGCACAACCTGATAATGGGCGACCTTGCCATCCTCGACATGGCCGCGTGTCTGCACGACCTCGAACCACCCGACCTGCCGCAATGTGCGCGAGGCGCGGGCGACGGCATTCTGGATTGCCGCCTCGATGCTGTGCTCCGACGAGCCGGCGACTTCGATGATCCTGTAGACATGTTCCGGCATCGATCTTCTCCTGTGGCGAGCGGTTCCATCCGATACGGAGAAAACGCCGCGGGGGGTACTTCGTCCCGACCATGCCCGATGTAAAGCCCTCGGCCCGCTGATGCTCGCGCGCTATGCTCTACCCGGCTGGTTTATGCGCTTCAATCGATGGAGGGTCGCGATGCCGGTGACGATGTATCACAATCCCCGCTGCGCCACCTCGCGCCGCACCCTGGCACTGCTGCGCGAGCGCGGGGTCGAGCCCGAGATCGTCGAGTATCTGAAGACGCCGCCCTCGGCCGCGGAGCTGAAACGAATCCTCGGGCAGCTCGGCATCCCGGCGGCGAAACTGCTCCGCAAAAAGGAGGCGCTCGCCGCCGGCATCGACGCAAGAGCGCTATCCGAGGATGCGCTGATCGCGGCGATGGTCGCGCATCCGATCGTCATCGAACGGCCGATCGTGCTCTCGGGTGCAAAAGCGGCACTGGGCCGCCCACCCGAAGCGGCGCTGTCGGTGATCTGACGGCGATCTTAATCGCGCCGCGTCTTTGCCGTGTATTCGGCGGCGGGGAAGGTGCCGCCGTGGTAATATTCGGCAATCGGGTCGGGATTGGGCGGCTCGGTCGCCAGCACCGCTTCGGCATAGGGCTCGGAATCATCCTGTGGCCGGTAGCCCAGACGGTGGGCGTTCGAATTGTCGTACCATGAGCGGCGGTTGTGCGACACGCCATAGACGATTTCATAGCGCAAATCAGGGTGTTCGAGCCCGATCCGTACAAGCTGGGTCAGGTCGCGCGGGCTGATCCAAATCGACAGCCGGCGTTTGTCGATCGGCCGCGTGCCAAAATTGCCGATGCGCACGCACAGAAAGCCGATCCCGTGCTTGTCGGAATAGAGGCTGGCGAGCGCCTCGGAGAACGCCTTGCTGAGACCGTAGCGGCTGTCCGGCCGCGGAACGACGCGATGGTCGATGGTTTGTGCGCGCGGATAGAAGCCGACCGCGTGATTGCTGGTGGCCATGACGATGCGCTGCACGCCGCTGCGCCGCGCCGCCTCGAACACGTTGTAGAGACCGATAATGTTCGATTGCAGGATCACCTCCCACGCGGCTTCGCCGGAATTACCGCCGAGATGGATGATGCCATCGACGCCGGCGACCATCCGCTCGACCGCCGCCATATCGGAAATCTCGGTCCGGTCGATCTCCTCGCCGTCGCGCGCCGGCGCCAGCGCCACCCGGTCCGACAACCGCAGCACCGGATAGACCCCGCGCAACGTCTCGCGCAGCGACCGGCCGATGCCGCCGCCTGCCCCGGTGATCAAAACCCGATGCATGTCATCTCCTTCCAGCGATCGAATGTCGCGTGAGCCGGGTCGCGACCGGCCGATCACCAGCTATCCGTCGCAATCACAATGACGGAACGGGCACAATGACGGATCGGGGCCGGCGGCGCGGCGGTGTCCCGGCAGGATTTATCGAGCAATCGCGCTCTTGCGCTGCCAATAATCCGCCGCGGCGGGGAAGACCGACTGGCAGCGTGTCGCCTGGGTCGGGCCGTCCAGGGTATCGGCAGCGGCCCGCCAGACCGCGTAATGCGGTGCTGCCCGGTGCGCCTCGAGTGCGGCTTCGTCGCGGTAGACCTCGTAGAAGTAATAGACGTTCTCGTCCGCTGCATCCTGCAGCACGTTGAACCGCATGCAGCCCGCCTCGTCGCGCTCGGAGCCGAGCGCATCGACCTCGATCGCCTTCAGAAAACGCGCGCGCTCCTCGGGCTTGACCCGGACCTTGACCCACATCGCCAGCATCGCTGCATCCCTTTCCTCGGCAAATTGGTCCACGGCAGGATTGGCCCATCGCAAGATTGGCCCATCGCAAGATTGGCGTCATCCGTCAGTCTAGCCGAACCACGCGGCCCGCGTCACCGCCGGATCGGCAAGCCCTGATGCCGTGGCGATGGAGCGCTCGCGCTCAGTTCCCGGGCACATGGGCGAGGAAATGCAGCACATCCTCGGAAAATTGCTGCGGATCCTGCAGGAACGAGAAGTGGCTGACCTCGGGCTGGATCAGCAATCCGGCATCAGGGATGTTTGCGGCCATGAACTCGGTATTCTCGCGCTTGATCGCCTCGTCGTGATCGGCATCGACGATCCATAGCGGGGTCGTAATCCTGTGCAGATCGGCGGCGGTCCAGTGTGGTTGTGTCGCCCACATCCTGGTGATCTGGGCGAGAAACTGGTCGTATTCGGCGGGGGTCGGCGACAGCGCCTCGTATTCCTTGCGGGTGCGGGCGAAAAAGGCGTTGAACACCGGGCTCTTGCTCAAATCGGCGACCCCGCTCGGATCGGAATTGGCGGCAAAGGCGAAGAGTTTCGTCAGGCGTTGCGGGTAGCGCTGAGCGATGTCGAGGCCGATGATCGCGCCATCGCTCCAGCCGACGATCGCGGCCTTCGGGATCTTCAGGAAATTCATCAGCCCGATCACATCATCGGCCATCAGATCATAGCTATAGGGCCGCTGGTCGCGGGTGCTGCGGCCGTGGCCGCGGCTATCCATGACGATGACGTGATAATAGGGTTCGAGAGCGCGTACCTGATGGCCCCAATAGTTCGAATTGGCGAGCCCGCCATGCAGCAGGATCACCGGCTCGCCTTTGCCAAAGGCCGCATACCAGATCTTGATCCCGTCGACCGGGGCGAGCCCGCTCTTTACCGGGGTCGGCAATGTCGGGGTCGGCGGCAGGGTCAGCCATTGCGGCGTGGCAGCCGCGGCGACGCCGGTCGTGATGATCCAGCAGCAAAAAAAGACGGCAATCCGGTGCATGGCGGCGGCAGCGACCTCGGAGCTTTACCGCGCCATCCGCACCGGCGGCACTTCGCGCGGAATGATCAGGTTGCAACCGGTCGTGGCCTTGACCTCGTCCACGGTAACGCCGGGCGCGATCTCCTTCAGCGCCATGCCCGCTTTGGTGATCTCGAACAGGCCGAAATTGGTGACGACGAGATTGACGACGCCGCGCGCGGTCGCCGGGATCGCGCAACGCTCGACGAGCCGCGGTGCGCCATTGCGGGTCTGGTGCTCCATCGCGACAAAAACATGCTTGGCGCAGGCCGCCAGATCCATTGCCCCGCCGATGCCGCCGCCCTGCTGTCCGGCCATCTTCCAGTTCGCGAAATCGCCGTTTTCGGCCACTTCATAGGCGCCGAGCACGGTCACGTCGATCCGCCCGCTGCGAATGAGGGCGAATGAATCGGCGTGATGCACGATCGCCGCTCCCGGCCGCAAGGTCACATGCTGGCCGCCGGCATTGACGAGGTGCAGATCCTCCTCACCGGCCGGGGCGAGCGGGCCGTAGCCGATCACCCCGTTCTCGGAATGGAAGATGATCTCGCGGTCGCCGAAATTGCAATTCGAGCACAAGGTCGGGATGCCGATGCCGAGATTGACGATCCAGCCGTCACCGAATTCCATCGCCAGCCGGTCGCACATCTGCTGCCGGCTCAGCCCCTTCGCCCGCTCGCTCCCCGTTCTCCGCTCGCTCATCGCGCGACACTCCCCGGCCGTTGCGGCCACCAGCCTGCGGGTGGCGGCGGGATCTTGACGAGGCGATGGACAAAGACTCCGGCAGTGTGCACATCGTCGGGATCGATCGCCCCGACCGGCAGGATGTCCTCTTCGACCTCGACGATCGTGACCCGCGCCGCCATCGCCATGATCGGGTTGAAGTTGCGCTGCGAGCGGCGGAACCGCAGATTGCCCGCTGCGTCGGCCTGATGGGCGCGGATCATCGCGTAATCGAGCGGCAGCGCCAGTTCCAGGAGGTATTCGCGACCGTTGAATACGCGCGTCTCGCGGCCCTCGGCCAATTCGGTGCCGACCGCGGCCGGGGTATAGAAGGCCGGGATGCCGGCGCCCGCGGCGCGCATCCGCTCGGCCAAGGTGCCTTGCGGCGTCAACTCGGCCTCGATCAATCCTTTGGCGACATATTCCGACAGGATCAGCCGCTGCGAGGCGCGGGTCGGTGCGGTAAAGGCGCAGACGACCTTCTTGACCTGCCCGTTCTGGATCATCTGTCCCATATCGGGCGCATCGGCGGGCAGGGTGGCGCCGCCGCGCGTCGAGTTCGACACGCAGGTCAGGCCCTTGGCACCTTGTGCCGCCACCGCGCCGTAAAGGTTGATCGGCATGCCGACCACGGCGAACCCGCCAAAGCCGATCGTCGCCCCGTCCGGAATGTCCCGAACCGCCTCGGCAAAGCTCGGAAAGATCTTGCTTCTGGCGCCCATTTCCCCGCCCGGTCCTTGTTGTCCGCAGATATCATGCGGCAGTGCTGGGCCGGCGACAACCAGCTCTCAGCCGATTGTGGACTGCAGGCGAAGGAATTAGCGCGGGTCGGCCGCTGGACCTCGCTCGCGGCGATGCAGAAAGGCCAGCCGCTCGAACAGATGCACGTCCTCCTCGTTCTTCAACAACGCGCCATGGAGGGGCGGGATCAGCTTTGCCGGATCGCGGGCACGCAAGGTCTCGGGCGAGATGTTCTCGATCAGCAACAGCTTCAGCCAATCGAGCAGCTCCGAGGTCGATGGCCGCTTTTTCAGACCCGGCGCCTGGCGGATGTCGAAAAAGATCGTCAGCGCCTCGTGCACCAGCTCATGCTTCAGGTTCGGAAAATGTACATCGACAATCTTCAGCATCGTCTCGCGGTCGGGAAAGCGGATGTAATGAAAAAAACAGCGCCGTAGAAATGCGTCCGGCAATTCCTTTTCATTGTTCGAGGTGATGATGACGATCGGCCGGTGCTGCGCCTGGATCGTGCGCCGCGTCTCGTAGACATAGAATTCCATGCGGTCGAGTTCGAGCAGCAGGTCGTTCGGGAACTCGATATCGGCCTTGTCGATCTCGTCGATCAGCAGCACCGGCGCTTCGGGCGCCTCGAACGCCTCCCATAATTTTCCCGGCACGATGTAGTTGGCGATGTCGTGCACGCGTTCGTCACCGAGCTGGCCGTCGCGCAAGCGTGAGACCGCGTCGTATTCGTAGAGCCCCTGCTGCGCCTTGGTCGTCGATTTGATGTGCCAGGTGATCAGTTCCTTGCCGATCCCGCGGGCGATCTCATGAGCGAGGATCGTCTTGCCGGTGCCGGGCTCGCCCTTGACGAGAAGCGGTCGTTCGAGCGCGATCGCGGCGTTGACCGCGACCTGCAGGTCCGCGGTCGCGATGTAGCTGTCGGTGCCCTCGAAGCGTCGCATGCCGTCTTGATCCCCGATAGTACCGACAATCCATAGCCCGAGGCCGCACGCGAGGCCAGCCCCGCGGGAGCAGAGGGACTGATCATCGTCGATTGCCGGCGGTACGGCGGGACATCCGAGACGCGAGCGCGCTGGTCCCCGCCATCGTCCCGAGATCCGCGGCCAAGCTCAGTCGCGCGGCTCGAACCACAATTCACAATGGTAGTCGATCGTGATCTCGTCTCCCGGCGCAATCGCGGCGATCGCTATCAGGTCGAGCGTCTGGGCGGCGAAGTTGCGGCTGGCGCGGGCCAGCGGGCGGTTCGAGTGGTTGCACAGGCTGACGAGGCCCAGCGCCACCGCACCGCGCCCGTCGCCGTCCGGATCGCCATCCCAGTGAAAATAGTAGTCGTGCAGTATGGTGCGATCGAGTGCCGCACATTCGGCTGCCGGCACGATGATCACCGGTGCGGCCTCGATCACCGTCCGAGCGGGGATCGCTTGTCGTGCAAACACGCCGCGTCCACGCGCCGCGCTGGTGCGGATTTCGACCAGCGGGTTCAAGTGGCCGGCGGGTTTAAGTGGCCAGCGGGTTCAGGTGGCCGGCCACGAAAGCGCGGCCCGAACGCGTGGCTGCCGTCCGGTTCTGGGCGGTGCCGGCTCAGACGTGGTCGTGCGGTCGGTCGGCTGCCGCCGCCGCGGGCGCTTGGGCTGCCGCGGTGGCAACCGGCGGGGCCACCTGCGCGGGTGGCGGCGTCGCGGCGTCGTCATCCTCGCGCATGCCGGCCTTGAACGCCTTGATGCCCTTGGCAAAGTCGCCCATCACATGAGGCAGCTTTCCGGCGCCGAACAGGATAAGGATAATGGCCAGGACCACGATCCAGTGCATCAAGCTGAACGAACCCATGATATCCATGACCCCGGTACCCGACGGCGCCGATACTAGCGGTCCCGCCCCTCGAATTGCAAGTTCGGGCGGCGCCGCGCGCCGCGCTCCCATCGAGGTCGTGCCGATTGCCCGAAAATCAAGTCCGCCATCAGGACGCACCCGATCATCGTTTGCGGAGTGACCGAGGATGAACGTGTTCCCCCCGCCCGATCCGGCCCGGTGGCCGGCCGCGACTCCTGCCGACCCGGCGTTTGCCGCGGCTGCCCGCCATGCGGCCGAGCACGAGACGCCATGGGCGCGGGATCTGGCACAGATGGTGACGAGCGATTTTGCCGAACGCCCGCCTTGGAACGAGACCCTGGGCCCGGTGCGGCCGCGCGGCGGACCGAGCGGGTTGATCGTGCACCATGGCCGCATCGTCGCCGAATGGGGCGATACGGCACGCGCCGACATGACTTTCAGCGTCGCCAAGAGCTATCTCGCGATCCTGTTCGGCCTCGCCTGGGACCGCAGGCTCGTCGGCGACCCGCACGAGAAGGTCGGGCAGCGCGTCGACGATGGCGGCTTCGCACCACCCCACAACGACACGATTGCCTGGCATCATCTGTTGCAGCAGACCTCGGAATGGGAAGGCGAGCTGTGGGGGAAGCCCGACCTGATCGACCGCAACCGGGCCGTCGGCGGCCGGCCGGGCACGGCACCCAAGGGCACGCACCGCGATCTGCACCGGCCCGGCGAGTTCTGGGAATATAACGATGTCCGGGTCAACCGCCTGGCGCTCGCCCTGTTGCGGGTGTGGCGGCGGCCGCTGCCCGAAGTGTTCCGCGAACTCGTCATGACGCCGATCGGCGCCTCACCGGATTGGGAATGGCACGGCTATCGCAATTCCTGGGTCGAGATCGACGGGCGCCGGGTGCAGTCGGTTTCGGGTGGCGGACATTGGGGCGGCGGCGTGTTCATCGGTGCCCGCGACCAGGCCCGAATCGGCCTGCTGCTGTTGAACCGCGGCGAATGGGACGGCCGCCGCATCCTGTCGCCGGCCTGGATCGAGCGGATGCTCGAACCCTGCACGCTGTACCCGCAATATGGCTATCTGTGGTGGCTCAACACGGCGCACGGTCTCTATCCGAGCGCTTCGGAGCGCAGCTACTACGCCCGCGGTGCCGGCGGCAATCTGACCTGGATCGACCCCGAGAACGATCTCGTCGCGGTGCTGCGCTGGACCGATCCGTCGGCGATGGACGGATTCATGAAGCTGGTCGCCACCGCCCTCCGCGGCTCGTGATGCCGATACCCTCCGCGCCGCGCTTTCTCGATGGTCCGACCCTGCATCGCAACAATGGGTCGCGGCCGGCCCGGTTCAGACCTCGGTCGTCGCCGGGCTGTCGATCATGGCGAGGGCGGCCAGGCGCCGCGCTTCGGTCCGGTTGAGCCAGCCCGCGCCGAAGCTGTCGTAATCGTTGAGCGATCTATAGTAATCCGCTTGCCGCGCGGCGAGATCGTCGATCAGCCGGCGCGCCTCAAATCGCGATACCGCCCTCAAGGTCTCCGGACCGATGCTGCCGTCCAGCGCGCTGCCGGAAAACCCGAGCGCCCGCTGCAGCAACCTGGCCGACCGCCAGATCCCAGCGTTGACGCCCATATCGAACACGCTCAGATCGACACCGGGCGGCAGCGCATCGGCGCGCAACGGATTCCAGTAAAGCGAACGGTAGATCGCCCGCGCGGTCTGTTCCGTCATGTCGCGGATTTGCGTGGGACCGAGCCCGGGATCCGCCGACCAGTCCCGATAGGTGGCGAGGGTAATTCCCATATTGGTGGCGCCTCCGGGATCGGCGGGGTCATCGACATAGCCGCCTTCTTCGCGGAGCGTGAAAGCGAGGCATATGGCAAAAAAGCTGTCCGCCATTGCTGCTCTCCAGGTTCGTTCACGTTGCCAGCCCACCACTTTTGCCACATTTGCCGGGCCCGCGCGACCATGCGCGATCTCGCTAGAATCTCGGTTCATCGCCGGATATGCGGTTCAACGGCCGCGCGATCCCCGGTCCTCACGCCCGCGAGCGGATGCGTTATCTTCGCGCCGAAGCCCCGCTTCCGGATTGCCGGAAGCGCGATCAAGCCCCTTGTCCTTGACATCGCAACGCACTTCGATACCTCGTAGATTGCGTCGCGCGGACCGGTTCATACCGCAAACAGCCCGGCGATCTTCGGCACAAGCGAGGCCATGGCCGGTTATCTGCTCGTCTTCGATCTCGATGGCACGCTGGTCGACAGCGCCGCCGGCCTGCGCGCGGCGCTGAACGAGCTGCTGCGCGAGCGCGGACACGAACCGCTGTCGCTGCCACAGGTCAAGGCGATGATCGGCGACGGGGTCCCGGCGCTGGTCGCGCGGGCATTGGCGGCGGCAGGGAGCGAGTCCGGCGACTCGGCCACGGCACTGGCGCGCTTTACCGAACTCTACGAGGCGGGTGCGGTGCAATGGACCCGACCCTATCCCCGGGTGGCCGAGACGCTGACCGAATTGCGGCGGCGCGGCTACCAGACCGCGGTCTGCACCAACAAGCTGCAGCGTTCGAGCCTCGTCGTGCTCGACGGGCTCGGTCTGCTGCCATTGTTCGACCAGATCGCCGGCGGCGACCGTTTCGCGGTCAAAAAGCCCGATCCCGGACATCTCCTGGCGCTGATCGCAGCACTCGGTGCCCGGCCCGAGGCGGCAGCGATGATCGGTGACAGCGAGAACGACGCCGCTGCCGCTCATGCCGCGCGGCTGCCGCTGATCCTGATGCGGTATGGCTATTGCCGCGGCGATCCTGAAGGGCTCGCCGCCGCCGCGCTGCTCGACGATTTCGCCGAGCTGCCGGCGGCTCTCGACCGGCTCGGCCTCGCGCCGTGACCCCGGCTACATGAATAGCGTGCGGTTCTGCGGCATGCCGTCATAGAGATGGGCGACATACTCGCCATAGCCGTTCCAGATCAGGGTCGGCACCTGCTCGTCGGTGCCGAGAACCCGCTCGGTCGCCTGGCTCCAGCGCGGATGCGGCACCGCCGGGTTGACATTCGCCCAGAACCCGTACTCGTCGCCCTGGACATTCTGCCAGAATGATAGCGGCTGCTTGTCGGTGAACGAGATGCGCACCAGCGACTTCGCCGATTTGAAACCGTATTTCCAGGGAAATACCAGACGCAGCGGCGCGCCATCCTGCTTGGGTTCCGGCTTGCCGTACATGCCGGTCGCAAAAAAGGCGAGCTCATTCTTCGCCTCGGCGATCGTGCAGCCCTCGATATAAGGCCAGGGATACCAGAACTGCTTCTGGCCCGGCGCCTCGGCGGGGTCGAGAAAGGTTTCGGTGCGCACATACTTGGCCGAGCCGAGCGGCTTGGCGAAATCGACAAAGGCGGCCATCGCAAATCCGCTCCACGGCACCGCCATCGACCAGGCCTCGACGCAGCGATGCCGATAGAGCCGTTCCTCAAGCGGCATCTTTTTCAACAGATCGTCGATGCCGATCGTGATCTCCTTTTCGACCATGCCATCGATCTTGATCGTCCAGGGACGGATCTTCAGCTGCTGGGCGGCATCGGCAATCGCCTTGTCCGAGCCGTATTCGTAGAAATTGTTGTAATGTTCCGAATATTTTGCAGCGGTAATCGGCCGGTCGAGCTTATAACGCGGGCCGCGTTTGAACGGGTAGAGCGCGGCCGACGGGTCGGTGCCGCTATCCGCCGCGAGTGCGGTGGCGGCGGGGTTCGGCGCCGCGGCGAGCATCGCCCCCGCACCGATCGCCCCAAAGCCCATCGCCTTCAATAGGGCCCGCCGCCCCAGATACACCCGCTCCGGGGTCGCCGCACCCTCGCGCAATTCCCATCCTCTGTTGCGCCGGATCAGCATCGCCGCACCTGCAAATCGTTGCGGTGCAGAATCTGGGGCGCTGCCGGCGGGCGCCAAGTCACGCTTTCGCGATCATCGGCGGTCCCACCTGCTTACCCGGCTATTGCGCGGCGTCGGCGGTGCGCTGCGCCAGCACTTTCTCGGCCGGCCGGCCGGTCAGCTCCTGCATATGGTCAAAGCGATGCGCGAAGCTGCCGACACCCAGTGTCAGCGAGCGCAATTCGACGATCAGGTCGTGCAGTTCGCTCTGCGGCATATGCGCGCTGACCACGTCCCAGCCGGGCCAATCGGGCTTGGCGTCAAAACCGAGGATCTGGCCGCGGCGGCCGGAAACCAGCCGCTGCACCCGTGCGGTGAACGCGTTCGGCACCGAAATCTCGACCTGGTCGATCGGCTCCAACAGGATCGGCTCGCATTTCGGCAGCGCTTCCTGGACGCCCTGCCGGCCGGCGGTATGAAATGCCTGGTCCGAGCTGTCGACGGCGTGGAACTGCCCGGTGATCAGATTGACCGCGATGTCGACCACCGGGAAGCCGAGCGGGCCGCGCTGCAGCGCTTCGACGACACCCTCCTCGACCGCCGGGATGTAGTTGCGCGGGATTGCCCCGCCGACCACGCTGTCGGTGAAATTGAACCCCGAGCCGCGCGGCAGCGCCTTGACCTCGATCGTCACATCGGCGAACTGGCCGTGCCCGCCGCTCTGCCGCTTGAAACGGGAATGCTGTTGGGTGCCGTGGCGGACCGTCTCCTTGTACGGGACCGCCGCCGGCCGGCCGTTGACCGCGAGGTTATGGCGATTGCGCAGCCGGTCCATCGCGATCTGCAGGTGGATGTCGCCTTGTCCCCACAGCACCATTTCCTGGGTGTCGGCATTCTGATCGAGCTCGAGGGTCGGGTCTTCCTCGACGAGCTTGCCGATCGCACCCGTTAATTTGACATCGTCGGCGCGCTTTTCCGAGGCGATCGCAAGCCCGAACACCGGCTGCGGGCGCTCCGGCCGCGGCAGCGGATCAGCCTTGCCGGACGGGGTCAGGACGTCGCCGGTCGCGATGTCCTCCATCCGGGTCAGCCCAACGACCTCGCCCGCCTGCGCGGCGGCGATCTTCTCGTGCTGTCCGCCCGTCACCCGCAAGAGCCCGGCGACACGGGTGCCGTTCAGCACCATGCCCTCGGTGATCGTGCCGCGCCACACCCGAGCCAGCGACAGCTTGCCGGTATGCGGCAGATGAAACGTCTTGATGATCTGCGCCAAGGGTTCGCCGTCGGCGACGATGCCGAGCCGGGAAGCGGTTTCCTGCGGCGACGGCGTCTCGTGACGCAGCGCTTTCCATAGCCGGCGCACCCCATAATCGGCCAGCCCCGAGCCGAGAAACACTGGTACCACCTGCCCGCCCTTCAGCGTCCGCGTCAGGTGGCGATAGATCTCCTCCTTTGGCGGCTCGACCTCTTCGAGCAGCTGCTCGAGGAGGGTGTCGTCGAAATCCGCGAGCTTTTCGATCAGGCCGGTACGGGTGGCGCGCTCCTCGTCCCAGAAGCCGTCGGGCAACGGGATCAGGTCCGAAGCCTGGCCCGGGCGGTAGCGGTAGGCGCGCTCGCTGACCAGATCGACATAGCCGGTGATCTCGGATTCAGCATCGCGCAGCGGCACCTGGCGCAGCACCAGGGGCCGGCTTGACACCGACTGCAGCGCCGCCAGCACGTCCCGCACCCGCGCATTGGCGTTGTCCATCTTGTTGATGAAAACCATGTGCGGGATCTTGTGCTGGTCGAGAAAGCGCAACAGCGGGCTGATCGTCAGCGCGCGCTCGACCTCGGGCTCGACGACGACGACCGCGACATCGCTCGCCAAGAGCGCGCCCTGCGCCTCGTAGAGCAGCTCGACCGAGCCGGGGCAATCGAGGATCGTCCACGGATCGCCGAGAAAGCTCGCGCCGGCGACATTGACTTCGGTCGACATCTGCCGCGCGCGCGCTTCGGGGGAATGGTCGCCGACCGAGTTGCCGTCGCGCACGCTGCCGCGCCGGCCGGTCGTGCCGCTGGCGTGCAGCAATGCTTCGAGCAGCGTGGTCTTGCCCGAGAGATACGGCCCGATCAGGGCAGCGCAGCGCGGGGCTGCCGGTGCATTCGCGGACGTATTCGCCATTGGAGGCGCCTCCAGCCATCTTGTTGGACGCCCGAGAAGGGCCACGGTCACGGCCCGCCAGCGCCCGATCTATGGTGGCAATCGTCGCCTGTCGGCCCGCCGGATGGCAACCGAAATCTGGCGAAGCTGCCCCTATCTGGCGCGGAGCGGAGCCAATTGCTGGATATCTCGTGCAGATCAGGTCGGCAGTGGCTTGGCATCCGGCTTCAAAGGACCTGCGCCAAACAGCGCGAGGATACGATTTTGCAATGGCGTAACAATTTCGGTCGGTGTCGCCCACGGGATTGTATTGTACTGTCTAACGTCAAAATGCAAATTGTCTATTTCTTCTCGTTTGCATGTAAAAATCACGCGACGCCCAAGGCCGTGCGCGAATCCAGCTTCGTAGTAGACGCCGCTGCATTCTCGTGCATGTACTAGGCCAGGGCGCAGCAGGCGCGCTCGATGCGTGCACAGGCGTCGCGCAGCACCGCGGTCGAGGTCGCGTAGGAGATGCGGAAATGCGGTGACAGGCCGAACGCCTCGCCATGCACGACCGCCACACCCTCTTCCTCGAGCAGGTAGCGCACAAAGTCCTCGTCGCCGGCGATCGTCTTGCCTCCGGGGGTGCGCTTGCCGATCACCCCGGCGCAGGACGGATAGACGTAAAAGGCACCCTCGGGCCGTGGGCAGAACAGGCCGGGGATGCGGTTCAGCAGATCGACAACCAGGTCGCGTCGCTCCTGGAACTTCCTGGTGTGCACCGGGATGAAATCCTGCGGTCCGTTCAGCGCCTCGATCGCCGCGGCCTGGCTGATCGAGCACGGGTTCGCGGTCGAGTTCGACTGGATCGCTCCCATCGCCTTGATCAGCGCGGTCGGCCCGCCGCCATAGCCGATCCGCCAGCCGGTCATGCAATAGGCCTTCGAGACGCCGTTGACCGTCAGCGTGCGCTCATAGAGGCGCGGCTCGACCTGGGCGATCGTCCGGTACGCGAAATCGTCGTAGATCACGTGCTCATACATGTCGTCGGTCATGACCCAGACCTGCGGGTGGTGCAGCAGCACCTCGGCGACCGCCTTCAGTTCGGCCTCGCTATAGGCAGCACCGCTCGGGTTCGAGGGCGAGTTCAAAATGAGCCATTTGGTCCTGGGCGTGATCGCCGCGTCGAGGTCCTCGGGGCGCAGCCGGAAGCCGTTGTTCTGCGGACACGGCACCGGCACCGGAGTACCGTCGCACAACAGCACCATCTCCGGGTACGACACCCAGAAGGGTGCGGGGATCACGACCTCGTCGCCCGGATTGATCGTGGCGACCATCGCATTGTACAGCACCTGCTTGCCGCCCGAGCCGATCGTGATCTGCGCGGTGTCGTAGTCGAGCCCGTTCTCGCGCTTGAACTTCTGCGCCACCGCACGCTTCAGTTCGATCGTGCCGTCAAAAGTCGTGTAGCGCGTCTCGCCGCGCCGCATTGCCGCGATCGCCGCTTCCTGGATATTCGCGGGCGTGTCGAAATCGGGCTCGCCGACCGACAGGCTGACGATGTCGCGTCCTGCCGCCTTCAATTCGGTGGCGAGCGCGGTCATGGCCATCGTCGGTGACGGCTTTACGCGGGCGAGACGGTCGGCGAGGAAGGACATGATCGGCCTGAATGTGAAAGACAAACACTGCAGCCTATAGGCGATCGCCGGTGCTGTGAAGCCATCGCGAGCGGCGGACGCCCGGCAAGGGCAGGTGCCCCCGGGAAAACCGGCGGCGGCCTGCTGTTGATCGCAACGGGATGGACGCATAGGATCGAGCCAAACTCAGGAGGGCGGAGTCATGAACAAGTTCAGCTGCATCCGGTCGTTGGGCGAAGAAATCTACTACACGACGGTAATTGCCGAAAACGATCAACAAGCCAAGGAATTGGCGATGGACGAAGTAAACAAGAAATTCCAGAAAAGCGGCGGGCGTATCAGGGAATGGAGCGTGCGGCTGCTGGAGTCGGAGGTCGAAGGTCCGGCCCGCGTCCTCGATTGCGGCTACCGCGAAGCGTGATTTTGAAGCGTGATGCAACTCGGGCTTCTACGATCGGAGGTTCGCACAATCGAGTGCAATGCTGCCGGGGAGCGGCTGATCGCCGGCCGCGGCCGCACTTCCTCCGACAACACGATCTCCCGGGGACATTGATATAGCGATGACGACCCCGACTCACCTCGACCCGGCCTATCTTTGCCCGACCTGTGGACGCAGCCGGGCCGCCGACCGGCCGCTCTGGCGTTGCGATTGCGGCGGTCCCGTCGATCTCGAGCCCGGCCCCGGCCTGCGGCGCGGCGACATCGCGACCGGCGAAGCCTCGCTCTGGCGCTATGCATCGGCGCTGGCGCTGCGGGCCCCGCCCAGCGTATCGCTTGGCGAGGGCTGGACCCCGCTGGTGCGCCGCGATTGGGCCGGGGTGCCGGCTTGGTTCAAGCTCGAATCGCAGATGCCGACCGGATCGTTCAAGGATCGCGGCAGTGCGGCGATGATCAATCACCTGATCGAGGTCGGGCATCTGACCGAAACCGGGATTGGCCCGATCCACGAGGATTCCTCGGGCAATGCCGGATCGTCGATTGCCTCCTACGCGGCGGCGGCCGGCATTCCCTGCCGCATCTATGTTCCGGCGGATGCGCCACGGGCAAAGCTGGTGCAGATCGCCGCCGCCGGGGCTGAGCTCTGCCGCGTGCCCGGCAGTCGCCAGGCGGTCGCCGAGGCCGCACTCGCCGCCACCGGCAGCTTTTATGCCAGCCACAACTGGCACCCGTACTTCATCGAAGGCACCAAGACGCTGGCGTTCGAATTATGGGAGCAGCTGGGGTTCCGCCTGCCCGACAACATTCTCGTGCCGACCGGCTATGGCAGCAACATCCTCGGTCTCGAACGCGGTTTCGATGCGCTCGAAAAAGCCGGCGAGATCAAAGCGCGGCCACGGCTGTTCGCGGTGCAGGCGGCGAATTGCGCAGCCCTTGCCGCCGCTTGGGAGGCGGGTGCGCAGGAGCTGGTGCCGTTCGCCACCGCGCCGACGATTGCCGACGGCATCGCGACCTTGCGGCCGGTGCGCGGCGGCGCGGTGCTGCGGGCCTTGCGTCGCTCGCGGGGCGCGGTCGTCGCAGTGGCCGAGGCCGAGATCGGACCGGCATTGCTGGCGCTCGGCCGCCTCGGGTTGTTTGTCGAGCCGACCGCCGCAACCGCGGCTGCGGCGCTGACCCGGCTCGTGGATGACGGCACGATCGCCGGCACCGAGACGACAATTGTCGTGCTGACTGGCTCGGGCCTCAAGGCGGCCGAGCGAATCGGCGAGCTTCTCGAATTCTAGAGCAGGATCGCATGAAATGGACGCAGAACTTCCATTTCAAGCGTGAATCCTACTCTCGGTCCCAAAAGACGAGACCATGATCGTATCGATCATGGTCTCGGTGCCGCGACGGGCGGGGCAGGCCGGAACGGCGCCACCGGGCGCCGCTCTCGGCGACCGGCGGTGTTCCTTGATTGCGCGATCGCGATGGTGCGACGGCCCACGCCTATTCGTGCCTCTCCTCTGGTTTTGCCCCGCCGCGCGCGGGCGCAGCCCGGTGGGCGGCCGGCGCCGGATGTGCCGCCGGCGGATGCGGCCGGGCGGCGGCTGGCGCTGGATGTGCCGCCGGCGGCCGGGACACCGGCATCGGCCGTGCCACCGGCGCTGGCCGGACAATGGCGGGAGCCGGCCGATGGGCGGCGGGAGCGGGCCGGGCGGGAGCTGGTCGGGCAGGAGCTGGTCGGGCGGGAGCTGGTCGGGCGGGAGCGGGCCGGGCGATCGGGGCTGCCGGCCTGACGATCCGCGCCTCGGGATGCGGCGCCGGTGCCGGCCGTGACGGTGCCTCGTGATGGGGTGCCGCGAGGGCAGCCGGGTGTGCCGCCGGCGCGCCCGCAGGCCGGGCCGCCACCGTGGACCGCGGTGCGCCCGGATGATGCGCGCTGGGATGATGCGCGGCAGGGGGCAGCGCTGCCGTGTGCGCCGGACCGATCGCGGCCGGAACGCCGCGTTCGGGGGCGGAGGGCCGCCCCGGGTGAGCGGCTGCGGGGTGAGCGGCTTCGGATGGGCGGGCTGCGCTCGCCGGGCCAGGAGCGTGCGGGCCACCAGGGGCGTGCGGGCCGGCGGTACCGGCGCCGTTAGCGCCCGGACGTGGCGGCAGTGCCGCGGTGTGCGCCGGACCGGCCGGATGGCCTGGCGGCGGTTTGCCCGGGCCGCGCGGCACCGGGCGCGTTGCCGCCGGACCGCGTGCGGCGACCGCTGCCGGCCTGGCCGCGGGCCGCAATGCCGGCGGGTGCAGCGCCACCGGGGCTGCTGCCAGCGCTGCCGGCGCCACATGCAGCGCGTGGGATGCCACCGGATCGGCATTGGCAAAGACCTGCCGCGGCACCACGGTCGCGAACCGGCGATTGGCGAATTCGTTTCGCGCCGCCTCGGCCGGCGGCACACCGTTGGACCGGTTTACGATGGTGTTGATATTGTGGACGTTGGCAATGTTGACATTGCGGATGTAATTGACGTTGCGGGTATAGCCCGGCCAGTAGGTTTCGCCCGGCGCCAGCGGAAACCAGCCGACCGCCGGGCCGGCCGCATTCGCGATCGCCACGCCGGCTGCCGCACCGACAAAAGCGACGAGCGCCGGCGCATAGACCGGCTGCGCCACATACTGGCCCGGAACCCAGCCCCAGCGGTCGCCGACATAAGCCCAGCGGCCGTAATGAAACGGCGCGAAGCCCCATGGCTCTTGCCCGACCCAGGTCCAGCCCCACGGCTCGATCCACACCCAGCGTCCGTCGCTGTACGGGACCCAGCCCGGCGGGACCTGGTTCGGATACCAGATCTCGCCGTATTGCGGGCTCGCCTGCCAGCTGCCGTACTGGTCGAGGTCGGCATAGCCGGTCATCTGCGGCGAGATGTAATGGCTCGCCGCCGCGACCTGGTTCTGCTGATAGTCGCGGGCGCGGCACCATGCGACAAACGCGTCGGGACGGGCTGGCGCCGATTGCGCGGCAACCGGGTTCGCCCCGCTCAACACCGCGGCATTCCCGGCGGTGATGCCGATATCGGCGCCGCCGCCGACAAACCGTGCACTGCCGTCGAACACGGCGACGCGTGCCGGCTGGCTGGGAGTCCCCGCGTCGATGTCGTAGGCGCCGGGCTGCAGCAGCCACACCGCACCCTGCGGCAGATCGATCTCGAAGCTCTGGCCGGTATCGAGCTGCCGCAAATGCAGATAGAGTCGCCCTTGCGGGATTGCGATCTGGGCGACCTGTTCGTTGAGATTGGTGACGTCGATCTCGGTGCCACCGGCCATGTCGATCGTGCTCGGACCGATCTGTAGTTCAGCGCGGGTCTGCGGGTCGGTCCAGAACGACCCTCCGGTTGCAACCGGATAGTTGACCCCGGCCGCCGACCACTGGGTCTCGCCCGCGGTGTGGAATGCGAGATTCCCGGAGACATAGGTGATCGTCCCGACCCGCGCCGGCGGCGCCAGCTGCTGCGCCAGCGCCGGCTGGGCCATGGCGAAACCGAGAAGTGCCAGAACCGCGAGTCTCCGCCGGATGGGCATGGAACACCGATGCTGCTGCGTTGACACTGCAAACGGCGCGATTATGGCGGGTTTGCGGCAGCCCGGTTGCCGGACGCTGCCACTACCCGGGCGCGATCCGCATGCTAGGCGCGCGCGATCAGGCTGCGACCGATGATGCGACGGTGGATCTGGTTGGTGCCTTCCCAGATCTGGGTGATCTTGGCATCACGCATCAGCCGCTCGACGCGGTTGTCCTTGATGTAGCCGTAGCCGCCGAAAAGCTGTACCGCTTCCGTCGTCATCCGCATCGCCAGGTCCGAGGCGCGCAGTTTGAGGATCGAGGCCTCGGGACCGAAATCGGCAGCACCGGTGTCGACAAGCCCGGCGACGTGCCACAGCCAGCGCTCGCACAGAGCAAGCTCGGCGGCGAGATCGGCGAGCAGAAACTGGATGCCCTGAAACTCGATGATCAGCCGGCCCGACTGGCGCCGCTCGTTGACATAGGCGAGGGCATCTTCGAACGCGGCGCGGGCGATGCCGAGCGCGTGCGCAGCGATGCTCGGGCGCGACTTGTTCAGCGCCGCCAGCAGCAATGGCAGGCCGGCGCCGGGGCCGGCCAGCAGGTTGGCGCGCGGCACGACGCAATCCTCGAAGGCGAGCGCCACGGTCGAGGAGGCGCGGTGCCCCATCTTGTCTTCGCGGCGCAGCACCCGCAAGCCGGGCCTATCCTTTTCCACGATCAGCGCCGAGATCGCCTGGCGGCGGTCCGCGCTACCCGTCCATTTGCCAAACACCAGGATCAGGTCGGCGACATCGCCATTGGTGATGAAAGTCTTGCCGCCCGATACGATGATATCGTCACCCTCGGCGGTGAAGCGGGTCGTCATATGGGTCGCGTCCGACCCGGCCTCGGGCTCGGTGATCGCCAGCGCCGCCAGCCCGCCGGCGGCGATCCGCGGCAGCAGCCGATGTTTCTGCTCCTCGCTGCCGTGATCGATCACCGGCGCGACGGCGTGGAAGTTGGTGGCCCAGATGATCCCGGTCGCGGCACAGGCCTGGCTCAGCTCGCGCACGCAGGCGAGATAGGCGGCGTAGGACAGCGGCGCCCCGCCATAGGCTTCGGGCACGAACATCTGATTGAGGCCGAGCCCGTTGATGTCACGGACATTGTCCCATGGAAACTCGCCGCTGCGGTCGTGAGCGGCGGCGCGTGGCATGACCCGCTCGCGTGCCAGCAACCGCACGCTGTCGATCAGCTGCCGCTCCTCGGCCGACAGCGCCGGCACCGCGTCGATGCGTTCATAGAGGCGCATCAGGCCCCGTGCCATCGGGCCCCATGCCGGTCGGGCATCAGCGCGTCAGGTGTTCCTGCAGGCGCGGCATCAGCTCGACGAAATTGCAGGGCCGGAACCGGTTGTCGAGCTGGTGCACGAGGATATCCTGCCAGGCATCGCGGCAGGCGCCGGGCGAGCCCGGCAATGCGAACAGGTAGGTGCCGCCGGCGACCCCGGCGGTGGCCCGGCTCTGGATCGTCGAGCTGCCGATCTTGGCGTAGCTGAGCCAGCGAAACAGCTCGCCAAAGCCGGCGATCTCCTTTTCGTAGACGCTGTGAAACGCCTCGGGTGTCACGTCGCGCCCGGTGACACCGGTGCCGCCGGTGGAGATCACGACATCGATCTGCGGATCGGCGATCCACGCCCGCAGCTGGGCGACGATCGTATCGCGCTCGTCGCGCACGATGCGACGCGCGGCGATCCTGTGCCCGGCGCCGGTTGCAAGTTCGGCGAGGGTGTCGCCGGAGCGGTCCTGGCTCGCGTCGCGGGTATCCGATACGGTCAGCAGCGCGATGCTGACGGGCAGGAACGGGCGGGTTTCATCGAGCCGGCCGGGCATGGCGATCGCTCCCTCGACGGTGCATGCGCAGGATAGCCCGCCCCGGCCGCGCCGGCTAGCCAGGCTCGGATCCGGCCGCCGGCACCGCGTCGAGCTGGCGGCGCAGCGCCAGGAGATCGTGCCATGCCTCGCGCTTGCGCTCCGGGCTGCGCAACAAAAAGGATGGGTGGAACATCGGCAGGGTCGGCACGGGACGGTCGAGCCCGGTGATCTCGAGATCGAACCAGCGGCCGCGCAACCGGGTGATGCCGGGACCCGGCGGCAGCAACGCGCGGGCGGCAGTCCCGCCGGCCAGCACCAGGATCTTGGGCCGGACCAGCGCCACCTGGCGCAGCACAAACGGCAGGCAGGCGGCGATCTCGTCGGCACTCGGCGTGCGGTTGCCGGGCGGCCGCCAATAGATCACATTGGTGATCAGCACCCCGGATCGGTCCAAGCCGATCGCGGCCAGCATCCGGTCGAGCAGCTGGCCGGCGCGGCCGACAAACGGGCGCCCGATCCGGTCCTCCTCGGCGCCGGGCGCCTCGCCGATCAGCATGATCGGGGCGGCCGGGTTGCCGTCGCTGACGACCGTATTGGTCGCGGTGCGTTTCAGCGCGCAGCCGTCGAATTTGGCAATCGCCGCTTCGAGCGCCGCGAGCGTGTCGGCCGCGGCGGCGGCAATGCGTGCCGATTGCGCCGCCTCGCCGGGCGCATCGGCGAGTTTGGCCGGCGGTGCGGCGACCGGGCGCGAACTCAGCGATGGCGGCGCCGGGCGCGCCGCCGCAGCAGTCGATAGTGGCGTCGGGCGCGCCGCCGCAGCAGTCGATAGTGGCGGTGGGGCGAGCCGGTTCGTCGGCGCATCGGCGATCGCCTCGTCGGCGCCGAGTTCGAGATACCAGCGCAGTAGCGCAAGCGCTGCCGTGCGATCGGTCCGGGTGGTCTCTTCGTCGCGAGAATGCACCGCTGGAGACTAGCATCGTCGCGTGCCGAGGGCATCGTCGCGCGCCGAGGGCACCGCCGGCAGGCCGCAAGATCACGGATGTCGCTATGCATTGCAGCCATGCGCTGTCCAGATTTGGACGCTGCCGGGGATGGCTGCGACGTTTCGCGCCGATCATAGAGGACAGTTGCGGTGGACGGGAGCGACCGTAACCTATAGAGTTTGTCTATGATATATTTTCTTTAACGTTGCTCTCCAAAGGGAGATGCCGGGCATGATCAGGCGTGCGCTCACCGCGGGCGCGGTCGTGATGGTTGCGGTGGCGATCATCGGGTGGCACTGGCTCGGCGGCAATGGGCCACGCGCGACAGCACAGCCGCCGGCCCCGGGCGTCCCGGTCACCGCCGGGGTCGTGCGTGCCGCCGATGTCCCGGTGCTGCTGAACGGCATCGGCACGGTCCAGGCCTACAACATGGTCGCGGTCAAGAGCCGGGTCGACGGGCAGATCGTCAAGGTCGATTTCAAGGAAGGCCAGGAGGTCAAACAGGGCGACCCGCTGTTCCAGATCGATCCGCGCCCTTACCAGGCGGCACTCGAACAGGCCCAGGCGGCCAAGCAGAAGGACGAGGCCCAGCTGGCCGGGGCAAAGCTCGATCTCGAACGCTATTCGAAGCTGCTCGGCACCGGCTACCAGACCCGGCAGAGCTACGATCAGCAGACCGCTCTGGTCGGGCAATTAGAGGCCGCGATCAAGGGTGACGAGGCGCAGATCGACACCGCTCAGCTCAATCTCGGCTACGCCGATATCCGCGCACCGATCGACGGACGCCTCGGCGCGCGGCTCGTCGATATCGGCAACCTGGTGCGTGCGACCGACAACACGACGCTGGTCACGATCGACGAGATCAAGCCGATCTTTGTCAGCTTCACGCTGCCGCAGGAAACTCTAGACCAGATCCGCGAATCCCAACAGAAGGGGCCGCTCGTGGTGCGAGCCTACAGCGGCGAGAACAAGGCGCTGCTGTCACAGGGCAAGCTGACGCTGATCGACAATACGATCGACCAGGCAACCGGCACGATCCACCTGAAAGCGCGCTTCGACAACGAGGACGAGCGGCTGTGGCCCGGCGAATTCGTCAATGTCGGGGTCATCCTGCGGATGCGCCGCGATGTCCCGACGGTGCCGGCGCAGACTGTCGATGAAGGCCCGGACGGGCGCTTTGTCTACGTCATCAAACCCGATGACACGGTCGAGCGGCGGGCCGTCGAGGTGGCGGCAACCCAGGACGGGGTGGCCGTCGTGACAAAAGGGCTCAAACCCGGCGAGCGGATCGTCGTCACCGGCCAGTTCCGGCTGATCAACGGGTCGCGGGTCAAGGTCATGCCGGCGCCGAATAGCGCTGCCGGCTGAGGGCAGGGGCATCGATGAGCATCTCCGCACCTTTTATCCACCGGCCGATCGCCACCTCGCTCCTGATGCTGGGCGTGCTGGTGTTCGGCATCGCCGCTTATGGCCTGCTGCCGGTCGCTTCGCTGCCGAATGTCGATTTCCCGACGATCGCGGTCAGCGTCACCTATCCCGGCGCCAGCCCGGAGACGATGGCCTCGTCGGTCGCCACCCCGCTCGAACAGCAATTCACCTCGATCCCGTCGCTCGCCCAGATGACGTCGCTGTCCGGCGTGGGCATCACGACGATCACGCTGCAGTTCGATCTGTCGCGCAACATCGACGCCGCGGCGCAGGACGTGCAGACCGCGATCAACGCGGCGAGCGGATTGTTGCCAAAGGACCTGCCGACCCCGCCGACCTACAAGAAGACCAACCCGACCGACCGGCCGGTGCTGATCTATGCGGTCCATTCAGACGCGCTGCCGGTCTATCGCATCGACGACTACGCCAATATCGTGCTCGCCGAGCGGCTGTCGATGGTGCCGGGTGTCGGCCAGGTCTTCATCTTCGGCCAGAAGCCCTATGCCGCCCGCATCCAGGTCAATCCGGCGGCGCTCGCGGCGAAGGGCATCGGTCTTGAGGATGTGCGCAACGCGATCGCCGCGGCGACGGTCGACGAGCCGAAAGGTGAGATCGAGGGCGACTACCGGACCGTCACGCTCGACACCAACGACCAGCTGGTCGATGCCGCGCAATATCGCAACGTCATCATCGCCTACCGAAACGGCGCGCCGGTGCGGATCAAGGATGTCGGCGACGTCCTCAATTCGATCCAGAACACGCATCTCGGCGGCTGGTACGACAACGAGCCGGCCGAAGGGATCGCGATCCTCAAGGCGCCGGGCGCCAACACGATCGAGCTGGTCGACCAGATCAAAGCGCTGATGCCTCAGCTCGAAGCCTCGATCCCGCCATCGGTCCATGTCGATCTGATGTCGGACCGCTCGCTGATGATCCGGGCCGGCGTGCGCGACGTCGAATACACGATGCTGCTGACGATCGCGCTGGTGATCTGCGTGATCTTCATCTTCCTGCGGACGATCTGGGCGACCGTGATCCCGGCCATGGCGGTGCCGCTGTCACTGCTCGCCACCTTTGCCGTGATGTACGTCGCCGGCTACAGCCTCGACAACATCTCACTGATGGCGTTGACGATCTCGGTTGGCTTCGTGGTCGATGACGCGATCGTCATGATCGAGAATATTGTGCGCTACATCGAGCAGGGCGATCGGCCGCTCGAAGCAGCGCTGAAAGGAGCCGGCCAGATCGGCTTCACGATCGTTTCGATCACCTTCTCGCTGATCGCCGTCTTCATTCCACTGTTCTTTATGGGCGGCATCATCGGCCGGCTGTTCCGTGAGTTCGGCGTCGTCGTCTCGGTCGCGGTCATCTCCTCGGCGATCATTTCGCTGACCCTGACACCGGTATTGTGCTCGCTGTTTCTGAAAGAACAGTCATTGCACGGCAAGGGCCGCATCAATCAGCTGGCCGAGCGGTTTTTTACATGGATGATCGGTGCCTACGACCGCGGGCTGCGCTGGGTCTTGCGCCACCAGTTCCCGGCGCTGATGTCGACATTGCTGCTGATGGTCGCGACTGGATATCTTTATATCCATATTCCCAAAGGATTTTTCCCGCAGCAGGATACCGGTTTCGTGTTCGGCGAACTCGATGTCCGCGAGGATGCGTCGTTCCAGGCAACGGCGGATATCGCCCACAAGGTCGTCGCCATCGTGCTGCGCGATCCTGCCGTCGCCGGTGTCTACAACACGGCCGGCGCCTACAGTTACAATCCTGGCGAGAGCACGGCGCGCATCTTCTTCCAGCTGAAGCCGTTCAGCGAGCGTACCGCCACCGCCGACGAGGTCGTGCGGCGCCTGCGCAAGCAGGTGGCCGGGATCGTCGGCGCCAAGTTCTACATGCAGGTGCCGCAGGATATCAATGTCGGCGGCCGGCTGAGCCGGACACAGTATCAATACACTCTGACCGACCCCGATCAGGAGGAGCTCAACCACTGGGCGCCGATCCTCGAGAACGAGATGCGCAAGCTGCCCGAATTGCAGGACGTCGCATCCGACCAGCAGGTCGCGGCACCACATGTGGCGATCGAAGTCGACCGCGACGCCGCCTCACGGCTCGGCTTGTCGGCGGCGCTGATCGACCAGACGCTCTACGACGCCTTCGGCCAGCGCGAGGTGGCGACGATCTACACCTCGACCAATCAGTACAAGGTCGTCCTCGAAGTCCAACCGCAGTTTCAGAAAGATGCGACGGCGCTGTCGAAGATCTATGTGCCCGGGCCGAACGGTGTCGAGGTGCCGCTCTCGGCCTTTGCCCATTACGTCCCAAAGCTGGAGCCGCTGACGATCAGCCATCAGGGCGTTTTCCCGGCCGTGACGCTGTCGTTCAACCTCGCGCGCGGCGCCTCGCTCGGCCAGGCGGTCACCGCGATCCAGGAGCTGACCGCCAAGCTTGGCGCGCCACCGACCCTCAACGCCTCGTTCCAAGGCACAGCACAGGCGTTCCAGGCGTCGCTGTCGTCGATGCCGCTGCTGCTCGTCGCCGCGATCCTCGTCGTCTACATCGTGCTCGGCATCCTTTACGAAAGCTATATCCACCCGCTCACGATCCTGTCGGCGTTGCCCTCGGCCGGGGTGGGCGCCCTCTTGATGCTGATGCTGTTTCACTATGACCTGACGGTGATCGCGATCGTCGGCATCATCCTCTTGATCGGGATCGTCAAGAAGAACGCTATCATGATGATCGACTTTGCATTGCAGGCGCAGCGGCTCGAAGGCAAGACTCCGCTCGATGCGATCCACCAGGCCTGCCTCTTGCGCTTCCGCCCGATTATGATGACGACGATGTCGGCGCTGTTCGGCAGCCTGCCGATCGCGATCGGCCAGGGCGTGGGCTCGGAACTGCGCCAGCCGCTCGGCATTGCAATCGTCGGCGGGCTGCTCATTTCGCAATGGCTCACACTCTATACGACGCCGGTCGTCTATCTCTATCTCGAGCGGTTCTCGCGCTGGCTCGGTCGCTCCTACCGCCCGTCGCGCATGGCCACCGCGCTCGGGGGCGAGGGGCGTCCCGCCCTCATCGAGGAGCGCCAGAGCGCGGAGTAACGAGATGACC
This sequence comes from Allostellaceae bacterium, assembly GCA_035503615.1. Lineage (GTDB taxonomy): Bacteria > Pseudomonadota > Alphaproteobacteria > ATCC43930 > CGMCC-115725 > AP-15. The sequence goes on along the minus strand of DATJTI010000037.1, from coordinate 45,960 downwards.
CGCACATCGCTGGCGGCGCGCGCCCAGGGAGCGGGGCCCGACCGCAATTTCGGATTTCTGGTGCATGACGTCTCGCGGCTGCTCAAGCGGCGTTTCGAGCGGCAGGCGCGGCAGATCGGGTTGCCGATCACCCGGCGCCAGGCGGCGGTCGTGCTGTACATTGCCCGCAATGAGGGAGTGAGCCAGGCCGAGGTCGCGGTCTGGCTCGATATCGAGCCGATCGCTCTGGTCCGCATGCTGGACAAGCTGCACGAGGAGGGGCTCGTCGAGCGGCGGGCCCATCCGACCGACCGGCGGGTGCGGACCTTGTGGCTGACCCCGGGTGCCGAGCCGGTGGTCGAGCGTATTCTCGATATCAACCAGGCGATCCGCGAGGAGGCATTTGCCGGTCTCGCCCCGGGCACCCGCGATGCGATGATCACGGCACTCGGCAGCATCAAGGACAATCTCGCGCTCAACGAGGAGCGGGCGAACGACACGGAGCCGAGCCCCGCCGAGCGCTCGCTCGCCTAGCGCAGGATCGCGCGAAATGGACATGGAGCTTTCATTTCAGGCGTGAAGCCTGCTCTCGATGGCAAGGACGAGACCATGATTGACGGGTCGGATCGGAGTGCGGTGCGCTTCGATCCGACATGATTATGGTCTAGCGGGCATGGTCTAGCGGGAACGCGGTGCCGGTCGGGTCGGCGGGGCTTGCCGCCAGGGGTGGCGACCCCGCAGCCGCTCTCGCCATTACTCCGTTCGAGGCTTGCCGATCCTGATCCGGCCGCGGCCGGGTCAGCAGCTGGGCTTGCCGAGCGACTCGATGGCGACGAGCTTGGCGCGGATCGAATAGTCGCCGTAATCGATCACCATGTCGGTCGAAACGCCGTTATCGAGGAGGCGCATCCCGAGTTCGTAATCCGGCTCCTCGGCGGTTGGATCGGCCGGAAAGAACGCCAGCCGGACATTCCATCCGGGCTGGTCCAGTAGCGGGCCCAGCCGGCCCGCGGCCGGATCGGCGCCGAGCTTGCCGCTGATCACTGCCGAGACCTGCACGGCATTCTCATCGGCGGCGCCATCGAACACCTGTCGCGACAGGAACGTCTTGCCGGCACTGGCCTCGTTGATCAACAGGATCGTGTGGGCGCTTGGAAACAGTACACCCGGCGCCAGCTTCAGAGTGTGCTGCTGCGGCAGGGTAAACCGGGCGATCCCGCCTTTGCCCGGCCCGTCGAGCTCGGCACTGCCACGGATCTCCTGATCGAGCTCGCCATTCCGGGTCTCGCGCTGATTGAACCGGTAGCGCAGCCCGTCCTTCGATTCCCACGTGACAAAACTCGAGGTGATATCGACATCGCGGTTTTCGGCGTAGCCCATCTGCAGCCGATAACGCTGTTCGATGGTCCAGCCGTCGCAGGTCTCGCCCCACTCGTAATCCATCGTGCCGTTTGCATCGACGACACCCGAATCGCTGCGGGCCGACCCGAGTGTCATTATGTAGAGTGCGCGATGCGGAGCGATCTCGGCCCCGCGTGCGAGCGGCGGGAGCAGGCCGGCGAGCCCGGCCGCAACAACGAATATCCCGATGCATCGCGCGATCATCGGCAAAACGGCTCCCGGCCCGTCTTTGTCGAGCCACAAGGTGCGTAGCTGTCGAGCCACAAGGTGCGGCGCGGCTGATGCCGGAGCATCATCTATTGGCCGCACGAGATGTAGGCCGGTCCGGGGCTGGTCAGGGTTTCTGCCCCGTTTCCAGCGGCAGCGCCAGGCGCAGGTGGAGTTCCGCCAGCCGCTCGGGCGGGACGCTGGCCGGCGCCTGCATCAACAGGTCCTGTGCCTGCTGATTGAGCGGAAACGCGACGATCTCGCGGATATTGGGCGTATCGGCCAGCAGCATGACGATGCGATCGATACCGGGAGCCGAGCCGCCATGCGGCGGCGCGCCGTATTTGAAAGCGTTGAGCATGCCGCCGAACCGGGCCTCGACCTCGGCCGCCGAATAGCCGGCGATGGCAAACGCCTTGTACATGATGTCCGGGCGGTGGTTGCGGATCGCCCCGGAGGAAAGTTCGACCCCGTTGCACACGATATCGTATTGATAGGCAATGATTTCGAGCGGATCCTGCTGTTCCAGCGCCGCGAGCCCGCCCTGCGGCATCGAAAACGGGTTGTGGCTGAAGACGATCCTGCCGGTCTCCTCGTCGAGTTCATACATCGGGAAATCGACGATCCAACAGAATTCGAAGACCCCCTCGCGGGTCAGGCCGAGCTCGCGTCCGACCCGCAGCCGCGCGGCGCTGGCGAAGGCCAGAAACTGCCGCGGCACGCCGCAGACGAAAAACACCGCATCACCGTCGCCGAGACCGAGTTCGGCGCGGATCGCCATGGTTGCCTGCGGTCCGAGATTGCGCGCGACCGGGCCAGCGCCCTCGCCATTGCGGAAAAAGATGTAGGCGAGCCCCGGCTGGCCCTCGGCCTGGGCCCAGGAATTCATCTGGTCGCAAAAGGCGCGGCTGCCGCCGCCCGGCGCCGGGATCGCCCAGACGCGAGTCGCGGCATCGGCGTCGATCATGCCGGCAAAGACCTTGAAGCCCGAGCCGCGGAAATGTTCGGTCACGTCGCCCATCACCACCGGGTTGCGCAAATCGGGCTTGTCGGTGCCGTAACGCTGGATCGCATCGCGATAGGCGAGGCGCGGAAAGGGCGATTCCGTCACCTTGCGGCCGTTGCCGAATTCCTCGAACAGCCCGTGCAGCACCGGCTCGATCGCGGCGAAGACATCGTCCTGGGTGACAAACGACATCTCGAAATCGAGCTGGTAGAATTCGCCCGGCGAGCGGTCGGCGCGCCCCGCTTCATCACGAAAGCAGGGGGCGATCTGGAAATAGCGGTCAAAGCCGGCGACCATCAAGAGCTGCTTGAATTGCTGCGGGGCTTGCGGCAGCGCGTAGAACTGGCCGGGATGGAGCCGGCTCGGCACGAGATAGTCGCGGGCCCCCTCGGGCGAACTTGCGGTCAGGATCGGCGTCTGGAACTCGGCAAAGCCCTGCGCGATCATCCGCTGCCGAATCGAGGCGATGACCCGCGAGCGCAGCATGATGTTGGCGTGCATGCCGTCGCGCCGCAGGTCGAGAAAGCGATAGGCGAGGCGCATCTCCTCGGGGTATTCGGCCTCGGCATTGACCGGAAACGGCAGCGGCAGCGCCTCGGATTGGATTTCGAGTTCGGCGATCGTCAGCTCGACCTCGCCGGTGTCGAGCCGGGGGTTGACGGTATCCTCCGAACGCGCCTTGACGGTGCCGGTCACGGTTGCCACGCTTTCGAGGCGCAACCGGTCGGCCGCGGCGAACAGCGGCGAGGATGCATCGATCACGCATTGGGTAATGCCGTAATGGTCGCGTAGATCGACAAACAGCAGATGGCCGTGGTCGCGCTTGCGATGGACCCAGCCCGACAGCCGGGCGGGCAGCCCGGCATCGGTGATGCGCAGCGCGCCGCAGGTGTGGGTTCGGTAGGCGTGCATCGGCAGCAGATCCGGGCGGGCGTTGCGGGCGGGCTACACGGCACAGAACCGCGATGCTTGTCAAGCCGGGCCGGCGCCGGTTTTGCTGCCGACGGGCGCAATTTGCCTCCCCAAGGCAGAGCGGATATGGTAGCCGCTGTTGCGGGGCAGCGCCGGCCGGGGCTTGTGTGAGCGACATCTTCCGCGAGATCGACGAGGAGCTTCGTCGCGACAATCTGCTGAAGCTGTGGGCGCGTTATGGCCGCTACATCATCGCGCTCGGCGTGGCTCTGCTGCTGATCGCCGGTGGCTTTGTGGCATGGCGCGACCATCAGCGCACCGAGCGCCTGGCTCAGTCCGCCCGCTATGCGGGAGCGGTGGCGCTGGCGAATGCCGGCAAAACCGCGGACGCGGCCATCGTGTTCGCGTCGGTGGCCAAGGAGGGCGGCGGCTATTCGGTGCTGGCGGCGTTCCAGGATGCGGCGCTGTCGGCCAGATCGGGCAATCGCCAGGCGGCGGTTGCCGCCTATGACCGGATCGCCGCGGCGCCCGGGGTCGAACCGGCATTTCGCGATCTGGCGGTGCTTGATGCGGTGATGGCGGGTGGCGCCGACGCCGATCCAAAAGCGGCGATCGCGCGCCTCGAACCGCTGACGGCATCGGGCAACCCGTGGCGCCCGATGGCACTGGCACTGACCGCAGCGGCGCGGCTGCGGCTCGGCGACGACAAGACCGCGCTCGAATTGTACAAGAACCTCGCCGATGATCCGGCGACCCCGCGGGATTTGCGCGCCCGAGCCGCGGAGATGATCGCTGCGCTGGCTCCATAGTCGAGGTCCACCTCCCGCGATGTTTCGACCGGTTGTTGTCGCGCCGCTGTGCGTGGCATTGATGCTTTCCGGGTGCAGCTGGTTCAGCACCAAGAAGGAGCCGCTGCCCGGCGAGCGGATCTCGGTGCTGAGCCTCGATCGGCAGCTCGAACCCGATCCGCAGCTCGCCAAGATTCCGATCAGCCTGCCTCGCCCGGTCGTCAACCAGAACTGGCCGGAGCCCGGCGGCTATCCGAATCATGCAATGCAGCATCTGGCCCTGCCATATCACCTCGTTCAGGTGTGGAAGACCAGCGTCGGCGAAGGGTCCTCGCGCTACACCCAGGTGATGGCCCAGCCGGTGGTCGCCGACGGGCGCATCTACGCGATGGATGGCGGAGTGCAGGTCGGGGCCTATGACGCAGCGACCGGCAACCGGATCTGGCAGGTCGACCTCAGACCGAAGATCGATTACGGCAATTCGTTCGGTGGTGGCGTCGCCTTCTGGAAGGGCCGCCTCTTTGTCTCGACCGGCTACGCGCAGGTGTTTGCGCTCAATCCGGCCAATGGCAAGGTGATCTGGAAAACCAGTGTCGGCACCCCGGTGCAGAGCGGGCCGACGGTATCCGATGGCCGCGTTTTTGTCGTCACCGTCGAGAATGAGCTGGTGGCACTCGCCGCGACCGACGGTCGGCGGCTGTGGAGCCACAACGGCATCCCGGAGACCGCGAGTTTGCTCGGCAGTGCCAGTCCTGCGGTCGAGGGAGAAGTGGTCGTGGTCGGCTATTCCTCGGGCGAGATTTACGCGCTGACGGTCGAGAACGGGCGGGTGCTGTGGTCCGACGATCTGGCGACGTCGCGCGGCTCCGATGCGGTCTCGGCCCTCGCCGATATCCGCGGCCGGCCGGTCATCGACCGCGGCCGGGTGTTTGCCATCAGTCATAGCGGCCGCATGGTCGCGATCGACCTGCGCAGCGGCGAGCGCACCTGGGAGCAGGATATCGGCTCGGTTCATGGTCCGTGGGTGGCCGGCGATTACATCTACGTGCTGACCAACGACAACGAGCTGATCTGCCTGACACGCAACGACGGCAAGGTGCGCTGGATGCGTCGATTGCCGAGCTATGAAAACCAGAAGAAGAAGGAGGATCCGATCGAATGGGCCGGCCCGGTGCTCGGCAGCGACCGTTTGATCGTGGTGTCCTCGGACGGCACAGCACTATCGATTTCTCCCTATACCGGCAGGCCGCTGGGCCGCGAAGACATGCCGGCCGGCGCCTTTGTCGATCCGATCATCGCCAACAACACGCTCTATATCCTGACCAATAACGCCGAGCTGTCCGCGTATCGCTGATCGAAAGGAAGGGTGCAGGCGGCGATGAGCCTTGCGGTCGCCATTCTCGGACGCCCCAATGTCGGTAAATCGACACTGTTCAACCGCCTGGTCGGCAGCCGCGCCGCCCTTGTCGACGACACTCCGGGGCTGACCCGAGATCGCCGCGAGGGTGCCGCGCGCATCGCCGACCTCGAATTCCGTGCGATCGATACCGCGGGGCTCGAGGAGGCGGCACCTGCCTCGCTTGCGGCACGCATGCAGGCGCAGACCGAGCGGGCGCTAGCCGAGGCCGATGTCGCGCTCCTCATTATCGACGCCCGGGCCGGCGTCACCGAAGCCGATCGGCATTTCGCCAACTGGCTGCGCAAGAGCGGCAAGGCGGTCGTGCTCGTCGCCAACAAGACCGAAGGCCGGGCGATGCCGGCCGGGGTCGGCGAGGCCTACCGGTTGGGTCTCGGCGACCCGGTGGCGATCTCAGCCGAGCATGGTGAAGGGCTGGCCGGGCTTTATGAGCGGCTCGCGCCATTCGCCGAGGCGGCGTCTTCGCAGCTGGCCAGCGAGGCGTCGCCGAAACCGCTGCTGCTGGCGATCGTCGGCCGTCCGAATGTCGGCAAATCCACCCTCGTCAATCGGCTGATCGGCGAGGAGCGGCTGCTGACCGGCCCGGAAGCCGGGATCACGCGCGATGCGATCGCCGTCGACTGGGCTTGGCGGGGCCGGTTGATCCGCTTGTTCGATACCGCCGGCATGCGGCGCCGGCCGCGCATCGAGGGCCGCATCGAACAGCTGTCGGTGGCCGACACGCTGCGCGCGATCCGCTTTGCCGAGACCGTCGTGCTGGTGGTCGATGCGCTGCAACCGCTCGAACGACAGGATCTGACGATCGGCCGGCTGGTCGCCGAGGAAGGGCGCGCACTGGTGCTGGCGGCGACCAAATGGGACCTCGTCGCCGACCCGCAAGGTGCTTCGATGCGGCTGCGCGATCGGTTGTCGGTATCGCTGCCGCAACTGCTGGGCGTGGCCGTCATCCCGGTTTCGGGATTGACCGGGAGCGGGCTCGACCGGCTGATGGAGGCGGTCGCTGCGGCCGACGGGATCTGGAACCGACGGGTCCCGACCGCCGCGCTCAATCGCTGGCTCGCCGCGGTCCAACAGCGTCATCCGCCGCCGCTCGTCGCCGGCCGGCGGCTGCGGTTGCGCTACCTGACCCAAATCAACACCCGGCCGCCGAGCTTCATGCTCTCCGCATCGCGTCCGGATGCGTTGCCCGATGCCTACCGGCGGTATCTGGTCAACGGGCTGCGCGAGACGTTCGGCTTGCCCGGTACGCCGATCCGGCTGATGCTGCGCCACGCCAAGAATCCTTACGGCGTGCACTGAGCCGGCGCTGTCGAGACCGTGACGAGGTCATGGCCGATCCTGCTGTCGCGGGGTGATTTTCGCCCGAGGCGGAAGCCGGTTCTCGCCGGCTTTTCGCGTTTCGGTTGCCCGATCGCCGGCGATGCGATAACTCTCTACCATTCGTGTCGCCGCCGGCAGCAGATACGAGAGCATCAAACCGGCGTCTATTCGCCGATCTCATCAGGGGCGGGACACGGTCGGCTGATTTTCTGGGGGCAAGCGCAATGTTGAGGGCAATTGCAGTCTGTTCGGTTCTGCTTCTTGCCGTGGCGGGGCCGGCACTGGCGCAGACGCCTGCGCATCATGCGGCGACCGGGGTGATGCGCAACCATCAGACCGCGTCGGGTGGCCTCGCCTCCGGCGAGTTTTCCACCGAGGCCGCGGCCAAAGCGCACTGTCCCGGCGATACCGTCGTCTGGGCCAATCTCAGCGGCTCGAAAGCCTATCACCTGAGCGGCAACAAATATTACGGCAAGACCAAGCACGGCACCTATATGTGCCGAAAAGAAGCCGACCAAGCCGGCTTCCACGCCGCCGGCCACCGCGCCAGCAAGAGCACCGAGAAGGGTGCGGCATCGAAATCGACCAAACGAGGAGGTTAGGATGAGCCTGTTCGACACGATCGGCTCGCTGCTCGGGAAGGACGATTCCGCGGCGACGAGCGTGCCGGAAGCCCTGGTCGCCGCTCTCGGCAGCCACGAGGGCGGTCTCGGCGGGCTGATCGAAAAATTCCAGGGTGCGGGCCTCGGCGACGTGGTGTCGTCCTGGGTCGGGAACGGCCAGAACCAGGCGGTGGACCCCGATGCGCTGCACGGCATCCTGGGCAGTGACCTGGTGCAACAGATCGCGGCGAAAACCGGCTTGCCGATCGATCAGCTGCTGCCGCAGATCGCGCAGCATCTGCCGCAGCTGGTCGATCACATGACGCCCGACGGTCAGGTACCGGCGAGCGGCGACAGCCTGCTCGACGCCGGCCTTTCCTTTTTGAAGAACCGGATGGGCTAGTTTGTAGAACCGGATGGGCTGGGCAGCCGCGTCAGCCGGGCGGGACAGCAACTGCGATCAGCTCGCCGTTGCGGGTACATTCGGGCAGGGCAAGCTCCAGGAATGCATCGGTGACACTCTCGGGCGGCGGCAGCCGATCCGGGTCCTCGCCGGGAAAAGCACGAGCGCGCAGCCGGGTGCGTACCGTGCCGGGATCGACCAGGTTGGCCGTCGCCGCCGTCCTTGCCAGCTCGGCAGCGTAGATGCGCACCAGCATGTCGAGCCCGGCCTTGCTGACCGCGTATGCACCCCAATAGGCGAGGGTATCGTGAGCGGCGCGGCTGGTCACAAAGATCGCCCGCCCGGCCGGTGCCGCGCGCAGCAGCGGGTCCATCGCCCGGATCAGGCGCCAGTTCGCGCTGAGGTTGAGGTCGATGACCTCGCTCCAGACCGTCGGCGGGAGATGGCCGAGCGGCGTGAAAAAGCCGAGCTCGCCGGCATTGCCAACGAGGATGTCGAGCCGCCCGTAACGTCGGGCGAGTGCAGCCGCCAATTCGTCGATCTTGGCGAAATCGCGCAGGTCGAGCGGAACCAGCGTGGCGCTGCCGCCCGCCGCACGGATCGCGTCGTCGAGCTCTTCGAGACCGCCGACCGTGCGCGCCGCGAGCACGACATGTGCGCCCTCGGCCGCAAAGCGGAACGCCACGGCGGCACCGATGCCGCGCGACGCGCCGGTGATCAGCGCGATCTTGCCAGCGAGCCGCCGCTCGGTCGCGTTGCCCGCTACCTGCACGGCCATCAGCTCAGGCGGATTCGGCGAGCAGCGACAATTGCACCGAGACCTTGCCGGCCTCGGCATCGACCAAGGGGATCGGATAGTCGCCGGTAAAGCAGGCGTCGCAGAACCGCGGCGCCAGCGGATCGCGCCGAGTCTCGCCCATCGCCCGATAGAGGCCGTCGAGCGACAGGAAGGCGAGGCTGTCCACGCCGATATACCCGGTCATCGCCGCGACGTCGTAACGGGCGGCGAGCAGCTCCTCGCGCTCGGGTGTCGCAATCCCGTAATAGCACGGGTGGCTGGTCGGCGGGCTCGAGATGCGCATATGGACCTCGCGGGCGCCGGCGCGCCGGACCATCTCGACGATCTTGACCGAGGTGGTGCCGCGCACGATCGAATCATCGACCAGGATGACCCGCTTGCCGGCGAGATTGGCGCGGCTGGCATTGTGCTTGAGGCGCACGCCGAGATGGCGGATCTGGTCGGTCGGCTCGATAAAGGTGCGGCCGACATAATGGTTGCGGATGATCCCGAGCTCGAACGGGATTCCCGATTCTTGTGAATAGCCGAGCGCTGCCGGAACTCCCGAATCGGGCACCGGCACGACGATATCGGCGCCGACCGGGCTTTCGCGCGCAAGCTCGACGCCGATGCGCTTGCGCACCTCGTAGACGCTGGTGCCTTCGACAACGCTGTCGGGGCGGGCGAAATAGATGTGCTCGAAGACGCAGAAGCGGCTGTCACGATGCCCGAACGGCTGCAGGCTGTGCACCCCGTCGCGACCGATGATGACGATCTCGCCGGCGGCGACATCGCGCACGAAATCGGCGCCGATGATGTCGAGTGCGCAGGTTTCCGACGCGAGGATCCAGGCGTCGCCGAGCCGGCCGAGCACCAGTGGCCGCACGCCGAGCGGGTCGCGCACGCCGATCAGCTCGTCTTGGGAAAGAGCGGCCAGCGAATAGGCGCCCTCGATCTGGCGCAGCGCATCGATCAGCCGCTCGACCACGGTTTCCTTGAGGCTGGTGGCGATCAGGTGGACGATGACTTCGGTATCGCTCGTCGATTGGAACAGGCTGCCACGCCGCACCAGGCGCCGGCGCAGCTGGTAGGAATTGGTCAGGTTGCCGTTGTGGCAGATCGCCAGCCCGCCGAACGCAAAATCGGCAAACAGCGGCTGCACATTGCGCAGCGCCACCTCGCCGGTCGTGGCATAGCGGACATGGCCGATCGCGGCACCCCCGTGCAGCCGCCCGATCACCTCCTTCGAGCTGAAATTGTCGCTGACCTGCCCCATGCCGCGATGCGCGCTGAACTGCTCGCCATCATAGGCGACGATCCCGGTTGCCTCCTGCCCGCGATGCTGCAGCGCATGCAGGCCGAGAGCGACGAGGGCTGCCGCTTCGGGATGACCATAGACCCCGAACACACCGCATTCTTCATGCGGATGATCGGCGTCCGGATCGGCAGCGGAAACAATTGCGGAGCGGGTCGGCAGCACAGGCGATCCTCGTCTCGGCACTTTGAAGATGGTGTCGCTACCGGCCGAAGGGGAGGGGTGCCGCATGCTGCAAGCCTAGCTATTGCGTGTTGTTGTCGATCAGCCGGTCGAGGTTGTGCTGCTCGGCGGGCTTGTAGGCCGGACCGACGGCTTGTGCGGGCTGCGCCGGGATCGGCGCCGCCGCCGAACTCGATGCCGCCGGGCTCGACAGCGCGCCGATCGCCTGTTGCGCCGCATTGGCCTGGCCCAATGCCTGCTGACCATCGTCAACCGCCGACGCGGTCTTGAGCCGCAAATTGTCGGGCAGCAGGCCGCGCAGCCAATCGGCACCCTGAGCGAGCAGCGGCTCGCTTTTCGCTTGCTGCAACCAGTCCGGGCGGTCGGTCTGAGGGAGGCTGATGTCGATCACCAGATAGGCGAGCGACACCAGAACGAGACCCCGTGCGACACCGAAGATCAGGCCCAGGGTGCGATCAATCGGTGACAACGCGCTCGAACTGACAAAGCCGGCGAGATAGCCGGTCGCGATCGTCAACCCGACGAGGGCGATCAGAAACAGCCCGGCTCCGGCCACGAGATCGGCGAGCAGCGGTGTCGTGATGTAGCGCTGCAGCAGCGCATCGACATCGGCAAAACCGTAAAGCGTGACCAGCGCGGCTCCGAACCAGGCGACGATCGACAATGCCTCGCGCACAAAGCCGCGGGCGAAGGCGAACACCGCCGAGAGAGCGATGACCACCAGAACCGCGAGATCGACGGCGTTCACGACACCACCTCGACACGCGGCACCATCCGTTCTGCGCGTCGCCCGCGATGCCGTGGGGCGAGCCGCGCGACCAGCTCGTTCAAATGATGAATCACGGTCGTCGTCGGTCCGGAGAGCGCCGCTTCGCCCCGCCTGCCGCCGCGATCGGGGATCCAGGCCTGGCCAAAGCCGAGCTTGTGCGCCTCCTTGAGCCGGGCTTCGCGGTGGCCGACCGGGCGGACCTCGCCCGATAGCGCAATCTCGCCGAAGACCACGGTCCCAGCCGGGACCGGGGTTTCGCTCAGCGCCGAGACCAGCGCCGCCGCGACCGCCAGATCGGCTGCCGGCTCGGCGATGCGCAACCCGCCGGCGATGTTCAGGTAGATGTCGTTGGCGCCGATCGACAATCCGCAGCGCGCTTCGAGCACGGCGGTGATCATCGCCAGCCGCGTGCCATCCCAGCCGACCACCGCACGCCGCGGCGTCCCGAGCGGCGCCGGGGCGACCAGGGCCTGCACCTCGACCAGCACCGGACGGGTGCCCTCGATCCCGGCGAACACCGCCGAGCCGCTGACCGGGCTGGCCGAAGCCGCCTCGCCGGGCTGATCTCCCGCGGCGTCCGCTGCCTCGGCCCCGGCCATCTGGCGTCCGCCGAGAAACAGCGCCGATGGGTTTGGCACTTCGACCAGCCCGCGCTCGCTCATCTCGAACACCCCGATCTCGTCAGTGGCGCCAAAGCGGTTCTTGACCGCGCGCAGGATGCGAAAGCGATGGCCGCGCTCGCCCTCGAAATAGAGCACGGTGTCGACCATGTGCTCGAGCACCCGGGGCCCGGCAATAACCCCTTCCTTTGTCACGTGTCCGACCAGGATCAGCACAAAACCGCGCGCCTTGGCCACGCGGATCAATTCCTGCGCCGCGCCGCGCACCTGGCTGACCGTGCCGGGTGCGCTGTCGAGGCTGTCGAGATACATCGTCTGGATCGAATCGATGACGACGAGATCGGGGGCGTCGGCGCGATCGAGCGCTGCCAGGATATCGCGCAGATTGCTGGCGGCGGCGAGCTCGACCGGGCTCGACGCGACACCGAGCCGCAGCGCGCGCAGCCGCACCTGGTCAATCGCCTCTTCGCCGGTGATGTACGCGGCCCGCGCCGGCGGCTCGCCGGCCGAGGCGATCGCCGCGGCCGCCTGCAGCAGCAATGTCGATTTGCCGATCCCCGGATCGCCGCCGACCAGCACCGCCGAGCCCGAGACAAAGCCGCCGCCGCACACCCGGTCGAGTTCGGCAATGCCGCTCTGGCGGCGCGGCGGTAAGAGGCTCGGTCCGGTCAGCCCGACAAAGCCGAGCGCGCGGCCGCCCCGGCGATCAAGGCTTTTCGGCGGACCCTCGCGCGGAGCTTCCTCGATCAGGCTGTTCCAGGCGCCACAATCGTCGCAGCGGCCGGTCCATTTCGCATGGACGGCACCGCATTGCTGGCAGGCATAGCGCGCCGAGGCCCGCGCCATCGGCTCAGTCCCCGCCGCTGGCACAGCGAGGTGCCGCGGTCCTCATTGGGCGTGTACCTCCATCTCGATCGGGCCCTCGGCTCGGCCGTTGATGAACTGGTCGACATAGGGGTTGCCGGAACGGTCGATCTCGGCCGCCGGCCCGTGCCACACGATCCGCCCCTTGTGTAGCATCGCGATGTGGTCGGCGATCTTGCGGGCGCTGACCATGTCGTGGGTGATCGACACCGCGGTGGCACCCAGCTCGCGCACGCATTTGAGGATCAGATCGTTGATCACATCGGCCATGATCGGATCGAGCCCGGTGGTCGGCTCGTCGAACACGACGATCTCGGGATCGGCGGCGATCGCGCGCGCCAGCGCCACGCGCTTCTGCATGCCGCCGGAGAGCTCTGCCGGGCGTAGCTCGCCGACCTCCCGGCCCAATCCGACCGCCGCCAGCTTGGCGAGCGCGATATCCCGCGCCGCGTGCCGCCTCATGCCGCGCCCCTGGGTCAGCCCGAACGCCACATTCTCCCACACCGGCAGCGAATCGAACAGAGCGCTCCCCTGAAACAGCACGCCAAAGCGCTGCAGCAGGCGCTCACGGGCGGAATGCCGCAGCCGCACCGTTTCGACGCCATCGATGCGGACCGATCCGGCTTCCGGATGCAGCAGGCCGAGGATGCATTTGACCAGCACCGATTTCCCGGTCCCCGATCCGCCGATCACGACCAGGCTCTCGCCGGCGTGGAAACCGAGGTCGATGCCGTCGAGCACACGGTGGCGCCCAAACGATTTCTCCAGCCCGCGCACGGCGATCTTCGGAATCGGCGCGGCGCCGGTCACGAGCGCCTCCCGGTCACGGCTGCCTCCCGGTCACAGCTGCCTCATCGCGAGAACAGCGCCTGGGTGATCCCGTAATCCAGCACCAGGATCAGGATCGAGGCCGAGACGACGGCGTAGGTCGTAGCCTGGCCCACTCCCTGCGCACCGCCACGCGAGTGGTAGCCGTGGTAGCAGCCCATCAGCGCGACGACAAAGCCAAACACCGCGGCCTTGATCAGTCCGGAGACGACGTCGCTCGCTTCGAGATATTGCTGGGTGCGGGCAAGATAAGCCGACGGATTGAAACCGAATTTGTAGATCGCCACCAGATAGCCGCCGAAGACGCCAATGATGTCGGCCACCACGACCAGCATCGGCAGCGTGACAAGACCGCCGATCAGGCGCGGCAGCACCAGGTAGCGCAACGGGTTGACCGACAGGGTGGTCAAAGCGTCGATCTGGTCGGTGACCCGCATCGTGCCGATCTCGGCGGCCATCGCGGCACCGACCCGACCGGCGACCATCAGGCCGGCGATCACCGGCCCGAGCTCGCGGGTGACCGACAGCACGACCACGGTCGCGATCGCGCCCTCGGCAGCGAACCGGCTGAACCCGGTATAGGATTGGAGGGCCAGCACCATGCCGGTGAACAGCGCGGTCAGGCCGACGACGGGCAGCGAGAAATAGCCGATTTCGAGCATCTGGCGCAGTATCGCGCGCACATAGAAGGGCGGCGACAGCGCCGTTGCCAGTGCCGCCACGGCGAAGATCACGAGCCGCCCGGTGGCGGCGAGAAAACCGAGAAAGGCCGCGCCGATCGCGGCGAGAAATTTCATGTTCGGGCCAGCCGCCTCGGTTCACACGCCATCTCTCCGGTGCCGCGATAGATCCGGTGGTAGCGGCGGCCGAGTGCCGTTAGGATCTCGTAGCCGATGGTCCCGGCTTCGGCCGCGGCGCCGTCGATGCCGCGCTCGTCGCCCAGCAATTCGATCAGTGCGCCGGGCCGTGCCACTGCCGGATCGATCATTGACACGTCGAAGACCGCAAGATCCATCGAAACCCGGCCGAGCAACGGAACACGGACCCCGCCGATGCGGCCCGAGCCGCGATGGCTCAGCGAGCGCAGCCAGCCATCGGCATATCCGACCGCGACCGTCGCCAGGCGCCCCGCCGCGGACATCACGTGGGTCGCACCGTAGCCAACCGGCTGACCAGCGTCAACGTCGCGGATTTGCAGGATTCTCGCGCCGAGCCGGACGATCTGGCGCATCGGGTTGGGCTGGTCCGGCTGCGGATTGACCCCATACAGCGCCGCGCCGGGCCGGACCAGATCGAAATGGTATGCGGGGCCGAGAAAGATCCCCGAGGAGGCTGCGAGGCTTGCCGGGATCCCATATAGGCGGCGTCGCACCGCGGCGAACCGCGCCAGCTGCCACTCGTTCATCGGGTGATCCGGTGCGTCGGCACAGGCGAGGTGACTGATCACGGCACGCCATTCGATGGCACCGCAATCCGCCAGATCGGCGGCGATGCGCTCGAATTCGGGCAACGTCAGCCCGAGCCGGGCCATTCCGGTATCGACATGCAACATCGCGGGCAGCCGCCGGTACCGCCCCGCGGTTCTTTTCCACTCGGCGATCTGCCCCGGATCGTTGAGCACCGGCACCACGCGCTGTGCTGCGAACTCCGCAGCCGAACCGGGTGCGAGACCATTGAAGACGGCAATTTCTGCGTCCTGCCGCAGCATCGGTCGCAGCGCCAGCGCCTCGTCGAGGGTGGCGACGAAAAACCGGCGGCAGCCGGCGGCGGCGAGCGCCGGAGCAACGACCCCGGCGCCGAGCCCATAAGCGTCGGCCTTGACCACCGCGGCACATTGCGCCGGTGCTGCGCGGCGCTTCAGCAGCCGCCAGTTGGTGACGATGCCGGCGACGTCGATCTCGAGGATACCGCCGGCGATTTCGGCCCGATCGATGGCCATGTCACGGCCCCCCATCCGCGGCCGGGCGAGAGCGATGCAACCGGCTCGGCCTTGGATTTCCGGTACAGAACATGATTCGCGGAACGAGGCCAGTGTTGTCGCGGCGGCGCGCGGCGGCAGAGCACGACGGGCCGCTCGGCGATGACCGGGTGCCGAACCGGCTTTGCGCGGGTCTCGTGAAATGCCATCCTCGAACGATGATCCCGTTCTCCGTGCTCGATCTTTCGCCGATCGTCGAGGGTGGCGATGCCGGCCAGGCATTGCGCAATTCGCTCGATCTGGCGCGTCATGTCGAGCGGCTCGGCTACCGGCGGTTCTGGATGGCCGAACACCACAATCTGCCGGGCATCGCCAGCGCTGCGACCGCGGTGGCACTCGCCCATGTCGCGGCCGGCACGAGCCGGATCCGGATCGGCGCCGGCGGCATCATGCTGCCGAACCACGCGCCGCTCTTGGTCGCCGAGCAGTTCGGCACGCTGGCGGCGCTGCATCCGGGCCGGGTCGAGCTCGGTCTCGGCCGTGCCCCGGGCTCCGACCAGGCGACCGCGCGGGCGGTGCGCCGCGCGCTGCTCGGCACCGAGGAGAGCTTCCCGCAGGAAGTCGTCGAGCTGATGGGCTATTTCCGGCCGGCCGAACCGGGTCAGGCAGTGCAGGCGGTGCCGGGTGCCGGGCTCGATGTGCCGTTGTGGATCCTCGGCTCCAGCACCTATGGCGCGCAGGTCGCCGCCTATCTCGGTTTGCCGTTCGCGTTTGCCTCGCATTTCGCCCCGGCGATGATGATGCCGGCGATGGCGATCTACCGCGAACGGTTCCGCCCGTCGGCGCAGCTCGCCCAGCCCAACGTCATGCTCGGGGCGGTCGTCGTCGCCGCCGCATCGGACGAGGAGGCACGGTTTTTGTTCTCCTCGCTGCAGCAATCGACCCTGAACAACCGCACCGGCCGGCGCGGCCGGGTGCCACCGCCGGTCGCCGATTTCGAGGCGCGGCTCGATCCCTATGCGCGGGCGATCCTGGCCGATTCGCACGCCTGCGCGATCGTCGGCGGTCCCGAGACGGTGCGGCGCGGTCTCGACGAGTTCATCGCCCGCACCGGCGCCGACGAGTTGATGATCACCGCCAATATCTTCGATCACGAGGCGCGCAAGCGCTCGTTCGAGATCGTCGCCGGGATCCACGGGGGAATGAGCGGAACCGGATCGGATTAGCGCTGCTGCATCAACTTCGATGACCGGCGTCACGCCCGGCGCGGACCGCCCAGCCCGGCGCGCCAGCCGCTCCCGCGGTTCGGCGAGTGCCGGGTTGTAGCTGAAAGGCTCTTCACGCGGTTCGGCGATTCGTGCGGGAGGTCGCAGGCGACAGCGACAGGCGGCTCTGCCGGCGCGCATGGCGGTGCGTCGGGCGCGAGGATTTGCCTCGGAAAACACACAGCGGCGCGCAGTCGCGGCGAAATTCGGTTGCGATGACACGCTCGGGCAACGAATGATCGACATGGCGGGTCGTGGTCTGAAACCATCCGTACCGGCAGGCTCCGGGAGCAGGAGTGAGCACGTTGAACGCGATCAAGCTGGCACCGGTTGTTTCCGCGCTGATCTTGGGGGCCTGCTCCAGCCCACCGGTCCCGCCGCCACCTCCGCCACCACCGTCGCCGGTCAGCACTTCGGGGCAAGGAATCGACTTGGCGAATGATGCCAGCGATGTTCTGAACGAACTGCAAGACAGCCGCTTGGAGTTTGTCGCCCGCTATTATCGTGACCTGGCGTCGCGCTGGCCGACGCTGTCAGCCAACGAGGCCCGGCGCCTGTCGGCGCTCGGGCTGAAGATCGTCGCAGTGTGGGAATCGCATTCGCGAAGCCCCACGCATTTTTCATATTCCTCCGGCTATTACGATGCAGTCATGGCCTACCAGCAGGCGCGGGCGATCGGACAGCCCTATGGCAGCGCAATTTACTTTGCAGTCGACTACAACGTGCCCAGCCAGTCGTTAGCCTCGATCGAAGAATATTTTCGCGGGGTGGCCGCCGGTCTGACGGGGGAAGGTGGCGGCGTCGCCAGCTACACCGTCGGCGTCTATGGCTCCGGCGCGGTCTGCGACGCAATCAAGGGCGCCGGGCTGGCCCGGTACTGCTGGCTGTCGAACTCGTTCGCGTGGGCGGGTTCGACCAGCTATGATGGCTGGGACATCATGCAGGGCATGCCGCGGTCGGACCTGTCGTTCAGCCAGGATTCCGACGAAGCCAGGGCCGATTACGGTGCGTTCCAGGTGGCCGGGTATGGTGCAGCCGGGTATGGTGCAGCCGGGTATGGCGTTGCGACGGCCCGTGAACCCACCGCGCTGGCCGCGGCCGGCATGCCTCGATTACCGCAGCCCGGACCGTCGCTGATATCCACCGCGACCGCTTCGCGCTGAGGGATCGCATCAGCGGGCTGGTGCCCGTGAGACGGCGGTCCAGGCCGCGGCCGGCGGAGGTTGTCATCGCCGAGCGCGCGTGGAACACTCCGGTCCGGCACACGGTCGGAGAGCGGCGATGGATGTCGGCATGATGATGGTGTTCGCCAGCTATGGCTGGGAGAACATCGGCGACGACCGGGTCTGGGACGAGGAGATCCGGCTGGCACGGCTCGCGGCCGATAGCGGTTTTGACGTGTTGTGGTCGGCGGAGCATCATTTTTTCGATTATTCGTTCTGCCCCGACAATCTGCAACTGATGGCCCACCTTGCAGGCTTGTGCCCGGGTGTGGGCCTCGGCACGGCCGCGGTGATCGTGCCGTGGCACGATCCGCTGCGGGTCGCCGAAGAGGCGGCGGTCGTCGATCTGTTGTGCCGGGGCAAGCTGCGGCTCGGCCTCGGTCGCGGCTTGGCGCGGCGCGAATTCGCGGCGTTTCGCGGCACGATGGACGAGTCGCGCGAGCGCTTTGACGAAGCCGCGCCGATGATCGTCGAGGCGCTGCGCACCGGCTTTATCGAAGGCACCGGCCGGTATTACCCGCAACCGCGCATCGAACTGCGACCGCGGCCGAAATACGATTTTGCCGGGCGCATCTACGCGGTCGCGTCGAGCGAGGACTCGGTCGCCGCCGCCGCACGACTCGGCGCGCATATGGTGATGTTCTCCGATCGGCCGTGGCACATGCGCCTGCCGGCCATCGAGCACAATCGCGAGCTGCACCGCAAGTTCCACGGCCGTCCGGCGCCGCATCTGATGATCACCGATTTTTGCATCTGCGGTCCGGATTTGGCCGACGCGCAGGACAACGCAAAGAAATACATGGGGAAATTCGTCGAGAGCAACTTTCATCACTACGAATTCCTCGGCGAGCATTTCGCCACTGTCAAAGGCTACGACGCCTATGCCCAAAAGGCCGAGATCGCCCGCAAAGGCGGGCTCGAAGCGGCGGTCGCCGGGTTTATGCAGGCCGCGATCTGGGGCACGCCGGAGCGCATCCTGCGCGAATTGGAGGCACGCCGCGCGGTGCTCGGCGAGTTCGAATTGAATGCCGCGTTCCGCTTTGGCGGCGTCCCTTACCACATCGCGGAGCGCGGGTTGAAATTGTTCGCCAAGGAAATTCTGCCGGTTCTGAAGACATGGCGTGCAGAAAACGCCGCGCTCGCGGCTGAATAGAGGGAAACCCCGATGATCACCAAATTCGACAGCTCGTATTACGGCACCGCCGACATGGAGAACCTCGGCTACCGTGGCACGCCGATCAACGAGCGCTGCTATTCGAAAGAAGAACTGGCGAAGGCGATGCACAAGGTCGTGGCCTATGCCAAATGCATGGACGAGCGCGGCTACAACACCTTTTGGATGGCCGAGCATCATTTCCAGCCCGAAGGGACCGAACTGATCCCGAACGTGCTGATGATGGCGATGCATCTATGCGGCGTGACCAAAAACCTGCGGATCGGCTGCGGCTTCAACATCGTGCCGATGTGGCATCCGCTGCGGCTCGCCGAAGATTACGCGATGGTCGACATCCTGACCGGCGGCCGGGTGATCTTTGGCGTCGGGCGCGGCTATCACACCCGCGAGGTCGAGACTTTCGGCTCGCCGCTGATCGACCAGAACGCCAACCGCGAGATGTTCGAGGAAGGCGTCGACATCATCTTCAGGGCGTTCGAGGGCAAACCGTTCTCGCACAAGGGCAAGTACTTCACGATCCCGCCCGAGGTGCCGTATCGCGGCTATGCGCTGAAAGAGATCACTCTCGTTCCGGCGCCGGAGCACCTGCCGGTCGAATGCTGGCAGCCGATCCAATCGGGCTCGGAGCGCGCCTTTGATTTTATGGCGAAATACGGCATCAGCGGTGTGATCGGCGGCGGCTCGGCTGAAGGCGGTGCGGTCGAGCGGCACATGATCGGCTTCCAGGCGGCTTATGCAAAGCGTGGCATCACGCTCGAACTCGGCGAGCGGCTGGCGCTCGGCTATCAGTTCCATATCGCGCCCACCCGCGAGCAGGCGATCCGCGAGGCTGCGCCGCATTACGAAGAGAACATGAAGATGTTTGGCGAATTGCGGCTGGTGCGCGCGCTCAGCGACGAGCAGATCACGGCGATGCGCGATCCCCGGCGGGCCGGCACGGTCAAACTGCCGACGATCGACGATGCGGTAAAGGCCGGCGGTTTCCTCGCCGGCCGGCCCGAGGACATTGTCGAGCAGCTGAAGGCGATCGAGAAGCGCTACCCCGGCCTCGACCGGGTCATTTGCGCGACCCCGCTCGGCACCCCGCTCGAGGTCCAGCTCGAAGACCTCGACCGGTTTGCCAAGGAGGTGATGCCGGCTTTCCGCGCCACCAAGATCGCCGCCGCCGCGGAGTAGACCCAGGGGCGAGCCGCCGGGGCCAGCCGCTGCGCTCCCCGCGCGGCGGCACGCCCGCATCGCTGTGGTCGCGTCACTCAGCCGGTCCGGGACGCCGTCATAGCGGTCATTCGCAAATGCCGGCTACCCCGACCGGCTCGCCCATCGAGGGAGCTAACCTTTTTTCGGCGACCAGCCATAAGTCTTGGCGCAGGCACCGCCCATCAGCATCGCCCGCTCGCTGTCGCTCAGGCGGTCGGTCTTGATAAAGGGCTCGACGGCCTGCTCGTAATTGACGACGGCAAAGGCCCGCGTCCAATCCGTTCCCCACAAGCAGCGATCAAAACCCCAGGCATCGAAGACACGGGCAAGCGGGTCCCAGATGTCCGGGAACGGATAGGGCTCCCGCGACAATGTGCAGGCGCCACTGACCTTGATCACCGCGTTCGGGCGCCGGGCGAGTTCCAGCACCTTCGGCAGATCGGCCCAGGGCTGCGGCGGCGCCGGCGGCACGCGCGGCTGCAGGATCGCGAGATGGTCGATGATGAAGCGTGTCTCGGGATGGCGATCGATCAGCGCGGCACCGGCATCAAGATTGCCCCAGAACAGGACGTTGACCGGAAAATCATGACGCGCGGCTGCGCGTGCGATCCGGTCGAGGCCCGGGTCATCCGGCGCCCGGTTCGCATCCTTTGTCAGCATGATACGGACGCCGACGGCACCGGGAACCTTTTTCCACTCGGCGATGACATCGGCGACCGCCGGATCGTCCGGGTTGACGGGCTTGACGATCGCGAACCGGCCGGGATGGGCTTGCCGCACGTCGATCGCATAGCTCGCGTCATATTGGTACATCGAAAACGGCGAGATGAAGATGGCACCATCGACGCCGACCTTGTCCATTGCCGCCACCATCTCGTCACCGGTGACGTGATCGGGCCAGTTCGGCACGCTGTGCCAGGGTCGCGTCGGTGTGTTCGCCTCATAAGCATGGACCTGGGAATCGATGATCGTCATCGCGATGCTCCTCTGTGCTGCGCGAGTTTGGTCTGTCCTGCGCGAGTTTGGCGGTCGCCGCAGGGCCGTGTCCAGGGCGCCGAGGGCTCGTGGGTTGGCATGCCCGGCGCTGTGGTCGGCAACGGAAAGGAGTTCATCCGCAAAGCGGCGATGCGGTTATGATCCGGCCGGTCGAACCCGGAACAAGGGAGCGGGGAATGGCGCAAATTGCTGATGCGAAAGGCGAATATCGCGGGCTCGCCTGGCGTGATGACACCGCGCTGAGCGCGTGGCTCGCCAAGCGGCCGCGCGAGGCGGCGCTCGAGCCGGAATTGCCGATCATCGACCCGCACCATCATTTCTGGGAGACCCCGCAGCGCGGGCGGTATCTGCTGCCGGAGCTGCTGGCCGATATCGGCCCGGGTCCCGGTGCCAGCGGCCACAACATTGTCGCAACCGTCTTTCTCGAATGCCGTTCGATGTACAAGAAGGACGGGCCGGCGGAGATGGCGCCGGTCGGCGAGGTCGAATTTGTCAACGGCATCGCGGCAATGAGCGCCTCGGGCGGCTACGGCTCGTGCCGCGTCGCAGAAGCGATCATCGGTCATGCCGACCTGACCCTCGGCGCCCGCGTGCGCGAGGTGCTGGAAGCCGAGATCCGGGTCGGCGGCGGCCGGTTTCGCGGCATTCGCCACGGCGTATCCTGGGACGAACATCCTGCGATCCAGCGCTATGCGACGCGCAACGTGCCGCCGCATCTGGTGCGTGACGCCAAATTCCGGGAAGGTTTTGCGCAGCTCGCACCGCTCGGGCTCAGCTTCGAATCCTGGCAATATCATCCGCAGCTGCCGGATGCGACTGATCTCGCCCGCGCCTTCCCCGAAACGACAATCATCCTCAACCATGTCGGCGGTGTGCTCGGAATCGGCCCCTATGCCGGAAGACGGGGAGAAATCCTCGCCGGCTGGCGCAAGGATATCGGCGAGTTGGCGAAGTGTCCGAACGTCAATGTCAAGCTCGGTGGCGTCGGCATGACCTCGTTCGGCTTCGACTTTCACGAGCGCGACCTGCCGCCATCCTCGGAGGACCTCGCCGCCGCCTGGCGCCAGTATATCGAGCCGTGCATCGAGGCGTTTGGCGTCGAGCGCTGCATGTTCGAGAGCAATTTTCCGCCCGACAAGCAATCGGGCGGTTATGCCGAATTGTGGAATGCATTCAAGCGCATCACCGCCGGCGCATCCGCCGCCGAGAAGAGAGCGCTCTACAGCGGTACCGCGGCGCGGGTCTATCGGATCGCCGCGCCCTGATTCTTGTCTCTGCGCGCCGCCGCCGGGGGAAGCGTGCCGCCCCGTGCCGACGCGATTGTCGTGCTCGGCTGCCCGCCATCGCTGCGGCTGATGCGGCGGGTCGAGCGCGGGATCCGGCTGTGGCGCGAAGAGAAGGCGCCGCTGCTGGTGCTGTCGGGGGGCGGGCGCGGGCCGGTGCCCGAGGCGGAGATCATGCGCCGTGCGGCTCTCGGCGCCGGCGTCCCGCCTGCGGCTCTATTGGTCGAGCCCAAATCGCGCGACACGCTCGGCAATTCGTGCGAAACCGCCCGCCTGCTGCGGGCGCATCGGCTGGGGTCGGTGGTACTGGTTTCCGATCGCACCCACCTCTTGCGCGCCGCCTTGCTGTTCCGGCTCGCCGGGGTGGCGGTTGTCGGGTGGTCCGGTGTGCGCCCTCATTCGCGGGCGGCGGAGATTGGCGCGGCACTGCACGAGCTGACGGCGCTGCCATGGAGCGTGGCGCGGGCGCTGTGGCGGAGTTGAGCGGGCCGTCGCCGATCAGCCATCCTCGCCGTCGAGCGCGGTCGGGGATAGCACCAGGCTTGGCCGGATCCGCCAGCACCATAGCGCGACCGCGAAGGTGGCGGCGCCGGTCAGCAAAAACAGCCGGGGGATGCTCAGCCCGGCGCCGATCAGCGCCATTGTCGCCACCGCGGCGACGACCATCGCCGCGGCGTTGACGACGTTGTTGGCCGCGATCGCACGGGCGCGGTGCTCGCGCCGGCTCGCTGCCTGCAGCAGAACGTAAAGCGGCACGATGAAGATGCCGCCGCTGACCGAAATCCCGAGCAGGTCGCCGAGGACCCGCCAATGTCCCGGCTGCGCGAGAAAACCGGCCAGTCCGACCAGCCTCGCACCAACGGCGGCCGGCACCGGGCTCGCCAGCCATAGATCGATCGAGAACAAGCCGATGCCGGCTGCACCCCAGGGCACGGTGCGGGCGCTGATCCGACCGCCGAGGATCCGGTTGCACGCCAGCGAGCCGAGCGCGATGCCGATCGAAAAGACGGTCAGGAACAACGTGACCACCGCCTCCCCACCGCCGAGCGTGAAACGCACATAACTCGGAAATTGCGACAGGTAGACCGCGCCGGCGAGCCAGAACCAGGAGATCCCGAGGATCGAGCGGAACGGTACGGTCTCGCCGGCCGCCTCGGCGATTACCCGCGAAGTGGCGGCGAAGAAGTTCCAGCCGACCCGGTTTGCCGGTGCCGCGGCCCGCGTCGGCGGGATCATCAGGCTGGTTCCCCAAGCGGCGAGTGCCACGCCGATGATCAGCACCCCGACCAGCATCGCACCGTGTCGCCCGGCAATCAGCACCCCGGCGATCGTGCCCAGCAGGATCGCGATAAACGTGCCGCCCTCGACCAGCGCATTGCCGAGCATCAGCTCGTGCGCGGGGAGCAGATCCGGCAGGATCGCGTATTTGAGCGGGCCGAAAAACGCCGCCTCGATCCCCATCACGCATAAAATCGCCAGCAGCACGATCGTGCTGCCGGCAATCACCCCGCCCGCGGCGGCCAGCATCAGCACGATCTCGGTCGATTTGATCAGCCGGATCAGCCATGCCTTGTCGTGCTGGTCGGCGAACTGGCCGGCGGTCGCCGAGCACAGAAAGAATGGCAGGATGAACAACCCGCCGGCGAGCGGGACCAGCAGCTGCGCCGAGAGCTGCGAGCCGGTGGCGGCGCGGTAGGTGATCATCAGTACCAGCGCGTTCTTGACCGCGTTGTCGTTGAACGCGGACAGGAACTGGGCCCAGAACAATGGGCCGAACCGCCGCGACGCGAGCAGCGCCGTCGCCCCGGCAGGAGCGGGCCGTTCCTCCTTGAGCCGCAGCGCCGTCATGCCCCTGTCTCTCTCATGTTTCGCGCCCGGATGCGAGCCGGCGCACCGATGCTCCGATGCTAATCCTTGAAAAATGACAACAAGGAGTATGCCCCGGTGCTGCCCCCGCTCTTTGCCGCCGCGGCGACGCGTCGTAGATTGTCTGTTGTTTTGGCGCGCCGCTGCCCCTCTCGCCGGATGGTGGCGTGAGCGCCCGGAGCGCGCAGGAGGCTCGGCAATGGAGGAGGCGGGTGCGGCCGAATCTGCGCGGTTCGGGGTCGGGCCGGGATGGGCATTCTTGATCCGGCACCGGGTGCGCTGGAGCGAATGCGATCCGTTCGGCCATGCCAACCACCGCGCTTATTTCGAATGGTTCGAGGAGGCCCGCAACCGCTACCTCGAAACCCTCGGCCTGCCGGGGCTGTCGGCCAGTTCACCGGGGCCGGTCATTGCCGAGACCGGCATCCGCTATCAGCGCCCGCTTGCTTATGGTGACGAAATTCTGGTCGGCGCCCGCACCGTCCGGGTCGGACGCACCAGCTTCGAAATGGAATACGCAGTCTGGTGCCGCGGGTTGTGCGCGGCGGGTCATGCGGTACTGATCCTGATGGTCAACGCCACCGGTGAGAAGGTGCCGCTGATGCCGGCCCTGCGCCAGGCGATGCTCGCCCGCGATCCTGACGCCAGTGAAGCCACCCGCAGCGAAGGAATGACCCGATGAAGCGCGCCGTCATTGTCATCTGCGACAGCCTGCGCCGCGACCTGATCACACCGCGGGATGCGCCCTATCTGACCGGGTTCGGGCAACGCTCGGCCCGGTTCGTCAATCATTCCGGGGTATTCCCGTCGACGACGCGCACCAGTGCCGCCTCGATTGCCACCGGCTGCCTGCCGGCACGCCACGGGCTTCTCGGCAACACGATGGCGCTCGACGAGGGCGAGGGCCTCGTCTGCCTGTCGGTCGGCAAGCCCGATTTCCGCGACCGTCTCCACCGGGCGACCGGCCGCACATTGCACGCGCCGACCCTGGCCGAGCGGATCGCCGGCGCCGGCGGAACCGCGATCGCGTTTTCGAACGTGTCGCCGGGTGCGGCCTATTTCCTCGATCCCGACGGGCATGGCTGGGTCTACAACCCGGCCGGCAGCTTTGGTCCGGGCCGCCGCCCGTTGCCGGCGGCCGAAGGGCTGGCGGTGGCCAAGGGCGAGGCCGGCGACACTGCCGTGACGGAACGCTTCTGCACCGAGGTCCTGCGCGAGCGCGCCCCGACATTGGCGGTGCTGTGGTTGTCGGAACCCGATTTTACCGGCCACCATATGCCGCTCGGCTCGCCCGAGCATCGCCGCGCCATCGCCGCCGCCGACGAGAATGTCCGCCGGGTCGCAGACACGATCGCCAGCCTTGCCGCCACCGGCGACGACATCCTGTTTGTGGTCGGTTCCGACCACGGCATGGAAACCGTGACCGACACGATCGATCTCGATGCGCTCCTGATCGGCGCCGGGCTGAAGCGCGCAGCGCGATCCAGCGAGGTGGTCGTCGCCCCCAACGGCACCGCGGCACTCCTCTATTTCAGCGAGCCCGAGGGCGCGCTCGTTGGCGAGGTCGCGCATTTTCTCGAAGCTGAACCCTGGGTCGGCAGGGTGTTCACCGGCGGCGCGCTCGGCGAAATCGGTCTGCCGACCAGGTCGGCGGCGCGGGTCGCGATCACGTTGAAGGCCGATCCCGGTGCCAATCGCTATAGCGTGCCGGGTCGCAGCCCGATCGTGCGCGACTCCGAGCAGACCACGGATGTGACCGGCTTCGGCCAACATGGCGGGCTCGGCGAGAACGAGCAGCGGCCGTTCCTGATGATCCGCGGCGGCGGGTTTGCCGTGGCGGTCCATCGTGAACGCTCGTCGCTGATCGACATTGCGCCGACCGTGCTGCGCCACCTGGGTCTGGCGACCGGCGATCTCGATGGGCGAGCGCTGGCGCCGGCTCCGCGCGCCGCGTGAACTTATCGCGTGACCCCGGGGGATCAGCCGTCGCGATGGATCGGGTCGACCCAGCGCACGGCTTCGGGGTGCTCGACCGGCTCGATGTCGAGATTGACGACCACCGCCTCGTTGTCGCTGCGCACCAGCACGCATTCGAGCGTCTCATCGGAGGAGGCATTGATCTCCTGGTGCGGCACATAAGGCGGGACAAAGATGAAATCGCCCGGCCCCGCTTCGGCCATATATTCGAGATGGTCGCCCCAGCGCATCCGGGCGCGCCCTTTCAGCACATAGATCACACTTTCGAGGGCGCCGTGATGATGCGCGCCGGTCTTCGCGTTGGCATGGATCTTGACCGTGCCGGCCCAGATCTTCTGCGCCCCGACGCGCGCAAAATTGATCGCTGCCGCCCGGTTCATGCCCGGTGTCTGCGGGGTGTTCGTATCGAGCTGGTCGCCGGGGATGACCTTGACCCCATGGACCTTCCAATCGACCTGCGCATGCTGATCGCTCATCTCGATCGCCTCTCCGTTGACGCCCGATCCTAGCACGGTCCTCCGATCGCGAAAAAGAGCTTGACGAGACTGCATCTAGATATATCTAATTGGCGCGACCAACAACCCATGGAGCAGTTCTGATGTCCGGGATATCCGACGGACCCACCCAGCTAAACGGTTATCATGCGCATATCTATTACGACACGGCGAGGCGCCCGGTCGCCGAACGTCTCGCGTCAGCGATCGGCAGCAAATTTCCGGTCCAATTCGGCGGCTTTCACGACACACCGATCGGCCCGCACCCGATCGCCAACCTGCAGGTCATCTTTGCCACGGCCGAGTTCCATCACGTCGTGCCGTGGCTGATGCTGAACCGCGACGGTCTCGACGTATTGATCCACCCGCTGAGCGACGATTCGGTCGACGACCATAGCCGCTACGCGCTGTGGCTCGGGACGCCGGTGCCGCTGAAGCTCGAAACCTTGCGTCGCCGCTACCGGCCGGAGCTGTTGCCGGCCGGCCAAGATTTGCCAAGCCAAGATTTTGTCAGGGAGAGAAGCATGATCAAGCTCGATCGCATCGGCCACGTCAATCTGCGGGTCGCCGACCAGGAAGCTTCCAAGCGGTTTTATCGCGATATTCTCGGCTTCGCGATTGCCGAGGAGGATCCGGAGCATGGCGGCGTCTTCATGACTTTAGGCGAGAACTTCCACACGCTCGATATCGGCCAGCATCCGACCCCCGATGCGGCACCGCGCCCGCAGCGCGGCCAGATCGGGCTCGCCCACATCGCCTTCCAGGTTGGCAGTTATGCGGCGCTGCGCGATGCGTACCGGCACCTCGTGGCGAGTGGCGTCGAGATCCTGCGCGCGACCAACCATGTCAATCAGCGCAGCTTTTACTTCGCCGATCCGGACGGCAACACGCTCGAAATCTATTACGAGATGCCGCACGCGCTGCAATTGTTCGAGGGCGGCCGGTCGGACGATGACGCGGCGCTGCCGGTCAGCGGTCGCAACGAGCCGCTACCGGCGTGGCTGCTCGAAGACTGGCCCGGGCCCGAGATGCAGGCGCGGATCGACCAGCTGCAGGCTCAAGGCAGGCAGGGCGCGCAGGTTTGACGCTGTTGTTGCCGCCGCCGCGCGGAGCCTGCGGGGCGCGCCGGGCAAATTCCGCGATCGCGCCGCCGCGCCGGTCAATGACGGACAAGAGGAAGTACAATCGAATGTTCAGACATCTCCATCCTCATGGCGACCGGCGGCATGCCCGCGGCGTTTTTGGCCATGAGACCGCACATTTCGGCCATAACCGCGGCGGCCGGGACCGGCGCTACGGCCGGGTTTTCGACCATGGCGACCTGCGCTACGTGCTGTTGCGGCTGATCGCGGAGAAGCCGCGCTACGGCTATGAGCTGATCAAGGCGATCGAGGAGCAGTTCGGCGGCAGTTACAGCCCGAGCCCGGGGGTGGTCTACCCGACCTTGACCCTGCTCGAGGAACTCGGCTACCTGCGCCCCGAGACCGCCGAAGGCCCGCGCAAACTCTACTCGATCACCGAGGAGGGAACCGCACATCTCGCCGCCAACCGGCCGCTCGTCGAGGCGATCTTTGCCCGCATGGCCGAGATCAGCCGGGCCATTGGCGACGGGCCGGCGCCGGAGATCCGGCGCGCCATGCGCAATCTCGAAATGGCGCTGTCGGTCCGCCTCGGTCGTGGTCCGCTCGAGACCGGCCAGGTCCGCACGATCACCGAGGCGCTGGATCGCGTCGCCGGCGAAATCGAACGCGGCTGATGCGAAGCCCGGTACCGGCGATGGACATCGAAACCGCGCTCGCACGGGTCAAGGCGGCGGTCGGGCCCCTGGGGTGGATCGCTGATCCGCGCGACCAGGAGCCGTACCTCACGGAGGCGCGGCAGCTTTATCGCGGCGCGACGCGGCTCGTCGTGCGGCCGGCATCGATCGAAGAGGTCGCGGCGGTCGTGCGCATCTGCGCCGCGGCGGGGTTGGCGGTGGTACCGCAAGGCGGCAATACCGGGCTCGTCGGTGGCAGCGTTCCGCCAGCGGATCGTGCCAACATCGTGCTGGCGCTCGGCCGGATGAACCGGGTGCGGGCGATCGACCCCAACAACTTCACGATGACGGTCGAGGCGGGCTGCATCCTTGCCGATCTGCACAAAGCCGCCGACGCGGTTGACCGGCTCTTTCCGCTGAGCCTCGGCGCCGAGGGCAGCTGCCAGATCGGCGGCAACATCTCGACCAATGCCGGTGGCATCGCGGTCTTGCGCTACGGCAACACCCGCGAGCTTGTCCTGGGGCTGGAGGTGGTGCTGCCCGACGGCCGCGTCTGGGACGGGCTGCGCAGGTTGCGCAAGGACAACACCGGCTATGATCTGAAGCAGCTGTTTATCGGCGGCGAAGGCACGCTCGGCATCGTCACCGCGGCGACGATCAAGCTGTTTCCAAAGCCGCGCGAGATCGAGACCGCGTTTCTCGGCCTCGCCCGGATCGAGGACGCAATGGCGCTCTTCGCACATGCGAGGGCCGCGAGCGCCGACCAGATGACCGCCTTTGAACTGATCCCGCGCCCCGGGATCGAGCTGGCACTCGCCTACCTCCCCACGCACATCCCGGGCACGATCGATCCGCTGGCAAAGCGCCATCCCTGGTACGTGCTCCTCGAAATGTCGTCGAGCCAGAGCGACAGCGGAGTGCGCGCGTTGCTGGAACGCCTGCTCGAAGAGGCGCTCGAACAAGGATTGGTGGCCGACGGCGTCATCGCCGAAAGCGGCGCGCAGCGCCGGGCGCTATGGCAGGTTCGCGAAGCGATCGTCGAGGCGCAGCTCTATTCGGGCTCGATCAAGCACGACGTATCGGTGCCGGTCAGCCGGGTCGCCGAATTTGTGATCCGCGCCAGCGATGCCGTCCGCGCCCGCCTGCCGGGCATCCGGCCGATCGCCTTTGGCCATGTCGGCGACGGCAACATCCACTTCAACCTGACCCAGCCCGAGGCCATGGACAAGACCGCCTATCTCGCGCGCTGGCAGGAGTTCAACGACATCGTCCATGGCATCGTGCGCGAGCTCCACGGCTCGATCAGCGCCGAGCACGGGGTCGGCATCATGAAACGCGACGAGATCACCCACTACAAGCCGGCCGTGGAGATCGAGCTGATGCGGCGCATCAAAGAGGCGATCGACCCGCGAGGCATCATGAACCCCGGCAAGCTCATCAGCCAACCGACGGCGCCGGTTCCGCCCGGTGCGGAACCGTGACGGATTGTTGGCCACGGTTCAGCGGGGTTGGTAGCGGGAGAGGGATTTGAACCCCCGACCTTGGGATTGCGATGCCGTAGTTCTGATTAAAATATTAGATTATTATCAGCAGGTTATGATCGTCATGTTGCAGAAGAGGCCGATATTGTCGCAATCAGGATCGGCTGACCACTGCCAACTCGCCAGCGGCGAACTTCGCATGATCATCCTCCAGGCTCGGAAACAGGTGCCCGTAGACATCGAAGGTCATCTGGATCGAGGAGTGGCCGAGTAGGGCTTGCACCCGCTTCGCCGAGAAACCGCGCTCGATCGCCCACGATGCGAAGAAATGCCGCAAGGAGTGCAGCCCGTATTTGGGGCGCACCGCTTGCTTTAGAGCCGGCTTGCCATCGGTGCCGATGACCGGCTTCCCTTTGTCGTCCACGACCGGCTCCATGATGGGCGCGCCGTCATCGTCGAAAGCCGGCTCGGTGATAGCTGCCGCCCGCTGTAGCGCATAGAAGCCTCGGTTCGCGATGTTGGCGTGGTTCTCGATGTTGCCGTTTCCGTTCGGGAAGACAATGCCGGCAGCGCCCTTCGGGCAGGCCAGTCGCCACTCGCGCAGCGCATTGACGACCATCGGTGCCATCGGGATTTCCCGATCGCCGGCCGCTGATTTCGGTGCGCCGATCGTGCACCAATGATCGGCCCGCTGCCGAACATGGATCACCTGGCGCTCGAACTCGACATCATCCCAGGTGAGCCCGCGCAACTCGGATGACCGCATGCCGGTGAAAATCGCGGTCACGAACAATGGGCGCCAGCGGCCTTCGGCTTTGACCAGGATCGTCTGAATTTCCTCTTTTGAGGGTATGTCACGGCCCACCGCCAGTTTACCCTGATCGCGTTTCTTGACATCGACCTTGACCGGCTGCGCGGCGTTCTGTGCGACCAAGCCACGGCGCTGCGCTTCACCGAGGATACTCTTCAGGCTCGCCAACACCTTGCGCGCCATCGGCCGTGAGCTCTTGCGGAGCAAGTCATCGCGGAAGTTTTCAACCATTGGCGCCGACAGCTTGGAGAGCTTCACGGCGCCAATCAGTGGGACTATATGCAGGTCAACGTGGTTACTATATTGCCGCAGAGTAGAGCGTTCGAGATTTTCGAGCTTTCCTTTATCGATCCACAGCGCAGCCGCCTCAGCAACCGTAATGCTGGCGTTTTCCGGGGTATGGATCCCGCGCGCAACTTCGCCTTGCGCCGTCACGAGCCACGCCTTTGCCTCACGCTCGCGGGTAAAGGTCTTGATGTGCCGCTTGCCCGCTTGGTCGAAATAGTCGGCGATCCACGCGGTCTGCTCGCCCTTGGCGTTCGTCCAGGTCCGCTTACGCACCTTGGCCATCCCGACCACCTTTCGGATTACCGGTTTTTCTGAACCGCTCCGATTATGTCGCAATATTTTCCGAAGGTCAACAAAAAAAGCCCGGCCGGAGCCGGGCTCTTGTGGGGCTGCGCGCTCGATCAGGTGTCGCCATCAAGGGGCTGGATCGGCGGATTGCGCACCGGCCCGAACAGCTTCAACCATTGGACATTCGAGCTCGGTTTCGGTGAAGCGGCGCGGCGCCTTTGCACCTGGTCCCGCATTGAAGGTGTTGTCGGCGTCCATCATGGCTGCGCCTCCGCGACAACCGTCTTGAGATCGGCGGTCAATATCCAGTCCCCCAACGCCCGAGTTTCGCGCGCAAGGTAGTCGCGACAGAGCGGTTCGAGGATCGGAGCGAAACGCACGGCATCGCGCAACGCGCACAATTCTCCGGGATTGTGGGTTACATGAATGATATCGCCGCAGCCGGAGTTCTCCATCCGCATGGCGAGGTATAATTTGATCGCCAAGCCGGCCGCACCGCTGCACCTGGTCAGCAATATCTTCGCCTCGATCACGTCGGCACGCTGTAGCTGCTCTTCCCACTCATCATCATCGTCCAACGGATCGGCGGCGCGCCTCGCGGCAAACCAGCGCTCGAATAAAGCGACGATCACGGCGTCCTCGTTGTCTTGCGGTATAGGCTCAGCCGTCGGCCCCGCACGGTTGATGGCGGCGAAATCGTCGATGATCGATGACATGCTCTGTGCTCCCCATGCCAGCGGACGGGCAGGCGCCGGGAGTCGAAAACGCGGCTTGGATCGCGCGGAGATATTTAGGCTGGTCACCCAGCCCTATTGTATTCCTCGCACTCCCGGCATAAGCAGCCCACGAAAGACCAAGCATTCACGGCGTTTTCGGCGCCGTCGACACGATGGCGCCCCGAGCATCAAAGAGTCGTCCGGGCACCCATCAAATCGCCGGCAAATCCATGTTCGTCTGCCGATGGCCGCGCGGCGCGCGGTTTCAGGTGTCGCCCGCCGCCGTCGATGATGCGCAGGCCGCTCCGATCGCCCGCCAGCGGCCTGGAAAACACTTCAGCCAGAACGCGAGCGATCAATGTGCGCGAGGCCGGATCGCCGCCGGACGAGCCTTCCTGCTGCGCGCCTTGCTCGGCCGCCGCTCTGAATGCTGCGGCGAGGTCGCGGCGGTCGAGCAGACCGGCATTGGCGAGCAGCTGCCCGAAGGCGAAGATGACATCGCCCATGCCGTTGATCAGTTCTGGAATCTTAGCCGTCTCCGCCATCATCCCCCCGGAGGATTGAACGACGACCCGTTGCGCCACGCCCGGTTCAACGCTTGCGCGAGCACATCGCCGTTCTGGCGGAAGAAGCTCGCGACCGACTGACTGTCCATCGCCGAGACGCTGAAATTGACCGCGCCGATGCCGGGACCGCCGCCGCCATTCTGCGCACCGGCGAGCACCGCGTTCGAGACATTCGCCGGCAGCACCATTTCCTGGCTGTGCAGCTGCGCCAGAACGCCGCCCGGCCCGAGCGACGGCACCGCCCAGCCGCCGGCGGCCGACGGCACGATACCGCCATGCTCGAACCCGAACAGCGCGCCGACGCCGCCGAACAATTTGCCGAACAGGCCGCCGAGCAATCCACCGCTGACGGCGCTGGTCAGGCCGCTCGCCACTCCGCCGGGTCCGGGCGTACCGCCTGAGAAATCCTGGTCGCTGCCGGTGCCGCCGAACAGCGAGCCCAGGCCCAGCGCATTCCCAGCCGCGCCGAGCAGGCCGCCGGAGCCGATCCCGAGCGCCTTGTTGATCATGCCGCCGACACCGCCGGAGCCGAACAGCAGGCTCGTCAGATTGAGGCCACCGCCGGCACCCGCACCCTCGCCGCCGCTCCCGGCGCCGAGAAGCGAGCCGAAGAGCGACTTGAAGCTGCTCTCGACCGTATCCTTGAGCAGCGAGCGCAGCATGTCATCCATCGCCTGCATCAGGCTCTTGGTGCGATCGAGGACATCGGCCGCGGCGCTGGCAAAACTGTCGGAAAGCTGCATCGAGAATTTCTGCCACGCCTTACCCGTGGCTTCGGCTGCCTGCATCGCAAGACCGGTGATCCGGGTGTCGTAATTCGCTTCGAGCTGCAAGAGCCGGTCGTAATATTGCTGCTTCTCCGCCGTGCTCAACCGATCGTCGCTGAGGAAGGCTTGGAGCCGCGCCTTTTCCTGCGCTTCGACCCGCTCGCCGTATTCGATGTCGAAACCCAGCGCCTGTTGCAGGCTGATTTTCTTCTGCGCGACCATCAGCTGCATGTTGCGCTGGAACGCGCCGAGATAGGTGCGGTCAAGGCTTTCCTGCCGGCTTTCTGCCGCCTCATCCTCGCGCAGACCTTCCTGCGCCATACGTTTCCGCAGTCCGTAGATCACGCTTTCGACCTGCGCCTGCTCTTTTGACCCGGACGCGGTAAGGGCAAGCTTGCCTTGCCAGAATTTCAATTCCTCGCCCGTCGAGTCGGCGAAGAAACTTTGCTCGGCCTCAAGGCGAGCTTGCAGCTCCGCGCGCCAGGTTTCGAGTTCGTCGGCCTGCCCTTTTGGCGCCCCACCTCCGGCCGCAGCACGTGGCGGCATGAACGTCGCCGCGCGGTGCTGCGCCGCGGCGATCATCGCGGCACGCTCGGCCGCTGCGGTCGCCGTGGTCCCCGGATATTCGAGCGGCGCAAGCTGCTTCGTCAGGGCGATCCGCTTTTGCAGACCGGCGATCGAGCCTGCGCCGCCGCGGTCGCGCGGGTCCACGCCCCGACCTGCGCATCGACTGCCGATGACAGCGATTTGATCGCGATCGACAGCGCCTGGCTGGTCTGGCCGCCCTGCTCGAGCGTTTTGACGTTTTTTGCGGCGGCATCGTTTTCGAGCCCCCACTTCCGCCCGAGGTCCAGAACTGCTGTCGCGCTCCGGCTCGCGGCGGCGGCGATTTGTTTGATGGTATCGCCAAGATCGAGGCCCTTGGCCCTTGCCACTTCGACGGCCATGGTCGCGAGCGCATTGGCTTCTTGCAGTGTCACGCCAGGCAACGCACCAAAAGCCTCGGTCAACGCCCGGGCGTCGCTATTGGATAGATCGAATGCGCTTTGCAGCCGGTTTCGCCATCGGGCGAGGTCATCCGTATTGGTTTCGAGACCACGTCCCGCCAAGACCAGGGCGTCGTGAATGTGATTGATGGAATTGGCCGCGTCGACGGCTCGCCAGGCGAGATCGCCAAAGATCGCCGCCGTGGGCGGTGGCGCCAGCTGCAATGCCGGCCCAAGGCGATGTCAATGCACTGAGGGCAGACCGTAACTGGCCCGACCACATGACCAATTCCATGAATGTGCCCGGTAGCCGCGAAAAGCGGCCCGTGACCACTTCGTGAATTGCGACGAAGCCCTCACGAAGTTCATACGTATTGGCCGCCGCACCGGCTATTCCGTCCCGCAAGGTCTTCATCGCGCCGGCCGCGGCTTGCTGCGTCTGATTGACGACAACCGCATCGGCCACGAGATTTTTGAATTGGGCGGCAGTCGCACCGCCAGCTTCCGACAGGGCTTTTATAGACCGCTGTAAATCAGCCATCGAGGCGCTTGCGGCCTGGCTCGCCTGCACCGCCGCAATACGCAATTCGGCCATTTTCTGCACGGCCGGATCGAGGTCGAAGCCAGCGGTGTCGGCGGTTATCCGAACAGTGAGTGTGGGATCGGCCATTGTTTTCTACCTTGCATCAGTAGGCTCGACGGTGGTGCCGGGTGCCCGTCACACCCGGCGCCACCGGAGCAGCACGCGACGGTCGGCCTGCATTCCGCCGTCACGCGAGCTCAGTCATTGGGAAGAAGCCGCCGAAAGCCCGCGTTCCAGCAAAAATGGATCGCCGCCTCGGCTGGCACGTCCACGAGCCACAAACCATCGCGGCCGTGCTGCCGATACGGCTCGAAAGCCTGGTCGCTATGGCTGATCGGCGCGCTTTCGGCGCCCGGGGGACAGACCAGTGTAACAAGCTCCTTGCTCACACGGCGGTCCCCCCAATATCGACCCAACTTGCCGGATTGCTGCCGGGTACCAGGAAAATCGGAGCACCGACTGTGGTGTCGTACATCGCTACCGGCGGCCAATTCTGCACGCCGGCGATGTTGCCCGGGCGATCGGGGGTCGCGCCGATGACGGTCATCCGCGTCGCCTGATCCGGCCCGATCGCGATCGCGTCGACATACGGCACGTCAACCGTCGCGGCGCCCCCGACCGCATAGCTGCGCCCGTTCGCAGAAAGCGCGGAGCGGCCCGGGTTCGGGAGAAACCTGATCGCAAGCGTCATCGGCCGACCTCCGGCATCGGCGCATTCGGCCGCGAGGTGGCCGGGCCGAGCGCGTGCTGATCCATCGGCACCGAGGCACCGGGGCGCTGCGGCGGCGCCAGCGGCGAGGAAATGCCGCCGTTCGCGTCGGGACGCGCGACACCGGGACCGCGCCCGCTCGCATGGGGCGCCGGTGCCGGGTGTCGCGGGTTGCGGGCGGTGTTTGCGGTCATTGGCCGGCCCTCGCCTTCGCATTCAGCCACTTGCAAAAATCGACGGGGTGCGCGGCCTCGATCCGGCCGGCTGCGGGTGATAGCGCGTATTTGATCAACAGAATTGCGCGCTCGTTCTCTTCGATGCTGTTTGTGCCGACCTCGATTCGGCTGAACGGGTTATCCGGAGCATTCGCCGCACCATTTGGTCTATTTGGGACTGCCATCTTGAACACCTCGTCGAGATACAATGACGCGGCAACAGCGCCGTGTCCCTTGGCAAGCGCGCCCGGATGATCGACCAGCGCGGCGCGCTCGATTGTCAGTTCATTGCCGGAAAGGACGCCGATCAGCGCGAGGCCACGATAGACGCGCTCCGAAAGCTTCTGGACCGCGACGCGATCCCAAATCTCGGCGCAGACCCGCAGCACCCCGTCGATCGCTCGGCAACCCCGAAGCTTGCCGGCCTTGGCGAGTTCACCAGCCATCTCGGCGATGCCGAGCCCATCCGACGCCGCAACCGCCTCCGCGATCCGAACCTCGCCCTCAGCCAGGATGCCGCCGCCGATCGCCGTCACATTGTCGAATGGAACAAAGATCATCATGGCCGCAGCACCCCGTCGCCACCGGGCCACGTCGTTGAGCGCAGCCGATCGAGGTACTGAATCCGCGCGACGCGCTCCTCGAGTTCGGTGATCGCGGCATCGAAGCGCTGGCCGATTTTACGGATCGTCGCGAGGTGACCGCCGGATTTCCGAAGATCGCCGATCAGACCGCGCAACTCTGTCGCCGCGGCGCTCATACCGGCGGCTCCAAGGCCGCGGCCGGATCGTTGACCAGCCGGTCCAGGAGCTGACGCCCGGCGGCAACGTCCGCGGAGACAACCACTTCCTGACGCGCTGCTCGAATTGCATTCGCAATTTCCATAGAGTGGTGCATAAACGACGATGGCGCACCTGGCCGCTGGCCGGCTTCGCGCAGCGCCAACTCGGTGCCGGCGATGATGGCTTGGATACGCAGCACGCGCGCCACAGCGGCCCGAAGCGCGGGAATGATCGAAAGCGCCGCATCGGCAGCCGCTGCCGGTAGAACCTCTGCGCGTTGCCGGGCGGCAGCGGCGAGCCGCAATGCCGCCTCATGTGAGCGCGCCTGCGCGGCGGGGAGTGCCGTTTCCGCAGCGCTGCGGTCCGCCTCGATTTCGCCGCGCCGCTGGCGCAGACCAACGGTTTCCGGCGCCGTAGCGGCCTGTCGCCGACCGGGTTGGCCAACCATTCACCGAGCCGCCGCTCAAATTCCGCGGCGTGCTCGGCCAGGCGGCGATCGAGCAATTCCGCTTCGGCGAGGATCGCCTGAAGCCGATCGGCTGGCTCGGCCATGAGCTGAGCAAAGGCGTGCGCCGCCAGAACGGCGCTTTGGCAGCTGCGCAGTTGCTCGCGAGGCGGGCCCAGTGCCGCGCGCACCACCGCCGATGGTGGTTGTCGCTCAGTGGGAAGGGGAATTACCGCAGCGGTCATGTAGAACCTCCGATTTGGGTTACGGTCGCGATCCCGGCATAGCGGCCCTGGCGAAGACACTGGCGGCAACCGCCAGGGGTCGCGCCGTGCGGGCAGCGCTCCGCCACTGGCGCCGGCGCCGCCGTTGTGGCCAATTCTTCGGCTCGGCGCCGGTAAAGCTCGAAAATTGCCGCGCCAGGGAAGTGTGGAGACCCGGAAAGTTCGACCAAAACTCCGGCCGCCGCGTTGGCGCAGTCATCGTGAGCGCCCGGCGCATGATCGATCGAGTCCCGACCGCCGCGCGCTGTCCGCCGCTCCAACCCGCAGAGTTGCGCGATCAGCCGTGGGCTGTCCAACAGCTCGATCCGACCGCTGTTCAGCAACGGCAGAAAATCCACATAAATTTCGTTCTTTGTCCGGTCGGCGGCGCGATAGTCGATCCGATGTTCACGGAACCGCTCAGCCGGCCACTCGCCCCCATAGCGATCGCCGTGCACCTCCGAAATGCCGTAGGACCGGAGCACCGCCGCGAACTCCGCGACCACCGCTGCCGGTGAAAATGGCGCCCGCACCTCGCGAAGCGCGTCCAGAACGCCGCGGCCGTCGGCATCAGCATGGGCGACCGCCAGCGCCATCGAATCCGAGCTGCCGCCAGACGGATCGCAAAAGGCGGCATAGCGCACCCCGGAAATCGGCGGCAGCTCAAACCGGCCCGGTACGACCACGGCATCGACCACGCGGCGGTCGACAAAATCTGCCAGGTCCGACCTCCATTCGGCCAGCCATTCAGCCGCCGCAGCCTCGGGGTCGCGCTCGATTGCGGCGTCGATGACCGATTGCGGCAAGGTCGGATTGAAGGCGGTCGATGGACCGCGGACTACCAGAACGTCATCAGTCCGGCCGTAATACCGGCGCCAGCGATCGAACAGCAGCCCGGAACGACGATGCGGCGTGCTGATCCCGATCAGCATCGCTGCCGGCAGCGTGATCAGTCCTGGCGCAAGCGCATCGTAAGTGGCAAAGTCAGGTGTTGCCGAAGTTTCGTCGCGCCAAAAAGCTACTTCATCAAGGATCGCACAAATGACCGTTCGACCTCGCACCGAACGGTAAGAATTGGTCGCAACCACGATATCGACGCCATTACGCAACTCCAAGCCATCTTCGCGTTCGCGCGCAATCAGCTTGCGTAATGCCTGGATTCCGTGAAAATGCCCAGCAATGTAACGCAGAACGATACGCGCCTGCTCACGATCGCAAGCGAGACACATGACCACGGCTCGTTCGCCACGGCGCAACGTGGCCCGGTGATCGCCGATCGCGGCGCATGACGCTATCGCGGCAGCGATGCTGTCTTTTCCGGCCCGACGCCCGGCCACAACCCAAAGTTCACGGACACGGTGCGCCGGCGGCTCACGGCCAGCGACCGCATGGAACCTCAAAAGCTGATCGTCATCGAGCGGCAATCCTTCGGCGGCGCGGATCACTGCGCGCCATGTATTCCAGGACGCCCCGACATAATCCTGCGCCAGCAAGCCGCCCGGCGAGACGGCTTCAGCGATCATGACGCCGACCCGCTGTTTAGCCCACGCAGAAGATCGTCCACGCTCTCGGGCGCCGATGCGCGATCGATACCCAGTTCGCGCAGCAGTAGGCGCTGCCGATTGATCAAAGCGTTGTGCGTGCGGCCATCGTGTTCATTCCAGCCGTCGGCCGCCATCAGCTTGCGATCAAGCGCATCGAGCTGCACCGTCACCTTGATCGTGCGATCAATCAAAAGACGCTGGGTAATCGAGGGCGCGCCGCCGACATGGGAAATAAGCTGCTGCTCAAGGTCACGGATGAAGCGACCAAGCGTGGAGCGACCATCAATCGATGCGCCGATCGCGCCGCGGCGAAGCATGCGCGAATATGGCCCGACCTTGCGGTGATTTGCCGACCCCCTATGCGCCGCCGCCGCTGCCGTCATCTCCCCAAAATCCCACGGTTCCGCGCACCAGATATCGGCCATATATTGGACAGGACAAACCATAAATCAAGCGTTTACAATCTTCTATCTGTGTAGAACCGCGTTTGTTTCCGCTATGTGAAGGCGGCGACACCGATTCACAATTGCCGAAAACCATGGTCGAGCGGAGCCCTCGGACGCAACGGCCGAGGGAAGAACGAAAACTCGGCAGCTGCCAGCGTCACAGGCGTCACTCTGCGTCACTGCTGTCACAGTTGCGCTCGAAAGCCGCGGCGCCGCTGGCGTTTTGGCACCGCCACTGCCAACCGCGCAAGGGGGGGTATAAAGGGGGGGGTAGTGACGGCCTGTGACGTGAGTGACGCCCGTTACGAGAGTGACGGCAGTGACGCTCATAGCGTGGAATCGGCCTGGTATCGGCCGTCCTTGGTGCGCAGGATGTCGCCGGCTTTGTGCATGCGGTACAGCAGCATGCGGAGCCCGCTGCTGTTGCGGGGCTTACCGAGTTCAGCGGCGATTTCTGCCGGGGTCATGGGCTCGCCGAGTTCGATCAGTGCGCGCAGGATGGCTCGTCGCTCTTTCGAGCGACGGAAATCATCGGCTCCGGCGAGGCGCAGCCACTTCCCGGTGGCCTCGTCGAACTGCATGGCAATTTCGGCCTCGGGAACATCGCGCCCGCGAACGTAAAGCAACCCGAGCGCATCCTTAGGCTCGCGCTTCAGGATCAGGATGGTATCGGCTGACCCGGTGATTCCGGCCGTTCCGCTCACGCTTTCGAGGGGATCGCCAGCTGCTTCTTTTCTCAGGTGGTGAACGACCACAAACGGCACCGATGCGCGGTCCGCGAGCGCTTTGAGCTCGCCGACGGCCTTGTAATCGTCGGCATACACGCCCTCGGATTTACTGCGGGCGGCGCGGACTATTTGCAATGTGTCAATGACGACAAGTCTGGCCGTTGGGTTTGCGGCAAGCCATTCGCGAAGGTCATCGAGGCCGCCGGCATCGGCACGACGCCATTGCGTTGCAATATGGAGGTCACGCGGCGCGGGATGGCCCTGCAGCACGGCGCGCAGGCGTTGATGGAGGCGGCGATCATTATCTTCGAGCGCCAGGAGCAGCACGGGGCCCTGCTGGCATTCAACGTTGCCGATGGCGGCGTAGCCACCGGCGACCGCGACGGCGAAATCGAGCGCGAGCCAGCTCTTGCCGGTTTTTGGCTTCCCGGCGAGGATCGTCAGCCCTTCCGCGATGATTTGCGGGACCGCCCATTTCGGCTCGGTGAATTGGCGTGCGCAGAGGTCTGCTGCAGACATCAGGTTGAAAGTGGAGGCGGGCTTGAAGATCGGCGCTGCCGCTGCCAAGCGCTCCAACTCGTCTGCCGTCCCGCCAGCGGCAAGCCAATCGGTTACGTCGCCCTTCTGCGGCAGGTCGGGCAGTTCAATGATGCGGACGCTGGCGGCAATGCCGGTCAGCTTGCGGGCGACGTCCTGCGCATGTTCGCGGCCCGCGCTGTCGTTGTCGGGCAGTATGACGACGTGCCGGCCCGTGAGCCAACGCGAAATCTCCGGCCGCCACTTGCCGGCGCCCCCGTGGTTCGTGGTTGCGACCAGGCCGCGATCGCCGAGAGCATCGCAGTCCTTCTCGCCTTCCGCGATGAAAGCGGTCGCGGCCGGGTCTTCGAGCAGCTCAGGCAGCCGGTAGGGCAGGGGCTCGACGCCATCCATATCCCAAACCCATGCATCGGGAGCGCCGTTCGGGCGCCGTTGGCGAAAGCTTTTCGGATCGAGCCGAACGACTTGATAGCGCAGCGCACCACTCTGATCGCGGTACGCATAGGTTGCGGTGATGCGCGTGCTGCCGGTTCGCGTGCTCGTGTCGGGCCACAAACCGCGAGCACGCAGCGCCGCGATGACGGCGCCCTGATTGCACCCCCTGCGACAGCGCAATAGCAGCTTGCCGTCCTTTTCGGTGATCCCGAGGCTCGGGTCGTGATCGTCGTGCGCCGGGCAAAGGGCGCGCCAGCTGCCACCGTCTCGGCGAGCGCCCCCAAGAGCAGTGGCGAGTTCGGCCGGGGTCACCGCTTGAGCGGCCAGATTGGCGGCGCAGGGAAACGGTCCCCGCCGACCGCCGCCAGCACCGCCGGATTGAGCGCGGCGTACCGGGCAAGCATTCTGTCGATATCGGCGCTAATACCGTGAGCGCGCCCAATCGCCTGGAGCAGCTCATAGATGACGCGCGGACCGAGC
Organism: Allostellaceae bacterium; assembly: GCA_035503615.1. Classification (GTDB taxonomy): domain Bacteria; phylum Pseudomonadota; class Alphaproteobacteria; order ATCC43930; family CGMCC-115725; genus AP-15. Next base: position 4,349 of record DATJTI010000037.1, on the reverse strand, counting down.
CGGTGGATTGCCTCTACCTGGCGCTGGCGCCGGATATCGTTGGGCCCGGTCATTCCGCTTTCATCCCGATGTGCGCCTGAAATGCCTTGCGCGACATCACCCACAGGCCGCCGATCTTTTTCGCCGGCAGATTGCCTTTTTCCAGGTGATAGAAGACTTTTTTAATCGGTAGTTTGATTTCGCGACCGATCGCCTCTGCACCCCAAAGTAAATCAGAGCCGATGGTCCCGGACTTGGTATCGTCGATAGGGGTGGTCATGACCGCTCCGGATTGGAAAAGCACCGACCCGACGATTAGCCATGACGCTCACCGTGCACACCTCGTCAATTTGTCAAACGTGAGTTCTGACAAAATGACATTTTGACACGAACTATTTCACGGCTTTATTGAGTGCTCGGTCTATTGTCCGGTCATCATATCCCCGCGAGCCGGTTGGCTTCCCGAGCTGCCGACGGATAGCGTTACCTCGTTCCTTCATGGACATAATCTCGATCTTCAACCCTTGCCTGATGAGGGCGCGCGCGGCCTCCACTATCTCTTTGCGGCGCTTCTCGATGGCGCCAGGTCCCGTTTTTATGGTCTTCTCTGTGGATTCGGTCTGCCACAAATCGCTGGCACGAATTCGCACCTCTTGAAATGTATTGCAAACACCGGAAAATGAAATGATCCGGCGGATCTCCGATCGGCGAATATTTACGATGGTCACGTCCATCGGATCGTAGGCGGCGTCCGCAGGCGCTCCCTTGTCTCTGACCTTGAAGCCATCTGGGATCGTTCTTGTCCACCAACCCGCCGAGATCGGCTGGTAATCAGGCTGTCCGTCGAGAAGCCCTTCGGCAATCAGACATTCGTCGGCCAGCCGGGCGATTAGGAAAGTTTTTGCAGTCGCTTCCGCGCTCCCAAGGCGGGTTACGAGCTCATTTTCAGGAAACCTATCGGCGATTTGATTGACCGCTTCGGCGAGAGAAAGCCAGTTCGCCATTCGCGCCTCCTCTCGGCGCCCTCCCCAAAATAGCAGCAGGGAAGCGCGCTGAGGTGACGCGCTTGTCGGCTGGCCGGCCTATCCCCACCACTCGGGAGATGGGTATGTCGCGGCCATGTTGCAACGAGCCAATAGGAGCCCATCGGAAACCGCAGAAATCCGCCGGATTGTGCGGCGTGACTGCGACACGAAATGGCCGCTTCGAGCGGCCATTTCGCCGTCTATCAGATTGATTTTTAGTGGTTTTTTGTGGTAGCGGGAGAGGGATTTGAACCCCCGACCTTGGGATTATGATTCCCCTGCTCTAACCAGCTGAGCTATCCCGCCATGCGGCGGGGTATAGGGGGTCGCGCCGTAGCGGTCAAGCTGGCGCGCCCGGCACCTGCCGACGGATCCAGCCGCCGCCGAGCAGCCGTTCATCATGATAGAGGACGGCGGCCTGGCCGGGTGCCGCCGCCGCCACGGGCGAAGTGAAAACGAGCTCGGCGGTATCGGGTGCTGCGCCGGGATAGAGCGTCGCCGGCACTGGCGGCTGCGCCGAGCGCAGCTTTGCCGTGACGCTGACGCCTTGCGGGCACGGCGGGTCGGGCAGCAGCCAGTTGAGCTCGCCGAGCGATACCCGGTTTGCCGCCAGCGCCGCACTGGGCCCGACCATGACGCGATGCCGCTCGGGATCGATCGACAGCACGTAGAGCGGCTCGGCATCGGCGATCCCGAGCCCCTTGCGCTGGCCGACGGTGAACCGGGCAATGCCGTTGTGTCGGCCGAGGACACGACCGTCACGATCGATGATGTCGCCCGGTTCGCCGGCCTCGGGCGCGATGCGCTCGACCACTGCGGCGTAAGAGCCGTGCGGGACAAAGCAGATGTCCTGGCTGTCCGGCTTGTCGGCGACGGCGAGCCCGAAACGCCGGGCCAGCGCCCGGGTCTCATCCTTGGCCAGCGCGCCGAGCGGAAAGCGCAGAAAGTCGAGCTCGGATCGGGTTGTTGCGAAAAGGAAATAGCTCTGGTCGCGGCTGCCGTCGCGGGCGCGGTGCAATTCCGGACCGGCGGCACCGCGCAGGCGCCGCACGTAATGCCCGGTGGCGAGCGCCGAGGCGCCAAGATCGCGCGCGGTGGCGAGCAGGTCGCGAAACTTGATCCGCTGGTTGCAGCGGATGCACGGCACCGGGGTTTCGCCACGGCGATAGGATCGGGCAAAGTCCTCGATCACCTCGCGACGAAAGCGGTCCTCGTAATCGAGCACGTAATGAGCGATGCCGAGCCGCTCGGCGACCCGGGCCGCATCGTCGATATCCTGGCCGGCACAGCATGCGCCCTTGCGCCCGATTGCGGTGCCGTGATCGTAAAGCTGCAAGGTGATGCCGACGGCCTCGTAGCCGCGCTCGGCCAACAGCGCTGCGACGACCGAGGAATCGACCCCGCCCGACATCGCGACGACGATCCGGTGGTCCGCCGGATCGCCGGCGAGATCGAGATCGTCGCAGGCGGTGCGCATCTTCGTGCCTATGGAGCCCGCGCGGCGGCGAGCCCCATTTGCCAAAAACCGGTCTCGAGCGCGACCGCGGTGGCAAAGGTTTCGGCGACAGCGGCAAACCGTCCGGCACCGCCGCGCCGGACAAACTGCTCGTCGAGGGCCAGCCCGGCGGCGCGCGCCAGCTCCTGGTATTCGTGACCGGCATACATTTCGAGCCATTCGCGGTAAGGATTGCCATCGAGCCGGGTGGCCGGGTCGGCCAGACGCTCCGCGGCAATCACCGCGTAGCCGAGAATGCATGGTGCCAGCGCCGCTTCGAGATCGAGCCGGTCGCCGGCCAGACCGCGATCGAGCACAAAGCGGGTATAGGCGATCGTCTCGACCGCTTCGGGCGCGGCCTGCAGCGCTGTCTCGGACAGGCCCCAGCCGCGGCAATACTCGATATGCAGGCCGATCTCGACCTCGAGCGTGGCAGCGACCAGGCACTGCGCGCGGCGCATCTCGGAAAGCGTGTCGGATTTGTAGATCGCCAGGCCCCAGGCCCGCGCGAAATGGATCAGAAAGCGGTAATCCTGGATCAGATAGCGGCGGAAGCAGGCCTCGGGCAGTTCGCCCTTGGCCAGAAGCAGCACAAATTCGTGCCGGGTATAGGCGCGCCACGCCTCGTCGCAGCTGGCGATCAGCCGGTCGAGGATCGTCGGGTCGAGGATCGTCGCTGCCACGGCGAGCGGCGGCGCTCAGCCGAGCAACAGATTGCGGGTCGCTGCCGGCAGCCGCACCGTCAGCCCGTCGAGCGCCTCGGTCAGGACGATCTGGCAGCCGAGCCGCGACGTCCGCGTCAGGCCAAGGGCGAGATCGAGCATATCCTCCTCATCCTCGCTCGCCGCCGCGAGCCGGGGATACCATGCGGGATCGACGATGATGTGACAGGTGGCGCAAGCGAGCGAGCCTTCGCACGCCCCTTCGATGTCGATGCGGTGGCGGTGGGCAATTTCGAGCACCGACAGCCCGACCGGGGCATCCACCTCGCGGCGCCGCCCGTCACGCTCGATAAACACGATTTTCGGCATCAGGCGAGGTTCGTGCCAGGCGGCTGGCCCGGTTCCGGCGGCGGCGCCAGATCCTCGGCGAGCATCGCCGCGGCGAGCACCGGGGCCGCATCCGATGGCAGATCGCCGCCCAACCGCAGATCGCCAACCGCGACGAGCCGCAGCACGTCGAGCCCGGCAAGACCGGCCGCTGCGGTCAGCCGCGCGGCCAGCACTGGGCCGGGCGCGGCAATGGTCGCGATCACGGCATGGGTCGCCGGGCGCGCCAATGCACGCTCGGCCCGCAGCCGCGCACCCAGGAACAGCTCCTCCCACTGCGCCGGGCCGGCATCGCCGCCGGGGACCAGGAGGTCTTGTTCGAACCCGGCGCGATCATCGAGCATCGCGGCGTTGCCGCCGACCGATACCGCGACCAGCGCCGCAGCCCCGCTGAGATCGATCGCGATCGCCATTCCCGGCAGGTTCGGATCGGACGGGCCGCCGTCCGGCTCCTCGATCTGAAACAGCTTCACCGCCACCGGCCGCTGGGGTTCAGACGTGGAAGGATTCGCCGCAGCCGCAGCGGCCTTTTTCGTTCGGATTGCGAAATGTGAAACCGTTCTGCAGCCTTTCCTCGACGTAATCCATCTCGGTGCCGAGAATGAACATGACCGCCTTCGGGTCGATCAGCACGGTGACGCCCTTATCCTCGACGACCTCGTCGAACTTGCCCTTTTCGTCGGCGTATTCGAGCGTGTAGCTGAGACCGGAACAGCCGCGCGAGCGCACGCCGACGCGCACGCCAGCCGACGGCTTGCCGCGCTTGGACAGCAACGCCTGTATCCGCTCGGCAGCGGAATC
>DATJTI010000036.1:0-17849 GCA_035503615.1 Allostellaceae bacterium | reverse complement strand
GTCGAGATCGATGCGCATTCGGCACCCGGGCGGGCGGCGCGTATTCTCGCCGGGCTCGGTTTCGATGCCGCCGCGCAAACCCGGCCGCTCGACGATCTGTCCGGCGGCTGGCGGATGCGGGTGGCGCTGGCCGCGGTGCTGTTCACCGAGCCCGATCTGTTGCTGCTCGACGAACCGACCAACCATCTCGATCTCGAAGCTTCGCTGTGGCTCGAGCGATTTCTGCGCAGCTATCGCCGCACCCTGATCCTGGTCAGCCACGACCGCCGTGTACTGAATGCGGCGACGACCACGACGCTGCATCTCGAAGCCGGCAAGCTGACTGCCTATTTCGGCAGCTTCGACGCGTTTTTGCGCGCTCGCCGCGAGCAGGCGGAACGGCTCGCCGTGGTGGCCCGCCAGCAGCAGGCCGAGCGCGAGCGGCTCGCAGCCTTTGTCGACCGCTTTCGCGCCAAGGCGTCAAAGGCGCGTCAGGCGCAGAGCCGGTTGAAGGCGCTGGCTCGGCTTGAACCGGTGATGCTGGCGGTCCGTGAGCCGCCGCCGCGCATCGCGTTTCCCGAGCCGGCCCGGTTGAGCCCGCCGCTCGTGACCTTCGAACGCGCCAGCGTCGGCTACACCCCGGGCAAGCCGGTGCTGGCGCGGCTCGACCTGCGGCTCGATCCGGATGACCGGATCGCGCTGATCGGCGCCAACGGCAACGGCAAGACCACCTTTGGACGCCTGCTCGCCGGCCGGTTGCCGCCGCTGTCGGGACGGGTGACCCGTTCGCCAAAGCTCGCCAGCGGCTATTTCGCGCAGCATCAGATCGAAGAATTGCGGGCGCAGGAATCGCCTTACGACCATCTGTCGGCGTTGCTGCCACGAGCTCTGCCGGAGACTGTGCGCGCCCGGCTCGGCGCCTTTGGCTTTGGCCAGGACAAGGCATTTGTCGCGGTTGCCGACTTGTCGGGTGGCGAACGCGCGCGGCTGAACCTGGCGCTCGTCACCCATGCCGCTCCGGCGCTGCTGGTGCTCGACGAGCCGACCAACCATCTCGACATCGAAAGCCGCGAGGCGCTGGTCGAGGCGCTCAACGAGTTCCCCGGAGCGGTGGTGCTGATCAGCCATGACTGGCATCTCCTCGAACTCGTCGCCGACCGGCTGTGGCTGGTGGCCGACGGCACGGTGCGTCCGTTTGACGGCGATCTCGACGACTATCGGCGCCTGCTGCTCGAGCGGACCGAGCCGGCTTCGGCCGGACGCGCGGCTGGAGGCGATGAACGCCGGGCGGCGCGGCGGCGCGCCGCCGTGCAGCGACAGACACTCGACCCGTTGCTGCAACGCGCCCGTCGGGCCGAGGCGGAAATCGCTCGCCTGTCACAGGAACGTGACGCGATCGATCAGGCTTTGGCGGAATTCAACGGCGCGCGGGTCAAGGGTGCTGCGATCGGCGTGGCCATGCAGCGCCGTGCCGCGCTGCTGCAGCTGATTGCGCAGGCGGAGAACGAGTGGCTCGCCGCCGAAGAGGCCTTGAGCCGCGCGCCGGAGGAATGAACCGGCTGGCCGGGCGATGCGCGCCGAGCGCGCTCCCGGTTGCGGTGGACACGGGCAAAAACCGCGCCGCCGGCGCGCGGCTGATAGACGCACAACCGGAACTCTCGGCGCTTGCGCTTTGACAATACTGCCTGGCCCGGCTTATCCAAGCGTCGAGGATTGGTCACCCGCGACGGTTTTTTTAAGATGGCCGACAGTCCCGCGATCACCGAACGGAACCTCGAAGCGACGACGAACATTTCGCTGAAGCGGGAACCGGCCTGCTTCGCATTTCTATCGCCGCGCTCGGCATTTTCGCCGATGCCAATCGATTCGATCAATCTCGACCTCGCTTCCGCCGACTATTTCGAGGGCCGGGCCTCGCTTTGGGCGACGCTTGAACTGCGCTCTTCGGTCAGCGAGGACCACCCGATTGCACTGCTCGGTTTCGACGAAAGCTTTTTGCGACCGTTCGCGCGAGCATTGATCGAAGCAGCGACCACCCGCGCCGCCTACCGGATGACGGTGGTCGATGAGGCCTCCGACCTGCGCCGCTGTCGCGTTGTCGAATATGTGACCGGTCCCGGCAGGCCGCTACGCGAGCTCCTGCTGCAGCCCTATGACGGCGTCGTGCTGATCGGGGCGGTCGGCGACAAGGACAGTGAAGAGACGCTGTTCCAGTTGCCGCGCACCGACAGCTTTCTGCGCAGCTTCGCCAGGATGGCTTATCTGGCCGATCAGACCCTGCACGACCTGCTCGATGAAATCGAGCGGCTGGCTCGTCACCGCAGTCAGATCGCCGGCTGACCGGGGTTCGCTAGCCACCACCGCCGCGCCCGGCTGACCGGCGCCCGGCTCATGGCGAGGAGTTTCGCGACGTCCTCGCCACGAGCCACGCCGCGGGGGTAACCCGCAACGCGGTTATTGCGGCTGCGGCGGCTGCGATGGCGGGATATAACCGGAACCCGACGGCTTCGGGCCGGGCATCCGCCCGCTCTCTGGCATCGGCTCGGGCCCGTGGGCGGCTTCCGGAGCCGGCGCCGGCGCCGCCGAGCTGGACTGGATACGGGCGAGTTCGGCCCGGTTCAATTCCGCAGTCGTATCGCCGGGCGCGCGTGGTCCGTGATGAATGACCCGGCCATGGTGCACGTAATAATGATGCCGCATCATATGTGCCTCCCGATGGTGGTGCATCGGTGGCATCGCCGAATTGGTCGCCGGGGTAGACGGCATCGCCGGTGCCGGCGCCGCGGCCGGTGCACCGTTGCTGTACGGAGTCAGCCCCGGGCCGCCCGGGTTCGGCCCCGGCGTGCCGACCGGGTTTCCGCCGCTCGGGTTCTGCGCCCAGACCGGTGCGGCGATCACGAGCGCGGCAACGGCCGCTATGCCCGTCAAAAGATGTTTCATGCCTGTGATCCTCTGTAGCAGTTCCGGATTGGCCAACTGTAACGCACGCTCGTCCCACCCCAAAGGGCCTCGATCCTGTCGCGGACAAAGCGGCGCGACTTGCCGCCCGGTTCCGCTGACGCGCAACTTCTCGGTGTTGCGCTTCTTCCCGGCCAACGGCGGATAATAGGGCTGCGCTTGCTTTCTTTCAAGCGCTTGGGTAGCTCAATAGGCCAGAGAATAACGGCAGAAGCGAGAAATTCAGTCCGCCACCGGCTCAGTTGCGCCGATCCCGCCTGGCGCTCGCCGCCGAACCACTCGCACCCCGCCCTATGCGCTTTTTAGGTCAAATTGCGATCACCGTCCTTGGCTGGCCGGAACGGCGAGCGGCACCGGTTGTCGTTTGTACGGTATCCGCGCACCGATCGTCACCGCACCCAGTTGTTTCCCGTATCGAGCGATCGCCACTCGGCAAGACAAAAAGGCCGCGGCAGAGCCGCGGCCTCGCCTGGGATCCGCAAACGAGGATCCCAGGGACGCTGCCAGAAGGTGATTACGGGAAGACGATCTCGACGCGGCGGTTCTGCGGCTCGCGGACGCCGAGCGGGGTCGGTACTCGAGGATCGTTCATGCCGCGACCGCTGACGATCATCTCGTTGCGCGGCACGCCCAGCCGTTCGAGGGCGACCGCAACGGCATTGGCACGACGCTCGGAGAGCCGCTGGTTGTATCCGGCCGAACCCGACAGGTCGGTATAGCCGGTAACCTGGATCTGCACCGCGCCACCCGCCTTCCAGTGGTCCGCCGCGGCCTGGAGGATCTGCATGCCCTCGGGGGTGATGTTGTACCTATCCCAATCGAAGAACACCAGATAGACCTGATGCACCGGCGGCGGCGGTGGGGCCGGCGGAGCCGGCGGAGGAGCTGCCGGGGGCGGCGGCGCGCCAAACATCATCGTCAAGCTGGCGACGATATTCTGGGTGTTGTAACCGGTCTTGTAGGCGATGCCGCCGAGTGTGTGCGGATTTGACCCGGTATGACTGGTGATCGTGAAGTTCGGCGTCGCCAGGTAACGATAGTCGAGATCGAAGGCGAGCACCGGGTTGATCATGTAGCGGACACCGGCGATCGCCTGATAGCCGAACTCCCAGGTGTTGCCACTCAGCGAGAAATTCTGGATCCCGACCCGCGACAACTGCACCGGGATCCGGCCCGGCTGGTTCGACACGCCATCGACGATGTTGACCGCACCGATACCGGCGCCGATATGCGGGGTGATCGGCCAGCCCAACGTGAAGTCATAGAGCACGTTGGTCATGATCGCGTTGGAATGACGATTGCCGCTGACGATATTGTTGCCGGCCCCGAAGAAGCTCTGCACGCCATTGTTGCGGTAGCTGTATTCTTCTTCGAAACGCCACGGGCCCCACATATAGCCAAGGCGCGCGCCGGCGTTGAAGCCGCTGTTGAAATTGACCTTCGGGCCGAGCGTCGGATTGGCAATCTTCGAGGGAACGCGGAACTTGTCGTTCTGCCCCGTCAGCTGGGTCCAGCCACCCTCAGGCCCGAAATAGAACGCTCCGGGCGGGTAGGGCCCGAGCAAGTTTCCCAGCTGCGCATGCGCTTGCACGCCACCTAACGCCATGGCAAGCGCTACGCCGGCGCCTAGCAGACAGCGATTTGTCATCCCTTACCTCCGGCCGCATAATACGCGTGTGACGATGGTCGTCACGCCACCGTTTGTCGATCTTCTCCATCTACCGGCCCGATGGCAACCGCTTTTTGCTGTAACCTCGCCGCGTGCCGTAAAATCGCGGCAGAAGCCGGCGGTCTGCGACATTTCTGTCACAGACGGACTATAAGCTAGCTATTCCCGTTGGTCACGCTGTGGCAAAACAGCAACAATGGCGACCGTCACCAGCCCCGGGAGCCTGCGCCGGCTTCGAAGGCGAATTCCTGCGGCGATTCGGCGGTACCGGCGTGGCTGCGAGGCGGCGCCATCCTCTATTCAACGTGCGGGTAAAGCAGGGCGGCGCTCACGGATCGATCAGCACCCCTGGATTGAGCAGCCCTTGCGGGTCGAGGCTGTGCTTTGCCGCGCGCAGCGCCGCCGCAAACAGCTCCGGCCGCTGCCGATCGTACCATGGCCGGTGGTCGCGGCCGACCGCGTGATGATGCGTGATCGTTCCGCCGCCGGCGATCAGCGCGTCGCCGGCAGCGGTCTTGATCGCCCGCCACTGCGGTTCGAGCTCACCATGCCGACCAAGCGCGTGGAACGAGAAATAAGGTGCGGGACCGTCAGGATAGACATGGGTGAAGCGGCAGGTCACCTGGCCCGGCCGACCGGTGACCTCGCGGATCGCGGTTTCGGTCGCGCTCTTGACCCGGTTGTGAAAATCCTCGAACCGCTCCCAGGTGATCGCCGTTTCAAAGGTGTCGGCGATGATCCCACGCTGCACCATCCGCTCGCGGGCATAGGGCATGCGGATGAAGGCGGTGCGCCACAATTCGGCCGCCCCCTCGCGATGCGCGTCGTGCATGCCGGGGCGATCGGTCGTTCCGCCATGATCGCCACAACATTCGAGCGCGCGGGCGACCCAGGCATCGAGCGGATGATCGGCCGACTCAAAGGCCAGCACCATGATCGCCGCACTGCCGTCGCCGGCGCCGGTGTTGGCCGCCTCCTGCGGATCGAGGATGCGGCAATTGGCGGGGTAGAGCCCGGCCTGCGCGATCGCCCGGAGCGCACGGGCAGCAGTCAGGAAATCCTTGAAACGAACCGCACCGCCGGCGCGAAAGCGGGGACGGTCCTGGAGCCGCATCCACGCTTCGGTGATGATGCCGAGGATCCCCTCCGAGCCGATCAGCAGACGGTCCGGACTGGGCCCGGCTCCGGATCCGGGCAGCCGGCGGGTCTCGATCACACCCTGCGGCGTGATCATCCGCAAACTTTCGACAAAATCGTCGATATGTGTGTAGAGGGTGGCGAAGTGACCGCCCGAGCGGGTCGCGATCCACCCGCCCAAGGTCGAATATTCGAAGCTCTGCGGAAAATGCCGCAGGGTCAGCCCGTGCGGTCGCAGCTGGGCTTCGAGCGCCGGTCCGAACACCCCGGCCTCGATCCGCGCGGCACGCGAGACGCGGTCGATCTCCACCACCCGGTCGAGACGGCGCAGATCGATGGTGACCGCACCGCGGCATGACGTGCCGTCAGTCGCCGCCTCGACCCCGCCGACGACGCTGCTACCGGCCCCAAACGGGATCACCGCGGCACCGGCAGCACCGGCCCAATCGATCAGCGCGGCGATCTCGACCTCGTCGCGCGGATAGGCCACGATATCGGGCGCGGTGGTGTAATCGCCCTGCAATCCGCGGGCGTAGTCGCGAAACGACTTCCCGTGGGCGTGGGCGGCGCGGTCATATGGCTCGCTCGAGCAGATGCCGGCGAGGGCCGGCGGCGGCCGCAAGCGCGGCGCGGCGAATTGCAGGTCGGCGAGCGGCGGCGGCGCCACCTCGGCGAAACTCGCGACGCCGAAAAGCCGCCGATAGCGCTCGACGGCGGCGGTTTCTTCCGCCGGGGTCATCCCTTCGCCTTCGCGCCCCCAGCCGAAATGCTTGAGCCGATTCTCGCTCATTGTTCCGCTCCCGGCACCGGCCTGTTCCCGCGCGACGATCGCGCCGACCACCCCGCGATCGCGACCAGCATAGCCCCCGGCGCCCGGACCGAACAGCCCGACCACCCGGATCCCGCGGCCGCGGCATGCCCGCCGCTTGTCGCAGGACGCGCAGCCACCGGCGCATGGCAGCACGGGTTGGTGACTGGCCGGGCGTGACAGCCGGCGCGGGCTGGCGCCGGTTCCGGCCGCGAGCCGGGAGGGCTACTCCACTCCCAACTCGTCCTCGGTGGTGACCCGGTCGATGCGGCCGCGAAACTGCCGGGCAAATGCATCGGCCTCGTTCACCAACTTGAAGTCCACGCGCACCAGGATCCCGGCGCTGCTGTCGCGGCAGACGAAGCTCGATGGCTCGAAACGATGCTGATCGAGCCAGATCCGCATCGCCGCCATCTGAGTGGAGAGCTCCCCTGCCTTCAACGGCAAGACCACGGTGCGCATTGCCTACCTGCTCGAGCAGTTTCTGCCATGCGGAGCGTAAACGCTGCCGGCGCCGGGCCGCGCCGTAAAAAGTCACCGCCCACTTTTTTGCCACGACAGCTGCGGCAAATGCGGGAGACGGTGCGTGGCTGCCGAAATGAGCCTTTGGCGCGTGCGGCGTCACCGGTTCCTATTGCGTCGTCGTGGCGTTGACGAATCGCTATGTACCGTTGACAAATTGATAAATAATAGGGCGCTAGATTCAGCTGGGATCGGAAACCGATAGAGCCCGTTGCGCATCCCGTGGAACCCTCTGAAAGAGCCAGCAATCGGGTGGGGATTCCTGCGGCCCGCGGCGGCGGCCGGATCGGCGTCGCCGGTGTCGTCGGCTTGGCGCTGTTCATGGATTATCTGATCTACGGGCTCCTGGTGCCGCTGTCGCCCTATTCTCCGGCGCACGCGAGCGGCGAACAGCAGCTCGGCCTGCTCTATGGCGGCTACTCCGCCGGGGTGCTGCTCGCCACCCCGCTGTTCGGTTATCTCGGCGATAGAATCGGCTGTCGCCGGCCGCTGATCTGGGGTGTCGCGCTATCGGCAACGGCACTTGCTCTGTTCTGCTTCGCACCGGTCTTCTCCCTGCTGCTGCTCGCCCGCGTGCTCCAGGGCGCCGCGGCGGCCGCCACCTGGACCGCGGGCCTGGCGCTGATCGCCGAGCATTACCCGGAGCGGCGCGTCGAGATGATGGGCTATGCGCTGATGGGCAGTACCGCCGGGTCGCTCGTCGGTCCGCTCATCGGCGGAATGCTCTACGAGTTCGGCGGCTATCCTCTGCCTTTTGCCGCAACCGGCGTCCTGGTCGCCGTCGAGGCCGGGTTGTGTGTGCTGGCGCTGCCGCGCGAACCGGGGACAGCGCAGGCGGGCCCCGACTTCAAGACACTGCTGCGCGACCGCTCGGTGCTGGTCGCGGCGGCGGCGGTGAGCCTGGCGGCGATCGGCTGGGGGATCGTCGAGCCGCTGCTGCCGCCACGGTTGATGCGGGGCGGGATCAGCCCGTGGATCATCGGTCTGATCTTCACGATCGGCTCGATCGCCTACGGCCTGTGCGCGCCGCTCGTCAGCTGGGTGTCGAACCGAGTGCCGGTGCGGCTGCTGATCGCCGGCGGCACCGCGGCGATGGCGGTGGCGCTGCCGTTCCTGAGCTTCTACCGCGGGCCGATTGCAGTGACGCTGGGTCTTTGCGCCGTCAGCGTGTGCTACGCGTTCATGCTCAACCCGACCTCGGCCGCGCTCGGCAATGCCGTCGATCGTCGCGGCCTGTGCTGCTACGCGGCGGTCTATGCGATCTACAACATCGCCTATGCAGTGGGGCAGATGGCGGCGAGCGGCTTCGCCTCGAGCGCTGCGGCGCATCTCGGCTTTACCAAGGTCCTGCTGTGCGTCAGCGCCGCACTGATCATCTTTACCCCGATACTGCTGCTGGGCGACGCGTCGCCGCCGCGCGCCGCCTCGCAACCCTCGGCACCACGCTAGTGGTGGTCGCGACCAAGGGCCCCCGGGACCGGCGATCGAGAGGCGGCAGCTTGCAACGCCGTAACGCCTGGAGCCAATGACCCCGGTCGCCGCGTGCGGCACCTCGCTCGCCCGACGGCGCCGGACATGGAAACGGCCCGTCATGGAAACGGCGCCGTCATGGAAACGGCGCCGTCATGGAAAAGGAGCAACCCGGAGATGAGCCAGATCGTCGACAATCCCGCAGCGCTCTTGGCGGCGCTCGACCGCGGCGAGTCGTTGCCGGCCGGCTGGTATACCGATCCGGCGATCACCGAGCGGGAGATCATCCATGTCTTCCGCAAATCCTGGAATTATGTCGGGCCGGCGGCCGAGCTGCGCCATCCCGGCGATTACATCACCGGCTATGTCGGCGGTGTCCCGGTGGTCGCGGTGCGCAACGAGCGCGGGCTCACCGGCTATGTCAATGTCTGCCGTCACCGCCGCCACGAGGTCATGAAAGGGCGCGGCAATGCCAAGGTCATGCAATGCGGCTACCACGCCTGGACCTACGATTTGGCCGGCTGCCTCAAAGGGGCGCCGCGCTCGGCCGCGGAACCCGGGTTCCGCCTCGAAAATTTCCCGCTGCTGGCGGTGCGGGTCGAGGCCCTCGGCCCGTTCGTATTCGCCAATCTCGACCGAGATGCGGCCCCACTGCAGGCCTATTTCGGCCCGGTGCTCGACCTGATCGCCGGCAGCGGGGTCGATCTTGAAACACTCGAACTCCACAGCCGCGAGGACTGGCAGTCGCACTCGAACTGGAAGACGATGCTTGAGAACTATCTCGAATGCTATCACTGCGCCGTAGCGCATCCGAGCTTCAGCGCGGCGATCGATGTGCGCCAAGAGAGCTACAAGCTGGCCGCGCATGGCTGGTTTTCGAGCCAGCTCGGGCAAGTGCGGGCCTCCGCACTCGAAGGCCGCAGCCAAGTCAAGATTTATGATGTCGGCGGCGAGGTGGCGCAGTCGCAATACCACCTCCTCTGGCCGAACCTGACGATCAACATCAATCCGGGCTTTCCGAACCTGTCGATCGATGTGTGGATGCCCGACGGGCCGAACGCGACCAAGGGCTTTTCCGAGCAATATTTCGCCCCCGGCGTCAGCGAGGCGTTTGCGCGCGAGCTGATCGCCTTCAACAAGGAGGTCGGTGCCGAAGACGACGCGCTGACCGATTCGGTGCAGCGCGGTCTGCTCGGCGGGCTGCCGGATCGCGGCCGGTTCCTGACCAACAGCGAGCACCTCGTGATCCATTTCCAGAAACTGATCGTCAACGCGGTGACCGGCGAAGGGGCGGCGGTGCCCGCCACGGCCGCGGTGGCGCGCACGGTCCCGGTGCTGCCCGACGCCTCCGCGGTTCCCGACAGCGAGCGCAACGCCTATGTCGCGCTCGAAATCATCAAGGTCGAACCGGAGAGCGACATCATCAGCTCATTCTATCTGCGCCGCGCCGACGGCAAACCACCGGAGCCGTGGATCCCCGGGCAGTTCCTGCCGATCCGGGTGACGATCCCCGGCACGCCGCAGCCGGTGCTGCGCACCTACACGCTGTCGACGACGCCAAACCCCGATCACTACCGCTTGTCGATCCGTCGCGGCGAAGGCAGTGCGCTCGTCTCACGGTTTCTGCATGCGAATGCGAAGCCTGGCATGCGCATCGAAGCGATGTCGCCGCGCGGCAAATTTACCCTCGACCCGGCAAGCGGGCGCCCCGTCGTACTCGTTTCCGCCGGGGTCGGCATCACCCCGATGATCGCGATGGCCAGCCATATCGTCGAGGATGGCCGCCGCACCGGCAAGTTCCGGCCGCTCTGGTTCGTGCACGGCGCCACCAACGGACGCGCCCATGCCTTCGCCCGGCAGATCCGCGAACTGGCCGCAGCGCACCCGGCGATGACGCTGCACATCCGCTACAGTCAGCCCTTGGCCGATGACCTTCTCGGCCGCACCCATGACGGCGAAGGCCATGTCACGAGCGACGTGCTGCGCCGATTGCTGCCGCTCGACGATTACGATTTCTACCTGTGCGGGCCGCCGCCTTTCATGCAGTCGCTCTATGACGGTCTTGGTGGAATGGGGGTGCGCCGCGAGCGCATCCATTACGAATCGTTCGGATCGGGAACGGCGCTGAAACACGAGGCGGGGGTCGAGATCCCGGCGCGAGCCGGTCCCTTCGGCACGGCTGCGGTGCCGGTCCGTTTTGCCCGCTCGGCACTCAGCGCCGAGTGGTCGCGCGAGCGGGGCAGCCTGCTCGAATTCGCCGAGGCGGTCGGACTGGCGCCGGTGTTCGGCTGCCGGTCCGGCATCTGCGGCACCTGCGCCACCCGGATCACGAGCGGTGCGGTCGAGTATCTCGAAGAGCCGCTGGCCCCGCATGCCGAGGACCAGGTGCTGTTGTGCTGCGCGATCCCGGCCGGCGCCGCTGGCGGTTCCGGCCCCGATGTCGTTCTCGATCTGTGAGCCGGTGGTCAGGCCATGAACATCGACGAGGCCAAGTCGCTGACCCGCGACGAGTTTCATCGCTACGCCGCGGCGCTGCGCCCCGAGACGCGCATGCTGATTGACGGCGAACTCGTCGCCGCCCGCTCGGGTGAATGGTTCGAGACGATCAACCCGGCCAATGGCGAGGTCATCGCGACGGTCCCGCTCGGCGATGCCGACGAGGTTGACCGGGCCGTCGCTGCCGCGCGTCGCACATTCAAATCCGGGATCTGGTCACGGCGCGAGCCGCGGGCGCGGATGGAGGTTCTCTATCGCTTGGCCGCGCTGATCAACGAGCACGCGCTCGACTTCGCCCTGCTCGATTCGCTCGATGTCGGCAAGCCGGTCATCGATGTGGTGACCGGCGACGTGCCGGCAGCGGCGCTGAGCTTCCAGTATTTCGCCGAGACGATCGACAAGGCGGAGGGTGCCGTCACCACGACGGCCAGCGACGCATTTCACTATATCCTGCGGCAGCCGCTGGGTGTTGTAGCCTGCATCACGCCTTGGAACTACCCGTTGTTGATGAGCGCGTGGAAAGTCGCCCCGGCACTGGCGGTCGGCAATTCGGTCGTCCTGAAGCCGGCGCAGCAATCGCCGCTGTCGGCGACCCTGCTGGCACGGCTGTTTCTCGATGCCGGCGGACCCGCGGGTGTCTTCAATGTGGTCCACGGCACCGGCGGCACCGTCGGCAAGGCGCTGGCGCTGCACATGGATGTGGACAAGCTCAGCTTCACCGGCTCGACCGAAATCGGTAAGCTGATGATGGTCTATGCCGGGCAGTCGAACCTGAAGCGGGTGACCGTCGAAACCGGTGGCAAGTCGCCGCAGATCATTACTGCCAAGGTGCCTGATCTGGACCGCGCCGTCCAATACGCAATCACCGGGATTTATGCGAACAAGGGCGAGATGTGCAGCGCCGGCTCGCGGCTCCTCGTGCATAGCTCGATCCACGATGAATTTGTCGAGCGCTTCCGCCAGAAGGTCGCAACCACATTCCACCCCGGCGACCCGCTCGATCCGGCGACGACGCTGGGACCCTTGGTCAGCCGCACTCAGCAGCAGCGGGTTCTGTCCTACATCGAAGCCGGTAAAAGCGAAGGGGCCGTGCTGGCACTTGGCGGCGGAACCCCAGCAGGGTTCGAGAACGGCGCCTATGTCGAGCCGACGCTATTTACCCGGGTGACCCCGGCGATGACGATCGCCCGCGAAGAGATCTTCGGCCCGGTTGCCGCGGTGCTGCCATTCCACACAATCGACGAAGCGGTCGAGATCGCCAACGACTCGATCTTCGGACTGGCGGCCGGCATCTGGACCACCGATTTGGCCACCGCGCACAAGATGGCACGCGATATCGATGCCGGGGTCATCTGGATCAATTGCTACGATCACGGCGATATGACCCAGCCTTGGGGCGGGTTCAAGCAATCCGGGACTGGGCGCGACAAGTGCCTGGAAACCTTGCTGACGGTGACCCAGACCAAATCGGTATGGGTCCATCTCGGCGATTGAGGCGGGCGCCGCATAGCCGCCGGCCGGCATGGCCGAATCGCGCGGCGATGCCGGGTGGGTTAGCAAAGCCTCTTACGACTTTACCCTCTTCAAGGGACTGCAGATCGCGCCCGATATTAGAACTCTATCGGCGTCCGGCGCCGGCCTCGACCCCCGGCAGCGAGGCGATGCTGACGCTGCGTGCCACGGCCACCTGCTGAGCCGCTCGCCGGCGGATCAGCGATCAGCGGTGGGCTGACGGCGATAATGATAGCGATAGAGTTCGATAAAGCCGAGCCTTTCGTAAAGCGCGCGGGCCGGCGCATTGGCCGCCTCGACCTCGAGACAGGCACCGACACCGCCATGCTCGGCACCCCACGCCGCCAGCGCCATGACCAGCCGGCCGGCATAGCCCCGTCTGCGCCGGCGCGGATCGGTCACCACCGACTGGTAGCAGATCAGGCCGTCATGGATCGCGCCATAGGCCAATGCGACGATCCCTTCAGTATCGGTGAGCGTCGCAAAGGCTGCCGGCACGGCGAGATGGCGCACAATCCGGCGATAAAGGCTCGCCTGCGCCGCCGTATGCTGCTGCAGCACGGCCATTGCCGCGAACCATTGCAAACTCGGCCGCGCCCGCAGCTGCACCTGCGGGTCGCGCCGCGCCGGCAGCGTATCGGCATAGAGGACCAGCGACAAACCCTCGGCTTGATAACCCACCGCCGCCAGTTGCGTGTCGACGGTTGCCTCGACCAGCGTCGGCAGCCGAAAGATGGCTGGTTGCCGATGCTGGCGATAGAGCGCCTGGCATTGGGTGATCAACGCGATTTCCTCGCGCCGGGGACCGGCGAGCGGGTTGGCCGAGTTGGCACGCCGCGTCAGACCGCTGCTGAACCGCAGCAGCCAGCCACCGAGCAGGATCTGCCGCAGCGCCGGCCAGGCGTTGAGACAGGCCTCCTCGACCCGCCAAGCGAGATCGGAACTGTTCACGCCGATATCATCGCATACGTCGGCCGGGGGTGGCGCAGACCTGCGATTCTGTCGGAAGGGTCCCTGCTCACTCCTGCGGGTAACGCCACGGACTGGCGGGCTGCACCGCAGTCTCGTCGATGGTCCATTGCGGCAGCGACAGACCGGGGCCGACATCGCTGAACACCATGCGCACCCGGGTGCCGATGCCGACCCGCCGCACCAGTTCGGGCGGCGCCAACTGGCCATCGGCGGTGGCGAGGTTGCCGACCACCCGCAACGCCTCGTCCGGCGTCGGCTCGCCCTTTTGCGTGTCGAGATCGACGAGCAGGATCAGATAGGGCGTCTTGCCGCGAAACGCCGGCTGGATCGCGTGATGCACCTCGCTATAGGAATGAACCGCACCCTTGCCCTCAACCGCTTTCCAGGTCGCTTCGAGGCTCATGCACCAGGGGCAGGCGGTGGTCGGCGGATAGCGCAGCCTGCCGCATTGCGCGCAAGCCTGCAGATGAAAATCATGCGCGGCGCAATGACGGAAATATTCTAGATTCTCGGTATCGAGATCATCGATCGTCAGACCCATGCCCAGATATTCGGCGCGCACTGCCATATCGTCGATTCTCCCTCCGGGCCCGGACGAGACGCCGCACCCCTTTTCGGGGCCGCCGCACGGTTCGGGCGGTGCGGAACCGTGGTGCCGGCGCGGCCGATCGTCAATCGCGATCTCGGGCCACGATCTCGGGCGCGGACATCATCTCCGACGGAAATAATCCTCATAGGATGTATCGTTTTTGATCAGCACGCCACCATCGACGTCGAGCGCCACGCCGGTGATCATCCGCGCCATGTCGCCGGCAAGAAACAGGATCGGATCGGCGATATCCTCGGGTTCGCACATGCGTCCGAGCGGGATCCGTTGCGCGCGTGCCGCCTTGCTCGCTTCGGTCGGGGCGGCACCGCCAAACGCCGTCGCGGTCGGACCGGGACAGACCGCGTTGACCCGGATATGGTCGGGGGCGAGCTCATAGGCGGCGTGGCGGGTCAGCCCCAAGAGGCCGGCTTTCGACGCCGTATAATTCGCGGTCCCGCCAAACGAGATCCGCTGCCCGGCGATCGAGGCGATGTTGACGATGGCGCCGCCCCCGCGCGCCCGCATGTGCGGCAGCACGGCACGGATGCCGTTGAAGGCGCCGGTCAGATTGACGGCGATGACCCGGTCCCAATCTTCCGCGCCCATCTCGCCGATCATGCGGCGCACCGTGACGCCGGCGCCATTGACCAGGATATCGATGCCGCCGGTGCTCTCGGTGATCGCCGCGGCGAGACGGGCGAAGCCGTCGCGATCGCTGACGTCGAGCGGGTAGGCCTCGGCCCGGTCGCCGCGCGCGATGATCCCGGCCGCAACCCGCTCCGCCGCCGCGGCATCGCGATCGAGCACCGCGACGTGCGCACCGCGCAAAGCAAAGGCGCGGCAGGTCGCCGCACCAATGCCGTTACCGCCACCGGTGACAACCGCGATCCTGCCGGAAAAGTCGTCACTCATCTCCGACCTCTCTGATGCACCAAGCTCGGCTTGCAACGAAGGCCGGCGAAAGCTTAGCGCACAGACGCGCGGAGACGGAACCGTTGCGATCAGACTTCGGCTATTCGGCGGCTTGCGGCATCTGCTTCAAGTCGGTCGAATATCTGAGGTGCACTGGGGCGTCGGCTTCGAACGGGTCGGTCAACCCCAATTCCTTGCCGTATTCGCGCATCGCCGGCATGACCTCCTGGCCGAGCAGGCGGATGCAGGTGCGCGCATCCTCGTTCGAAACATTGCCGTCATTGCCCCACAGCCCGTAAATGCTGGGGCGGGTCTCTTCGAGGACATGACGCAATTTCGGGATCACCGTCTTCGGCGTGCCGAAGATGACGCGCCCGTCGGCCACCTGTTTTTCAAAAGTCGGACGGCCGCGTGGGCTCTCCGCCCGGCCGACCGCGAACTCGACGAACTGGCGGCGGAACTCCGGCGAGAAATAGCCGGCCGGGTTCGACCAGACCGGATGGGCAAGCCCGGTGAACTCGCCCTGCATCCACAGGAACTGGCGGGCGTTCTTCTCGGCTTTTTCCTCGCTGTCGGAGACATGCACCTGCTGCAGGTAGCCGCGGTTTTGCGGCCCCGCTTCGTAGCCTACCTCGCGCGCGACCTCGTCATAGAGCTTCCAGATGTTCTTGGTCGCCTCGATCGAGGTGTTGAGCGCGATATAGGGATAGCGCTGCTTCGCCGCCCAGATGATCGTCTCCTTGCTGAGGACGCCCGGGATCCACACCCGCGGATAAGGCTTTTGCAGCGGCACCGCCCATGGGTTGACAACGCGGTGCTGGTAATGCGTGCCTTCCCAGCGGAACGGGCCCTGCCGGGTCCAGGCGGCGACCACCAGATCATGCGCTTCCTCGAAGCGCTCGCGATTGTAGGCGGGGCTCACCCCATTGGCGAGCTGCTCCTGGCCGCCGCCGCGGACAAAGCCCGATACCAGCCGGCCCCGCGAGATCATGTCGATCATCGCCAGCTCCTCGGCCAGCCGCACCGGATTCTCGGCCAAGGGCAGCGGATTGCCGAGCAATACGATCTTCGCCTTCTTTGTCACCGCGGCGAGGATCGCGGCAAAGATGTTGCATTTCGACTGCATGCAGAACGGCGCATTGTGGTGCTCGTTCAGCATGAACCCTTCGACGCCCATCTCCTCGGCATAGATGTATTGCTCGAGATATTCGTTGTAGAGCCGGCTGCCGGCAACCGGATCGTAATATTTGTTCGAGAACATCAACGCGGTGGCGCCGTATTCGAGGCCCTTGTCGGCCGGATAGGCGGACATCGGCTGCTCGGTGAAATACATCACATGCATGATTTCCTCCTGTTCCGTTGGCCTGGCGCCGCTCCGGCGCACCGCAAAGCCGGGATGAACCGCGAAGCCGGGGCGCACCGCAAAGCGGCGGCGCTAGTTCTCGGCGATGAAACCGCCGGCCAGTCTGGCGAGCGTTGCCGGCTGCTCCATCTCGACGCAATGCCCGCTGCCCGGCACGATCTCGAACCGCGCGTTGGGCAAGGCCGCCGCATAAAGCTCGCCGGCACTCCGCGGCACGATCCGGTCGTCGTCGCCCCATACCACCAGCGCCGGGGCGCGCACCCCGCCCAGCAGATGCGGCAAGGTCTGGCTGTACATGTAGGGTTTCCAGGCGATCCGGAAGCACATCTCGCGGCAAATGTCCCATTCGACCAGCTGATCGGTCGAAACGTCACCGTAAATCCGCGCGAACGCAGCCTGGTCGTGAAACCCGGCGCGGGCATAATCGAGATAGCTGACGATCGCCTGGTCGAGGATGTCGCCTTCGGGTGGCTTCACGCCCATTGCGCCGACCAGCACCAGCCTATGCAGCGCTGCAGGGGCCATCGTCGCCATCTCCGCGGCGATCCATCCGCCAAAGCCGAGCCCGACCAGCGAGGCGCGCTCGACCCCGAGATCGGCCAGCAGCCATTGGTAGACGACCGCAACGTCGCGCACGCTGCGCAGCCATTGCGGACGCTCGGACCGGCCATAGCCCGGATGGTGCGGCACGATCACGTCGAACCGCTGCGCCAGCGCATCATAGAACTCAAGCGTTTCGGGGCTGCCGATATCGTGGTGCAATACCACCACCGGGCGCCCGCGACCGGCGCGCGCAAAATGCAGCTTCGCCCCGGCCAGCTCGACCTCGTTCCGGGTCCATTCGGTCCCCGCCGCCATCGCCGTTCCTCTCCCGATCGTCGCGCGCGCACCCTACCGCTGCGATGCGGCGGCCTGCAACCAAGCGTTTGATCATTGCAGGGTTGCGCATTAGTAAGCGCCATGATGATAAGCCTGCTTACAACTTCCCGGTGCCCGATCTTTGTCGCCCCGATCTTTGTCGCCCCGATCTTTGTCGTCACGTCCATCGGATCGAGCGGCTGTGGCCACCGCCCGCAGCCGCATCGCACCGGCAACAAGGCGGCCGAACCCCGTTCCCAAGGGAGAACCCGATGCTGGTCGTGACCACCGAGGCCCTCGCCGGATACCGAATTGCCGAGATCAAGGGCCAATGTTTTGGCGTCGTCGTCCGCAGCCGCGGGCTCGGCGGCAACATCGTAGCCGGGCTGCGCTCGATCGTCGGCGGCGAGATCCATGAATACACATTGCTGCTCGAAGAGGCACGGCGCCATGCGATCGACCGGCTCGTCACCAATGCCACTGCGATGGGTGCCAATGCGATCCTGATGATGCGCTTTGATTCCGCCGAGATCGGCCAGACGATGAGCGAGATCGTCGCCTATGGAACCGCGGCGGTCGTCGAGCCGATGCCCGGCTGACGCAG
>DATJTI010000035.1:0-53914 GCA_035503615.1 Allostellaceae bacterium | reverse complement strand
AACTTGATGATGGCGACCGCGGTGATCTACGCACTGCCGCCGATCGCGACTTACTACGCCTTCCGAAAGCGGATGACCGCCGGCCTGACCATGGGCGGGGTCAAAGGCTAGCGCCAGGAACCGCAGCAACCTACCAGCCGGCATGGCTACCGATCTCGTGTCGTGACTGGGCCCAGGCCCAGGGTAGGCAAGCAGTCAAGCAGTGCCGGTGAGCGGCGGGCACCCCGATGATCCGGCGCGGCGAACTCGGACGGCTATCGCGTCTCCAGCAGTGGCTAGCGGGCGGGGATTGCGCCATCCTCAGCGGGATGCGCGCCTGCTATAGATCAGCCTGAGATATGGTTTGACCGCCTGAGCGCTATCGAGCCAGCCGAGCCGATGACGCGGCATCCGGTCGAGCCGGTCATAGGCCTCGTGAAAATCCGCGACCATCCGCTCGACGCCAAACAGCCTCTCGACCCGCTTCTTGCCGGCCCGGCCGAGCCGTTCGCGATAGTCCCGGTCATCGATCAGGCGGGCGAGTGCAGTGGAGAGAGCGGCTGGGTCGTCCGGTGGCACCAGGAGACCCGTCGCGCCATGCTCGACGACTTCCGGGATTCCGCCGACCGCCGTCGCCACGACGGGCAGACCGAAATAGCCGGCCTCGGCCAGAACCAGCCCGAACGCGTCGGCCCGCGATGCCAGCGCTACGATATCGCTCGCCGCGTAGACCCCCACAAGATCGTCGTAATAGCCGAGGAACCGGATCCGCCTCTGCAATCCAAGCTCGGCCGTCAGCTGCTCGAGCTTCTGCCGCTCGGGTCCGTCGCTGACGACCAGCAGCTGGATGTTGCGGGTTGCATCGAGCCGGCTGAACGCGCGGATCAGGACATCCTGGCCTTTGCGTTGGATCAGCGATCCGATCGCCGAAATCACGACCGCATCATCGGCGATCCCGAGCCGGCGGCGCGGATCGTCATCGGTCTGCCGGCGCAAGCGGGCGAAATCGATGCCGTTATAGATCACGTGTGTCCGCTCCGCGGCGAGACCATCGTCGAGAAACGGCTCGACGACCTGCCGTGAGACGCCGACCACCAAGCTCGCCTGGTGGAGCAGGAAGACGTAACGGCTGCGCCGCAGATAGCCGATGTGCAGATGCGCCAACAGCGGCAACCGCTCCTGGCGCGCGACCGGGGCCAGCCACTGGCAGGGCGCGGCACTGTTCGAGTGGAGCACCCGGATCTCGTGCTCGCCGATCAATCGGTGCGCCTCGCGCATCAGCGAGCGGTAATGGCCGAGCCGAAAGCGCGGTGCCAGGTAATCGAAATAGAGCTCGAAATCGCTGCGATAGGCGGTGATGCCGAGGCCGCGCACCGCGTCCGCCATCTCCGCCGCATTGCACCACACGACCGGTCGGACGCGCTGTCGATCGAGGCGGGCCAACAGATCGAGCAGCAATTGCTCGCTGCCGCGGATCCACGAATCGCCGTAGTGAGTGAACAGGATCGGTATCGGAAGAGATCGCGTCATCGGGCCCTTGGGTCCGTCGGCGCGCGCTCAGGCGCCGAGCGCGAAAGACATTGCGGGCGGTCCGGACTGAGCGCCGTCGCAGCCCGCTGCAGCCGATCGCCCGGCGCCGGTTTCGCACAGGCTGTGCAGTATGCGCTCGGGTTGCAAGCCGATCGCGAATCTAGCCCGCCGAGCTTAGCAACGGGTTGACGCGGCAATCCGGGGCTCCGATGGGGGCTCGCGCCGGTGCGGCGCCCGGCGAGCTGAGCAACGAGTTGATGGCGGCAACCCCGCGGGGGGTTGCGGTCAGTTGCGCGGCGCGTGCTTCGACAGAATGCGCTGCAAGGTGCGGCGGTGCATCTTGAGGCGGCGGGCGGTCTCCGAGACATTGCGTTCGCACAATTCGAACACTCTCTGGATATGCTCCCAGCGCACCCGATCGGCCGACATCGGGTCCTCGGGCGGTGCGGGAGTGCCGTCCTCCTGGGCCAGCAGCGCGCGCTCGACGGCGTCGGCGTCGGCCGGCTTTGGCAGGTAGTCGATCGCCCCGGCCTTGACCGCGGCGACCGCGGTCGCGATGTTGCCATAGCCGGTTAGCATGACGATGCGCGCCGCCGGCCGCGCCTGGCGCAGGGCGCTGACCACATCGAGCCCGCGCCCATCACCGAGCCGCATATCGACGACGGCGAAAGCCGGGGGGCGCTCGCTTGCCGCGGCGGTGCCGGAGGCGACACTGTCGGCTGTCATCACGATAAAGCCGCGCCGCTCCATCGCCCGTGCCAGACGCTGGCAGAGTGGCGCGTCGTCATCGACGATCAACAGGGTCCGTTCCGCCTCGGGCAGCCCGCGCAATGCGGTGGACGGCCCCTCGGCGGTGGCCGGGAAGGTAGGTCGGTCGGTCGCGTTCATGATGCTCGCCTCATGCTCGCTCTGGGCCCATCCGGCCGGGCGGCCGGCTAGCCGTGCTGATGCGCCATCGCCGCGGGCGGATGGGTGGTGTCGGTCGCCTCAAGATTGGCACGATTCCACGAAATCGCAACATGGGCACCGCCGTCTTCGAGATT
Organism: Allostellaceae bacterium; assembly: GCA_035503615.1. Classification (GTDB taxonomy): domain Bacteria; phylum Pseudomonadota; class Alphaproteobacteria; order ATCC43930; family CGMCC-115725; genus AP-15. Next base: position 51,362 of record DATJTI010000035.1, on the reverse strand, counting down.
GTCGAAGGCAAGCCGGGCGCCGCTGCGCTCCAAAAGACTCTGCGCGATGAAGATGCCGAGCCCCATATGGTCGGCGGCCCCGGCACGCGTCGACAGGTAGGGCTCGCCGAGGCGACCCAGTAGATGGAGCAGAAATCCCGGCCCGTCGTCACTGATCTCGACCGTAACACTTGTCTGGTCCCAAAAGGTGGTGACCGAAACCTCGCGGCGGGCGAACTGGACCGCATTCTGGATCAGGTTGTTGAGCCCGTGCAGGATCTCGGGGCTGCGGCGCACCAGCGGCTCGTCCTGCGCAGGCGACCCTGCCGTGGCGAAGATCAGCCGGACCCCACGCTCCTGGCGCGGCGTCGCGGCGGCCTCGACGAGGGCCGAGATCGGCAGCCGCGTATAAGGGGGACCGCCATCCTGCTCCGGCCGGTGCGACAGCTCGGCAAGAATCCGGCGGCAGCGCTCGGACTGGCTGAGCAGCAATGCCGCGTCTTCGGCGTAAGGGCTGCCGGGCGGCAGCTCGTGGAACAGTTCCTTCGCGACCACGGCGATCGTGGCCAATGGGCTGCCGAGTTCGTGTGCGGCGGCCGCCGCCAGCGCGCCGACCGCCGAGACCCGTTGTTCGCGCGCCAGCGCCAGCTGGGTTGCCGCCATTGCATCGCGCAGCCGGCGTGCATCCTGCGCGACACTCCAAGTGTAGCCGGCGATGAACACGGTCGCCAGCACCAGCGCGACCCAGGTGCCGACGACGATTTCCGGGGGAAAGACCAGCGGCTGCGGAGTGTGGCGCCACGGCAGCGGCAGATGCCACAATGCGAGCGCACTGATCGCAGCGACGGCAAACACCGAGAGCGCAATGACCCGCCGCTTCGACAGGATCGTCGCCGCCACCGTCACCGGCGCCAGGATCAGGATCGAAAACGGGTTTTGCAGACCGCCGGTCAAATACAGCAGCACCGCGAGCTGCAGGATGTCGTAACCGAGGCACAGCGCGGCATAGGGTTCACCGAGCTGGCGCGCGACCTGGCGCCGGACGATCAGGATCAGGTTCAGCAGCACCGAGCCGGCGACGACGGCCAGTGCCGGGACCAGCGGCAGGTGAAAGTTCATCCCGAAATGGACGGTCAGGATCGTCACCGCCTGGCCGGCGATCGCGACCCACCGGATCGGCACCAGCGTGCGCAGATTGATCCGGCCGGAATCGGTGGCCGGTTCGCTGATTGCGGGTAGGCTCGGCTCGGTCACGATCTGTCCGTCGCGGTCGCAGGGCAACACCCGCAGTTTGGCGGGTCGGCGCCGTCACCGCCAGTCCCATGCTGGGCGAATGCCGGCGGACGCGCCATATAGCGGCGATGCCCGAGCCCGCCATCGACGTCGCCGACCTGAGCAAGCGCTATCCGACCGCGATCGCGGTCGACCGGATCAGCTTTGCCGTCGCGCGCGGCACGACCACCGCACTGCTCGGCGGCAACGGTGCCGGCAAGACGACGACGCTGTCGATCCTGCTCGGTCTGCTGCTGCCGAGTGCCGGCCGGGTGCGTGTGCTCGGCGAGGACATGCTGCGCCACCGCTACCGCGTGCTGCCGCGGATGAATTTCTCCTCGCCCTTTGTCGACCTGCCGCACCGGCTGACCGTGCGTCAGAACCTGCTCGTCTATGCCCGGCTTTACGGCCTGCCGTACCGCCGCGAGCGGATCGCGGGCCTCGCCGCCGATCTGCAGATCGAGGCCTTACTCGACCGCCCGGCGGGCAAGCTTTCGGCCGGGCAGAAGACCCGTGTCGCCCTGGCCAAGGCGCTGCTCAACGAGCCCGAGTTGTTGCTGCTCGACGAACCGACCGCCTCGCTCGACCCCGACACGGGCGATTGGGTGCGCGGCTACCTCGAAGCCTGGCGGACGCGAACCGGGGCGACGATCCTGATGGCCTCGCACAATATGGCCGAGGTCGAGCGGCTGTGCTCGCAGGTGCTGATGATGAAGGCCGGGCGCATTGTCGACCGTGGCAGTCCGCAATCGCTGATCGACCGCTATGGCCGTGCCGATCTCGAGGAGGTATTTCTGCACATCGTGCGCCAGCCCGTGCTCGAACCGGAGGTGGTGCGGTGAACCGGAACACCGCCAACCGCACTCCGCATGATCATGCAGCCACCCGCGCGGCCGGTGACGACCGCTTCTCGGTCGGCCGGGTGTGGGCGATGCTGCTGCGCTATCTCTACCTGCTGCGCAGCTCGTGGCCGCGCACGGTGGAGCTGCTCTACTGGCCGACCTTGCAGATGCTGATCTGGGGGTTCATGAGCCAGTTCCTCTATGCGCACAGCAATTACGTGTACCGTGCGTTCGGCGTGCTGCTCGCCGCCGTCATGCTGTGGGATGTGCTGTTTCGCGGCCAGCTCGGCCTGTCGATCTCATTCCTCGAAGAGATGTGGGCGCGCAATCTCGGCCATCTGTTCGTGACCCCGCTGCGCCCCTATGAGTGGGTCGCCTCGCTCTTGGCGATGAGCTTCATGCGGGTGCTGATCGGGGTCGGCCCGGCGGCATTGCTCGCGATCGTGCTCTATCACTATTCGATCTTCACGCTCGGGCTGCCGCTCGCGGCATTTTTTGCGGTGCTGCTGATCATGGGATGGTCGCTGGGGTTGGCGATCTGCGGCTTGATCCTGCGCCACGGTATGGGGGCTGAGAGCCTCGCCTGGCTCGCGGTGTTCACGTTGTCTCCGGTCAGTGCGGTCTATTATCCGGTTTCGATCCTTCCCGGCTGGTTGCAGCATGTCGCCTGGGCGCTGCCATCGACCTATGTCTTCGAGGGCATGCGCGCGGTGCTGTTTCAGCATGTCTTCCGCGCCAGCTATCTGGTGACTGCCGGCGGCCTCGACCTGTTGTGGCTCGCAGCGGGTGCCTCGCTGTTCTTCCTCGCCTTTCGCGATGCCCGGCAGCGCGGCGCGCTGCTGCAGATGGGGGAATGACCGGACCCATCCCGGTCTCGATCCGATCCCGGCGCGGTAACCGACTTCTCGGAGTCCGGTTCGACATCTCGGTCGGCGAATGCCACGCCTGCGCCAGAAAACGGCTGGCGTTGACGGCGCTCTCGATATATCTCATTAAACATAGCGAACTCGTTTGGCCGGGCGCCTCGGCCGAACCTGATCATTGGGGCGGACATGGTCATCAGACGCTCGGTGTGGTGCGCAGGATTTTTCGGCCTTGCGCTGTTCGGCGCCGGCATCCGGCCAGCCGATGCGGATCCGACGACGCAGTTCACGGTGACCGGCGATGTCGCGGCGACAGCGACCTACGATGCGACGAGCCTCGGCGCGCCGCCGGCAACGACCGAGACGGTCACCTATCGCACCGGCAGTGGCAGCCAGACCGCGACATTTACCGGCCCGACCATGTGGTCGCTGTTGAACGCCGTCGGGCTGAGCAGTCCCGCGGTCAAAAATGGCGTGCTGCGGCAATTTGTCGTCGCCACCGGCAGCGACGGCTATAGCAGCGTGTTTTCGCTCGGCGAGCTCGATCCGAATTTCGGCGGCGTCGGCCCGCAGGTCCTTGTCGCCGATCAGGAGAACGGCACTCCGCTGGGTTCGACCGGTTTTGCCCGCACCGTCGCGGCCAAGGACAGTTATGGCGGGCGCTATGTCTCCAATCTGGAGAATCTGCGGGTCGGGACTGCTCCGGCCATGCCGAGCGAGGGCGGCGGGGTCACCAACCAATTCACGCTGTCGGGCGCGGTGACCAAGCCGGGCACCTACACTCTGGCGCAGCTCGAAGCCCTGCCGTCAACAACCGAGACGGTAACCTATCTCGCCGGCGGCACGCCGGTGACCGCCAGCTTTACCGGCGTGTCGCTGTGGACGTTGCTGACCGATGCCGGGATCGTCACCAACCCGTCGATCAAGAACGATATCCTGAACGACTACGTGCTGGCGACCGGCAGTGACGGCTATGAAGCGGTGTTCTCGCTGGGCGAACTCGACCCGATGTTCGGCGGCGGCGGCGCGGCCGATCTGATCGCCTATCAAGTGAATGGCGGCTCGCTCGGTGATGATGGGTTTGCCCGTGTCGTCGTGCCAGGTGACGATTTCGGCGGACGTTACGTGTCAAACCTTGTCAGCCTCGAAGTCCTCGACGCCGTTCCCGAACCAGCCTCTCTTGGGCTGCTGGTCGCGGCGCTGGCGGCCTTTGGACTGCTGCGCCTTCGCGGCAGCCCTCGAACGAGATCCGCTCGGACGCGCTGATCCGGGACCACTGGAGAGGCCGGCGTTGAAGCGGTCTCGACCGGCAGCGTCACGGGGCGATGCGGGTCACCGCCGCGGCTCCTCGTCTCGATCTTTACAGCGCGTTCGTTTCCGAGCACGGTGCCCGGGCCGCGATCGCGAACAAACGAGGGACCGGTCCGATGCCGTCGCGCTACACCGCGACCGATGCCGCGGCTTACGAGCGGCTGATGGGCCGCTGGAGCCCGCGTCTCGCGCGCCAGCTGATCGATTGGGCCGGGATGAGAATGGGCGACCGCGTGCTCGATGTCGGCTGCGGCACCGGCAGCCTGGCACTGGCGCTGGCCGGCCGAGGTGAGCCTGCGGCAATCGTCGGCGCCGACATCGCCCGGCCTTTTATCGACTATGCCGCGACGCGCTCGGCCGACCCGCGGCTCAGCTTTGTCGTGGCCGACGCCGCGGCACTCGATTTTCCGGCTGCAAGCTTCGATCGCAGCTTTTCGCAGTTGGCGCTCAATTTCATGTCCCACCCCACGGCGGCGCTTGCTGCGATGCGCCGGGTGACCCGGCCCGGTGGGGTGGTGGCGGTTGCGGTGTGGGATTTTCCCGGCGGTCTCGTCTATCAGCGGATCTTCTGGGACACCGCCGCGGCACTCGATCCCGCCGCCGATGCTGCGCGGGCCCGCCATTATTCGAGCCCTTTGACTGGTCCGGGTGAGCTGGCCCGGGCGCTGGCCGAGGCCGGGCTCGACGAGGTCACTGAGGGTTCGCTGACGATCCGCCTCGAATATCGCAATTTCGCCGATTACTGGGAGCCGATCGAGAACGCGCAGGGACCGGTCGGCGACTACGTCAAGGCGCTATCGCCGGCACGGCTCGAAGCCCTTGCCGCGGCGGTGCGCCGGGCCTACCTGTCGGGCGGCGCCGACGGGCCGCGCTCGATGGCGGCGACCGCTTGGGCGGCGCGCGGCATCGTGCCGCAGACTCCCGCAGGAGACCCGCGATGAAGCTCAGCGCCCGCAACCAGATCAAGGGCCGCGTCACCGACATTCGCAAGGGTGCCACCACCGCGCATGTGCGGATCGAGATCGGCAATGGCGTCGTGATTACGTCGTCGATCACCAACGAGGCGGTGGACGAGCTTGGCCTCGCGGTCGGCGACGAAGCCACCGCGGTGATCAAGGCCTCGGATGTGATGGTCGCGAAGTAGCGTTCAGGCGGGGCCGCTCACACCGGCTTCGCCAAAAGTCGCCATCCCGTTGTGGCAGGCTGCCGCGGCCCTCAGGATCGCCAGCGCCAGGGTCGCCCCGGAGGCTTCGCCGAGCCGCATGCCGAGATCGAAGAGCGGGTCCTGGCCGAGCCGCGCCAAGAGCGCGGTGTGCCCGGGCTCGGCCGAGCGGTGCGCGACGATGCAATGGTCGAGCGCGTGGCGGTCCGCGGCGAACAGCACCGCGGCCGCGGCGGTCGCGGTGAACCCGTCGAGCACGACCGGGACCCGGCCGAGCCGCGCCGCCATGACGGCGCCGGTAATCGCCGAGAGTTCGAGACCACCGAGGCGGCGCAGCAGCTCGAACGGGTCGTCGGCCGCCGGCCGGTGCCGGGCCACGGCCATCGCCACCATTTGGCGCTTGCGCTCGAGCGCGGTTCCGCCAACCCCGGTGCCGGGGCCGGTCCACACCCTGGCATCGCCACCGAACAATGCGGCGCACAGTGCCGCGGCGGCGGTCGTGTTGCCGATCCCCATCTCGCCGACCGCTAGCGCATCGATGCCCGGCTCGACCGCCATCATGCCGTAAGCGATCGCCCTTGCACATTCTTCCTCGCTCATCGCCGGGCCCTCGACGATGTCGCCTGTGGGGGTGTCGAGGTTCATCTCGTAGACCCTGAGATCGGCATCGACGAGACGGCACAGCTGGTTCACCGCGGCGCCGCCGGCGATGAAATTCTGCACCATCTGCGCCGTCACCGATGCCGGATAGGCCGAGACGCCGCGGGCGGCGACGCCATGATTGCCGGCGAAGACGACGGTGCGCGGGTGGTCGAGGCGGGGCGGGTGCCGCGCCTGCCAGGTGGCGAGCCACACCGCGAGCTCTTCGAGCCGCCCGAGCGATCCGGCGGGCTTGGTCAGCTGTGCCTGGCGTGTCGCAGCGGCACTGCCGGCATCGAGATCGGGTCCGGGCAGATGGTGCAGCAGTGCTCGGATCTCATCGAGCGTCGCGATCGGGTCGGGCATCGGCGCACTCCTTCAGCGACAATCGTCGGCGAACCGCGCGGCGAACCCAAGCGGAAAAGCATCGCGGCATTTGGCCGTCTCGGCGCCTCGGCCAAACTCGGCTAGTGTCGCCGCGGATGACCGGTCCCGAGCCTCAAACCGGCCGGCGGCCGGGCATGGTCGCCGGCTTTGCCATTGCCGTCGCGTTTCTGACCCGGATCCCGCTTGGTCGACCCGGCGATGTCGGCCAGCCGCTGGCTGCCGCGGCCTGGGCATTTCCACTGGTCGGCGCCGGCATCGGTGCGATCGCCGGATTTGTCTATCTGGCGGCCGAATTGCTGGGGCTTGGCGATGGCCCCGCCGCATTGCTGGCGGTGCTGGCGGGATTATGGCTGACCGGGGCGTTGCATGAGGACGGTCTCGCCGATAGCGCCGACGGTCTGTTCGGCGGCGGCGACCGCCCGGCGCGATTGGCGATCATGCGCGATAGCCGGCACGGCACCTACGGTGTCCTGGCGCTGGTGGTGAGCGTCGCATTGCGGGCCGCGGCACTCGCGCATACCGGGGAGGCGGTCTATGCCGGTCTGGCGCTGATCGCGGCCCATGCCGTTTCGCGGGCACTGCTGCCGGTCGTGATGCGACTGCTGGCGCCGGCCCGCGCCGATGGGCTCGCGGTCGAGGCCGGCAGGCCGGGTCTCGCCTCGGTCGCCGCGGCGGTGTTGATCGGCTTGTTGATCACCGCGGCGGCGCTGGGGCCGGTGCTCGGCGCCATCGCCTTCGCGGTCGCGGCCGCGACCGGCGCGGCGGGTGCGGTGCTGGCCCGGCGGCGCATCGGCGGCTACACCGGCGACGTCCTGGGCGCGGTTCAGCAGCTTGGCGAGATCACGATGCTGCTCGCCGCGGCGACGCGGTAAACCCGGTCGTGACCCGGTTCTGGTGGGTCCGCCACGCTCCGGTCAGCGATGGCGGGCGCATCTACGGCCGCACCGGTCCGGGCCGCGGTCACGGCTGGCGGGTTGCGACCGTCAAATGTCCGCCGCCCCCCATCCATCGCCCAGCGCGGTGAGCATCATCCGCCGGTCGGCATCTTCGGGAAGCGCTGCCGCTCGCCGCCGAGGCTGACCCAAGGCTGGGCGCTGTCGCAGAAGATTTCCACTGCCGGCCCGACCCAGCTCGGATCGTCGAGTGTGCCGGCCATGATCATCACGACATTCGGCATGACTTCAGCCTCGTCGATCACCGGCGAGCCGCAGACGGGACAAAACCGACGATAGGTCGCCTTTCCACTGTCGCCACGGCCTTCAAACGTCGTCAGCGCGCCGGCCACGCTGAGGCTCGGCTTTGGCAATGCCACCACGATGTTGAACGCGCTTCCCGACCCTTTCTGGCAATTGGTGCAATGGCACACACCGACAAAGCTCGGCTCGGCATCGGCCGAATAGCGTACCTTGCCGCATAGGCATCCGCCCTCGATTTTCATGCGCGCCTCCTGCTCCGTGGTCTTCGTCGTTCCAGGCTCGCAAAGGCTAGCCCGGCTCGCGGCCAAAATCGAGGCCGGCCCGTGTCGCGGCCGATAACGAACCCGTGACCTGATGCGTGCCTGCGTGCTAGCGTCGGCGGTGCGATGCGACAGGGAAGTCCGGTGTGATGCCGGCGCTGCCCCCGCAACTGTAAGCGGCGAGACCGCGGCAAATGCCACTGGGGAACCGGGAAGGCGCTGCGGGTGACGACCCCGAGCCAGGAGACCTCCGCATCGCCAGAGAGGGACGATTCCTCGGGTGGAGGAGGAGGGACCAATGTCGAAATCGGACACCGAGCCGAGCGCAGTCGGCCTGCCGGCGTTGAGCCTGGTACTGGGCGGCGCCCGCTCGGGCAAGAGCCGTTATGCCGAGGCCGTGATCGAAAAAGCTGCCGCCGCCGGCACCTATTGCGCCACCGCCGCAGCGGGAGACGCCGAGATGGCGGCACGCATCGCCGCGCACCGGGCACGCCGCGGCCCGTTCTGGCACACGATCGAGGAGCCGCTGGCGCTCGCCCCGGTCATTGCCGCCGAGGCGGCACCCGGACGACCGCTGCTGATCGATTGCCTGACATTGTGGCTGTCCAACGTGATGCTCGCCGGCCGCCCGGTCGAGGAGGCGAGTGGTGCCCTGCACGAGGCGCTGCGCGCGGCGGAGGGGCCCATCGTGCTCGTCGCCAACGAGGTCGGGATGGGGATCGTCCCCGAGACCCCGCTCGGGCGCCGCTTTCGCGATGCCGCCGGACGGCTCAACCAGGAGCTCGCGGCATTGGCCGACCGCGTCGTGCTGGTGGCTGCCGGGCTGCCGCTAATCCTGAAGGAAGGCTGAAGATGCGCCGGGTTCCGGCAACCGTGGTCACCGGCTTTCTCGGCGCCGGCAAGACCAGTCTTCTGCGCCATCTGGTGGCACATGCGCAGGATCGGCGGCTGGCGATCATCGTCAACGAATTCGGTGAGCTCGGCATCGATCGCGAATTGCTGCTCGGCTGCGGTGACGCCGCGTGCGGTGACGATGACATCGTCGAACTGGCTAATGGCTGTCTGTGCTGCACCGTCGCCGATGAGTTTCTGCCGACCTTGACCCGGCTCCTCGACCGCGCCGCACCACCGGAGCACATCCTGATCGAGACTTCGGGGTTGGCCTTGCCAAAACCGCTGGTGCAGGCCTTTGCCTGGCCGGAGATCCGTGCCGCGGCGACCGTCGACGGTGTGTTGGCGGTGATCGACGCCGCTGCGGTCGACGCAGGCCGCTTCGCATCCGACCCGGCAGCGGTGGCGCAGGCCCGCGCGGCCGACCCGGCATTGTCGCACGACAACCCGCTCGACGAGGTGTTCAGCGATCAGCTCGCCTGCGCCGATCTGGTAATCCTGAACAAAACGGATCTCGTCGCACCCGGCCGTCTCGCCGCGCTGCGCCGTGAGATCGGGGCGAGACTGCGCCCCGGGGTCCGCCTGTTCGCGGCCCGGCACGGCATCGTGCCGCCGGCGGTGGCGCTCGGCCTGGTCGCCTCCGCCGAGGACGATCTCGATGCACGGCCGTCGCTGCACGACCTCGAGGCGGCGCATGACCATGACGATTTCGAGAGCTTTGTCATCGGGCGCGGCGCGGTCGGCGAGATCGAGATATTCCTTGACAGCCTGCATGCGGTGATCCGCCGGCATGGCGTGCTGCGGCTCAAGGGTTTTGTCGATGTCGCGGGGCGCGAACGCCGGCTTGTGATCCAGGCGGTCGGCGACCGGGTGCAGCATTATTTCGACCGGCCCTGGCACCCCGATGAAGAGCGCCGCACCCGGCTCGTCGTGATCGGTGAAAAGGGTCTCCGCCGCGCCGCGATCGATGCTGCGCTGGCGCGATAGATGCACCTCCTCGCCACCCTGCCGGGAACCATCGCCGACGGCTCGACGGCGGTCGATCTTGCCCAGACACCGGGCGAAATCGTCGTTTTGTCGAGCGCCGACAGCGAGCTCGCCTTGCTCGCCGCGGCCCAGAAGCGGCGGCGTGGACAGGACCCGGCGGCGCCGAGCCTGCGGCTCGCCTCGATCCTGCGCCTCGGCCATAACTTTTCGGTCGATCTCTACATGGAGACGGTCGCTGCCGCGCGGCTGGTCATCGCCCGCGTGCTCGGCGGCAGCGCCTACTGGCCTTACGGGGTCGAGCGGCTCGCCGAGACCTGCCGCGCCAGCCGGGTCGCGCTGGCGCTGCTGCCCGGCGATGACAAACCGGATCCCGAGCTTGCCGAATGGTCGAGCGTGGCGCCCGACACCTACGACCGGTTGTGGCGCTATCTCGCCGAAGGCAGTCCCGCCAATGCCGAGAACTTGCTGCGCTGCGCCGCCGATTTGATCGGATACCGGACGGCGTGGGCCGAGCCGGCGCCGCTGCTGCGTGCCGGGCTCTATTGGCCGGGTCTCGCGGTGCCGAGCCTCGATGACATCCGCGCCATGTGGCGGGGCGGTGACGGTATTGTGCCGATCGTCTTCTACCGGGCGCTGGTCCAGTCGGGCAACACAGCCCCGGTCGACGCGTTGATCGCTGCGCTGTCCGCCCGCCGGCTGCGGCCGCTGCCGATCTTTGTGCACAGCCTCAAGGACGCAGAGGCGGCCCTCCTGCTGGGCGAGGTTCTGGCCGCGGCGCCGCCGGCGGTGATCCTCAACGCAACCGGGTTCTCGGTGCGCGCAGGCACCGCAGAGGACCCGCTGGCGCAAGCTGATCGTCCTGTCCTGCAGGTGGTGTTCTCGGGCGGTGACGAGGCGAGCTGGCGGTCGGGAACCCGCGGTCTCGGCCCGCGCGATCTGGCGATGAATGTCGCGCTCCCTGAGATCGACGGCCGCATCGTCGCCCGCGCAGTGTCGTTCAAGGCGCCGCTCGGGCGTGATGCCGAAACCGAAATCGAGCTGGTCGGCTACCACCCGGTCGCCGACCGCATCGCCTTTGTCGCCGATCTTGCACGCAACTGGGCGCGGCTGCGCGCGAAGCCGCCGGGTGAGCGCCGCGTGGCCCTGGTCCTCGCCGATTATCCGAGTCGCGACGGCCGCATCGGTGCCGGTGTCGGTCTCGACACGCCGGCTTCGGCGGTGGCGATCCTGCGCGCTATGGCTGCCGCCGGTTATCGGGTTGCCGGCATCCCCGATGATGCCGATGCGCTGATCCGGCGTCTCACCGCGGGACCGACCGCCGCTGATCCACACGCGCCGGCCGAGGAGACCTTCGCCTTTGCCGAGTATTCGCTGTTCTTTGCGACATTGCCCTTTCCGGTGCAGCGCGCCATTACCGAGCGGTGGGGACCGGGCGAGCGCGATCCTTTTTTCCGTCCTGGCCGGCTCGATTGCGGTCGTTTCGCGATCCCCGGCTTTCGCGCCGGTAATGTCGCGGTGCTGGTCCAGCCGGCTCGCGGCTACGACATCGACCAGAAAGCGAACTATCACGATGCGGCCCTGCCGCCGCCACATGCCTATCTCGCTGCCTATGCCTGGCTAGCGGAGGATTTCCGTGCCGATGCGGTGATCCATCTCGGCAAGCATGGGACCGTCGAATGGCTGCCGGGGAAGGCGCTCGCCTTGTCGGCCGAATGCTTCCCCGAGGCGGTGCTGCCGCCGCTGCCGCATCTCTACCCGTTCATCGTCAACGATCCGGGCGAGGGGACCCAGGCGAAGCGGCGCGCCCAGGCGGTGATCATCGATCACCTGACGCCGCCTTTGACCCGTGCCGGCAGCTACGGGCCGATGGCGGTACTCGAACGCCTGATCGACGAATATTACGAGGCGGCTCGCGGCGATCCGCGCCGCCTTCCGGTGCTGGCCGCGGCAATCCTCGACCAGGCGCGCGCCGCCGGGCTTGACCGGGATTGCGGCATTGCCGCGGGTGAGGATGCCGCCGCGGCGCTGCGCAAGCTTGACGGCTTGCTGTGCGAGCTCAAGGAGATGCAGATCCGCGATGGGCTGCACGTGTTTGGCAGCAGCCCGGTGGGTCAGCGCCTCGACGCGCTGCTGGTCGCGATCGCCCGTGCCGGCCGCGGTGCCGCTCCCGAGGATGCGTCGCTCTTGCAGGCGATCGCCGCCGATCTCGATCTCGGTGAGGACCCGCTCGGTCTCGACCCGGCGGAACCCTGGCGCGGCCAGCGGCCAGCGATGCTGGACGGCGGCGAACCCTGGCGCAGCGTCGGGGACACGGTCGAACGGCTCGAAGCCTTGGCGCTGCGTCTGGTCGCCGGCGAGATCGCGGTGGCACCGAAGTGGCCGCGGACCCGCGCCGTGCTCGATTGGATCGAGCAGCACCTGCGCCCCGCGGTCGAACGCTGCGGCGAGGCGGAGATGGCTGCACTCCTCGCCGGGCTCGACGGGCGGCTGGTGATGCCCGGCCCGTCCGGCGCGCCGAGCCGCGGCCGGCCCGAGGTGCTGCCGACCGGGCGCAACTTCTTCTCGGTCGATACCCGCGCGGTGCCGACCCCGGCAGCCTGGCAGCTCGGCTGGAAATCGGCGGCGCTCCTGGTCGAGCGCTATGCCCAGGAGCATGGCGGCTGGCCGGCGCGGGTGGCGCTGTCCGCCTGGGGGACGGCGAATTTGCGCACCGGCGGCGAAGATGTCGCGCAGGCGCTGGCCCTGATCGGGGTGCGGCCGGTGTGGGAGCCGGCGAGTGGCCGGGTGACCGGGTTCGAGATCGTGCCGGCCGCGGTGCTCGACCGGCCGCGGGTCGATGTCACGCTGCGCATCTCGGGCTTTTTCCGCGATGCCTTTCCCGGGCTGATCGACCTTGTCGATTCGGCGGCGCGTGCGGTCGCGGCGCTCGACGAGCCGCCTGCGATCAACCCGCTCGCCGCCCGGTTTGCCGCCGATCGGGCGGTGCTCGAAGCCCAAGGTGTCGCGGCGGATGAGGCGGAGCGCCGCGCCGGCTACCGGGTCTTCGGGTCGCGACCCGGCGATTACGGGGCTGGGGTGCAGCATCTCGTGGATCGCGGCCTGTGGCGGAATGAGGCGGATCTCGCCGAGTCCTGGCTCGATGCGAGCCGCCACGCCTATGCTGCCGGCGGCGATGCCGTAGCCGACCGTGCGATGCTGGAGGCGCGGCTCGCCGCCACCGACGCGGTCCTGCAGAACCAGGACAATCGCGAGCACGATCTGCTCGACAGCGCGGATTACTGGCAGTTCGAAGGCGGGCTCGCCCTTGTCATCCGGCAGCTTTCGGGCCGCGTCCCCACGGTCTACCACAATGATCATTCACGGCCCGAGGCGCCGCGCATCCGCACCCTGCGCGAGGAGATCGGGCGCGTCATCCGCGGCCGGGCGGCAAACCCGCGCTGGATCGCCGGGGTTATGCGTCATGGCTACAAGGGAGCCGCCGAGATCGCCGCCACGGTCGACTATCTCTTCGCCTTCGCCGCCACCACGCGTATCGTCGCCGATGCGCATTTCGAGGCGCTTTACGATGCCTATCTTGCCGATGACGCGGTGCGCTCGTTTATGTCCGAAAGCAATCCGGCAGCACTCGCTGATACCGCGCGCCGTTTTGCCGAGGCGATCGATCGCGGTTTGTGGCGTCCGCGCCGCAACAGCACGCGTGAGGCGCTGACCCGCCGGGAAGTGCCGTGACCGGCCCGACCGGAGCGGAAGAGGAGATCAACCGCCGCCATAACGAGAAGATGGCCCGGCGCAAGGCGGCGCGCCAACGGATGCTCGCGAGCAAGACCGAAGAGCGCGGATTGCTGATCGTCCACACCGGCACCGGCAAAGGTAAATCGACCGCGGCCTTCGGGATGGTGCTGCGCTGCCTCGGTCATGGCATGCCGGTCGGCATCGTCCAGTTTGTCAAAGGCGTGTGGGGCAGCGGCGAGCGCATGGCGCTCGAGCGCTTTGGCGATCTGGTGACCTGCCGGGCGATGGGCGAGGGCTTCACCTGGGACACCCAGGATCGCGCCCGCGACATCGCCGCCGCGCGTGCCGCCTGGGAGGTCGCGAAGGCGATGATCGCCGACCCGTCCTACCGGCTCGTCCTGCTCGACGAACTGAACATCGTGCTGCGCTACAACTATCTGCCGCTCGCCGAGGTGGTGGCGGCGTTGAGCGCGAAGCCGCGCGACCTGCATGTCGTCGTCACCGGCCGCAACGCCAAGCCGGAGCTGGTCGCCGCCGCCGATCTCGTGACCGAGATGACCCTCGTCAAGCATCCGTTCCGCAACGGGGTCAAAGCCCAGCCGGGCATCGAGTTTTGAATGGCGCTGGCGCTGATGCTGCAAGGGACCGGGTCGGATGTCGGCAAATCGCTGCTGCTGACCGGGATGGCCCGCGCCTTCACCCGGCGCGGTCTTGCGGTGCGGCCGTTCAAACCGCAGAACATGTCGAACAACGCCGCGGTCACCGCCGATGGCGGCGAGATCGGCCGCGCCCAGGCATTGCAGGCACGCGCCTGCGGGGTCGAGCCGGTGAGCGACATGAACCCGGTGCTGTTGAAGCCGCAATCCGACAGCGGCGCACAAATCGTGCTCAACGGCCGGGTCTGGAAGAGCGCTTCGGCCGCCGAATACCGCTGCCTCGCGCCGTCCCTGCTGCCGGCGGTGCTGGCCGCGTTCACCCGCCTCGCCGAACGGGCCGATCTCGTACTGGTCGAAGGTGCGGGCAGTCCGGCCGAGGTCAATCTGCGCGGCGGCGACATCGCCAATATGGGATTTGCCGAGGCGGCGGGGGTGCCGGTGGTGCTGATCGGCGATATCGAGCGCGGCGGGGTGATCGCCCAGCTGGTCGGGACTTGCGCGCTCGTTACCGAAAGCGAACGGGCATTGCTCGCCGGGTACATTGTCAACAAGTTTCGCGGAGACCTCCGGTTGTTCGATGGCGGCATTGCGGCACTCGATGCGCGCACCGGCCTGCGCTCATTCGGGGTGGTGCCGTTCTTTCCGCCCGCCATTCTGCTGCCGGCCGAAGATTCGTTGGCCCTGGCTCCGGTTCGAGGGGCCTCCGCCGATCGGAAAGAAAGCAAGGAGGCGGGGGCAGGCCCGATCCGCATCGCGGTGCCGGTGCTGCCGCGCATTGCCAATTTCGACGATCTCGACCCGCTGCGCGCCGAACCGGAGGTAGATCTCGTCATGGTTCCGTCCGGCCGGCCGCTGCCGCGCGATGCGGCGCTGGTGGTGCTGCCGGGGTCGAAGGCGACGCTCGCCGACCTCGAATGCCTGCGCCGGGAAGGCTGGGATACCGACATCCTGGCGCATCGCCGCCACGGCGGGCGAATCCTCGGGCTGTGCGGCGGCTACCAGATTCTCGGGAAGTCGATCGCCGACCCGCTCGGCATCGAGGGTTCACCAGGAACGGCGGCCGGGCTCGGGCTCCTCGATATCGAAACCGTGCTGGGCCCGAAGAAGCGGCTGCAATCGGTCTCGGGGATCGAGCTGGCGAGCGGGGCGCCGGTGCGAGGCTATGAAATGCATGTCGGCGAGACCCGAGGACCGGGGCTGGAGCGGCCGATGCTGCGGCTTGCCAGCCGCGAGGATGGTGCGGTCAGCGCCGACGGGCTGGTCGCCGGCTGCTACCTGCACGGGCTCTTTGCCAGCGACGGGTTCCGTCGCGGCTTTCTCGAACGGCTCGGTGTCGATGGCGGCGGGTTCGCCTATCAGCAAGCGATCGATGCCACGCTCGACAGGCTCGCCGACCATGTCGAACAGCATCTCGACCTCGATGCGCTGCTCGCCGCCGCACGCCCGGTCCGCTCCCCATTCCGCTCTAGGCCAACAGGCTGAAATGGGCCAACAAGCCGAAATGAGCGAGCAGGCCGAAATGGGCGGCGAGCCAGGCTCCGGCGATCAGACCGCCCTCGACGAGGCAGGCGAGCTTGTAGAGGTGCAGCGCGCGGGCGATGTCCGAGGTCGCCGCCTGCGCCACGCCGTCGCCGACCCATGGATCGGCAACCAGCCCCTCGGCGTAATGGCGCGGCCCGGCCAAAGCCAGTCCGAGCGCGCCGGCCATTGCCCCTTCGGGCCAGCCGGCATTTGGCGAACGATGCTTGTGTGCGTCACGCAGCATGATCATCAATGCCCGGCCGGGCCGGCCGCGTTCGGCGAACAGTGCGGCGGTGGCGATCAAGAGCCCGCTCAGGCGTGCCGGCACCAGATTGACGAGATCGTCAAAGCGGGCCGCGGCCCAGCCAAAAGCGAGATAATGCGGGGTGCGATGCCCGACCATGCTGTCGAGCGTATTCGCCATCTTGTAGGCGAAGAGACCGGGCAGCCCGAGCAGCAGATACCAGAATACCGGCGCCACGACGCCATCACTGAAATTCTCGGCCAGGCTCTCGATCGCAGCGCGGGCGACAGCGTGGACATCGAGTCTCCTTGGATCGCGGCCGACGATATGCCGCACCGCGTCCCGCCCGGCGGCGAGACCGCCGCGATCGAGCGCCTGTGCCACCGCGGCTACGTGCTGGTAGAGGCTGCGCTGCGCGACCAATACCGCGATCAGCAAAATCTCGATCGCGGCACCAGCGAGGCTGCCGCGGCACAACCGCTCGATCACCAGGCCGATGATCGCGGCGGCACCAACCAGCACGATCACGGTGATGACGCCGCGACAGCGCCGTGCGGCCTCGCTGCGGTGCTCGCGGTTGAGCCGGCGGTCGAAAAATGCGATCGCGCGGCCGGCCAGCACGACCGGGTGCGGCACATGCGCAAACAGCGTTGGCATGTCACCGAGCCAGGCATCGAGGGCGAGGCCGGCGGCGAGCAGCAGCAGCGGATTGGCGTCGATCGCCGGCATCATCGCGGCGCCAGTCTTGGTGGTGGCGGGGGACGCGCCAATCATCGCTCGGAAACCGCTCCCTCGCCAGGACCATGCTCGGCAGACGGCCATGTTCGATAGCGTTGTCGTCGTCGATTGGAGTGCTGCGAACGTGCCGCGCACCGGGCGCGACAGCATCTGGATCTGCCGGCGCAATGGCGACGAGGAAACACTGGTCAATCCGCCGACCCGCCATGCCGCACGAGTGTTGATCGGCGACTGGCTGGCGCTGGCACTGCCGCAACGGCAGCGGGTGCTGCTCGGGTTCGATTTTCCGTTCGGCTATCCGGCGGGCCTCGCTGCCCGGCTCGGCCTCGGCGGGCCGCCATGGCGGGCGGTGTGGGATGAGATCGCCGCTCTCATTCGCGATGACGAAAACAACCGAAACAACCGCTTCGATGTCGCAGAGATCATGAACCGGCGGATCTCCGCCGGGCCGTTTCCGTTCTGGGGCTGCCCGGCGGCACCGCTGCGCAGCCATCTGCACGGCCGGCATCACCGGCGGCACGACAGCGACGGGCTGGCCGAGCGCCGTCTCGTCGATCTCTATATCCCGAGCGCGCAACCTTGCTGGAAGCTCCTGGGCGCGGGCTCGGTCGGCGGCCAGGCGCTGACCGGCATCCCGGTGGTGCGGGCGTTGCGCGACGACCGGCGCTGGAATTGCAAAGCGCAGGTGTGGCCGTTCGAGACCGGCCTGTGCACCCCCGCAGCGACGGCACAGATCGTGATCGCCGAGATCTATCCGTCGCTGTGGGCGGTATCGCCGCTGCCGGACGAGCCGAAGGACAGAGCCCAGGTGCGCACCGTCGCCCGGTTTCTCGCCGAGCGCGACGAGACCGGGGAGCTTGCGGCATTGTTTGCCGGCGACCCGCTGTTGACGCCAGCCGAGCGGCAGCGCATCGAGACCGAGGAAGCCTGGACCTTGGGTGTCACCGCGGCGCGGCAGCGGCCGATCGCGGTCCCCCCACCGATCGCCGGGCCGATACCCCTATTGCCGGCAATGTGCACGCCGCGGCAATAATCACCGGAGAGCGATGGGGGATGCAGTCAATGGAGCAAGGCCCAGATCGGTGGATTCTGTTTTTGTTTCGCCACGGCGAGACCGACTGGAACCGCGAAGGCCGGCTGCAAGGGCATACCGATGTGCCGCTCAATCCGACCGGGCTCGCCCAGGCCGAGGCGCTGGCGCGCCGGCTGCGCCAGCATCGCCTCGACGCGATCTTGTCGAGCGACCTGTCGCGGGCGCTGACCACCGCGCGGATCGTCGCCGAGGCGCTGGGGCTGCCGCTCGCCACCGATCCGGGGCTGCGCGAAACCAGTGTCGGTGCCGCCGAGGGCCTTGTCTGGGCGGACGCCAAGGCGCGTTTCGGCGCCGAGCTGACCGAACGGTGGTACAGCGACGGAAACGTGGCTTTTCCCGGCGGCGAGACCGGTGCCGCGACACTCGCACGCGGGCTCGCCGCACTGCGCCGATTCGCGACGACGCAGCCCTATCGCCGCATCGGTGTCTCGACCCATGGTGCCATGGTCCGCCAGCTGTTGAGGCACGCATTGCCGCCCGACAGCCCGCCGGCCCGGGCGCCCAACACAGCACTCTTCATCCTCGATTACGATCCGGCGACCGACCGCCTTGCGATCGCCGCCGACCAGGGAGCCGAGGGCGGTCCGGCAACCGCCTGCTGAGCTGCCGCGGCGCGCCGACCGACGCGCGCGACCGGGCCTCGGTCAGCGCCCGCCTATCAGTCACGATCCGCGGCGAGATTTTTGGCAGCGTCTCAGCCGCACGCCGCTCAGCCGCGGGCGAGCGCGTAGATCTGGCTACCGCCCGGCGGTGCCGGCAGCGTCGCCCAGGTCTCGCCGCCATCGGTGCTGTTGTAGACCTCGCCGCCATTGGTGGCCGCCGTCATGATCGCCGGCCGACGCTCGTCAAACGCGATCTTGAACATCGTGTGCGGCACCGGAGCGCCGATATCGACCGGCGCCCAGCTGTCGCCGCCGTCGCGGCTATGCAGCAGCGCGCCCTTGTCGCTCTGAAAACCGGCACCGGCCGCCACCCACAGATGTCGCGGGTTGCCCGGCACCTCGCGAATGTCGCGGCAATAGATGTAGCCCTTGGGGTTGAGCGGCTCCAACGCCACATGCTGCCAGTGATCGCCACCGTCATCGCTGCGGAACATGCCGGCGCGGGCGATGCCAAAGACGGTGCCGGGCCGCCAGCGGCTCGCCAGCACGCCATGCATATCGACCATGTCGTCGTTGACGTATTGGCCGTGGCTGAGGTTTTCCCAGTGCTCGCCGCCATCCGTTGAGCGGATCGTGCCGCCGACCTCGATCGCACCGTAGAGGTGATCTGGCTGGCTCACGCTGGCGTCGAGCATCAGGATGCGCTTGGCCGGATTGGCGCCGGGCGCGGTGGTGATCTCGGGAAAGCGCACAGTGACCGGCAGCCGGGTCCAGCGTTCGCCGGCATCGTCGCTGCGGTAGATCTCGCAATTCTCATAGCCGACCAGGATCACATCGGGATCGTGCGGGTGGAACAGCACCGACCAGACCGGCAGGCCGCGATCGGGCACATCGACCTTTTCCCAGTGCTCGCCGCGGTCGGCGCTGCGATAGGGTCCGGACTGGGTGCCAGCATAGACGATCTCGGGATTTTCCGGATGCACTGCGAGCGCACGCACCGCCGGCATTTCGGGCAGACCGCGGGTCAGCGGTTCCCATGCGCCATCGCCGTCAGCCATCCGGAAGAGGCCGGTATGGACCACCCGGCCGCGTCCGGTCTCGCCCGCCAAGCCCAGATAAATATATGATTTGTGGCCGTTTGAACCATTGCTCTGCATCGCGTGCTCCTCCTCTGCTGTGGCCCGATTATAGCGTCATTCGACCCGACGATTGCGTCACTCAAACTGCATGCTGATGGTTTCGGCAACCAGCGCCGGGCGTGCCGCACCCTCGACCTCCATCGTGCTCTCCGAAGTGATGCGCACGCCGCTACCGGGTACCGGCTCGACCGATTTGATCGTCTGGCGCAACCGGATACGCGACCCGGCCGGCACCTGACCGGTGAAACGTACCCGGTTCGAGCCGTAATTGAGTCCCCGCGAGCGCTTCTTGACATGGCAGAGCGTTGCCGCCAGCCGCGGCACCAGAGACAGGGTCAGATAGCCATGGGCGATCGTCTTGCCGCCCGGCATCTCACGCTTGGCGCGCTCGACATCGACATGGATCCACTGATGGTCGCCGGTCGCCTCGGCGAATTTGTCGATGATCGCTTGGTCGACGGTAAACCAGTCGCTGACACCGATTTCCCGGCCGATATACTGGGCGAGATCCGCCGGCCGCTCGACCTCGATCATGCTCGCTTCCTTTCTGGGATCTGCGCTGCACCCTCGCGCGGCGACGTTTCGCTCTGCTCCGCAGAGATTAGGAGCCGCGCTGCGCTGCCGCAACCGATGCGCTACACCAAGATTGCCCTCCTAACTTTCGGCGCCGGCCTGCTGCTGGGGCTCGTCGTCGTGGTGCTGGAAATCGATCGCTTCGATCGTGTCGCCAGCGGCCTGATGGCAGCGGGGCTGTTCGCGGTGCCGGTCGGCATGATCGTCGATTGGCGGCTCGCGACCCGACCGGGACCGGTGAAGAGACGTGCCAAGGCCCCGGCAGGGCGCGCGCCTGCGGCGTCATGGCGAGCACCTCGGCCGCGCCGGCCAGCGCCGCGAAAGCGGTAGCGCCCGGGCGACGCCATGGTCGCGCAAGGCGGGAGGGGCGAGGCGTTCCTCGTCGATCTCTGGTTCTGGGTCACCCTCGCGGTCGTCGCCGGCGCGCTCCTCGGCGATTGTCTCGGCATCATCGGCTATCTCGAAAAGGGCTGGTTCTGGATCGGCTGGGCAAGGGCGCCGAAGCGACGGGGTGACGCAGCTGTCGCGCCCGTACTAGGATCGGTGACGAAGCGCGCGGCAAACCGCGCCGCCAAACAGAGCGGAGGAGATCATGGCGAAGAACAAGATCGCGATCGTCGGCGCGGGCGCGGTCGGCGGCTATGCCGGCGCCCATATGGTGCAGGCCGGCGAGGACGTGACCTATATCGATCCGTGGCCGGAAAATGTCGAGGCGATCCGCAAGGATGGGCTCAGGATCACCCATATCCGCGAGGTCGAGCCGTTCACCGTCAAGCCGCGCGTGCTGCACCTGACCGAGGCGCAGCAGCTCAGCAAGGAAGCGCCGATCGACATCGCCTTTGTCTGCATGAAATCCTACGACACCGCCTGGGCGACGATGCTGATCAAGCAGTATCTGGCGCCGGGCGCTTATGTCGTCTCGCTGCAGAATTGCATGAACGAGGAAACGATCGCAGGGGTGGTCGGCTGGGGCAAGACCCTGGGATCGGTCGCCAGCTCGATCACGGTCGAGCTGCACGCGCCGGGGCAGGTGCGCCGCGCCGCCGGCAAGTCGGGCTCGCGCCACACGGTGTTCCGCGTTGGTGAGGTGCATGGCCGCATCACCGACCGCGCCAAGGAGGTGTGCCGGCTGTTGAGCTACTCCGACAGCGCGATGGTCACCGAGAATTTGTGGGGTGAGCGCTGGTCGAAGCTCGTCACCAATGTGATGGGCAACGGGCTCAGCGCCTGTACCGGGCTGATCAGCCGCGAGATGATCAAGAACGACGCGATCCGGCGGTTTTCGAACCGGCTCGGCAGCGAGGCGATCCGGGTCGGCCAGGCCCTCGGTTACACCTTTGACGAGGTCAGCCATATGGACCCGGAGACGATCGCCCGCGCCGGCGAGGGCGATCCCACGGCTGAAAAGGAGATCGACGAGCACCGTCTCGCCGAAGCCAATCGGCCCGGCGGCGGCGAGCACCGGCCATCCACCGGGCAGGACATGTTCAAGGGCCGCCGCACCGAAATCCAGTTTCTGAACGGTTTCATCGTGCGCAAGGGCGAGGAAGTCGGCATTCCGACGCCGACCAACGCGATCCTGACCGATATCGTCGCCCGGGTCGAAAAGGGCGAGTTGAAGCCCGACCCTAGGCACATCACCGATCTGCGGCTGAATTGACTATCGCCGTTCCCGCATCGTCATGACCGGGCTCGGCCCGGTCATCCGAATCGTTATGACCGGGCTCGGCCCGGCCATCCGCGCAACCCGACTGGGTTGAACGACATGGATGGCCGGAACCGGTCCGGCCATGACGATGACAGAGGAGACGATCCCGATGCTTGCCCTCGTCAACACTCCGAACGGCACGGCGCCGGCGGAGATCCGCGAAGTGGCGGAGCCTGCGCCCGCGGCGAACGAGGCGCTGGTCGAGGTCCACGCGTTCTCGCTGAACCGCGGCGAATTGCGGCTGATGCAGGTTCGCCCCGAGGGCTGGCGACCGGGGCAGGATATCGCCGGTGTCGTTCTGCGCGCCGCGGCGGACGGGACCGGTCTGGGCGCCGGGACGCGGGTCGTGGCGCTTTGCGACAACGCCGGCTGGGCGCAGCGCGTGGCGGTGCCGGCGCATCGCCTGGCGGCGCTCGCCGACAATGTCCGCTTTGAGGCAGCGGCGGCACTACCGGTTGCCGGCCTGACCGCGCTGCGCACCTTGCGCCATGGCGCGCCGCTCCTCGGCAAGCGGGTGCTGGTTACCGGTGCGGCCGGCGGTGTCGGGCATATGGCGGTGCAGATCGCCGCTCGCTCGGGCGCGAAGGTGACGGCGGTCGTCGGCAATCCCGAGCGCGGCCGCCACCTCCGCGGCGCCGACGAGATCGTCACCGGCATCGAAGAGGCCGCGGGGCGGTTCGGGCTGATCCTCGAAGCGGCGGGTGGCACCTCGCTGGCGGCGGCAGTGAGACTGATCGAGGCGCGGGGGACGATCGTGATCTTTGGCAATTCGTCCGGCGAGCCGACCCAGATCAATTTCCGCGATTTTGCCGAGCATCCGAACGCCCGCATCCAGAGCTTTTCCTATTTCACCTCCGAACCGGAGGAACGATTCGCGCCCGATCTCGCTCTGCTGGCGGGGCTCGTCGCCGATGGGTCGCTCGCTCCGGCGCTGGTCGAGCAGAGCTGGCGCGACCTGGCACGGATCGGCCCGCAACTGCGAGACCGCCAGATCGCCGGCAAGGCTGTGTTCCGCGTCGAGCACGGCTGAGCCGGCGCCGGGAGGAGATCATGGCGGATGACCGCATCCATCTGCAGCTCGGCGATGCGCGCGAGCTGGCCGAGGGAGCCTTGCGCGGGATCGGCTACGATGCCGCGGACAGCCGGATCCTCGCCGATCACATGCTGGATGCCGCGTTGTGCGGCTACGAATATTCGGGGCTCGCGAAAATCCTGAACATACCGGAGCACCCGCGCTTCAAGCTGCCGCGGCAGCCGTTGCGCGTGATGCACGAGACCGCGGTCTCGGTACGGTATGACGGCGGCAACAATATCGGCATGCTGGCGATGTATCACGCGGCGCGAACCGCGATCGACAAGGCCCGCGCGCACGGCATCTCGCTCATCGGTATCACCAACAGCTGGATGAGCGGACGCAGCGCCTATTATGTCGAGATGATCGCCAAAGCCGGGCTCGTCGGGATCCACACCGCAAGCTCGTCGCCGATGGTGGCGCCGCCCGGTGGCACGCGCCCGGTGCTCGGCACCAATCCGATTGCTTTCGGCTTGCCGTCGGCCGATGGGCCGGTCGTGCTCGACATGGGGACCTCGGCCTTCATGGGCACCGAACTGGCGCTGCGCGCGCGGCTCGGACAGCTATTGCCCGAGGGGGTCGCGATCGATTCGCAGGGCCAGCCGACGCGCGACCCGGTGGTGGCGCGAGCGGGCGCACTATTGCCGTTTGGCGCGTATAAAGGCTATGGGCTCGGCTTCTTCGTGCAGGCGCTCGGGGTTCTGGCCAGTTCGGGGATGGGCTCGGATCGGGATGACGGCTACCTCTTTATCGTATTCACACCGGACCTGCTGGTGCCGCTCGACGAGTTCCGGCGCGACCTCGGCGCTCTGGTCGATCGCGTCAAGAGCGTGCCGCGCCAGCCGGGGGTCGCCGAGATCCGCATCCCGGGCGAGCGCGGGTTCCGCAGCCGCGAGCGTCTGCGCCGCGATGGTATCGAAATTGACCGCCCGGTCTACGAGGCGCTTTGCGCGCTGCGAACCTGACGGTCACGACGGGCGACCGGTTCCGGGCGGCAGAGGGTGACAATGCGGGCGGCCCCGATGTCATGGCTGTTGGCGCCGATCCATGTGGCGGCGCTGGCGAGCGGGGCGAAATCATTTCGCGACAACCCGATCATCGGCAGCCCGGCCCTCAACCGCCAGGGTCTGCATGTCGCACGAATCCGGCTGGCCTGGCGAATGGCCGAGCGGCGCCGGCGGAAACTGGCAGCGCTGGTCGGCGACCGCGACCGGACAGCGTTCGACCGCGACGGGTTTGTCGTCAAGCGGGATTTTTTGCCGCGGCAAGTGTTTACCGAGCTGAAGCAGCAGGTGGCAGGATTTGCCGGATCGGCCCGGCAGCAGGGCCAGGGCGACGCGATCACCCGGCGCATCGCGCTCGATCACCGGGCGCTGTCGCGTCTGCCGGCGGCCCGCGCGCTGGTCGAGAGCCCTGAATGGCTGGGTCTCGTGCGTTACGTGGGTTCGTTCAAGCTCGAACCCGTCGTATATCTGCAGACGATCTTCTCCCAGGCCCGCAGCGCGCCACCCGACCCGCAGACCCGACTCCACGCCGACACGTTTCACCCGACCGTCAAGGCGTGGTTCTTCCTGACCGATGTCGCCGAAAACGAGGGTCCGTTCATCTACGTTCGTGGCTCGCATCGGCCGACCCGGCGGCGCCTCGCCTGGGAGCGGCAGATGTCGCAGACCGCGGCAGGCAGTCCGGATTTCCAGTCCTCCCGCGGCTCGCTGCGCGTGCCGGCGGCGATGTTGCCCCGTCTCGGGTTCGGCGAGCCCGAAATCTTCGCCGTGTCGGCCAATACGCTCGTCGTCGCCGATACAATGGGGTTTCATGCGCGTGGGATTTCGGCCCGCCCGTCGGCCCGCGTCGAAATCTGGGCATATGGTCGGCGCAATCCGTTTCTGCCGTGGCTGGGGCTCGACCCGGCGGCATTTCCGTTGATCAAGGGTCGAGTGGTGCCATTCTACTGGTCGGCGATGGATTTCGCCGAACGGCTCAGGCTGGGCCGCAATCCGTGGCGCCCAGCCGGCCGCGTGACCGCGCTCAGCGCGCCGGACGAACGGGTCGGCGGCAGTTGAAGGCGATGCCGCGGCGGCAAGGCAGCCTGGTGCCGACCTGCCGGTTGCGGTGATCCGCGGGCCGGCAAATCGACGGGCGCATTCGTCTTGGTTGACACGGCGGCCATCATCCGAGAACAAATGGGCGAGTTTTGCCCAGTGACGTCCGGATGTTGTGCATTGGCGCCAAGGGGGTGAGGGGGAATGAATAAGGTTGGTGCTCGCGGGCCACGATCCGGCGCCTATGAGTGACGGATCGATCGCAATCGTCGGAGCGTCGTGCCGATTTCCTGGCGCTGATGGGCTCGAAAGCTTCTGGCAGCTGCTCGCGACCGGGAGCGAGGCCGTGTCCGAGGTTGGCCCGGAGCGGTGGGCGACCCGTTTTTTCTATCACCCCGACCGCAGCGAGCCCGGCAAGAGCTACACCTGGTCCGCGGGGCTGATCGAAGCGATCGATCGGTTCGAGCCAGCCTTCTTCGGGATCTCGCCGCGCGAGGCGGCGCAGATGGACCCGCAGCAGAGACTGCTGCTCGAGCTCGTGTGGCATGCGTTCGAGGATGCCGGGATCCCGCCCGGTCGGCTCGCCGGCAGCGCCACCGGGGTCTATGTCGGGGCGTCGGCGACTGATTATTCGGATTTGCGGCTCGGCGATCCGGCCGGCGCCGATTCGTATTTCATGACCGGCAACACCCTGAGCATCCTCGCCAATCGCATCTCCTACATCTTTGATCTGCGCGGTCCGAGCATGACGCTCGATACCGCCTGCTCGTCATCGCTGGTGGCACTGCACAACGCTTGCCAGGCACTGTCCGCCGGGCAGATCAGCACTGCGGTGGTCGGCGGTGTCAATCTGCTGCTGACACCCTATCCGTTCGTCGGCTTCTGCCGTGCTTCGATGCTGTCCCGGCGCGGGCGCTGCTACGCTTTCGACGAGCGCGCCGACGGCTACGTCCGTGCCGAAGGCGGTGGCGTCGTTGTGCTGAAGCCGCTCGCTGATGCGATCGCCGCCGGCGATCCGATCCGCGCTGTGATCCTGGCGAGCGGGACGAATTCCGATGGCCGCACGATCGGGCTGTCGCTGCCGAGCGAGCTGGCGCAGGCGACGTTGCTGCGCGAGATCTACGCGCGTGCCGCAATCGCGCCGGATCGGCTGGCGCTGTTCGAGATGCATGGCACCGGGACGCCGGCCGGCGATCCGGTCGAAGCCGCCGCAGTCGGGCGCGCATTGGCTCAGTGCCGGACGCAGCCGCTGCCGATCGGCTCGGTCAAGTCAAATATCGGCCATCTCGAGCCAGCCTCCGGGATGGCCGGGCTGCTGAAGGCGACGCTGGCGCTCGAACGGGAGATCGTGCCGCCGAGCCTCAATTGTCAGACCCCGAACCCGAACATCGCCTTTGAGGAGCTCAACCTGCGTGTGGTGCGCAGCGCCGAGGCGATGGGCGGAGCCAGCGACAGCCGGTGCGCCGGGGTCAATTCCTTCGGCTTTGGCGGCACCAACGCGCATGTCGTTCTGGCGCCGGCGCCGCGCCGCGAACCGCTCGGGAACAAGGACGAGACCCCGCCGCCGCTTCTTGTCTCGGCCGCGACCGAAGCCTCGCTGCGCAGTCTCGCCGCCGCCTGGCGCGGCATCCTCGATGCGGTACCCGACCGGCGTGTGCCGGGGCTGCTTCGCGCGGCGGCACGCGGCCGGAACCACCATCGGCATCGACTCCTGGTGCCGGGTGCCGGTCGGGCCGCGACAATCCGACAGCTCGACCGGTTTCTCGAAGGTCGGGAACCGACTGAGGTCACGACTGGGACCGCGGTCTCCGAGGGACGCCTCGCCTTCGTCTTTTCCGGGAACGGCGCGCAATACCCCGGCATGGGACGCCTGGCGATGCAGGCTAGCCCGGCCTTCCGCGCCACGGTGCGGCAGGTTGACGAGCTGCTGCGCGCCGATCTCGGCTGGTCGGTGGCCCAGCTGATCGAAACCGGGGTCGAGGCGGCGGCATTGGCACGCACCGATATCGCCCAGCCGCTGTTGTTCGCGATCCAGGCCGGGATCGTCGCGGCGCTGGGCGCGCAAGGCGTGGTCGCCAGCGCTTATTTCGGCCACAGCGTCGGCGAGATCGCCGCGGCCTGGGGTGCGGGCGCGCTATCGCTCGCCGATGCCGGCCGCGTCGTGATTGCCCGCAGCCGCAGCCAGCAGCGCACGCAAGGGGCCGGCCGGATGGCGGCGCTGGCGCTGGCCCATGACGCCGCACTTGATTTTCTGGGCGAGATCGACAGCCGAGCCGAGATCGCCGCGCTCAATGCGGCCAATTCGATCACGCTGTCGGGGTCGGTCGAGGAAATCGCCCGTCTCGGCACCGAAGCCCGGCGGCGGAAGCTGTGGTTCCGCCCGCTCGATCTCGATTTCGCCTTTCATTCCGAGATGATGGAGCCGATTCGCGACGAGCTCCTGGCCGACCTCGCCGGCATCGCGTCGGCGCCGCCACCGGCACGGATGGTGTCGACGGTGACCGGCGCGATCGTCGATGGCGAGGCGCTCGATGCCGAGCATTGGTGGCGCAACATCAGAAACCCGGTGCGTTTCGCCGATGCGGCGCAGGTGCTGATCGGCGAGGGCTATCGCATCTTTGTCGAGATCGGCCCGGGCGCCATTCTGCAATCCTACCTTGCCGATGCTCTGCGCGCCGCCGATGTCGAGGGCCGGGTCCTGGCGACCCTGTCGCGCGATGATGCCCTGTCACGCGATGATCGCGGCAGCGATCCATTCCCGAAGATCGCAGCACGTTGCTGCGTAGCGGGGTATGATCTCGGGCAGGCCACGGTGTTCGACGGCGATTGCGATCCGCGCGGCTTGCCGCTTTACCCGTGGCAGCGGGAGAAGTGCTGGTTCGAGTCGACGGTCGAGGCGGCCAATCTGGAAAACCCGCCCTTCGACCATCCGCTGCTCGGATTTCGCCAGTCCGGCCCATTGCCGAATTGGCTCGGTCATCTCGACGCCAACGTGCTGCCGTGGATCGGCGATCACGCGGTCGAGGGGGTTCCGGTGCTCCCGGCGGCGGCGATCCTCGAAATGGCGCTTGCCATGGCACGGTGGCGCTGGCCCGAGGCTCCGGCCTGGGATGCGTTCGATGTCGAGGTGCGTCGCCCGTTGCCTTTCGACAAAGGACACATGCGCGAACTGCGCACCACGCTCGTGTCCGACGACGGCGACTGGGAGCTGGCGAGCCGGGAGCGGTTGTCGGGCGAACCCCCGACGGTCCACTCGGTCGGCCGGATCGCAGCGGTCACCGGCCCGAGCCTCGTGCCGGGCTGGGTAGAGGAAGCGGGGAGCAGCGTTCGCCGCATCGATGGGGCAAGCCTCTATCGTGTCGCGTCGCGTGCCGGGCTCGATTATGGCCGGCGATTCCGCACGGTCGAGGCGGTCGAGATCACAGCACCCGATCGCGCCATCGTCCATCTCGACGCGACGGTCATCGACGAGCCGACCGATCCCTACCTGCTGCATCCGGCTCTGCTCGACGGTGCGCTGCAAGGATTGTTCGCGCTGATCGGCGAGGGCCGCGCAGAAACCGCCGGGGTGAGCTATTTGCCGTGGCGATTTGGCCGGGTGCGATGTCTTGCACCGACCGGGCGGGTGCCGCGACGCGCCCGGTTGCGGCTCACTCGCGCCGGCACGCGGTCAGTCGCGGCCGATATCGTGCTGTACGATGCGCAAGGCGCAGTGCTCGCCGAACTCGACGATTGCTGGTTTCGTCGGATCGAGATGGCGCGGCAGATCGGCGCCGACGAGCGGATGTTCCGTGTCGATCTCGTGCCGGCGCCGCTTACCGAGGGCGAGCCGCCAGCGGTACTAATAGAGGCCGGGGCTATCGCGACGCGGCTGATGGAGGCGCGCGAACCGGCCCCCGCGGCGGGCGATCAGGCGGCTCTGCTCGACGCGCTGATCGGTGCTGTGGGGCAACGGGTGCTGCGGGATTTGGTCGAGCCCGGCGATCCTTTCACGATTGCCGGCCTCGTCGCCGACGGCAAGCTCGCCGGTTCGGCGAGCGGCCTCGCCGAGGCGCTGCTGTGGGCGCTCAAAAGGCTTGGTGCCGTTTCCCGATCCGACGGCGAATGGCAGCTCGACACGGGCAGCGATCTGCCGGAGGCGGCGGAGATCTGGCGTCTGCTGCTGGCAGAGGCGCCCGATCTGGTGGCTGAGCTGGCATTGGTTGCGGCGGCGATCGAGGACCTCCCGAGAACTCTCGCCGAGGGTCCGATGCTGGCAGTCACCGCCTTGTCGCCGATGGCCGAGCAACTGCTGGCGGCGTCACCGGCGAGCACCGCCGGTGTCGGGCTCATTGGCGATGTGCTGCACGAAATAGCAATCGCGTGGCCGCGCAACCGGCCGCTGCGAATTCTCGAAGTGGGTGCGACAGCCGGCAACACCCGCCGCATGCTCGACCGGCTCGCCGGGTGCGAGGCAGCCGTCGCGTATCTGGCCACGAATCCCGACTCGGAGCAGATGGATCGACTGGCGTCAAGCCTGCAATCGTTCAGCGGTGCCGATGCCCGCACCTGGATTCCGCACGACGGCGGCGACGCCCTCGCCGGCAGGACCTTCGACCTCGTCGTGGCGGTCAGCGCTTGCGCGCGTTTGCAGCTCGATGCGGCGTCGCTGACGGTGCTGCGCCAGCTTTTGGTGCCCGCCGGGCTGCTGCTCGCGATGGAACCCGAGCCTAATGCGCTGTGGGATGTCACATTCGGACAACAGGCTAGGTGGTGGAAGCCGGAATCCGCGCCCCGCAATGCGTCGCCGCTGCGTGACGGTGAAGGTTGGCGGGTGGAACTCGCCGCCGCGGGATTTGCCACGACCGGGCAATGTTCGTGCGGGCCGGGACCGTGGCCCTCAGCGGTCGTCTGGGGTCTCGCCCCGTCCGCGCCGGGAGTCGTCGGTGAGGCGGCCGTCGGTCAGACGCTGGCCGCGCCGCACGACATCACCCTTGTCGCCCGCGACACTCCGCTGGCTGGAGCGCTCTTCGGCGGACTGGCGGCGGCAGGTCACCGCGTCGTCGCGGCTGCGTCTCTGCCTGCACCGGTGGGAGAGGCAACCAACGAGGTCGCCGCGGATCCGGAAATCATCATCTTCGTCGGCGCCGACCCGGATGGCGAAGCGAGTGCGGCCGAACGCCTGGCGAGCTTCTCGCGGCTGGCGCATCGAGCGGCGGAACGACAGGCCGAACTCTGGCTGGTCACGGTTGACGCGCAGCAGGCAACACCGACCGAGGCCGGATGCGGCGCCGACCTCGTTGGTGCCGGACTGTGGGGTTTCGCGCGCGTCCTCGTTAATGAATTGCCGCGATTGAAGGTTCGCTTGATCGACCTTCCGGCGGCCGCGACACCGGGCGAATGCTGCGGATGCCTTCTTGCCGAACTCGCTGCGGACGACACCGAGAGCGAGATCGTCTGGACCGCCGATGGCCGCCATGTGCTGCGGCTGCGCTGCGGGTTGCCGCAACACCGCGCCGCGCCGTCGGAAATCTTGACCCTGGCGAGCCGCGGCGCGGGCGGGTTGGAAGCGGTGCGCTGGGAGCGCCGGTCGCCGCAAGCTTTGGGCCCGGGAGAAGTCGAGATCGAGGTGCAGGCCGCCGGGCTCAATTTCCGCGACATGATGTGGGCGATGGGGTTGCTGCCGGAGGAGGCGCTGATCGACGGATTTGCCGGTGCCGGTTTCGGGCTCGAATGCGCCGGCATCGTGCGCGCTGTCGGGACGCAGGTCGATGGCATCGCGGTCGGCGACCGGGTCGCCGGGTTCGCGCCGTCGGCGTTGAGCACGCGCGTTACCACCGTGGCCGAGGCGGTGGTGCCGGTCCCGGCGGAGATCGGCGTCGCGGCGGCCGCGACATTGCCGGTCACGTTCGTCACCGCGGTTTACGCCCTTGGCCATCTGGCGCGGCTCGGCGCTGGCGAAAATCTGCTGGTCCACTCGGCAGCCGGCGGTGTCGGCCTGGCGGCGATCCAATACGCCAAGCATCGCGGCGCGATCGTCATCGCTACCGCCGGATCTGCGGCGAAGCGGGCATTTTTGCGATTGGCCGGTGCCGACCATGTTCTCGATTCTCGGGATCTCGGCTTTGCCGATGCAGTCCGCACGATCACCCGCGGAAAAGGGGTGGACGTGGTGCTGAACTCGCTGAGCGGCGAGGCGATGGAGCGCAGCCTCGAAGTCGTCAAGCCGTTCGGGCGGTTTCTCGAATTGGGCAAGCGCGACTTTTACCTGAACCGGCGCCTGCATTTGCGCCCATTGCGGCAGAACGTGTCGTATTTCGCAATCGATGTCGATCAGCTGCCGCTGCACCGGCCGGCCTTGGCAAAAGAATTGCTGGCCGAAGTGTCGTCGCTGCTTGCCGCGGGAGCGATCCGTCCGCTGGCGCACCGCATCTTTGATTTTGCCGAGGTCGATGACGCGTTTCGCTTGATGCAGTCGTCGGCCCATATCGGCAAGCTCGTCCTTGCTCCCAATCCGCAGCGCCCGGTGGCGCTCTGCGCACAGAGCGCGTTCACGGCGCGGCATGACGGCACCTATCTGGTCACGGGCGGGCTCGACGGGTTCGGCTTCGAGGCTGCGCGGTGGCTCGTGGCGCACGGGGCTGGCGCGATAGCACTCGTCGGACGCCGCGGGCTTGATACGCCCGGCAGCGAAACGAGGATCGCCGAACTCGCGGTGGCGGGCGTGCAGGTTCGCGTCTACCGCGCCGATGTCGCCGACCGGGACAGCCTGGCCCGGGTCCTGGACGAAATCCGCGCCGGCCTGCCGCCGCTGCGCGGCATCGTGCACGCCGCGGCAATCGTCGCCGACCGGCTCGCTGCCGACGTCGATTTCGCCGGGATCGAGGCGATCCTGCGACCCAAACTCGACGGCGCCGCGGTGCTCGATGTGCTGACCCGCGACGATCCGCTGGAGCTGTTTGTGCTTTTCTCGTCGGCCACGACGATCCTGGGCGCCCCCGGGCAGGGGATTTATGTCGCTGCCAACATGGCGCTTGAAGCGCTGGCGCGGCGCCGGCGTGCCGCCGGTCGGCCGGGGCTGGCGGTCGCCTGGGGACCGATCGCCGATGTCGGCTATCTCGCGCAACGGCCGGAAATGCGTGACGCCCTCGCCCGGCGGCTCGGCGCCAAGCCGGTGCCGGCGGCGACCGCTCTCGCCAGCCTGCCGGCGATGCTCGACAGCGGCAATGCGGTGGTCGGCTTGGCCGAGACCAACTGGACCGAGGCGCGCCGCTTCCTGCCGATGCTGACGACGCCGCTATTTGCCGAGGTTCGCAGCAAGGCCGGCCCGGCCGCGACCGACGAGGCGCTGGCCGAGCAACTCGCGGAGATGTCGCCGGAAGCGGCTGTGTCGCTGATCCGGACCGTTGTTGCCGAGGAAGCGGCGCGGATCTTGCGCCTGCCGGCAGGCGTGATCGATCCGTCGCGGCCGCTCTCGCAGCTGGGCATGGATTCGCTGATGGCGGTCGAACTTCGGCTCGCGCTCGAAAGCCGGCTGCGGGTCGACCTGCCGCTTGTTTCGCTGGCCGAGGGAACCAGTGTGGCGTCGATCGCTACGCGGCTTGGCAACGCGCTGAAGACCGGCGCCGATCATGCCGAAGTGGTCGCGCTCGCAGCACGCTACGAGAGTGTGGATGAGGCGGCGCTGATGCCGGTCGAGGCGGTCACCGAGCCGAAATCGGCGGCTGCGGAATAGTCGATTGGCCGAGGGACGCAATCTGTTCGGTCTGTCGGCGCAGGCGCGGGCGCATCTGCTCCAGCGAGTATCCTCGGCGGCGCGGCAGCGCTTGCCATTGTCCGCGGCCGAGCCGGCCCGGCGGGCGGGCGGGCGCCTGTCGGTCGCCGAGTTCGACGCCTACAAGGACATCCGGATGATCCGCGAGGCAGCGGACTTCCTCGGGATCGCCGACCCGTTCTTTCGCGTCCACGAGGGGATTGCCGGCGCTGAAACGGTGATCGACGGCGCGCCCTACGTCAACTTCGCCTCGTACAACTACCTCGGACTGAACGGCCACCCGCGGATCCGCGCCGCGGTCGAAGCGGCACTCGACCGCTACGGCACCTCGGTTTCGGCAAGCCGGCCGGTGTCGGGGGAACGCCCGGTGCATCGCGAGCTCGAACGCGAGCTGGCGCGGCTGCACGGTGCCGAGGATTGCGTGTGCCTGGTCGGCGGCCACTCGACCAACGTCACCGTGATCGGTGCATTGCTCGGACGCAACGACGTGATCGTGCACGACGCGTTGATCCACAACAGCGTGGTGCAGGGTGCGATTCTATCGGGGGCGCGCCGGGTGCCGTTTGCCCACCTCGATCACGAGGCCGCCGACCGCATCCTCGGCGAGGTGCGGCCGCGCAACGGGCATACGCTGCTGGTGCTCGAAGGGCATTACAGCATGGATGGCGATGTCCCCGATCTGCCGGCCTTCGTGGCCGCCGCGCGTCGCCACGGCGCATGGCTGATGATCGACGAGGCGCATGCGCTCGGAGTGCTGGGACAGCGGGGCCTCGGCAGCGCCGACCGCTTTGGCATCGACCCGGGCGAGGTCGATATCTGGATGGGGACGCTCAGCAAAACACTGGTGTCATGCGGCGGTTATATCGCCGGCTGCGCCGAGCTCATCGATTATCTCAAGCTCGCCGCTCCCGGGTTCGTGTTCTCGGTCGGGATCACGCCGCCTGCCGCCGCTGCCGCGCTCGCCGCACTCGAGCTGTTGCTGGCCGAGCCCGCGCGGGTGCGGCGGCTCAATGACCGGGCCGCGCTGTTTCTGGCGCTCGCACGCGAGGGTGGTCTCGATGTCGGCGGATCGATCGGGGCGGCGATCGTGCCGGTCATGACCGGCGGGTCGATTCGTGCCGGCCGACTGGCACAGGCGATGTTCGAGCGCGGCGTCAACGTCCAGCCGATCCTCTACCCGGCGGTACCGGAACGTGCGGCCCGGCTGAGATTCTTTCTGACCTCGGAGCATAGCGAGGAGCAAATCCGCACCACCGTGCGCACGCTGCTCGAAGAGAGCCGCCGGATTGCCGCCGAGCCGACCGATCTTGCCGCGGTAGCGCGCCATCTCGGGCGCCGGTTGTTGTCGGGTTAGCGGGTGAGACCGCGGCTGAACCGGCCGCCCTGATGCGCACTGGGCGCTGCTCGTGTTGCTGAAGGCGGCGAACGGCGAACGATCAGAGGGGGTTCGTGTTGCCACCCCTCTTTGGTTCTTACCTGCCGACGCTATATAACTTGTAGTTGGGTTGCAATCAGGCGGGCGGTATAGACACCCCTCCAGCCGGCAGGATCGAGCCATCCCGTCTCGTCACGCGGCGGACGAATGGCCCGAATATGGGCATCGGTAATGTCCGCGAGATTCGGGATCGGTCGCGGCGAGTCAAACTCGGTTGACCAGAAGAACTTGATCTTGCCCGCAGCTTCATGCTTGGCGACGAGGCAATTGGGGGCGCCTCCTGCCCTGTTATAGAGCCCGACCGCCGAATAGCTTTCCTGATGGCTGACAACCATGACGCCTTCGGTGCCGGGAAACGCAAATTTCATTGCGGAATACCAGCGGCACAGGCGTTTCAGTTCGTTTTCATTGAATTCATACCGGTTCAGCGCCAGTAGAGACGTCGCGTCGGTCGGCGGCGACGCCCCCGCTACCGTGCGTGGGAAACGCACGATATTCGTCTGCTCGAACGCGTGTTCCACGTTGCCCCCACTTTCCGGCCGCACTGACGGCTCAGTCCCCGCTGCGGCACAAACCCGCATCGACCTGTCGGCCACGCAGTCCGGCCGGACGCGGCAGCAAACCGAAACGGCGCAGCGTGTCCGACTACTTATCGATCAACGATCGATACATCGCGCGGGCCAAGTTTCACTGGAAGGAATACTATCGGGCGCTGATTCGGAGTCAATCAAGCCGAAGCTCGCTTGTGGCTTTTCGATCCCGGCTGTTGCGATACGGCAACAGTTGCAAAAAGGAAACAAGCTGTTGAACCTACGGTTTGGCAGCCGCGACACCCCGAATCGCGGCTCGGCCAGGGCACGGCGGCTTCACCTCGATGGCCGGCTGACCGGATCCGCCGGTCAGGACCCGCGTCCGGCATTAGCCCGGCATGTCACGCTGCGCGGCCCGGCATGTCACCATCTGCCGGTCGGCGATCTGCTCACCGCCGAACACATGATCGCCCATTGATTTCGCCGCCTCGCAGGGCCGATTCTGCAGCCTGGCGGGTGATCACCGGCGCGGCCATAGACAACCGCGTTCGTCCGCCTCCGAACCCGGGGGGTCGCATGAGTACACGCAGGTCGGCGATGCGGGGACTGGCGGTATTTGCCGCAATGATCGCAGGTGCCAAGCGGGCGCAGGCGCTCAATCTCTTTGGCGACTATTATGAAAACGTAGCCCGCGCTGCGGCGCAAAACGATGCGGCGCTGGTCAGACAGCTCGTCGGCAGCGGCGAGGGCGATCCGAACATGACCGACGAGCAGTCGCGCACCGGTCTCCACTACGCCGCAATGAACGGCAATTTGACGATCCTGGCGATTCTGATCAAGGCGAAGGCAAAGCTCAATCCCGTGGACAATCTCGGCGACACACCGCTCCATCTGGCCGCCGACCGGGGTCAGACCGAGGCGGCGATCCTGCTGCTCGATGTTGGCGCCGAGGTCGATCCACAAAACAAGGAAGGGCAGACGCCGCTGATGATCGCCGCGAGCCGCGGCAATCTCGAACTGGTGCGGGCGTTGCTCGCCAAGGGCGCCAGCGCGACCAAAACCGATTATACCGGCCGCGATGCGCTGGGCTGGGCGCAGGACAGCAACCGCCCGGCGGTCGTGGCGGCGATCCGGCGGGCGCAAGGCGCGGCCGCGGGTGGCTCCTGAGCGATCTCCATGCTCCCCGTGCCGGCGGCGCCGAGGAGCATGTTCACGGCAGTCGCCGCCCGCCGCTACCCGCGATGCTCGCGATCGAGGGTGCGGGTGGCGGCACTCGCCACCGCCTTCAGCGAGGCGGTGATAATATTGGCGTCGATGCCAACACCATGGAGGGTGTTGCCGCCGGCATCACGGATCTCGACATAGGCGGTCGCCTGGGCGTCGGCACCGGCGCCGATGGCGTGCTCGCGATAGTCGACAAAGCTCAGCTCAACTCCGCATTGGCGGCGCAGCGCTTCAACAAAGGCATCGATCGGACCGTTGCCGACCCCCTCGATATGCCGTTCGACCCCGCCCGCCAGGATAGTGGCGGCGATCCGCCGCTGCTCCGGCGCGCCCGGCTCGGGCAGGATGCTGTAATCGCCGAGCACGATCCCGTCGGCGCGCAGATACGTCTGCCGAAACAGCGACCAGATGTCGGCGCTGGTCAATTCCTTGCCGGTCCGGTCGGCGACCTCCTGGACGCATTTCGAAAACTCGATCTGCAGCCCGCGCGGCAAATCGAGCCCGTGATCGGCCTGCAGCACATAGGCGACCCCGCCTTTGCCCGACTGGCTGTTGACCCGGATCACCGCCTCGTAGCTGCGGCCGAGATCCTGGGGGTCGATCGGCAGATAGGGCACCTCCCATAATTCGTCGTTGCGCTTGGCGAGCGCCTCGAAGCCCTTCTTGATCGCATCCTGGTGCGAGCCGGAAAACGCAGTGTAGACGAGTTCGCCGGCATAGGGGTGGCGCGGATGGACCGGCAGCTGGTTGCAATGCTCGACGGTGCGGACGACCTCGTCGATGTCGGTGACGACGAGACCCGGATCGATACCCTGGCTGAACAGGTTCAACGCCAGCGTCATCACATCGACATTGCCGGTGCGCTCGCCATTGCCGAACAACGTACCCTCGACCCGGTCGGCGCCGGCCATGACGCCGAGTTCGGCCGCCGCCACCGCGGTGCCGCGATCGTTGTGCGGGTGCAGGCTCAACACGATGCTGTCGCGGTCGCGGATGTTGCGGCCGAACCATTCGATCTGGTCGGCATAGATGTTGGGGGTCGCCATCTCGACGGTGGCCGGCAGGTTGAGAATGGTCTTGCGCTCGGGCGTCGGCTGCCAGACATCCATCACCGCCTCGCAGATCTCGACCGCAAATTCGAGTTCGGTGCCAGTGAAGCTCTCAGGCGAATACTGGTAGAGGACTTGCGTCTGCGGCATCGCTTCGGCGAGGTCGCGGATCAGCCGCGCCCCGTTGACAGCGATGTCGACGATGCCGCCCTTATCAAGACCGAACACCACCCGCCGCTGCAAAGTCGAGGTTGAGTTGTAAAGGTGCATGATGGCCCGCCGCGCGCCGCGGATCGCCTCGAAGCTGCGCTCGATCAGCTCGGCGCGCGCCTGGGTCAGCACTTGGATCGTGACATCCTCGGGCACCAGATCGCGCTCGATCAGTTCGCGGACAAACGCGAAATCGGTTTCGGAGGCGGCCGGAAATCCGACCTCGATCTCCTTGAAGCCGAGCTTGACCAGAAGATCGAACATGCGGCGCTTGCGGTCGGGCCCCATCGGCTCGACCAGGGCCTGGTTGCCGTCGCGCAGATCGACACTGCACCACAGCGGGGCGCGGTCGATCACCTTCGCCGGCCAGTGCCGGTCGGGAAGACGGATCGGCGCGAACGGGCGGTATTTGTAGATCGGCATCTCGGACATCGAAAACTCCTGCTGCGGCAAGACCGCCGCGTCGGCGGGCGGTCGCGCGATACGAACACGATCGGGGCAAGGGCTCGCGGCCGACGGAGGCTCAGCCCCGCCGGCCGCCGCTAAGTCGCGGACCGCAGAAGCGTAAAGCAATCAGGCTGGAGGCCCGCCAGATGGCCCACAATTCGGAACGGGAGCGGGAAGACATTGCAGAACCGAGCGAACAGACGGTTCCCAGCATGGGAACGGGCGCAGCCTCGATCGGCGCCGGTCAGGGCGCCGCGGCGGTAAGTCGAAGCTCGTTGCGCTCGGTCGTCATGGCTTCTCGGTAACAGAACCGTGCCTGGCGGTCAATACCCCAGCGCCAGCCCGTCCTTGCGCGGCTCCGAACCACCGATCAAAACACCGCGCCGATGGTCGAGCCAGATCGCCTGGCAGCCGCCGAGCGGCACCTGCTGTACCGCGATTTCGTGACCGCGGCGTGCGAGATCGTCGACGATCGGCTGCGGCACCGCGCGTTCGACCTGCAACGCGCCGTTCAGTGCCAGGATGCGCGGCTGTTCCGCGGCCTGTTGCGGATCCATGCCGCGGTCGAGCATGCGGTGCAGGAAATGTGCATGTCCGACCGCCTGATAATGGCCGCCCATGACCCCGAACGGCATGACGGCGCGGCCGTCCTTGACCAGCATCCCCGGGATGATCGTGTGGAACGGCCGCTTGCCCGGTGCAATTGCATTGGGGTGGCCGGGGATCGTGCGAAACCCGGTGCCTCGGTTGTGTAATAGGACCCCGCTTTCGGGTGCCACAATGCCGCTGCCAAACGCCGAGAACAGCGAGTTGATAAACGAACAGGCGTTGCCGTCGCGATCGACGACGCACAGATAGACCGTGTCCTTGTGCTCGATCTCGGCCCAGCGCGGCCCCGGCAAGGCGCGGTCGAGCCGGATCGTCCGCCGGGTACGCTCGGCCCGCGCCTCGGACAGGTAGTCGGCAACATCGACCGGCACGTGATCGGGGTCGCAGATGAAGTTGTCGCGCACCCAGTAGGCCGCCTTGTTCGCCTCGGCCAGCAGATGCAGCCGGTCGGCCTCGCTGAACTCCTCGCCGCCGAGCGCATAGCCTTCGAGCGTGCGCAATATCATCAGCGCTGCCATGCCCTGGCCATTGGGCGGACATTCATAGACGTCATAGCCGCGATAGCGGGTGGTGATCGGCTCGACCCAGTTCGATCGCTGCGCCGCGAAATCGGCCTCCTTGTGCAGGCCGCCGAGCGCCTGCAGCCGGTTGACGATGTCCCGCATGACCGGGCCCTCGTAAAACGCTTCGCGCCCCTCCCGTCCGATCCGGCGCAAGGTCGCGGCGAGCGGCGGATTTTGCATCCGGTCGCCGGCCTCCGGCGGCTTGCCGCCAGGCAGGAACAGTGCCGCGGTGACCGGATTGCGCAGCTTCACCTGGTTGCGGCGCCAGTCATCGGCGATCCGCGGAGTCACGACATAGCCGCCTTCGGCTGCGCGAGCCGCCGGTTCGAGCAATTCGGCGAGCGGTTTCGTGCCGTATTCCCGATTAAAGGTGCACCAGGCGTCGACGGCGCCCGGCACGGTCACTGCGTGCGGTGTGGGCACGTCGATCTCGTGAATGCCGTGTTCGACATACCACTCGACGGTCGCCTTGCCCGGCGCCCGCCCCGAGCCATTGAGCGCCACTGGGAGGCCGCCAGCGCGCGAATAGAGCACGAAGCAATCGCCGCCGATCCCGGTGCTCTCCGGCTCGACCACGCACTGCATCGCCACCGCGGCGATCGCCGCATCGGCAGCGTTGCCGCCGGCGCGCAGCACGTCGAGCGCCGCCAGTGTCGCCATCGGGTGCGAGCTGGCAGCCATTCCGTTTGTCGCCATTGCCGCCGAACGCCCGGGAACGTTGAAGTCACGCATCACCGCTTCCTTGTCCAACATGCAAATCACCCGCCGGAAAGCAGGGCTGACCGGCGGGCTCGTCGCTTGCCGCGGACTCATGCACCGTCCCAGCCTAAGCGTCAATTCGGGCCTGGGCGTCAATTCGGGCCTGGGCGTCAATTCGCGAACCGCGAAGAAGACCGATCTTGGATGGAAGTTCTGAACTGTTGCGCTTTCCGGTTGCGATGCCGCCGGTGCCGGGAGAGGTCGTGGCGATCGCGCCCGGAGTGCATCGGCTGCGCATGCCGCCGCCCTTTGCCCTTGGCGAGGCGCTCGCCCATCTGCATTATCCGTCGGCACAAGGGCAGCTCGACCGGGAGTTGGGCCGTGACGGGATCAACCGGTTCATCCGCCGCGGTGTGGTGAGCGGTCTGTCGTAGAAGAAACGATTGGCGGAGGCTGGGATGAGGCTGGGTTACAGCTGCCGGTGCAGTTGCGCCGTGCTGGCATCGGTTGTCATCGCGGCGGCGCTGTTGTGCGCCGGCGCGGTGCGCGCGGCCGAGCCGATCACGATCGGTTTTGGCATGGGGCTGACCGGCGGGCTCGCCGACGCCGGCAAAGCGGCGCTGCTGGCGATGCAAATCTGGCAGGGCGATGTCAACGCCAAGGGCGGGCTCTTGGGCCGTCCGGTCAAGCTCATCTATTACGACGACCAGAGCAACCCGGCGACGGTGCCGGGGATCTATACGAAGCTGATCGATGTCGACAAGGTGAACTTTATCGTCTCGGGCTACGGCACAAACCTGATCGCGCCGGCGATGCCGGTGGCGATTGCGAATAACCGGCTGTTCCTCGGCCTGTTCGGCCTCGCGGTCAACAGTGAGTTCCACTATCCGAAATATTTCTCGATGCTGCCCGCCGGACCCGACCCGAAGCATGCGTTTTGCGAGCCGTTCTTCAAGGTCGCGATGGCCGCCAAGCCGAAGCCGAAGACGCTGGCGCTGCTCGCTGAGGATGCCGAGTTTCCGAAGAACGCATCTGAAGGGGTGCGCGACATCGCCAAGCGCGACGGCATCAAGATCGTCTACGACAAGACCTATCCGCCGGGAACGCCCGACTTCACGCCGATTGTCGAGGCGATCCAGGCGACCCATCCCGACATGGTGTTTGTCGCCTCCTATCCGCCGGGATCGGCGGGGATGCTGCGCGCGGCGACCGAGTCCGGGCTTAAGACGCGGTTCTTCGGCGGCGGCATGGTCGGCCTGCAATACACGGCCCTCAAGGAGCAGTTCGGACCGAAGCTCAATGGTGTCATCGATTACGACTGGTGGATCCCGGCGCCGACCATGCAGTTTCCCGGGATTCTCGACTTTCTGAAGGAATACCAGGCCAAGGCGCCGAAAGCGGGGGTCGATCCGCTCGGCTGGTACCTGCCGCCCTTTGCCTATGCCAATCTGCAGGTGCTGGCCGAGGCGGTCGAGGGCACCAAGAGCCTGGACCAGACCAAGGTCGCCGACTACATCCGGACCCACTCGTTCAAGACCATCGTCGGTGATATCACCTTCGGCAAGGATGGCGAATGGTCGAAGCCGCGCGTGCTCGAAGTGCAGTGGCAGAACATCAAGAGCAACAGCCTCGACCAGTTCAAGGACACCAAGGTCGAGGTCATCCTCGAACCGGATCAGTATCGCACCGGAACAGTGATCACACCGTATGACGGCAGCGCGGAATAGGAGAGTGACGATGGCCAAGATCAATCATGTGGCGCTCAAAGTGACCGACCTCGAAGCGGCCACCCGGTTTTACGAAAACGTCTTTGGCTTCCGCCAGGTCGGGACCGGTCGCTCGCGCGGCCATGTCTCGCGCCACCTGACCGACGGCTATGTCGATCTGGCGCTGATGGTCTATGACAGCGAGGACGATGCGGAGGCCAAACTGGTCGGCGAAGGCCCGGCGATTCACCATTTCGGCATCGCCGTCGAGGACCGGCAGGCGACGCTGGCCAGGATCGAGCAGTTCGGCGGCACGATCCTCTCGAAGCCCGATGCCGGGACGGTCAAGTTCCGCTCGCCCGACGGGACGATCGCCGAAATCGCCGGCCCCGGCCGCTACGAGGCGATGGCGGAGCGCCGCCGCGGGTGACGGCACCCTCCCGGCTGCTCACTTGCTTTTGGCGGCGACATGCTCGGCTTTTGACATTGTCAGCTTTTCCGGGTGGATGATGGTCTTGTTGGCAGCAGCACGAGCAGCCCCGAGATTGGGGAATTCGGTGTCGGCGCCGTCGCGCTGCAGCACGTAGGTGGCCGACATCGCCTTGCCGCTCTTCTGGTCGGCGACGGTGCGTTTGACGATCGTCCAATGGACCCGCCGGGTGCCGCTCTCCTCGGCCTCGTCGGCGACGTCCTCGAAACCACGATCGACCATCGATTCGAGAGTGTAGAGCTTGTGCGACGG
Source organism: Allostellaceae bacterium (assembly GCA_035503615.1). Lineage (GTDB taxonomy): Bacteria > Pseudomonadota > Alphaproteobacteria > ATCC43930 > CGMCC-115725 > AP-15. The sequence continues at coordinate 9,486 of DATJTI010000035.1, read as the reverse complement.
CCGGTTTGGTGACGCCTCGCGGCCCCGTCCCGGTCGGCGATCCGGGCCGCGGCTGCGCTCCCGGACCGGTCCGGCGTTACGGCTGGGTGCGCTATGGGTCACTGCTCCACGCGTGCCGTCGCCGCGAGCCCCGGGCTCCCGACCATCGGTTCGCGACCGTGTGCGGGCGGGGCGCTCGGCGTCGCGCGGCGATCCGTCCTCGCGCGGCCTCGCGGAACGTGGCCGGCGGTTGCGCGGCCCGCGGCCCGGGCGCGTTTCGCCCGGCGCCGATACCGCCTGCGCGGGCGGGGCGTCGCCGGGTGAAGCAGCAGGCGTCTCGGGACCGCCGTCGCCGATCCGGCGTATTGCCGGCCGTCGCCGCCGTCGCCGGCCGGGCAGACCCGCGGATGGGGGTGGCCGGTGTGCGCCGGGAATTGCACCAGGAACCGCCTCGGCCGATGCGTTGCCCGCGGGCGGCGGCGTCTCCAGCGCAGGGGTGAGAGCGGCGGTCGGCACCGGGGCTGATGCTGGAAGATGCAGGGTCCGCCCCCCGGGCGCCTCGGCATCGGACGCGCGATCATGCGCCAAGCTCAACTCGATCCCGGTGGCACGCTCGGTCGCCGGTGCTGCGGTGGGCCGGTTTGCGGTGGGCCGGGCTGAGGTAGGCCGATCTGCGGCCGCCGTGACCGATCCGCCGAATTGAGCCGGTCGGCGCCGTCTGCGCCGGCGGGGACGAGCGCCGTCGGCCGGTGCCGAGCCGGTCGGCCCGGATGGTGGCGTGGGCTCGGTCAGCGTCGCGTTTGTCTCGGCAGTATCATCGGCCGATATCGCCACGGTGGCGCTGGCCGGTCTGCGGCGTCGACGTCGACGGCGCCGTCGGGGCTCGCCGATCGATCCGGCATCACGCGCGGCCGCATCGCCCGCGGCTTGACCGGTTGTGACCGCGTCGCCCGGCAGCGATGCTGGCGACGGTGCTGGCGTCGTGACCTCGACCGGCGCGACATCGGTTGTCGCAGCGGGCGCCCCGGCCGGGTTCGGCCCGGTCTGCGGCGCGGTCGCGGAAGGTGGCAATGAGGGCGATTCCTCGATCGACATTGTATCGCTCACGACCCTGACAATGGGCTGCCCCAGGCTCAACCGATCGCCAGTATCAACCGATCGCCAGTCGGGAGAAAGCGCTGTGAGAGCCGTCTTGCACGCCGATCGAGGCGGCGCGGTGCGCCGGCATCGCCAGCCGACCGTGATGTTCGCCATCACCTGCAGGCCGGGGATGGCTCACGCGGCTGGAGGACCCCCGCTCGCGACAACCCGATCATCTCCGACCGCGCTATGACCACCGCCGCTGGCCCCTCAGGATTTCGCACGGGGAGTTCGCCCTGGGATTTCGTCACAGCGCGGTGCGGTATTTCGCCGGTCTTGACCAGCCGAGCATTTTGCAACATCCGTCGTTGCATGAGCGGGCGGGGTCGGTGAAACCCGGTGCGGCCGACAAGCGGGTGGGTTTGGCAACCGTGCCGCAGCATGTGTGAGCGCGGCGCAGCTGCCGACCGGGCGGCGCTCTTCGCCGGGGCGCGCCACCGCCGGGCGGACCGCATCTCGTGCTCATCAGGCGCCGGGCGGATCGCGGTGTGAGCAGCGGGCGAAGCCGCGTCGCGCTCGGCTCGCATTCGGTCTGGCTGATCCTGGCGCTGCTGGGGCTCGGCGGCTGCGTGCCCGCCACGATCCATCCAGCCGGGGATGCGCCGCCCCGGTCCGGCGCCGCTGCTTTGCGCCACGCGGTCGTGCCGCATTTCACCGGTCACTTCTTTGTCACGACCGATGGCGTGCGCTTGCCGCTGCGTCGATGGCTGCCGCAGGGCAAGATCAAAGCCGTGATTCTGGCGCTTCATGGCTTCAATGACTACAGCCACGCGTTTGCCGGCCCCGGCGCCGCCTGGGCGCGCGACGGCATCGCGACCTATGCCTACGATCAGCGGGGCTTTGGCGCGGCACCCGGGCATGGCCGTTGGCCGGGACGTGCCGCACTCGCGATCGATGCCGCAGCCGCTTGCGGCGTGCTGCACCGGCTCTATCCGCATGTGCCGCTTTACCTGCTTGGCGAGAGTATGGGTGGAGCGGTGGCGATCGTGACGATGGCCGGGGAGGGCGGCGCCCCGATCCCCGACATCCGCGGAATGATCCTGGTCGCGCCGGCGGTCTGGGGCCGTTCGACGATGGGGCTGCTGCCGCGCCTGGCGCTGGCGGTTGCGGTCCGGCTGGCGCCTCGGTTGACCCTGACCGGACAGGGGCTCCATATCCTGGCCTCGAACAATATCCCGATGCTGCGCGCCTTGGCGCGCGACCCGCTGGTGATCAAGGCCACCCGCGTCGACACGATCTACGGGCTCGTCAATCTGATGGACGCCGCGTTGGCGTCGGCGCCCCGACTTCATGTGCCGCTGCTGCTGTTGTACGGTGCGCATGATGAAGTCATCCCGAAGCTGCCGATCCGCCGATTTGTGCACGCGCTGCCAAACGACCCGGCCGACCCGCACAGCCTCGCCTATTACCCGCAGGGCTACCACATGCTGTTGCGCGATCTCGATAGTCGGACCGTGATCGCCGATATCGCCGGCTGGATTTTCAACCCGCGGGCGCCGCTGCTGTCTGGTGCCGACCGGGACGCAACCGCTGCGATCTGGGGCGACGCTCATGCCGCGCGGCTCGGCGGCTCCTGAGCGCAGATGCATCTTTCGCTGACCATCCGCCTCGTGTTTCTGGTGCTGCTCGCCAACGGGACACCGCTCGTCGCCGGCAAAGTGTTTGGACCGCTGTTGGTGCGTCCGCTCGATAGCGGGCGGGAATTCGTCGACGGTCGGCCGCTCTTCGGCCGGTCAAAAACCGTGCGCGGGCTGGTTCTCGCCATTCTCGCCACGACCGCGGCTGCGCGCATGGTCGCACTGTCGTGGCGGATCGGATTGCTGGTCGGCACGCTCGCGATGATCGGCGATTTGTTCTCCAGCTTTTTGAAGCGGCGCCTCGGCCGGTCGTCGAGCAGTCCCGCGGTCGGCCTCGATCAGGTTCCGGAATCGCTGTTTCCGCTGCTCGGCTGCCTCGATCCGCTGTCGCTGACAGCGGCGGACGTCGCCTTTGGCGTCGCCGTCTTCGTGATCGGCGAATTTCTGGTCTCGTGCCTTCTCTACGCCTTCGACTGGCGCGAACGGCCTTATTGAGCCTCACCTCGTGCGATTGAGCCTCACCTCGTGCGTAGATGATGCAGCGTGATCTCCGGTGGGCAGTTGATCCGGACGGCGACGATGCACGACCCGACACCGACCGAGGTATAACCGACCATGTGGCCGTAGCGCCACGAGCCGGCACCCATGCGCCGCGGCAAGGCCGAGTCGAGTGTGACCGGGATCGCGCCCGGCAGACAGATCTGGCCGCCATGAGTGTGCCCGCTCAACAGCAAATCGAAGCCGGCATGCGCCGCCTGGCGGTAGATTTCGGGAGTGTGCGACAGCAGGATCGAGAACTCCCCCTCGGGGATCTCAGCGGCGGCCTTCTCGATGTTGTCGAGCCGGTAGGAGTGGGCGTCGTCGACGCCGGCGAGGTGGAGTCTCTGGCCATCGCGCAGCAGCAGCTCGGCCTCGTTGACCAGCATGCGGATGCCCATTTCTTCCAGAGCCGGAACCATGCGTAGCGAATCATGGTTGCCGAGCACACCATAGACTGGGCCGGCAAGCTTCCGGCGCAGATCGGCCATGCCGTCGAGTGTCGCCGCGAACGGGCCATAGGTCTTGCCGCGGTAATCGCCGGTCAGGACACACAGATCGTAGGCGAGCCCAGGCAGCAGTGCCGCGAGATGGCGCATCGCGCCCTTGTTCATGTCGATATGCAGGTCGCTCAGCTGCAGGATCGTAAACCCGTCGAATGCGGTCGGGAGGCCGCCGGCGTGGACCTCGTGATGGCGGATCTGGATGCGCTCGGCATTTTTGCGGCCGCGCCAGTAGAGCCCCGTCAGTTTGAGCGAATTGCGGATGATGGGCGGGCTGCGGTACCAGCGCCGCCGCGACGATCCGTGCCGGCGGTCGGTGCAACGCGCTTCGTGATCATCCTCGAGACCGAGCCGCTGACGCACCGGCAGCCGGCCGAAGCGTTGCTCCAGCTGCGCGGCGACATCGCCGCCGGCCCACGCGGCGACATCGGCGCCGGCCCGTGCATCCGGCTCCTTGCTCGTGATCCCAGGCCACTGCGCAGGCAAAATGGCTGTCGACCGATTATCCATGCCGCCCCCATGCCTCGATTGCCTGCGACCGTGGCCGTCCCGGCCAGGTGGCCACCTTGTTGCGCCGCCTTGGTGGCGGGAGTAGGGCACAACCGCTGCCAAGCTCCTTGCATCCGCGGCGCAGCGGCGGTATCGACTGACCGCTGGCGTTGGTCGTCCTCCGGCATCGGCACCCGTAGCTCAGCTGGATAGAGCGCTGCCCTCCGAAGGCAGAGGTCGTGAGTTCGAATCTCGCCGGGTGCGCCATCATTTCCGCCACTCTCAGCCTCGCCGCAGATGGCTACGATCTGGTAAACGCGATGTGACCAGATGCGGACAAGCGCGGTTGGGTGGAACGAGCGCGTCATGGCGGTTCGGCACGAAATCAGTAGACCATCGATGGGTTGACCGAAGCTTACCAGAACCCGGATCACCGGTGGCATGGTGATGTATCGGGCCCTTGTCATCAGACAGGCGAAATACCACTTCGGAGATTATCGAAGGCTCGGACTGCCGCTCTCGTTGATGATCATCGGGATCGGGGTCCCGCCGGCCGCGCTGGTCTGATGGCGCGCTTCGCCGCTGTCGGCAACTCGTAGCCAATGTGGCGATGGCGCGGCGCGTCGGCCACGTGCGACGTGTAAGCACAGCGAGACGGGTGAAGGCATGGCTAAGCCGAAGCGAGGGCGGTCGACCGCAGCGATCGATGACCACGTCGGCGCGCGCATCCGCGAGCGTCGGATCATGTTGGGGCTGACCCAGCAGCAACTGGCCGATATGATCGGCGTCACCTATCAGCAGGCGCACAAATACGAGCGCGGGATCAATCGTGTCTCGGCCGGTCGGCTGTTCGAGATCGCCCGCGCGCTGAGCGCGCCGGTCAGTCACTTTTATGAGGGGATCGGACAGGACGGGCCGCGCCAGATCACGCCGCATCAGCGCATGCTGCTTGAGATCGCGCGCAACTTTGCCGAGATCCGCAACGAGAAGCACCAGGAGGCGGTCAGCCAGCTCGCCCGCGCGCTGGCCAGCAAATAGCTCTCGCCATCCGCCGCGCCCGCTTCTCGGGTTCACGGCGCCGACGGTAGCGGAAACTCCTCGAGGTATGGCAGATAAGCGTCCTCGACATCGACCTGCATCGCGGCCAGCAGGCGCACGAGGCCGTTATAGAAGGCAATCGTCAGGACGAGATCGGTCAGACGCTCTTCGCCCAGAGACCGGCGGAGCGTCGTGAAGACCTCCTCGGACAGTTCGAGCTGCAGGGTCATCTCGCGCGCGGCGCTCAGCACCGCCTTGGCCAGCGGGTCTAGGTCCGTCGGCTGCCCTGCGGTGTCGGCCGCGATCGCCCGGATGTCCGAGTCGGAGACCCCGAATTCGCGGCCGATCCGGATATGGTGCGAGTATTCGTAGGCCGAGCGGGTGACGTAGCCGACCTGCAGGATCGCCATTTCGCGCAATCGCGGGTCGAGCCGGCTGCCGTCGCGGATGAACCGGGCCAGGGTATTGAGGCTGCGCGCGGCCCGCGGGCTGTGCGCCAGCAGCCGGTAGAGGTTGATGTTGCGCGCCAGCAGATCCTGGTGTTCCGGCAACAGGTCGGACTTGTCGAGATAGGGCAGGCGCGCCATCGCGGTCACTCCGTTCGAAGACCGAGCTTACCACGCACGGGTGAGCACCGACATGCCGATGACATCGCCGGGACGGCGCGGCAACGGCCGTGCCGGTCTCGATCATCGGTCGAAATGGCGGGTTCAGGTGGCGAACTGCTCCTTGAACACGCGCTCTTCGAGATTGGCCTCGTGATCGAACAACAGGGTCATCGCCACATCGCGATTTTCGTGGATCTCGACGGTGGCGACATCGCGCGCCTCGGTGAAATCGGCCACTGCGCTGACCGGACGCTTGTCCCTTTCGAGCACGTCGATCCGCACTCGCGCGTCGTGGCGCAGCAGCGCCCCACGCCAGCGCCGCGGCCGGAACGAACTGATCGGCGTCAACGCAAGGATACCGGCGCCTAGCGGGATGATCGGGCCATGCGCCGAGAGATTATAGGCGGTGCTGCCGACCGGGGTCGCCACCAGGATGCCGTCAGCCGCGAGTTCGTCAATTCTGATCACCCCGTCTACGGTGATCCGCAGCTTTGCTGCCTGGCGGCTTTCCCGCAGCAGCGACACTTCGTTGAAGGCGAGTGCGCGGTGGCGGCTGCCATTCGTGTCGAGTGCCGCCATTTCGAGCGGATGCAGCACGACCGGCTGCGCTTCGGCCAGCCGCTCTTCGAGCCCGTCCGGCCAGTACGGGTTCATCAGAAAGCCGACGCTGCCGCGATGCATGCCGAAAATCGGCACCGCTTGCGGCAGAAAGCGATGCAGGGTTTCGAGCATGAAACCATCGCCGCCGAGCGACACGACAATCTCTGCTGCCTCCACCGGCACGCAGTCGTAGCGGCGACACAACTCGCCGAGCGCCTGCTGCGCCGGCTCGCTATCGGCGGCGACAACCGCGATCCGGCGCGGCTTGTGCGGCACCGGCACCGGCCTCACCCGCCGGTCACGCTCATATGCCGGGCGACGGCAGGCCGGTTGTGGCGGCGGTCGATAATGAAATCATGACCCTTCGGCTTGCGGCTGATCGCCTCGCGGATTGCCGCCACCAGCATCGCATCGCCTTCCGACCGGCGCAGCGGAGTGCGCAGATCGGCTGCATCCTCCTGGCCGAGACACATATAGAGCGTGCCGGTGCAGGTCACCCGAACGCGGTTGCAGCTCTCGCAGAAATTGTGGGTCAGCGGGGTGATAAAGCCGAGCCGGCGACCAGTTTCTCGCACCGTCACATAGCGCGCCGGGCCACCGGTGCGATAGTCGGTGTCGTCGAGCGTCCACCGGCGCTGCAGGCGGGCGCGCAACAGCGATAGCGGCAGGTATTGATCGAGCCGGCTTTCACCGCCGATGTCGCCCATCGGCATGACTTCGATGAATACCAGGTCAAAACCCTGGTCGCCACACCATGCGACAAGCTCGTCGAACTGGTCCTCATTGACGCCACGCAATGCTACGGTATTGATCTTGACCGCAAGCCCGGCCGCTTTCGCGGCAGCCAGACCGTCGAGCACCACATCGAGCCGGCCACGCCGGGTAATCTCGGTGAATTTCGCCGGATCGAGCGTGTCGAGCGAAACATTGATCCGGCGCACCCCGCAGTCGCGCAATTCCCCGGCATAGCGGGCGAGCTGGCTGCCATTGGTGGTCAGGGTCAACTCGTCGAGCGCGCCGGTCTCGAGGTGGCGCCCTAGCGAGTGGAACAGCGACATGATGTTGCGTCTGACCAGCGGTTCGCCCCCGGTCAGGCGCAGCTTGCGCACTCCGAGCCCGACAAACGCGCTGCACAGCCGGTCGAGCTCTTCGAGGGTCAACAGCTCGACCTTTGGCAGAAAGCTCATCTCTTCCGCCATGCAGTAGACACAGCGGAAGTCGCACCGGTCGGTGACCGATACGCGCAAATAGGTGATGGTCCGTCCAAACGGGTCGATCATGCTGGGCTCGCTCGTGGCGCTGCTATCCCTAAGATAAGGTCGAGACCGCGAAATGTCGCCCCCGATATTGCCATTATCGGTCTGAGGCGTGTGGGTCCCGCGGCGAGGAGCGGGATCGCGCACTTGCGCGGCGAGGTGCGCCGACCCATCATCAGCTCATGCAGGAATTTACCGTCCGCCCGCAGCCCGACGATCCGCGCCTGACGCGCACCGTCGACGGCATCGATCATGAGGGTCGGCCGATCGCGACGGCGGTGGTCATGGAACGGCCGCTGACCTTGTTTTTGAATGGCCGTGAGATCGTCACGATGATGACGATCGGCGACCATCCAGACTATCTCGCCGTCGGCTATCTGCTCAACCAGAACATGCTGCGGCCGGACGACCGCATCACCGGCATCGATTACGATGAAGAGCTCGAGACCGTCGTCGTGCGTACCGATCGCGAGACCGATTTTGAGGACAAGCTGCGCAAGAAGACGCTGACCTCGGGCTGCGCGCAGGGTACGGTGTTCGGCGATCTGATGGAGCGGTTCGAAGAGGTCAGACTTGCGCGCGACGCGGTGTTGCGGACCTCGTGGCTCTATGCGTTGAGCCGCAAGATCAACACCGCGCCAAGCCTCTATTTGGCCGCCGGCGCCATCCACGGCTGCGTGTTGTGCGAAGAGGATCGGCCGCTCCTTTATATGGAGGATGTCGGCCGCCACAACGCGATCGACAAGATCGCCGGCTACATGCACCTCAACGCTGTGACGGCAGCCGGGAAGATCTTTTATACGACCGGGCGGCTGACCTCGGAGATGGTCATCAAGACGGTCCAGATGGGCATCCCGATCCTGATCTCCCGCTCGGGCTTTACCGCCTGGGGCGTTGATCTCGCCCGTCAGGCCGGGCTGACCTTGATCGGCCGCGCCAAGGGCAGGAGGTTTGTGGCGCTGGCCGGCTGCGAGCGGATCGTTTTCGACAGCGATGCCCAAGCCGTAGCCGACGAGCCGCGGCATCTCGCCCGCAAGGCCAGCCTTGCCGAGGATGTCCTGTGACGATGGCACGGGCGACGATGGCGGGGGCGACGACGGCAGCAGCGACGACGGCAGGCACGACGACGGTCGGGTTGCTGCTCGCCGGCGGCCAGTCGCGGCGCATGGGCGGCGGCGACAAGTCGCTGCGGCTGCTCGCCGGCACGACCCTGCTCGAACGTGTCGTCCTGCGGCTCGCCCCCCAGGTCGATGCGCTGGTGCTGAACGCCAATGGCGACCCCACGCGGTTCGCCCGCTTCGGCTTGGCGGTCGTCGCCGATAGCATTCCGGGTTTTGCCGGGCCGCTCGCCGGAGTCCTGGCCGGGCTCGACTGGGCGGCTTTGCATCACCCGGACTGCGCCTACGTCGTCAGTGTCGCGACCGACGCGCCGTTTCTGCCAATGACGCTGGCGGCCCGGCTGGCCGAAGCGCGCGAGGCGGCCGGCGCGGATCTTGCCTGCGCGGCTTCGGGCGGCCGTTCGCATCCGGTTTTCGGTCTGTGGCCGGTCCGGCTGCGCGAGGACCTCCGGCGCGCGGTTGTGGTCGAGGGCGTTCGCAAGGTCGATCAATGGACCGGCCGCCACCAGCTTGTGACGGTGCCGTTCGCCGATCAGCCGGTCGATCCGTTTTTCAACACCAACCGCCCCGAGGACCTCGCGGCAGCGGTGAAGTTGCTCGAAACCGCCGCATCGGTCTGACCTCCGGCACCGGCGCAGATC
>DATJTI010000034.1:0-69987 GCA_035503615.1 Allostellaceae bacterium | reverse complement strand
GGGCATCGAATCGCTGTTCGGCCAGCATGCCAGCGCCGGCATTCTTGGCGAGCGCGGCATGACCCCGGGGCTCGGCGAGACCGTCGTCAATAACTACTATGGTGACGCTGGCGGCACTGGTCAGGGCCAGGACTTCAGCGGCGGCCAGGACTTCAGCGGTGGCGACGGCTCGGGGAACCAGGACTTCAGCGGCGGCCAGGATTTCAGCGGTGGCCAGGACTTTAGCGGCGGCGACGGCTCGGGGGACCAGGATTTCAGCTCGGATCAAGATTTCGGCTCCGACCAGGATTTCAGCGGCGGCGATTTCGGCGGCAACGACAATCCGTGCTGAGGTTCGGCTCGCCGCGGCCCGGCGTTGCTTGACGGCCCGGCGTCGCTTGACAGACACCCGTAGCACTCGGCAGCGCTAAGCACTCGCCCGCCAACGCCGGACGGGATAACCTCCGCTTCTCGCGGCGGAGGTGTTATTGGCGGAAGGCGGGCGACGCGATCCAGAGGGCGTGGGCAAGGCGCAAATCAGCCTCGCCGCGATCGCGATCGCGTTCTTCTGGCTCGGTGTCACCAGCTTTGGCGGCGGCACCGCGGCCTGGCTCTATCGCGCAATGGTTCAGCGCCGCCACTGGATCGACGACCAGGCCTATCTGTCCGGGGTGGCGTTGAGCCGGGTCATGCCGGGTTCCGGCGGGGTCAATCTGACCGTCCAGGTCGGCCAGCAGCTGCGTGGCGGCGCCGGCGCGGTGGTGGCGGTGGTCGGCCTGCTGTCGGGACCGCTCGTGATCGTGATCGCGCTCGCCGCAGCGTTTGCCAGGATTGCCGGCAGCGCGCTGGCGCATGCCGTGCTCGACGGGGTGGCGGCGGCGGCGATCGGGCTGACCTTCGCCACCGGGTTGGTGCTGGTGCCGCGCGGCGCCTCACAATTCGGCCAGATTGCGATCGTCGCGGTCACCGCGCTTACGGTCGGCGGGCTGCGCTGGCCGTTGCTGCCGGTCGTGAGCTGCCTCGCACCGCTCAGCATCGGTCTTGCCCTGCTGCAGCAACGCTGGCGCCGCTGACATGCGCGGAAATTGAGATGCCCGGGGATTGGCGGGCATTGCTGGCGCTGGTGCTGGTGTTCGGTCCGCTGTCGCTGTTCTCGATCGGCGGCGGCGCCTCGCTGCTGGCCGAGATCGAGCACCAGGCGGTCGGCGTGCATCATTGGACGAGCCCCCGCGAATTCGCCGATCTGTTTGCGATTTCGCGCGCCGCGCCCGGCCCCGGAACAATGCTGTCGGCGCTGATCGGCTGGAAGGTCGCGGGCTGGCCGGGTGCTCTGACGGCAAGCGTCGCGCTCTACCTGCCGTCCTCGCTGCTGGTCTTCGTCACGGCCCGGTTATGGGGCCGCTGGCGCGGCTCGGCTTGGCATGCCGCGGTCGAAAACGGGCTCGCCCCGGTGGCTGCCGGGCTTGTTCTCGCCGGCGGGATCGCGGTGTTGCGGGCGATGCCCGGCGGGCCGGCGATCTGGATCACGGCGGTCGTGGCGACGGTACTGCTGATGCGCTGGCCACAGCTCAATCCGTTGGCGCTGTTCGCCGTCAGCGGTCTCCTGTTCGGCGTTTTCGCGGCTCTCGGCCACTGACGCCGAGCGGCACCGGCCGCGACACCGGCTCAGGTCAGGAAGCTGAGAAACGGGCGGCGGCGCTGGGCCAGCGGCCGCGATGCGCGCTTGCTGGTGATGATCGCGTCGAGCCCGAGCGCGCGACCATAGCGGTGCACCGCGAAGATCAGCATCACGACCATCAGGAAGAAATAGGTCCACGGCCATTCGCCCGGGGCGCTGTAGAGACCGAGCCACAGATTGGCGATCTGGGCAGCACCGATCAATCCCCAGACCGGGACAAAGAGGCCGAGGATCAGCGACAGCGCGGTCAATACTTCGAGCGAATAGACGATCGGTGCGAAGACATAGAAGTGCGGCAAGACGATGTGATTGACAAAGTCCGCCTGCGCCGGGATCGCGGCATGCTTGCCCATCAATCCCATCCAATAGGCGAGCCCGGTGGCGCCGAACGGCTTGTCCGGATGGTCGGTGTAATAGGGCGGCAGCTTCCACAGCGTCTGCTGCCACCACATCGCCCCGATCGAGAAGCGACAGATCCAGCCGAACAGGTTCTTTGCCGCCCGCTGCCCTGGGATCGTGCTCCAGGCATAAGCGGCGATGACGATGCTGGCCGCGATCAGCAGCCAGAACACCACCGTGGTCCAGCCGGGCGCGGTCCAGCCGGGGCGGGTCAGGAACGCGACGACATCGGAGACCGGGTTCGGGTTCATCGCGGGTGCCCCTCGCAGGCGATGCGGGTCAGGGTCGCGCCGATCCGCAGGCTCGCCCGGAGGGTTCCCGACAGGCTGCCGGAAACTTTCGACGCGCCACCGATCCGCCGCCGGTGCTCGACCGGGATTTCGAGGATGCGCAGACCGGTGCGGGCGGCGCGCATCTGCATCTCAAGGTTCCAGCCGAAGGTCATCTCGCGCATGCCGAGGCGGCAGAGAGCCTGCCGCCGGATCGCGCGAAACGGGCCCATATCGGTGTAGCCGACACCATAGCGCAGCCGCAGCACGACGCCGACGGCATGGCCGGCGACAATCTGATGCGCGCTCATGCTGCCGGGTTCCCGGCGGCCACGGGTGCGCGAGCCGATGACAAAATCGTAGCGGCCATCGGCGATCGGCTCCAGCAGCGCCGGAATCCGTTCTGCGGGATCGCTGCCGTCGCCGTCGAGAAACACCAGGATGTCGCAATCATCGGCGGCGATCGCGCCGGCGCGGCAGGCGCGGCCGTAGCCGCGACGCAGCTCGGTCACGATTTCGGCACCGGCGGCGCGGGCGCGCTCGACCGTGCGGTCGGCGCTGCCGCTGTCGGCGACGATCACCCGATCGACCACGCCGCGCGGGATGGCGGCGAGCACCGCGCCGATCGCCGCCTCCTCGTCGAGGGTCGGGATGATCGCCGCGACCCGCAGATGCCCGCCCATCACAGGCTCCAACGCAATCCGCAACCGGCGCAAGCCGGTGACGGCCGGTCGCTCAAGAGGGCGCGGCGGAACGCCTGGTAGCGCGGCCCGTTCCAGATTTCACGCAGCGTCTCTTGGGTGGCATCGCCGAGCGTGAAGCTGTCGTAGCCGCGCATCGAGAACGGCGCGATGCAGCACGGGATCGCGCGGCCATGCGCGGTAAAATACATCAGCGACCAGGGCCGCCGGCACAGCGACCAGGGCTGCTCGGCGGCCTCCTGCTTCAGGCTCGAAGCGGGATCGGTCGCCCCCGAGGCATTGAAGCTGATCCCGAGCTCGCGCGCCAGCGCCGCCGCTTCGCCGATCAACCGGTTTTCCTCGCCCGACCCGTCTGCGAACAGCGCCGATTGCGGTCGGGCCAAGCCCTGCCCCTCGGCGAAATAGACGAGGCGCTGAAGATAGACCTCTTCGATGCCGATTTCGTGCGCCAGGCGGACAAAGGCGGGAAGCTGGCCGATCGTCTCCTGCAGACCGGTCAGCCATAGCGACACCCGCGGGGTGGCCGCGCCGAGCTCGCGCTGCAGCACGCGAAAGTTGCGGATATTGCGCAAAATGCGGGTGAACAGGTCGCGCCCGCGCACCAGCGCGAAGGCCTCCGGCTCGGCGGCGTCGAGCGACAGGCGCAGCTCGTCGAGCCCGGCCTCGATCAGTTCGCGCCCCTTGCGCGCAGTCAAGAGCGTGCCGTTGCTGTTGAACAGCACGTAGCTGCCGCGATCCTTCAGATAGCGGATCATGCGCGGCAATGCCGGCACCATCATCGGCTCGCCGACCCCGTGCAGCACGACGCGGGCGATGCGCGGGAACTGATCGACAATCCTGGCGAACAATTCCCAGCTCATGTCGCCCGGCGGTTCAAGCGCCTCGAAGGTGCGCGGGCAGGTCGTGCACAAGAGGTTGCAGCGGTTTGTCGTCTCGAGATAGAGGCAGACCGGTTCGGCCTCGGCGACCGCACCGCGTTCGGCCGCGATATGAGCGAAATAACGGCTCGGCGCGATCGTCTCGGTGGTGGATGCAGGATCGGACATTATCATTCTCCACCGACCGTGTGCCCCGCGGCCCGGTCCCGGCGCCGCCACAAATCAACCAGCGCCAGCATCACGAACGGGCCGTAGATCATCCCTTCGACCAGCAGTCGCCGGCTAGTCTCAACCAGATGCGAGCCGACCGGCACGAGGTAGAGCAGAAAGCTCGCATTGGTCAACCACAGCAGGGAAAGCCACGGAGCAAAACAAGCAAATACGATCAGCCAGGCGAAATACCATGGGTAATGCGGTGACAGCAAAAACATGAAGGTGCCAGCGAGCAACGTCGCGTCAACAAATTCCCGGTCGCGCGGCCGGGGGGCAAAAACGACCGCGAGGGCGAGTGCGGCGAGAACCACCAAGGCGCCGGCAATATACCACTGCGCCGACAGCCCGGCGAAGGCGGGCATCCGTTGCAGCAGGCTCCACGGGTAGAAGCCGGCGCCGGCTGCGGTGAACCCTTCTTCGCCGGCATATCCCGGCAGGAACCCGAAAACCCGCCATCCGACGCCGATAAACGGCAAATAGAACAGCACCACCGCAGCGGTGAACGCGGCCGGCATGCGCCAGTCCCAGCGACGGTAGAGTGCTCCGAACAGCAGCGCCGGATAGAGCTTGACCAGCGTGGCACCGGCCAGCGCCAGCCCGGCGAGCCACCCTTTGCCGCATCGCGCCGCCCATAACGCCAGCACGACAAAGAGGATCATCGCCGCATCGATATGGCCGCTGCCGGCGAACTCCCAGATCGGCAGCGGATGCCAAGCGTAGACGAGGACGCGCGCGGGCGGCAAAGCGGCTTCGTCGAGCAGGCGCAGCAGCACGGCGATCGTGGCGACGTCAAAGATGACCATCGCCGCCTTCATCGCCACCAGCGACTGGCTTACCCGGGTCACCAGGAAAAAGATCGCCTCGGCCGCCGGCGGGTAGATCGTCGGGGCGTAATTGTTGCGGTTGATACGCGGGAATATCTCGGGGTCGCGCAAACGATCGAGATGCGGGTCGACCGGGATGTAACGGTAGGGATTGATGCCGGCAGCCTCGACCCGCCCGTCCCAGACGTACCGGTAGATGTCGGTCGACAAATAAGGCGGGGCCAGCAGCACCGGCAGCCGCAACACGGCCGCAACCGCGAGGACCAGCAACGCCAGCCTGCGGCACCGCGACCGCAGGTTCCAGACGAGCCCGACCGCCAGAAGGTAGACGGCTCCTTGTGCCACCGCGACCGCGACAAAGCCGCCGATATCGTCGTGTGCCTGCAGCCGGAGGCCGAGCAACGTCAATCCCAGCAACGTGGTCGCGCAGCACAAGAGCAGGAGGAGTCGGCACCGGGTCACCGCCGCGCGTGACCGTGGCTTGACCAGGGCGGGAACAGCTCCATGCCTCTCCCGGTATCCGCCGCCGCGAGCCGGCGCAAAAACGCCGCGGTGTGCGACGCCGGGTAACGAACCAGCCGGTCGCCGGCAATTGCCGCCTCGCGAATCTCGGCCGCCACCCGGCGCAGCGACGGCAGATCGTCCACATCGTACCAGGAGGGCAGCAGCACCGCGTCAAGGCCGATCTCGCGTGCCCGGTCGAGGGTCTGGGCGAGCACTGCGGCAGTGCTCCAATCGATTGCCTCGAACAGCCGCGGCTGCGGGCGTTTCAAGCCGATACAGTAATATCCGCCATCCTCGGCCGGCCCGAGAACGACCCGGTCACCTGGCGCCCGCAGCAGGCGCACCGCCTCGACCAGTACCGAATTCGGCAGGGTCGGGCTATCGGAATTGACCAGACAGGCGGCACCATAGCCGGCTACGAGCAGATCTCGGGCGGCGTCGGCGAGGCTCGAGCCGAGGCCGGCGCGCGACGACACCAGCAGCCGGATCGGCGGCGGCAGCAGATCGCGAAACACCGCCTCGGAGCCGGGCGGCGAATAGGCGACATAGCCGGCAATCGCTTCCGCGCGAGCCGCCAACAGGATGTTCTCGGCAATGTCGCGGATGAAGCAGCCGCTCAATGCCGCCGCCTCGACGGCGGAAAGCGGCGGGACCAGCCGGGTCTTGACCGCGCCGACCTGCGGCGCCTTGGCCATCACGGCGATCGCGCAGAATCCGGCGGGATCGCCTGGCGACCGCATGTCTCCCATCAGCAAGCGCCGACCCATCTGGGAGCGCCGGTAAGGTCACGCCAGGCGCGGGCCGCGGCGGCAATGACCGAAAGCGACGCGTGGGCGCCGGCGGCTTCGCCCTTTTCGAAATCGCCGGCAGCCACCGCCATCCGGTTCGTCACATGGGCAAAGCACAGCACCGGCTTGCTGCGAGCACGGGCGAAGGCATAAAGCGCCGCCGCTTCCATCTCGACCGCAAGGATGCCGCGGGCGCGGCACCGCTCGATTGCCGCCAGGGTTTCGCGAAACGGCGCGTCCGTGGTCCAGGCGGCACCGCGATGGACCGGCTCGGCCATGCCGGCGAGTGCCGCGAACGCACGGTCGGCCAGGACCGCATCGGCCTCGGCGAATTCGGCCGGCGGCAGGTAATGATAGCTTGTCCCTTCATCGCGCAATGCCCGATCGATCAACACGAAATAGGGCGGCTGACCCCGCGCGACGATTTGCCCGGCCGATGTCATGCTGATCAGAAAGCGGCAGCCCGAGACGAACAGCTGCTCGGCGATCAGCACCGCGAACGAGGCGCCGACCGCGCAGCCGATCATGCCAAAGCGCTCGTCCCCGCAGGCGAACTCGTAAAGATCGGTGTGGTAGCACGCCCAGCCCGATGATCGACGTGCCTCGCCGCTGCTGCGCAGCGCGCGCAGGATGTCGCCATCGGGGTCGAGGACGCAGATCTGCGGCACCTCGCAGTGCGGCAGCCGCTTCTGGCGGCGCGCCTCGCGCAGCAGGTTCGCCGGCTCGAACACCGAGGCTGCGGCGAACTCCTTGCCGGCGAGGATCGGTGGCGTCGGCGGATGGCGGTCATCGCTCATGCTGCCGTTGTTGGCTACTATCGGCGCAGCGTCAACCGCCGCGAACCGCCGGCGGCTGAAATCCAAGACGAGGGGAAACGCCATGTCGCTAAGCCGCGAATTCGCCCGGTTTGTCGCCGACCTCAAATTCGACGACCTGCCGCCCGAGGTGGTCGACCGGGCCAAGGGCGTCACGCTCGAAGCGCTCGCCTCGGCGCTGGTGGCACACGACATGCCGGCGAGCCGGCAGGCCCTGGCATTGATGCGCGAGGAAGAGGCGGGCGGCGGCGGAGTGGCGAGCGTACTGGGCAGCGGCGCCAAGCTGACCAAGGCCGGTGCCGCTTTTGTCAACACCGAGACGATCTTCGCCGGCGGCAAGTGGGACACGTTTCGCATGCTGACCCATCCCGGCACCGCGATCCTGCCGGCGGCCCTGGTCGCGGCCGAGGTGGCCGGCTCCTCGGGCCGGGATTTTCTGACCGCGATCGCCGCCGGTTACGAGGTCATGGAGCGGATGGCCGCCGAGTTCATCCCGACAGTCATGTCGCGCGGCTTTCACGCCGGCCCGGTGTTCAGCATCTTTGGCGCCGCGATCGCCGCGGCCAAGCTCGGCGGCCTCGACGCGAACCAGCTGAACGGTGCCATCGCCCAATGCGTGAACCTCGCCTCCGGCAATCTCGAAGGCGCGCGCAGCGGCGGGCGCTCGCTGCGCGAGGGCGGCGCGGTGCGCAACGCGCTGCTCGCGGTGGCATTGGCGAGGCACGGCACGCCGGGCGGCGAGACGACACTCGAGGGCGAGGCCGGCTTCTACCATGCCTATGCCGGCAATAACCGCGGCGAACTGCGCTACAGCTTTACCGGCGACAACCATGCCGAGCTGGCGCGGATCACGCGTGGCCTCGGCCGCGACTGGATGTTTCTCGAAACGCTCTATCGCATCTATTCGACCGCCGGCTACAACATCGCCCATGTCGAGGTGACGGCGCAGCTCTGCACCGAGCATAATATCCAATACCAGGACATCGATCGTATCGAGGCCCTGGTCAACTGGCTGGAGACCGAATACCCGAGCCCGGCCTTCCCGAGCCGCGGCATCGACAACCCGCCGCAGCCGGGCAGCACGCAATACTTCACGGCCTATGGCGCGGTCGAGCGCGGCTATCCGCTGCTGCGCGGCGACCGACCGGGGCCCGGCGAGAGCGATCCGCCGGCGGTGCTCGAGCTGATGCGGCGCGTGACGCTGATCCCGAGCGTGCGGCGCGCGCTGTTCGGGCCGCGGATCACGGTCTTTTTGAAAGATGGCCGCAGCTTCACCCGGGAGGGCACCGGCCGTGAATTCATCTGGGATTTCGAGGAAGAGGTGCTGCGCATCCAGCCGATCGCACCCGGACTTGCGATCAGTGAGCCGCAATTCGCCGAACTGATCGACACCTGCCGCCGTCTCGACACGATCGACCGGGCAGCCGAACGGCTGATCGCGCTGACCATCCCAGCCGGGCAACAGCAACCCCGCGCCTGACCATCCCGTCCGGCGGGCCGCCGCCCGGCTCAGCGGCGGCCAAGAGCGCGGACGCCAAAAGCGTGGATGAAGGTGTCGACGGCGGCGGCAACGATCTCGTCAATGCCGGGCATGGCTGTCGCGCCTTCAAGGCGAAGCAGGTGGCGCAGCTGGGTTTCGCCGCGCACCAGCCCGACGAACTGCTCGGCGGCCAACCTGGTGTCGGGCAGCGCCAGCGTTCCGGCTGCCGCGGCGCTCTGCAAAAAGGTCTCGATCTGTGAGAGGTTGCGCTCGGGCCCAGCACGCCAGAACACCTCGCCCAGCACCGGGAAGCGGGTCACCTCGGCGAGGATGATGCGGTGCAGAGCCAGCGCGTCCGGGGACAACACCAGCTCAAGAAACCGCCGCGCCAGCATCGTCAACGAAGCGCGGACATCACCCGGGTCGAGCTCGCCGATGGAGAGGCCAGTAAAACGCCGCTCGCATTCGCGCCCGATCACCGCGCCGAACAGTTCCTCCTTACCGGCGAAATGGGCATAGACCGTGGCTTTCGACACGCCGGCCTCGCGCGCGATCGTATCCATGCTGACCGCGCCAAAACCGCCCGCCAGAAATGCCTCTTTGGCCGCGGCGAGAATGCTCTCGGTCTTGCTCGCCGGTGGCGCCTGGCTGGGTAGTGGCGCCTGGCTGTGCCCGCTCGTATGCATCGCCCTCGTCGCCGTCCCCGGCCCGTCCTCACTGGCCCCTCGTCACCGGGCGTCGGTGCGCGGACTTGACAAATTCTATAGAGGTCGTAGGGTCGCCGCAACTATAAACTGAACGGTTTAGTTCAGCCAAAATGCGCAATAAAATTGTACTTTTTGCCGTGGTGCTGACCCTGGCGCTCGGCGGTTATGGCGGCTGGTATTGGTGGACGACGTTGCGGTTTCTCGAATCGACCGATGACGCCTATATCGCCAGCGACGTCTCGGTGATCAGCCCGAAGGTCGAAGGCTACATCAAGGAGGTCCGGGTCCGCGAGAACCAGTGGGTCAAAGAGGGCGCGGTGCTGTTCGTCATCGATGACGCCGATTTCATCGCCAAGGTCGACCAGGAAAAGGCGGCGGTGGCGACCGAACAGGCAGCGGTCGCGACCTATGTGAGCCGGCTCGACCTGCAGCGGGCGCTGATCGCCCAGGCCCAGGCGACGGTGCAGTCGGCCGACGCCGATCTCATCCGCACCCAGCAGGATTACAAGCGCTACAGCGCGCTGATGAGCAGCGATTTCGCCAGCCGGCAGCGCTTTGACCAGGCCGCGGCCGATCTGCGCAAGGCCCAGGCGGAAACCGCCAAGAGCCGTGCCGCACTTGCCGCGGCGCAGAGCGAGCTCGGGGTGCTCGACTCGCAACGCCAGGAAGAGATCGCCCGGCTGCAGCAGGCGCGGGCCAACCTGCAGCTGGCCCAGAACGATCTCGACAACACCCGCATTCGTGCGCCGGTGTCGGGCGTCGTCGGCAATCGCGCCGGCCAGATCGGCCAGTACGTCAAGCCCGGCACCGAACTCGCCTCGCTGGTGCCGCTGCCACGGGTTTATGTCACGGCAAATTTCAAGGAGACGCAGCTGACCCTGATGCGGCCCGGCCAGCGCGCCGAAGTCTCGGTCGATGCCTATCCCGACCACACGCTCGAGGGCCGTATCGACAGCTTTGCCCCGGCGAGCGGCGCCGAGTTCAGCCTGTTGCCGCCCGACAACGCGACCGGCAACTTCACCAAGATCGTGCAGCGCGTGCCGGTGCGCATCGCGCTGCCGCGCGACGATCCGCTGGCGCGCCTGCTGCGCCCGGGATTGTCGGTCACGGTCACCGTCGATACTCGTGACAGGGGCGAGCCGGTCGCTGCCGGCGGTGGTGGTATCTTCGGCACAGCCGAGGCGGCACCGGCCGCGGAAACGGGCCCCCCGCACCCCGCAATGGCTGATCGGGCGGCGGCGCAATGAGCTGGGCGACGGCGGCGCTCCGCCGGGCGGGCGGAGTCCGGCGCACGGCGGACCCGGTCATCTCCTCGGCTCCGGCCAAAACAGCACCGCCCGCCATTACGTCACCATACCCCCCTGGACCGGAAAAGCAGGCAAGCCTGCGCGACTGGGCCGGTGTGCTGGCCATGGTCTTTGGCATGTTCCTGTCGATCATGGACATCCAGATCGTGACCAGCTCGCTGGCCCAGATCCAGGGCGGGCTGTCGGCGACCGCGGACGAGATCGGCTGGGTGCAGACCTCGTATCTGATCGCCGAGGTGGTGATGATCCCGCTCTCGGGAACCCTGTCGCGGCTGCTGTCGACGCGGGTGCTCTTCGTGATCTCCGCACTCGGCTTCACCTTGATGAGCGCGTTGTGCGCGACCGCCACCAGCCTCGGGCAGATGATCCTCTACCGCGCGGCACAGGGCTTTATCGGTGGTGCCATGGTGCCGACCGTGTTCCCGGTCGTCTACACGCTGTTTCCGCCGCGCCAGCTCGCGCCGCTGATGGTCATCATCTCGCTCATTCTGAACCTGTCCTCGACGCTCGGCCCGACCATCGGCGGCTATCTGACCGACACCTATTCCTGGCACTGGCTGTTCCTCGTCAACATCGTGCCGGGCACCGCGGTCGCCGTCGCCGTGTGGCTCCTGATCGATGTCGACAAGCCGGACCGCTCGCTATTGCGCTATTTCGACGTCATAGGGCTCGTCTTGATGGCGGTGTTTCTCGGCTGCTTCGAATACACGCTCGAGGAGGGTCCGCGCTGGGACTGGTTTCAGGACGGCACGATCCTCGCCGCCGCGGTCGCTTCGGTCAGTGCCGGGGTGCTGTTCTTCTGGCGGGTCCTGAGCTACCGCCAGCCGATCGTCGATCTGCGCGCCTTCACCAACCGCAATTTCGCGCTGGGCTCGCTCTATACCTTTGTGATCGGCACCGGGCTCTACGGCGCGACCTACGTGATCCCGCTGTTTCTGGCCGAGGCGCGCGGCTATAGCAGCCTGCAGATCGGCGAAACGGTGGTCGTCACCGGTGCGGTGCAGCTGGTCATCTCGCCGCTCACCAACATGCTGGCGCGCAAGCTCGATCTGCGGATCATGCTGGCGATCGGCATGGCGCTGTTCGTGGTCGCGGTCTATCTGAACGCGTTCATGACCGACCAGGAGAGCTTTGCCGAGCTGTTCGTGCCGCAGGCGGTGCGCGGTATTGCGCTGATGTTCTGCTTTCTGCCGGCCAACCTGATCGCGCTCGGCACGCTGCCGCCGGACAAACTGAAAAACGCCGCCGGTCTCTACAATCTGATGCGCAATCTCGGCGGTGCGATCAGCATCGCCGCGATCGGCACCGTGCTCAACGACCGGATGTGGTTCCACTGGAACCGGCTGATCGAGGACGTCACCCCGGCGCGCCCGGCAGTACAGCAATTTCTCGACGCGCAGACGAGCCGGCTCGGGGCGATGGTGCCGGGCGACGCGGCCCATGCCGCACTCGAGGTGCTGGCCCAACTGGTGCAGCGCCAGGCCCTGGTGATGAGTTTCAACGATGTGCTGCTGCTGATGGGCGGCGCGTTTCTGGTCGGTCTACCGATGACCCTGTTGCTGCGCAAGCCGCGCAGCGCGGTGCGCGAGGGGCACTGACCGCGCCGGTGTGAGGCGCGGCCCGCCAGCCGGCAGGACCGTCAGCCCCGCGGTCAGCGGCCGTGGAGCCAGTCTTCGACCAGGCGGCGGGCGATCGAGTCGCGCCGCGGCAGGCGGAAATCGTCATCGTCGCGATGTGCCAGGAGCCAGCCGCGCTCGACCCAGCGGGCGCCTTCGAGTTCGGCCGGATCGAGGGTGATCTCGCTCGTCAGCGCCTCGGCGTGAAAGCCCAGCATGATATTGGCCGGAAACGGCCAAGGTTGCGAGGAATGATATTCGACGGCGCCGACGACGATGCCGGTCTCCTCGCGCACCTCGCGCGCCACCGCCTCTTCGAGGCTTTCGCCGGGTTCGACAAATCCCGCGAGCGTCGAATACATGCCGGGCGGAAAATTCCGCGAGCGCCCCATCAGCGCATGCTCGCCGCGGCTCACCAGCATGATCACTGCCGGGTCGGTGCGCGGGAAATGCATCGTGTTGCAGGCGGCGTTCGTGCAGCGGCGCATATGCCCGGCCTCCTCGCTGCGGGTCGGGCTGCCGCACAACCCGCAAAACCGGTGTCGTGCGTGCCAGTAGGTCATTGCCCGCGCCAAGGCCAGCAATGCCGCTTCGCTCCGATCGAGCCGACCGGCCAACTGGCGCAGATCGGCAAAGCGTACCGCGGCGGCCTCGATCCCGCTCGCCATCGTCCCCGGTGACTGCAGCAAGTCGAGCGGCGCCTCGATCGGCGACAGGTCGAAGGCGAAATGCGCGCATTCCTCGACGACACCGATGAAGACGAGGTCGCCACGGCCCAGCCGGTCCTGCATGACGACATGATCACCTAGCAGCGCCGCAACCGCAGCGGCGCCGAGCACGGCGGCGCGCGGCTCGCCGCCCGCGATCTCGATCACCAGGTTCTGGTTGCGCCAGACCGGCACAAACCGGCTCGCCGGATCGGCCAGCCGCTCGACGATCCAGCCGCCGTCGCGACGGCGCAGCCCGGCCCGCTCAAAGCCCGGGGCGGCGTAGTAATTGGGCGCTCTCATCGGCGCAACTCTGGCATATCCCCAGACCCGACGGCAAGCCGCGCCCCCAAACCGATATGGTGTCCGGCCGATGATGGTGTCCGGCCGATGATGGTGTCCGGCCCGATGATGGTGTCCGGCCGATGATGGTGTCCGGATTGTCACTGCCGACAACGGCGGCTACGATCACCGCCCTTCTCCGCGACAAGGACCGCGAACCATGCGCACGAGTTTTACGGTCGGCGACATGACGATCCACCGGCTCATCGAGCAGGAGGCGGGCTTTACCCCGGTCCTCGAATTCCTGCCTGGGCTGAGCCGCGAATTGCTCGACGAAAACCGCGCGTGGCTCGAACCGGCGGCACTCGACCCGGCGACCGACAAGCTCGTGCTGTGTTTCCAATCCTATCTGGTCAAGACGCCGCACCACACCGTGCTGGTCGACAGCTGCATCGGCAACGACAAGAACCGGCCGACCCGTGAAGCATGGAACCGCAAGACCGACGATCACTACATGCGGGCGCTGGCGGCGGCCGGCGTGTCGGTCGATGACATCGACTTTGTCATGTGCACGCATCTGCACGCCGATCACGTCGGCTGGAACACGCGGCTCGACAATGGCCGATGGATCCCGACCTTTCCCAAGGCCCGCTATCTGTTCTCCGAGAAAGAATACGGCTATTGGGCGGCGGAGCACGCCAAGACGCCGATCGATGCGATCGCCGACAGCGTATTGCCGATCGTCGAAGCGAGGCGCGCCGATCTGGTGACAAGCGAGCACGCGCTCAACGACCATGTCCGGCTGATGCCGACACCGGGCCACACGCCGGATCATTTTGCCGTGTGTCTCGGGCGCGGCGGCGACGCGGCGGTGCTGACCGGCGACCTGATCCACTCACCGCTACAGGCACGTTATCCGGAATTGACGATGCGCGTCGATTACGACCCGACGCAGGCGTCGCAAACGCGCCGCCGCTTTCTTGAGCGCTACTGCGACACCCCGACCTTGTGCTGCACGATGCACTTCCCATCGCCCTCGGTCGGCCATGTCAAGCGCTGGGGCGACGGCTTCCGCCACGTCTCGGTCGAAGGCTGAGCGGTCGAGGGCCAAACGGGTCGCCGACTACCACAGCGGATAGATCGTGTCGGTGTGCGGGCGCGTCTTGCGCCGCCGCGCCCGGCGCAGCCGAGAGACGGCGCCGACCCCGATCACCGCCAGCAGCAAGCCCAACAGGATCGCAATCTCCATCTAATAGCCTCATTGACCGATCGCGGCGGTGATCGCGGGCAGCATTGCCGCGGCGATGGCGGCGTTGCCCGCTTCGGACAGGTGATAGAGATCGATGTAGACCGGGTCGGTCCAATCGTCAAACAGCGCCGACAGATCGACCGCATCCGCAGCCTCGACGAGTTCGCGACAGCCTCGCCGTGCTTCGAGGATCGCAGTGTAGAGCCGCTGGCGTGCCGCCGGATCGCTTGTGTAGTCGCGGCTCCAGCGCTGCTCGTCGAGGCTCAAATTCCGCTTTGTCGTCAGCACCGGTTGCCAGAAGAAGAGCGGCCGGAACCGGTATTCGCCGGCCAAGAGCCGGATCAGCCGCAGGTTTGCCGCATATGCCGCGATGACCTCGGCCGCGAGTGCCCCCAGATCGATTTCCGACAGGTCAGCCTCCTCCCGCGGCATCGGCCCGCGCAGCGGCAACCCGGTCAGCTGGCGTAGCCGGCGCAAGGTGCGCGGTGCCGCGGCGATCAGCGCCGCCGTGACGAGATCGCGCCGCCGGTCGGGATGCAGGAGGTTGAATTCGGCGCGGCGTCGGTTCTCGTTGAACAGGGTATCGGCCCGGCCGGTCTGCTCGGCGCAGGCCATCTCGTTGACGCCGTCATAAAAGAGGGCGATGTCGCAGCGCTCGCCGGCTTTCAACAATTGCTGCAAGGTGATCGCCTCCTGGGTGCTGTTGTGGCCGAGCTGGCCCCAATTGGTGACCGCGACCCGATGGCCGAGCTCGCCGAGCTTGCGGGCGAGCAAAGCCGGGATCGTCGATGCGTCGCGCGCCCCCATGCCCATCATCGTCGACCCGCCAAAGCACAGGATGCGGATCGTCCCCGGCCGCACCTCGCCCTCCCCCGGCGTCGGCCGCAAGCCGCGCGCGTCGATCGTCACATACCGGCCGTGAAACGGGCGCTGCCACCAGCCGACATAAGCGCGCCAATCGACGCGCACGACCCGCCGGAACTCGTCGAAATAGGCGGCCGACCAATCCGCACCGGCATAGGCGTCGGCGGCACCGTGGCGGTCCGGGCGGCTCGGCCGGCGATAGCGCAGCCAGCGGACAAGGCGCCGCCAGCCATCAACTCCGAATTCGGTCACCAGCACCGCGACCAGCAACAGCCCGGCAACATGCCACACTGCTCCGAGAAAACGCAGCATCAGCCGGGCCGTGAGGCGCGGCCGGCATGGCCCCGGGGCGGTCGATCCCTCATTTGCGGCTCGCCTTTGGCGGTGGATCGGGAGGATGATCGCCGCGAAACGGGCACGCCAACAAGGGGTGAAGACGATGAGCGGGATCGACGAAACCCATGATCCAAAGCGGCAAAGCTGGGTGACTTCCGCCAATGGCCATGGCGAATTCCCGATCCAGAACCTGCCGTTCGGCGTGTTCAGTCCGCCGGGCGATGGTGCGGCCCGCGGCGGGGTGGCGATTGGCGAGATGATTTTCGACCTCGCCGCAGCGCTCGAAGCGGGGCTGTTCACCGGCGAGGCGCGAGCGGCGGCCGAGGCGGGCTCGGGTCCGGCCTTGAACCCGCTGATGGCGCTCGGCTCCGGATCGCGCGAAGTGCTGCGCCGGCGGATTTCGGCGCTGCTCGCCGCCGACGGGAGCGAGCGGGCGACGATCGAAGGGCTCGCCGCCCGGCTGCTGCATCCGGCGGCGCAATGCACTATGCAGCTGCCGGCCCGGATCGGCGAGTTCACCGATTTTTTCGCCGGCATCCATCACGCCACCAATGGCGGTCGCCGGCGCGACCCGAACAACCCGCTCAACCCCAACTATAAATACGTGCCGGTCGCCTATCACAGCCGCGCCTCCTCGGTGCGGCCATCGAATGTGCCGATCCACCGGCCGAGTGGTCAACGCAAGATGCCGGACGAGGCCGCACCGAGTTATGGCCCGTGCCGGAAGCTCGATTACGAGCTGGAGCTGGCGGTGTGGATCGGCCCCGGCAACGCGCAGGGCGAGCCGATCCCGATCGCTTCTGCCGGGGAGCACATCTTCGGTCTGGGCCTTGTCAACGACTGGTCAGCGCGCGACGTGCAGCAATGGGAATCACAACCCTTGGGGCCGTTTCTCGGCAAGAATTTCGGCTCGACCGTGTCGCCCTGGATCGTCACCAGCGAGACGCTGGCGCCGTTCCGCGTAGCGCAGCCGGCGCGGCCTGCCGGCGACCCGCGGCCGTTGCCACATCTGTGGGACGATGCCGACCAGCGCGAGGGGGCGTTCGACATCGCACTCGAAGCCTTTCTATCGACCGAAGGGCTGCGCGCCAAAGGCTTGCCGCCGCACCGGATGTCGGGCAGCAACACGACCGACCTCTATTGGACCTTGGCGCAGCTGGTGGCGCACCATGCGAGCAGCGGCTGCAATCTCGGCGCCGGCGATTTGTTCGGGACCGGCACGATCTCCGGCCCGACCCGCGAGGGCTGGGGCAGCCTGATGGAATTGAGCGCCGACGGCACTAGGGCAACGACGCTCGCCTCGGGCGAGACCCGCACCTTTGTCGAAGATGGCGACGAGGTGATCTTCCGTGCGCACTGCCGCCGCGACGGCTGCGTCCCGATCGGCTTTGGCGAATGCCGCGCCCGGATCGTGTGAACAGGCGCCGGCTACAGCGACATCAGGCGATCGACCAGCGCAGGGTCGGCGCGCAGCTCGGCGGCAGCACCGGAATAGCGCACGCTGCCGCGCTCGAGCACATAGACGCGGTCGGCCAGCGCCAGCGCGAAATCGACGCGCTGCTCGGCCAACAGGATCGTCAGCCCCTGCCCTTTCAATTCGCCGATCTTGTCATGCAGCTGGTCCACGACCAGCGGCGCCAACCCCTCGGACGGTTCGTCGAGCAGCAGCA
The DNA here is from genome assembly GCA_035503615.1 of Allostellaceae bacterium. Lineage (GTDB taxonomy): Bacteria > Pseudomonadota > Alphaproteobacteria > ATCC43930 > CGMCC-115725 > AP-15. The sequence continues at coordinate 52,721 of DATJTI010000034.1, read as the reverse complement.
ATTCGGGATTGCCCATCAGGGTGCGGGCGATCGTCAGCATCTGCTGCTCGCCACCCGACAGAAACCCGCCGCGCTGGTTGCGCCGCTCGCGCAGGATCGGGAACAGCTCGCCGACCGCCTCGATCGTCCAGCGCCCCGGCCGGCGTGCCGCGCGGGCGCCGACTTCGAGGTTCTCGCGGACCGTCAGCTCGGCGAAGATCCGCCGGTCCTCCGGCACAAAGCCAATACCGGCGCGGGCGATCCGGTGCGGCGCCCAACCGGCAATGTCGCGCCCCCGCCACATGACGCGCCCGCTGCCGGGCAGCGTCAGCCCCATCACCGCGCGCATCGTGGTCGTCTTGCCGACACCGTTGCGCCCCAACAGGCACACGCACTCGCCGGCGCCGATTTCGAGCGAGACTCCGAACAGCACCCGGCTGAGCCCGTAAGCCGCGTGCACATCTTCGAGCGCCAAGAGCGGCATCATCGCTGCTCGCCGAGATAGACGCGGCGCACCTCGGGGTCGCGGCGCACCTCGGCCGGGGTGCCCTCGGCCAAGAGCCGGCCCTGATGCAGGACCGCGACCTTCTCAGCGATCGAAAACACCACGTCCATGTCGTGCTCGGTAAAGACCAGGGTCAGACCGCGCTCATCGGCAATGCGCCGCAACAGATCCATCGTCTCATGCGTCTCGGCCGCGGACATGCCGGCGGTCGGCTCGTCGAGCAGCAGCAGGGCGGGCTCGCTGGCCAGCGCGATGCCGAGTTCGAGCTGCTTCTGATTGCCGTAGCTGAGCGTGCCGGCCACCGTGTCGGCCTGGCCGTCGAGGCCGATTGCAGCGAGCAAGGCCTCGGTCTCGCCGCGATAGAAACTTTCCGAGCGGGACCAGAAGTTACGGCCGCGGCCGCGATGCGCCAGCAGCGACGCCTGCAGGTTCTCGAACACCGAGAGCCGGGCAAAGATGTTGGCGCGCTGAAACGAGCGACCCACCCCCATGCGGCAGATGCGGTGCGGCGGCGCCCCGGTGATGTCGCGGCCGTCGAGCACGACCCGGCCGCTGTCGGGCCGCAGATGCCCGGTGATCAGGTTGAAAAACGTCGACTTGCCGGCGCCGTTCGGTCCGATCACCGCAGCGATCTGCCGGGTCGCGACGGTCAGGCTGACGCCGCCGACGGCGACAAAGCCGGCAAACGATTTGCGCAGCTCCTCGACCTCAAGCATCGCGCCCGACCACGCTGCGGCGCAGCCAGCCATAGCCGGCGACGAGCCCGCCGACGAGGCCGCCCGGGAACACGAACAGCAGCACCAGGAGCAGGCAGCCGAGCACGAACGGCCAGTACTGGGTAAAGTCGGTGATCCATTGATTGAGCCAGACCAGCGCCAGCGCACCGACCGGCGGTCCCCAGAAATAGTTCATGCCGCCGAGGATTGTCATGATGATGACCTCGGCCGATTTCGACCAGAACAGATAATCGGCGAACACGCCGCGGCTGAAGATGCCGTAGAGCGCGCCGGCGAACCCGGCAAAACCGCCGGCGACGACAAACGAGGCCAGCTGATAGGCGCGCACATTGAGGCCGATAAAGGCGGCACGCTCGGGATTGTCGCGGATCGTCGTCAGCATCCGGCCAAAGGGCGAGCGGATGATCTGCCGGATCACCGCGAACGACACCGCCACCAGCACCAGCGTCAAGAGGTAGAAGCGGGCGCCGACCGACAAATTGCCGAGGCCGGGGATCGCGCTGATCCAGTCGAGATTGGGATAGGGGATCTCGGGCAGGCCCTGGTCACCGCCGGTGACTGCGTTCCATTTATAGGCGACCGCCCAGGCGATCTGCGAAAACGCCAGGGTCAACATCGCGAAATAGAGCTTCGTCAGGCGCACGCAGAAGAAGCCGGAGACGAGCGCGAAGGCGGCGGCGCCGAGACCTGCCGCCGGGAAGGCGATGGCGAACGGCATCCCATAGGTCTTCATCAGAATGCCGCAGACATAGGCGCCGACCCCGAAATAGGCGACATGGCCGAACGAGACGAGCCCGGTAGTGCCAAGCAGGAGGTTGAGGCTGACCGCAAAGAGGGCGTCGATGACGATCTGCGCGGCGAGGAACGTATCGTAGCGCGAGCCGAACCACGGCACCGTGCAGGCTGCCAGAAACACGATCAGCGTCCATGGGACGCGCGCGGCAAGGCTAGTGCTGCGCGGCATCACAGCGGCCGTCCGAACAAACCCCACGGGCGGACGATCAGGATCACCGCCATCAGCGCGTAGACCGCGAACAGCGAGAAGCTCGGAAATACCAGGATGCCGAACGACAGCACCTGGCCATAGATGACCGAACCCCAAAAGGTGCCCCAGAACGAGCCCATGCCACCGATCACGACGACGATAAACGCCTGGACGATGATCAGCACGTCCATCCCCGGCACGATGCTCTGGATCGGCGTCACCAGCGCCCCCGAAAGCCCGGCGAGAAACGAGCTGAACACGAACATCCCGGTATAGATCGAGCCGACATTGGCGCCGAGCGCATCGAGCATCTCACGGTCGTAGGCGGCGGCCCGCACCATCCGGCCGATGCCGGTGCGGTTGATCGCGAGCCAGGAGGCGAAGGCGATCAGCGGACCGAGCGCAATGATGAAGAGGCTGTAGAGCGGCTGCCGCGTGCCGAGGATCTCGATGCTGCCGGAGAGTGCCGCCGGTGCCGCGACCGAGAGCTGGCCGGTGCCCCAGATGAATTTCGCGGCGTCGCCCAGGATCAGCACCAGCGCATAAGTGAATAAGAGCTGGTAGAGCTCGTCGACCCCGTAGAGATGGCGCAGCAGCAGCCGTTCGAGGACCCCGCCGAGCAGGGCGACGCCACAGGCCGCGAGCAACGCAGCCGGCCAGAACGCTCCGGCGGTCGGGTGCAGCCACTCCACCCACTGCCAGGCAAGATAAGCGCCGATCATGTAGAACGAGCCGTGCGCGAAATTGATGACGCGCATGACGCCGAACACGAGCGACAGCCCGGAGGCAATCAGAAACAGGAACATGGCGGTCGTCAGACCACCCATGAACTGACTGAACAGAAGCGACGTCGCCACCGCCGATCAATCCTCCGGGCCTCGGGCCGCGCCCGTGCTCATTCCGCCCTAACCCTTGGTTCGCCGTCGTCAGTTCGGATTCCCGGCCACGGCAAAGGGATTTGCTCCCAGCGCGGCGATCAGCTGTGCCCTGGTCGGCAACAATTTCGGGTCTTTCATGACGACAAACGGATAGGCCGCCTCCTTGACCATGACGCCCCAGAATTCGGGAGAGAACGTCTCGTGCGACTTGACGCTGAAGCTCCGCGCGCCGATCGGCGTGTCGAAGGTCATCCCGATCAACGCCTTCGAGACCTTGTCTGAATCGATGCTGCGCGCCTTGGTGATGCCGTCGGCCAGCGCCTCGATCGCGATATAGCCCTGGATCGACAAGGCAGAGGGATATTTCTGGTGGGTGAACCGCTGCAGCGCGGCGATATATTGCTTGTGCGCCGGCGGCTCGGGGGAGCCGGTCCAGATCACCGGGTCGAAGGTGTTGACGAGAATGCCGACGGGATAATCATTGCCGAGGGCTTTCGCTTCATCGGTGCTGCCGACCGCACCGCTATCGATGAAGCGGTTGCCGATCGCCTTGAAATAGCCGAGGGGCTCGGCCTCTTTTGCGAAAGTGGCGAAGTCGCCGGCGAACAGCGAGCAATAGATCGCATCCGGCCGCTTGCTCATCTGCGCGGTGATGAACGGCGTGAAATCGGGCTGGCCGAGCTTGGGCCATTCTTCATCCACGATCTTGATGTCGGGGCGCAGTTTTTTCAGGTCGCGGACAAAGGCGGCGGTGACATCGCGACCATAGGCATAGTCGGGCGACATCGTGGCGACGGTCTTGACGTTTTTCCACCGGGCCATCAGCTGCGCCGAGGCCAGTCCCTCGACATCGGTATTCGAGGTGGCACGGAACACGTAGGGGTGAATATGCTGCGGATCGGTGAGCCGCGTGGTCTCCGAGGTTGGCGCGATAAAGACGATCTTGTTTTCCTTGGCGACGGTCGAGACCGCCGGCGCTTCGGCCGAGGTCAACGTGCCGACCAGAAAGTTGACATTGTCCTTGATGATCAACTCGCGGGCGAGCCGGACCGCCTCGTCAGCATCGGCCTTGCTGTCGCGCGGCAACAATTCGAGCTTGCGCCCGAGCACCCCGCCCTTGGCATTGATCTCACTGACCGCCAACTCGGCACCCTTCAACACCGGCACGCCATAGAGCGCGGTGGGTCCGGATAGCGGTATCGGAAACCCGATCTCGATCGGGGCAGCGGCGGCAGCGGCCAATGGCGCCAGCAAAACAGCGCCACCCGCCAGCATGAGCATGTGACGGCGAAACATCTCCCAAGCTCCCATCTTGGATCGCAGCTTTTTGGTTCTGCTTGCGATCACGATATGGTCTGAGCCGCCCGATGCTGTCAAGCGAGGCGATGTTGCGCCGGTCGAGGTCGAGCATTGCCGTCATCAGCCGAACCGACCGGTCGAACGGGATCGACGCCGTCATCGTATTCGGCGCCAACGCGCTGCCGAGGCCGTCGGCCGGCGAGGTTCAATTGGTCTCGTTTTGCGGCGGCAGCATTTCCGGGTTTTGGATGACGGCGAACGGGTAGGCCGCTTCCTTGACCATGACGCCCCAATATTCGGGCGCGAACGTCTCGTGCGATTTGACGCTGAAGGTCCGCTTGCCGACCGGCGTGTCGAAGCTCATGCCGAGCAATGCTTTGGCGACCTTGTCGCTGTCGGTGCTGTCGGCCTTTTTGATGCCGTCGGCGAGCGCGTAGATCGACTGGTAGCCGACGATCGACCAACCCGACGCGTATTTCTCGTGCGTGAACGCCTTCAGATCGGCGATGAATTTCTTGTGCGCCGCCGGCTCGTTGGGGCCGCCCCAGATCACCGGGTCGTAGCTGTCGGAGATGATGCCGAACGGATAGTCGGCGCCCAGTGCCTGCGCTTCGTCGGTGGTGCCGACTTCGGCGCCGTCGATCACCCGGTTGTCGACCGCCTTGAAATAGCCGAGCGGCTCGGCCTCCTTGGCAAAGGTGGCGAAGTCGCCGGCGAACAGCGAGCAGTAGATCGCATCCGGCTTCTTGCTCATTTGCGCGGTGATGAACGGGGTGAAGTCGGGCTGCCCGAGCTTTGGCCACTGCTCGTCGACGATCTTGATATCGGGACGCAGCTTTTTGAGGCTCTTGATAAAGGCGGCGATCGAGTCGCGGCCATAGGCGTAATCGGGGGCGATCGTCGCCACGGTTTTGACGTTCTTCCACCGCGCCATCAAGGTCGCGCCGGCCAACCCCTCGACATCGGTATTCGACGAGACCCGGAAAATATAGGGATTGATGTGCTCGGGATCGGTCAGGATCGTGCTCTTCGAAGTCGGGGCGACAAAGACGATCTTGTTTTCCTTGGCCACGGTCGATACTGCCGGCGCCTCGGCCGAGGTCAGCGTGCCGACCAGAAAATCCACGCCATCCTTGATGATCAGTTCGCGCGACAGGCGTACCGCCTCGTCGGCATTGGCCTTGCTGTCACGCGGCAAGAGCTCGAGCTGGCGCCCCAGCACACCGCCCTTGGCGTTGATCTCGGCGACCGCCATCTGCGCCCCTTTGAGCACCGGCTCGCCATAGACCGCGGTCGGCCCGGAGAGCGGGATCGGAAAGCCGATCTTGATCGGGGACGCAGCCCGCGCCGCCATCGGCGCCAGCATCATGCTTGCGCAGCCCAGCGCCAGAATATGACGGCGCAACATTCAGGCCTCCCTCACCCATTCGAGTTATCGTTGTCGCGGCGCCATATGGTTGGAGACGCCCGCCACTGTCAAGCAGCGCCGTGCGGCGGCGCCATGCCCCAGCGCTGCCGCCAGTTTGGCACCCCGGACAGCGGCTCGGCCCGGGTCAGCGCCCGCATCACCGCCCTTGCCAGGCAATCGGCAGCGGCATTTCCGTAGCGCAGCAGATCGGCCGCCCCCGCCGGCGCACCGGTTCCGGTTGCGAGCGCAAAGACGGTGTCGCCGTCGAATGGTGTGTGGATCGGACGGATCGCGCGGGCGAGCCCGTCCTGGGCCATGATCGCCAGCCGGCGGCAGCCGCCCTTGTCGAGCGCAGCGTCGGTCGCGACGACCGCGATCGTCGTGTTGGCGATTGTACTATCGGCACCGGGCAACGCGGTCTTACAGCCGGAAAAGTCGTCCGGGTCGAGGGCAATGCCGGGCGGCACGGGCTGCGCATCGACCTCGCCGGGACGGGCCAGTTCGGCGGTCCAGAAGCGCCCGCAATCGGGCCGTACCGCCGAGCCCCAGCTGTTGACCGCGACGATCGCGCCGAACGTGGCGCCGTCATGCACGACCGCGGACGCGCTGCCGATGCCGCCTTTCAGCTGCCCTGCCCTGGCGCCGAGCCCGGCGCCGGCGTTGCCCTGGGCAAATTCCTTGCCCGCGCTCGCCACGGCTCGATGGCCAAGCTGGCGATAGGGCGGCTCGCCGCTCCATGGCTGGCGGCCGGGAAAGCCGAGATCGAACAGGATCGCGGCTGGCACGATCGGCACCCGGATCGTTGCATAGCGCGCGCCGACAACGAAACCGCGTCCGGCGGCGGCCAGCCACTCCATGACCCCGGCCGCGGCATCGAGACCAAAGGCGGAGCCGCCGGACAGGACCACCGCATCGATCCGGTCGACCAGCGCATCGGCGCCGAGCAGCTCGGTTTCGCGCGTGCCGGGCGCCCCGCCGCGGACATCGACCGCCGCACGCGCCGGCGCTTCGGCCAGGATGACGGTGGTGCCGCTGATCCCGTCACGATCCTCGGCCTGGCCGACAAGGATGCCCGGGACGTCGGTGATCAGGTTGCGCCGACCGGCTGCGACCATTTGTCTTGTCCTCGATCGCCGGCACCCGCCGCACGCCGCAGTGGTGTTCGCCAGCGAGAGCAGTGTGCGGCGCCGGTTCCGCCCTGGGAGTCACGCCTTGGGGGGTCACGCCTTGGGGGTTATGCCTTTGGGGGGCGTCGGGTCCTGGTCCGCATGCGGCCGCGCTTGCGGCCGAGACCGAGCTGCCGCGCCATCGCTGAGCGCTGCTCGGAATAGGCCGGGGCCGTCAATGGGTGATCACTGGACAGCTGCCAGCGCCGCAAGTATTCGGCAATCTGCAAACCGTGCCTGGTCCCGAGGTGTCGCCGCAAAGTCTTGCCACGAAACCCACATTCGAGACAAACCACAAAATTCTGTTGCACCGAGCGCTTGATCGGGACCGCCGGAGTGCGTGGTACCTGCGGTTCTGGTGCAGTTCCGAGATGGCGAATGGTCTGATCGACTAGGCTGATCAACGCCGAGAGTTGATCCGGTGCCAGCGTATGATTGCCGACATAGCTCGTTATAATCTTCGCCACCGGGCCGAGCCCGCTCACTCTTTGCGTGGTTTCCTGATCCATCGACATCTCGCTCCCGCTGCTGACCTTGCCGCTATTGTCATAGGGCAAGCCGCATCAAGAGCAAACAAATTCTGTTTTCGTGTCGCGACAGTGCTTGTCTTGTGTTTCAGGAGGGACGAACCGACGTCGATCGCCGGATTTCGACAATTTTACCGGGCGACGAGTTTCAACAACATCTCGTGCAGATTGAAGAAACGGGATTTCCGTGCAACAGACCGGGTCGGGTCGCCGATCCGGCTGCCGAATCAGCGGGATTGTCGCAAACCGGTTCGCCGCACCGGCATTCCCCCCTGAGCCGCCTCGCGATAAGGAGCCGCCCCGCCATAAAAGGCCACGGCGATCGACTGCTTGCCCGATCGGCTCGCGTCGTGGGATGGCTGGCTCAGCGCCCTGTCAGCGGCTGCGGCCCGTACTGCCGCCGGTGATGCCAGGCGGTGCCGGAGGCGGCGGATCGACGCCGGCAGCAGGCGCTCGGCCGGGGCGAGCGGCCGGCGCGTTCAGCAATGCCACCAGCCGCGGCGTTGCCGCAATCAATGCCTCGGTCGCGGCGCGCTCTTCGGGCGGACCCGCGGCTTCCCCGCCGCGCAGCGTCGTTTCGATGCAGCGGGCGGTAAATCCCTCGTCGATCCGCAGGCTGAACGGTGCCGGCGCGTAGCAGTCGCGATACGCCACCCCCCATTCGAGCCAGGCGGCGAGCCGTGCCTGCTGCCCGGTGTCGAGCGGCCCCAGCGCCAGCATCGCGACCAGCACCAACGGGATCGGCATCGTCATCATCCTGCCATCATAGCCGATCGGGCCGCGGGCATCACCTGGCGCCGGAACACGTCGCGGCCGGGCGGCCCCGAGCCATGCCGATCATTGCCACGGCGCACCGTCACCGCCGCTGCGTTCCTCGACCGGCCGCCGCGGCGAGCAGCACCGCTCACGGGATCTCGTATACCGGCACCGCATCGGCGATGCCGCGCAACGCCCGCGACTGCGCCATCGGTTCGAGCCCACTCTGTTTGAGCAGGATCGAGGCCTGCGGATGGGTGACCACCGACCCGGTCGCGAGGATCGAGCGCGAATCGGCCAGCGCCTGGACGCGGGCCGCGATGTTGACGGTCTGCCCGAAATAGTCCTGCCGGTCGTTCAGCACCACCGCCAGGCACGGTCCTTCATGGATGCCGATCTTGAGGAGCAGATCCTCGACGGCGGGTCCGCCATGCCCGTTGCCGAGCCGGCGCATCGCCTCGCGCATGCGCAAGGCCGCGGCGACCGCCCGATCGGGGGTCGGGAACGTTGCCATCACCGCGTCGCCGATGGTCTTGACCACGGCCCCCGCCTCGGCAGCGACGATTTCGTTGAGCAGCTGGAAATGCGCCCGCACCAGGTCGAACGCGAGCAGATCGCCGACCCGTTCGTAGAGCTCGGTCGAACCTTTGAGGTCGGTGAACAGAAAGGTCAGGCTGGTAATCTTGAGCCGCTGGTCGGCGTCGATCGTGTTGGTGCCGTAGATGTCGCGAAACACCTGGTTGGTTAAGAGCCGCTTTGCGGTCAGAAACGGGCGGCGGCGGCGCAGCAGCTCTTCGAGCTTTTCATTGGCGATCCATAATCCCGGCAGGACGCGGCCCTCGGTGCGGTTCTCGAGTGACAGGCGCAACGGCCCCGGACGCAGCTCGATGCGTTCGACCGGCGCGCGCAGCTTGTCAAAGGCCAGCGTCAGGTTCTGCCGCTCACGTGTCGGCTCGCCTTTGACCTCGAGAAACTGGCTCGTATGCGTGACCGGTTCGAGGATGATCACAAACTCGGCCGGCAATTGCAGCGACAACAGCGCCTTGCCGCCGGACGGCAGCTCGATCGCATCGAGCGTGATCTCCTCGATCAGCGCGTCGAGATCGTCCGGCAGGTCGATCCCGGACCCCCAGAAGATTTGCCGGAAATACTCGGTAAAGGGCAGCTCGTCGGGATCATGCGCGGCGATCCGGCGGACCCGGCGGTTGACCGTGAACGTCACCTCGACAACTTCATCCAGGGTCGGGGCGTAATCCGCCGCGCACCAGGCGCAGTGATACTGCTCCCGGTTGAGGTTGCGCAGCGTGGCGTTCTCTTCGAGCACCCCGCCGCAACTCGGGCACAGCACATTCCACGACAATTCAAAGAGGCCGAGCCGCGCGGCATGCAGAAAGGCGGCGATCGCCTGCTCCGGATCGATCCCGGTCCTTGCGGCAAAATCGAGCACATTGACACGGCAAAGACGCCGGTCCGGCGCATCGCGGACCAGACCTTCGATCGCGGCGACAGCGGCGGGGTCGGCCGACTGCCGCAGTGCCATAAACAGATTTTCTGCTTCGCTCATCGGGAACCTTTGCTTCCCGTCACCGCCGAGGGTCCGGCCCGTGACGGCTATCAAGGCCCGCCATAGATGTGAACGCCAAACCGGTTCGGCAAGATTGGGGCGGGGCAGCCCGCCTCGGTTTATCGGCCCGGGTTTGGCGCCCGGCCCATCCGAGACCCGTCCTTATAAAGGTGCTGCGCCGGATAAAGATGCTACGCCGGCGGGTCCGCACTGCCTCAGTCGCTCGCGCAGGCGGGCGGCGATCGCCGCGATCCGCGCCGGATCGGTGTCTCGCCCTCCGGCTTGGCCCCGGTCCCAGTTGATCAGCAAATTGTCAGCGGCACGCCGCGGCAGGATATGGACGTGGACATGCGGCACGGTCTGCCCGGCGAGCGCGCCATTGGCCTGAACCACACTGAGACCACCCGGCCGCAGCACCTCGTTGACCGCACGCGCAACCATGACGACCGCCACCGCCACCGCGGCAAAAGCTGCGGGCGGCATCGCGAAGATGTCGCCGAAATGCTCTTTCGGGATAACGAGGCAATGGCCCTCATTGGCCGGGTTGATATCCATAAAGGCCAAGGTCGACGCATCCTGATACACCACCTCGCACGGGGCGGTACCGGCCACGATCCGGCAAAAGATGCAATCCTCCGGCAGCCGTACCGCCCCGGCCTGCCCGGCTCGGCCGCTTGCGGCGCCGGTCAAGCGGTGAGCGTCCGCCAGTCCACGGCGCGCTCGAACGCCGCGGCGGCGCGGTAGATCATTTCCTCGTCGAAGGCTTTGGCAACCAGCATCATGCCGACCGGAAGCCCGTCGATCATGCCGCAAGGCAGGCTCATCGCCGGATGATGGGTGCAGTCGAACTGCGCGGTGTTGGCCAAAACGCAAAAGGCGCTGTCGAGGATTATTTCGACCGAGGCGCCCGGTTCGGGCAGCGGCGTCGCGACCCCCGGCACGGTCGGCATCAGCAAGAGATCATAGCGCGACAGCGCCGCGTCGTAAGCCTGGCGCAGTCGCCGCACCAGGTTCTGCGCCTTGGCATAGTAATGGCCGCGATGGCGGCTGACCATGTAATGGCCGAGCAGCATCGTGTTCTTCAGGCTGTCCGATAATTCGTCGGCGCGGCTGCGCCAGCCGGCATGGCGGTCGAGCAGCGAGGTCACATAGAGCCCCTGCCAGTTAAAGCCGAAGCCGTTGCCGTGCATCATCTGCACCGTCGCTCCCTCGGCCGCGACGGCAAGCCAGATCGCCGCTCCCTGGCGGTGCATCGGGATCGACACGGTCTCGACCGCAGCTCCAAGCGCGGTGAAGCGCTGCGCCGCCTCGCGCACGATCGCATCGACCCCGGGCATTGCCCGGGGATGGCCAAACCCCTCCTCGACGATTCCGATCGCGAGCCCGCCCGCACCCCGGCCGAGCGCCTCGCGATAGGGCTTGGCGACCGCACCGGCCGATTGCCGCGGGTCGAGCCCGTCCGGCCCGGCCAGCACTTCGAGCAGCAGCGCATTATCCTCGACCGTCGCGGTCAGCGGGCCGGTATGGTCGAGGGTCAGCTCGATCGGCATGATCCCGCTATAGGGGACGAGGCCATAGGTCGGTTTCATCCCGTAGATCCCGCAAAGTGCGGCGGGCATGCGGATCGACCCGCCCTGGTCGCCGCCCAGCGCCATCGGCACTTCGCCCGCAGCGACCACCGCGGCGCTGCCGGAGGACGAACCGCCGGCCGAATAGCCGCGGCGATGCGGGTTGTGCACCGGACCGCTGGCGCTCGTATGGCTGCCGCCTGAGAAGCAGAAATATTCGCACACGGTCTTGCCGACGATCGTACCGCCGGCGTCGAGAATGCGCGTCGCCACCGTGGCGTCGACGTCCGGCACGTAACCTTCGAGCGTCGAGGCGCCGTTCATCATCGGCACGCCGGCGAGACAGATATTGTCCTTGAGCGCCACTCTTTTGCCGGCGAGCTTGCCGGAGGCGGCACCGGCAATCTCGGTCTTGACATACCAGGCACCGTGCCGGTTCTCCTCCGGCGGCGGGCGCCGCCCCGGTCGGCGCGGATAGGTGACCGGTGGCAACTCGTCGGTCATGCGATCGAGTTCGTTGTAGGCGCCGATCCCCGGCAGCAGCGCCGCATGATGCGCCGCCAGCTCGTCATCGGAAAACGTGAAGCCGAGTTCCGCCGCCACCGCACGCAGCTGTTCCCGGGTCGGAGCCTTGACGGTATCGGTCGACATGGCTGTTCCTCGCTGGGCTGTTCCTCGCTGGGCGATTCCTCGCTGGCTGGGCCGGGGCGATCGTCGCCTCAATGAAATTGCGGCATCACCTCTTCGCACAGGAGGCGCAGCGCGGTGGTGACCCGGGCGTGCGGGATCAGGCCGCCGCAATTCAACTCGGCCAGGATGCCGTCGATACCGAGCTCGTCCTGCAACTGGCGCAGGCGCTCGGTCACCAATTGCGGCGTGCCGATCAGCACCTGGCCCTCGAGCGCCTCGTCATAGGTCAGTTTTTCGAGACGCTCGAGGCGCTCGGCCCGGCCTTCGATCGCGCGCGTGCCGCCGCGGGACATCGAATCCCTGAGCCGCTCGGTCTGCTCGCGGTAGAAGTGCATCAGGCTGTCACGCGGCTCCTCCCGCGCCCGGCCGGCGGTGGCGGCGAGATAGGTCGGGACACGCAGATAGACCCGGCCGCGGCCCGGATGGCCGGCCGCCCGGTACGCCTCGCGGTAGTCACGAATGGCCGGGGCGAATTCCGCAAACGAACCGTGGCGGGCATTGAGGAAGATCGGCAGCCCGCGCGCGCCGACGGTGGGATAGGTGTCGGGGCTGGCCGCGGCGATGCGGATCTGCGGCAATGGCTGCTGAAACGGTTTTGGCGTCACGGCGATGTTGCGAAAGCTGTAATACCGGCCCGCGTAATCGACCATCGGCCGCGACCAAGCCTGCTCGACGATGTCGAGCACCTCGGTGAACCGGTCACGGCTTTCGGCATAGGACACGCCGTAATCCTCGTAGGTGCGCGGCAGGCCGCTGCGGCCGACGCCAAAGATCAGCCGGCCGCGGCTGATCTGATCGACCGTCGCCGCCTCCTCGGCAAGCCGCAGCGGATGGCACAACGGCAGAACCTGGACCGCGATGCCGATCTTGATCCGGCTGGTGCGCGCGGCGACGGCACTGGCGATGCTGAGCGGCGCGGACAGCACCGAGCGCTGCGGATCGAAATGCAGCTCGGCCAGCCACATCACATCGAGGCCCAGCTCTTCGGCGGCGTCGATCTGTGCAAACGCCTCGGCAAAGGTGTCGGCATCGGGCCGGCCCGGCAATGACGGAAACTGGTGAAACATGCCGAATTCCATGGGCAGGCTCCTCTCGGCCGCAGCGCGGCACGGCGGCGTGTTCGCGCCAGAGCGGCATCGTGGCCGGCATCGCACCGGCATGCAAGAGGCGGCACGCAAGAGGCGGCGCGCGATCGGGGGGCTTGCGTCCACCGGTGCGGACCCGGCACAACCGGTCGCGAAGCCGTGCGACGATAGCCAATGATCGCTCGCCGGGCCCCGGCAGGAGTTTGTCTCGGCAGGAGCTTGCGATGACCGACCCCAGGACCGACCCCAGGACCGACCCGAGCAGCAGCACCACGCCGCAGACCGAGATCATCCCGGCCGGTCACGCCGCACCGGAGGATGATCAGGACGCGGCGCAACCGCAACCGCAGCCGCTCGCCGGACTGTCGCTGGCCGCACTCGGCATCGTGTTCGGGGATATCGGCACCAGCCCGGTCTACACGTTTCGCGAGTGCTTCAACCCGCGATTCGGTCTCCCCCTGTCGCCGGCGAATGTGCTCGGCGTCCTGTCGCTGATCGTCTGGGCGCTGATCCTGGTGGTCGCAGTCAAATACGTGCTGTTGATCATGCGCGCCGACAATGAGGGCGAAGGCGGCATCCTGGCCCTATTGGCGCTGGCCCAGGAGGCGGCGAAAAGCCCGCGGGGGCGCACCATCCTCGTCCTCCTGGGCGTCGCCGGGGCCGGTCTGTTTTACGGCGACAGCATGATCACCCCGGCGATCTCGGTGTTGAGCGCGATCGAGGGGATCGAGGTCGGCACACCGGTGATGAGCCGGTATGTCGTGCCGGTCACGATCGTCGTGCTGGCGCTGCTGTTCCTGATCCAGCGGCGCGGCACCGAAAAGGTTGGACACCTGTTCGGCCCGGTCATGCTGGTCTGGTTCGCGGTGATCGGGATCGACGGCCTGGTGCGGATCGTCCGCATGCCGGGTGTCCTCGCAGCGCTCGTTCCGACGCATGCGATGGGTGTCTTCATCGCCGCGCCGCTGCAAGGCTTTGTTGTGCTCGGCGCGGTCTCGCTGGCGATCACCGGCGGCGAGGCGCTCTATGCCGATATGGGCCATTTCGGCCGGTTGCCGATCCGGCTCACCTGGTTCGGGCTCGTCCTGCCGGCGCTGGTGCTGAATTATTTCGGGCAGGGTGCGCTGATCCTCGGCGACAAGGCGGCGATCGACAACCCGTTCTTCCACCTGGTGCCGGGCTGGGGGCTGATGCCGCTGGTGCTGCTCGCCACCGCGGCGACCGTGATCGCTTCGCAGGCGGTCATTTCCGGGTCGTTCTCGCTGTCGCGCCAGGCGATCCAGCTCGGCCTCTTGCCGCAACTCGATATCTACCAGACCTCGACCCGGGCGCGCGGCCAGATCTATATCCCGGAGCTCAACTGGGTGCTGCTGGTGGCGGTGCTGGCGCTGGTCGTCGGCTTCCGCAGCTCGAGTGCGCTCGCCGCTGCCTATGGCTTTGCCGTCACCGGCACGATGGCGCTGACGACGCTGCTGGTCGGTGCCGTGATGCGCAGCGTCTGGCGCTGGCGGCGGTGGACCATCGGTCTCGTGCTGACACCGATCATGATCATCGATCTGGCGCTGTTCGGCGCCAACTCGCTGAAGATCCCGAGCGGCGCATGGTTCCCGCTGGTGATCGGGATCGTCCTGTTCACGATCATGACGACCTGGCGCACCGGCCGGCGCCTGGTGCTGGAGCGGCTGGCGCGTGACATGGTGCCGCTCGCCGATTTTCTCTCCACCTGCGAGACCGCAACCGAGGCGCGGGTCTCGGGCACGGCGATATTTCTGACCACACGCCCCGAATATGTGCCGCCGCAGCTGATGCAGAACCTCAAGCACAACAGGGTGTTGCACAAAAGGGTGCTGCTGGCCCGGGTGACGACCGTCAACGTCCCGCGGGTGCCGGGTGCGCAGCGCATCGCGGCGCGCGCGCTCGGCCGCGGCTTTTGGCAGATCGACGCCAGCTTCGGCTTCGCCCAGACCCCGAACCTGCCGCGCGAACTGGATCGGGCGGACATCCCGGGGCTCGATCTCGAGCTCGATCGCATCTCGTTCTTTGTTGGCCGCGCCAATGTTAAGGCCACCGGGGTCAGGGCCACCGGGGTCAGGGCCACCGGGGTCAAAACCACCGGGCGACCCGGCATGGCCCGGTGGCGCGCACGGCTCTATGTCGCGCTGACCCGGATCGCCACAAGACCGACCGAGTTTTTCCGCATCCCGTCGGAGCAGGTCATCGAGATCGGCGCAGAGGTCGAGATCTGAGCCCGCAGCAGTCTCGGCCGGCGCGGTCCGAGCGAGCGTTTTAGCGTCCCTCCTCTGGCTGGCGCACGCGGCCGAATCGGCCCCCGCTCGGCATTTGCGGGCGGATCTGCGCCGCCCGCGGCGGTGCCACCGATCCCCGATGTTTTTGCGTTCTTTATGGGATCACAGTGCTAAAATTCGCGTTAAGCGCATGCGATCCAGCCTGTTGGAGGTCATTCCATGCGGTCGAGACCATTGCAGGACCGAGGCACATCGCGATCGATCATCGATTCACCAAATACAAATGACGACATTATCAAGGATTTCTTGAAATTTGCCGTGACGCCAAGAAATCATCGCCTCGCCAAACCACAGTCGATTTGGCCCGGCGGCGAGCGGTCATTGCCCCTTGGACGGGTCTCACCTGATCGATGGTACCGCACGCCGGCGCGGTAAACTATGACCTGGGAGAGCAGCCCATCCGAAGGCGTGTCGATTGCCGACACGCTGGCCGGCGGGACTGCGACCTGGCCGGATGAGCTGTGGGCCGGGTCGGTCAGCTGGTGCGATGCGATCCTGCGAGCCTGCTACGGCGTCCATGAGTTTACCGACGATCCCTCCTGCCTGTTCCGCATCGGGCTCGGAAGGACGCGCGCCGCGCTGGCGCTGGCCGACGGCACGCGGATCGACGCCGGAGAAACGGTCGGCACGCTGCATTTCTGGAACGAGCACTTGCCGCGCTACAGCGAGGATGGGCCGAGCTTCGGCTGGGCCCGCGCGATGCGCGAACAGGTTACGAACTCGCTGACGGCATTGGCGCATTATGTCGAGAGCGAAGACGGCTGGCACGAGGTGCGCGCGTTTCGCGCCGAAGCCGCCCTGACCGGCCGGCGCAACTCGCGGCTGCCCCGCGTCATTCGGCGCTACGGGTTCGAGGAGGTCGCGGCGGATCGCTCGCTGCTGCGCCGCGCCCATGATTTTGGCGACGACTTCCTGCTGTGGGGCCTGACGCGGGCCTTCAACCCGGCAGCCTTGCCGCGCCTCCCGTTCCTGCGCGATCACCGCGAATTGTGGATTTCGCGCACCTGCCTGGTGCGCGACTACCTCCCGCGCCGGCCCCGCTGCGCTGGCCGCGCGGCCCAGTCTTGCGGCACCTGATGCTGGCCCTCGGCTGCGGCATCCTGTGGGCCGGGCTCGTTCTCTACCTTCTATCGCGGGCGCTGCGGCAGTTTCGTGCCCATCGGGCGACCACCCTCATCGCGGCGTCGCACGCGCGGCCGCCGGCAGTCTCGATCATCGTGCCGGCACGCAACGAGATCGCCAACATCGGCAGCTGTCTCGATGGCTTGTCCCGGCAGGCCGGGCTCGCCCCCGGCTCTTCGATCATCGTCGTCGACGACGGGTCGGAGGACGGGACCGCAGCCGCGGTCGAGCGGCAGATTGCCGGCGGTGGTTCGGTCGAGCTGGTCGCCGCCGGCTCGCTGCCCGACGGGTGGATCGGCAAGCCGCATGCCTGCTGGAGCGGCGCGGTATTGGCCGACAACCCGTGGCTGTGCTTTATCGATGCCGATGTCACGATCATGCCGCAGCTCGTCGCCGCCGCGGTCGCCACCGCCGAGCGGCAGCAGATCGACATGCTGTCGCTGCACCCGTTCCAGCGGCTCGGCAGCTTCTGGGAGCGCCTGGTGATCCCGGCCGGCCTGCTGGTCATTGCCTGCGCCAAGGATCTTGGCACGGTCGAGGACCGGGGGTCGCAGGCCGCCGGCGCCAATGGCCAGTTCATCCTGATCCGGCGCGACGTGTATTTCGCGATCGGCGGCCACGCCGCCGTCGCGTTGGAGATTTGCGAGGATCGGGCGCTCGCACTGCGGGCCGAGCGCGCCGGGTACCGCTTTTGCGTGCTGGCCGCGGAGCATCTGGCCACGACCCGGATGTACCGGGACCTGAACTCGCTCTGGGAAGGGCTGACAAAAAACGCCATCGACATCCTCGGCAGCAGCCGGGCCACGCTGGCTGCAGCGGCCACCGGCCTGCTCGCCGGCTGGGCGGCGCTGGTGCTGCCGGTGGCAACCGCAGCGGCGATCCTGCCGCATCCGTCGCCGACCGAGGCGGCGGGGCTCGGACTGGTTGTCACCGGCTCGGCAATCGTCATCGCGGTGCAGATCGCCACCGCCCGCCACTTTCGCATTCCCGCGATTTTCGGGTTGTTGATGCCGTGCGGCTATGCTGCGGTCGCGGCGCTCGCCTGCCACAGCTTTCTGTTGCGGCGCGGTGGCGGCGTGACCTGGAAAGGGCGCAAATACGATTTCCACCGGAAGCACTCGGCGCGAGGTCCGTGACCGCAACGCCGGCCGTGAGCGTGACGCCGGCCGTGACGGCGAAGATGGCGCGCCCGGCCGGGAAGATGGTGGCTGCGGCGGCAGCGATGTCGCCCGGGGTCCGGGGCTCGATGGTGCGGGGGCCGGCCCGCGCCGTTCGCGCGTCGGCGGCTGGGCGATCGCCGCGGTGCTGGCAGTCCTCGCGGTGCTGCTCTACGAAATCCGCATCGCGCTGCTGCCCTTCATCTTCGCTGTGGCGGTCGCCTTTGTCCTCGACCCGCTGATCCGGCGGCTGCAGCGGGCGCTGGCGATCCCGCGCTGGCCGGTGGCGGCGACACTCTATCTGCTGGTCCTGGCGCTGCTGGGCGGGACCGGCTACTGGCTCGGCCCGGCGGTCGCCGGCAGCGTCATGCACGTGCTCGGCGCCGCGCCCCAGATCCTGCGCCATTTCCTCGCCGAGCTGATCGGCGGCAGCGGCATCATGCTGTTGGGCCAGGTCTACACCCCCGCTGCGCTGGTTCAGGCGCTCGGCGGGGCGGTGCAGGGGTTCGTCGGGCTGACCGCGGCCGAGCATGTCGCGGGCTTGGCCACCTCGCTGATCTTCGGCACGTTCCTGACCCTGGTGCTGATGCCCTATTTCATGATTTCGGCGCCGCGGCTCGCTGCCGGCACAATTTGGCTCCTGCCCCCCGAGCATCGCCGCTCGGTCGAGGACCTGCTGCCCAAGATCCTGCCAATCCTGCGCCGCTATCTGATCGGGCTGGCGATCGTCGTCACCTACACCACGACGGTCGCCTGGATCGGGTTCGGTCCGCTGTTCCACCTGCCGCAGCCCCAGCTGCTGGCGATCACGGTCGGCCTGCTCGAACTGGTTCCGGTCATCGGCCCGGTGGCTTCGGCCACCCTGGTCGGCATCATCGCGATCCAGCAGAGCGGGATCGTCGCCGCGGCGTTGCTGTTCGGCTTTGCGATCGCGCTGCGGCTGTCGATCGACAACATCGTCGGTCCGGTGGTGCTCGGCGAGGCGGCGCGGATCCATCCGGTCGTAGTCATCATCTCGTTTGTCTGCGGCGCGATCCTGTTCGGCGTCGTCGGCTTATTGATCGCCGTGCCGGTGGCGGTGTGCATCAAAGTCACGCTCACCCATTACTATTCAGAGCCGGTGCGTCGCAGCGACGACCCCGCGGGCGAGCCCCGCCAGTGACGGTGGGCCTGCGCTGCTCGACAGCGCGGGACAAGGCGGCGACAATGTGCGGACGACACGCGGAGGACCCATGAAGATCGATCTGGCCGGGAGGCGAGCGGTGGTGACCGGCGGCAGCCGGGGGATCGGCCGGGCGATCGCGCTCGGTTTGGCCGAAGCCGGGGCCGCAGTGTCGATCTGCGCCCGCGGCGCCGAGGCGCTGGCCGAGACCCGCGCCGAGATCGCGCGGCTGGGGCATGAGGCGCATGCCGCCCGCTGCGACCTCGCCGATGCCGCGGCGGTCGCCCATTATATCGCCGAGGCCGCCGCGGCGCTGGGCGGCATCGACATTCTCGTCAACAACGCCTCGGGCTTTGGCACCAGCGATGACGAGGCCGGGTGGGAGCGCAGCATCGCGGTCGATCTGTTGGCCACGGTCCGGGCGATTCGGGCGGCCCAGCCATGGCTCGAACGCTCGACTGCGGGTGCGATCGTCAACATCTCGTCGATTTCCGGGTTTCGCGGCTCGGCGCGCACCCCGCCCTACGGTGCCGTCAAGGCGGCAATCCTCGAATACACCCAGACATGCGCCGCCCAGCTGGCCGGCCGCGGCATCCGCGTCAATTGCGTCGCACCGGGCTCGATCGAATTTCCGGGTGGCACCTGGGAACGCGCCAAGGAAGCCAACCCCCGCCTCTACGGCGCGATCCTGCGCAGCATCCCGTTCGGGCGGCTCGGCCGGCCGGAAGAGGTCGCCCGGGTGGTGCTGTTCCTGTGCTCGCCGCTTGCCGGCTGGGTCACCGGACAAAACATCGCCGTCGATGGCGGCCAGATGCTGTGAGACCGCCCGTGGAAACGATCAGCTCGGAAACGATCGGCGCGAGCGCGCGAATCCTGCTGCGCAACCCTCGCGCCGACCGGGCCAGCCGGTCGCTCGACGCATCCGGCGTCAGATGCCGCCCGGTATGCGGTGCCGCGCCCGCCGTTCAGCGCACGTAGCGCAAGCTGATCGCGCCGATGCCAGCGGCGACGTTCAGACCGGTATTGCCCTCGATGCTGACCGGCTGCAGCGAAATCGTGCGGTTCGAGCCGCCGATCAGCACATTGGCGCCGGCCCCGACCCCGACCGTGGCGCTGCCGGTGGCACCGACATAATTACCGGCGAGCGCACCCGGTGCGACATTGACGGTCGGCGCCAACACCGCCCAGACCAGCACGCCGCCCTGGGTGTAGCCGATATCGACGCCAAACTTGTTGATGCTGCCGGCGTAATGGTCAACGCGGTGGCCGGCGCCGGAAAAGGTGCAATGCAACGACTTTGACGAACCGAAAATGAAGCCCCAGCCGGCGGCGACGTTGCAGCTCAGCGTCCCGATCCGCACGCCGGACTGCGCCTGCGCCGGCGTACCATTCGCCGAGAGGCCGGCCGCGAGGCCGATCGCGCCGAGCGCCATACAAACTTTTTTGAGCATTCCGCTGATCCCTAATTCGCGGGAAAATCCCCGCCGCGCGGATTTTGCCCGCTTCCTCGGCGATTGGCTATACCCGGCGCGCGACCGGTCGGCGCCGTGAACGATGCGCCACATCCAAATGGAGCGCCGATCGCCGGCTATAGCGCCGATCGCCGGCTCGAACCGCCGCCATCGATCGTGATGATCGCGCCGGTCGTATAGGCAGAGCGGTCCGACGCCAGGAACGCGACCATCGCCGCGATCTCCTCGGGCTTGGCGGCGCGGCCGAAGGCCAGCGGCTGCATCAGCTCGGTCCAGCGTTCGGCGTTACCAAACTGGTCCTGCGCGCGGGTGCGCATCAGGCTCACCAGCCGTTCGGTCATGACCGGTCCCGGATTGATGCCGACGACGCGCAGCCCATCGCGCGGCGCGGTGCCGCCGATCGCGCGGGTGAACGCCATCAGCGAGGCGTTGCCCGAGGAGCCGGCGACATAGGCCGAATCGGGGTTCTCACCGGCGGCGCCAATGATATTGACGATCACCCCCCGCCGCCGCTCGCGCATCAGTGCGTAGAAGCGCCGGGTCATGGCGATGTAGCCGAACACTTTCAGATCCCAGGCGGCGCGCCAGCGCGCCTCGTCGATCGCGTCGAGACTGCCGCCGGGAATGGCCCCGGCATTGTTGACCAGGATCTCGGTATCGGCGCATTCGGCGGCGAGCCGGTCGATATTGGCGCTCTGCGCCAGGTCGAGCGCCAGCACCCGCACCGCGACATTGTGCTGTGCCACGATCGCGGCACGAGCGGTTTCGAGATCGGCCGCGGTGCGCGCGACCAGGGTCACGTCGCAGCCTTCCTCGGCGAGCATTTCGGCGCAGGCCCGCCCGATCCCCTTCGAGGCGCCGGTGACCAGCGCCTTGCGTCCGCGCAAACCCAGCTCCATGACATGCTCCCAAAACCGAAAACGCGCTGTATTGCCACGAGGCAAGCGCCGCGGCCATTGCGCGCAACTTGCTTCGTCGCGGCGCTTCCCGCAACGACGGCGAACCCCGAAACCCGCTACATGGCGGATCAATCGAGCTTGCTCCAGGTCAGCTCGTGCTTGTTGTGATGGAGGTGGCGCAGCTGCGAGCCCGGGATGGCCGCAAAGCGGCGGGCGACCGCATGGTCGGTCTCGCCCTGGAACTTGAGCGTGCACACAAAGTTTTGGCAGGTCCCGGCGGCGAGCCAGCGCTCGACCAGCCCGAGGAGCCGGGCCGGATAGCAGGCGATGTCGCAAAACAGCCAATCGACCGGCCCGATCGCCAGCGGATCGAGCGCGAAGGCGCTGTCGAAACGGTGCTCGATACCGGGCAGGGTGGCGACTGCCGGAGCCAGCGGCGCCTTGTCGACACTGATCACCCGCGCGCCCATGCGCTGCAATGCCCAGCTCCAGCCGCCCGGGCTCGAACCGAGATCGAGGCATCGCTCGCCCGGTGCCGGTTGGCGCCGGAGCAGGGTCAGCGCCTCCCACAGCTTCAGATAGGCGCGGCTCGGCGGGACGTCGTGATCCTCGACCAAATGCGCTTCGCCGTTCGGAAACGGGCTGGTGCAGCGCGCCGCCGCCAGCATCGTAGCGGCGTCGAGCAGGGTCCACGAGCCGAGCGGTGCGGCAGGCGGCGGTGTGCCAAACACCAGCGGCTTCGCCGACACTTTTGGCAATTGCTGCTGAATCAACAGGGCGCGGCGGTGCAGCACCGGCGCATAGACCGCCCAGTTGCGCTGGATCGCCCGCAGCTTTGCCGCCGCATCGCTGATCGAGGTGATCGCGATGCGTTGCGGATCAAGCCACACATTGGCGGCCCAGGCAGCCGGCCGCGGTGGTCCTGCAGCAATCAGCAGCCTGCCATGCGGCGGTGCTGTCGAGCCGAGCTCCGTGGCCAGCTCACCGGCATATCCGTCGGCGGCGAGATAGGCGGTATGCATGTTCTTCTCGGCCCGAGATTCTATCCTAAACGCTGCGCACCGCCCAAAAACCTCGCCGTCTCGCCCACGACCCGCGGCCAATGCACCATCTACGGGCCAAGTGTGGTGCAGGCTTGGCATGCCTCGCTCGATCGATGAAACTGGCGTCATGCCAGCCGATCGCGACCTCGCCGAACTCGCCCGGATCATCGATCTGGCGCGGCGCGCCATCGTCTTCACCGGTGCGGGCATCAGCACCGAATCGGGGATCCCCGATTTTCGCAGCCCAGGTGGCATCTGGACCCGTATGGCGCCGATCGATTTCGCCGATTTTGTCGCCTCCGCCGAGGCGCGGCGAGAAACCTGGCGGCGCCGCTTTGCGATGGAGGATACCTTCCGGGCGGCTGCGCCGAACCGCGGCCACCGTGCCGTCGCCGCCCTTGTCGAGCGCGGCACCGCCGCTGCGGTCATCACCCAGAATATCGACGGGCTGCACCAGGCCTCCGGGATCGGCGAGGACCGGGTCGTCGAATTGCACGGCAACACGACCTATGCACATTGCCTCGATTGTGCACAGCGCTACGAGCTGGCGGCGCTGCGGCGCACCTTCGAGCGCGACGGCGACGTTCCGCCCTGCGCCGGGTGCGGCGGTTTGGTCAAGACCGCGACGGTCTCGTTTGGCCAGGCGATGCCGGAGGCGGCGATGCGGCGCGCCCGGGAGCTGACCCTCGCCGCTGATCTGTTCATCGTCGCCGGCTCCTCGCTTGTCGTCTATCCGGCCGCGGGATTTCCGGAACTGGCCAAGCGGAACGGAGCGCGGCTGGTCATCGTCAACCGCGAGCCGACCGGGCTTGACGGGATGGCCGATCTGGTGCTGCACCGGGCGATCGGCGACACCCTCGGTGCCGCAACCGGCATCGACTGATCCATCTGCACGGCAGATGCCATCGCATTGTCGGACAAGGGTTTCCACCCGGTCTCGCGATCGGCTATGCTGGCTTGCACCGGCATCGGCGGAGGGTAAGCGCGCAACCGGCGCGGCGCCCGGCAACAGGCCCGGCGGACATGCCGGCGGGAGGGGACCATGCAGGCAGATTATGTGATTGTCGGCGCCGGCTCGGCCGGCTGCGTCCTGGCCAACCGGCTGACCGAGGATCCTGCGACGCGGGTGGTGCTGATCGAGGCCGGCGGGCGCGACTGGAACCCGCTGATCCACGTCCCGGTCGGCTTTATGAAATTGCTCGACCACAAGACCCTGACCTGGGGCTACAAAGCCGAGGCCGATCCCGGCACCAACGGGCGTGCCATTCCCTATCCACGCGGCCGCGTGCTCGGCGGCTCGTCCTCGATCAACGGTCTCATCTATATCCGCGGCCAGCCGGAGGATTTCGACTATTGGGCGCAGCTCGGCAATCGCGGCTGGGGCTGGGACGAAGTGCTGCCCTATTTCAAAAAGGCCGAGAGGTGGCAGGGTGAGGCGAGCGAGCCGCACGGCACCGGCGGCTTTCTGACCACCTCGCCGATGAGCGAGCGGCCGGCAGCATGCCAGGCGATCATCGATGCCGGGGTCGAACTGGGTCTCGAATACCGCCCCGATGTCAACAACCTGCCGCCGGGCACCGGCGACAGCATCGGCTGGTGCCAGCAGACCCGCGGCGGGCGGCGCCGCGCCAGTGCCGCGCGCACCTATCTGCGGCCGGCGGCGAAACGACCCAACCTGCAGATTGTGACCGGGGCCTTGGTGCATCGCGTATTGCTCGACGGCAAGCGTGCGGTCGGGGTCGAGTTTTCGCGCAACGGCGCCAGCACCGTCGAGCACGCCGACGCGGCGCGCGAGGTGATCCTCGCCGCCGGGGCCGTCGGCTCGCCGCATCTCTTGCAATTGTCGGGCGTCGGCGACCCCGAGGTGCTGGCCAAGGCGGGCATCGCGGTACAGCACGAGCTGCCCGGTGTCGGCAAGAATTTCCAGGACCATTACGTCACCCGCATCTCGTGCGAGGTTGAGGGCATCGAGACGTTGAACGAGCGCGGCCGCGGTCTCTCTTTCGCCAACGAGGTGCGGCGCTACCTGACGAGCGGCACCGGCATGCTGACCTACAGCGCCTCGCTATGCGCCGCCTCGGTCAAGGTGCTCGAGGAGTCGGCGACCCCCGATGTGCAATGCGTGTTCGCGCCGGCGAGCTACAAGCCGGGGCTGATCCGCAAGCTCGACGACAAGCCCGGCATTACCGGCGGCGCCTGGCAGATGCGGCCATTGTCGCGCGGCTATGTGCTGGTGCGCTCGCCCGATCCGCGCCAGCAGCCGGCGATCAACCCGCGCTACTTCGCCGAGGACACCGACCGCCGCGCGATGATCGGCGGCCTCAAATTCCTGCGCCGGCTGTTTGCTGCACCGGCCATCGCGAAATATGTCAGGCGCGAGACGGTGCCGGGGCCGCAAGTCGCGAGCGATGACGAATTGCTCGATTATGCGCGGCAGAATGGCTCGACCGTCTATCACGCGAGCTGCAGCTGCATGATGGGCCATCACGGGATGGCCGTTGTCGATGACGAGCTGTGCGTGCACGGGCTCGACGCGCTGCGGGTCATCGACGCCTCGGTGATGCCCGCGGTCAGCTCGACCAACACCAACGCGCCGACCATCATGATCGCCGAGAAGGGTGCCGCGATGATCAAGGCGGCCTCGCGCCAAAAGCTGGCTGCCTGACCGCGGCGCCGCCGCATCACCAAGTCGCGGGTGGGGCGGCGCCGATCGCCGAACCCGAGCCCGCTTCGTGTCGTCGTGGATCTTGATCAAGGCGAGATTTAGCCTCGATTCGCGTGACCGGTCATGCCTATTATCGCAGTTGCGCGCCGTTCCGCGGCCGCGCCGCCGAAATTTGCGAAACAAGTTCAGGTGAAGAGCACCCGTGATGGCCGTGCCTGAAAGACAAGGACTTTACGATCCGCGCAACGAGCATGATGCGTGCGGTGTGGGTTTCGTCGCCAATATCAGGGGACGAAAATCGCACGACATCATCGCGCGCGGCTTGGAAATCCTGATCAATCTCGACCATCGCGGCGCGGTCGGTGCCGACCCGCTGGTCGGCGATGGCGCGGGCTGCCTGATCCAGATGCCGGACGCGCTGCTGCGCGACTGGGCGCAGCGTCGAAATCTGAGCCTGCCGCCGCCGGGACGTTACGCTGTCGCCATGTGCTTTCTGCCGCGCGATGACGCCGCGCGCGACTTTGCAATCCGCCATGTCGAGCATTTCATCGCCGCCGAAGGCCAGCAATTGGTGGGCTGGCGCGAGGTGCCGATCGATACGGCCGGGCTCGGCGCCCGCGTCGTCGAGACGATGCCAACGATCCGCCAGGCGATCGTCGCCGCCGATCCGGCGCTCGCCGACCAGGACGCGTTCGAGCGAAAAATCCTGACGATCCGCAAACAGGCGCTGAACAGTGTCGTCGCCCTCGCCGCCATGCATGGGTTGCCCGGTCTGTCCGAACTCTACATGCCGTCCTTTTCGACCCGCACCGTTGTCTACAAGGGGCTGCTGCTGGCGCCGCAGGTCGGCCGCTTCTACCGCGATCTGCAGGACCCGTTGACGGTCTCGGCGCTCGCACTCGTGCATCAGCGGTTTTCGACCAACACCTTCCCGTCCTGGCGGCTGGCGCATCCCTACCGGTTCCTGTGCCACAATGGCGAGATCAACACGGTGCGCGGCAACGTCAACTGGATGCACGCGCGCCGCCAGGCAATGACCTCGCAGCTGCTCGGCGGCGATCTCGCCAAGATGGTGCCGCTGATCGGGCCAAACCAATCGGACACCGCCTGCATCGACAACGCGCTCGAATTGCTGGTCATCGGCGGCGGCTATTCGCTGGCGCATGCGATGATGATGCTGATCCCCGAAGCCTGGACCGGCGACCCGTTGATGGATCCGCAGCGGCGCGCCTTTTACGAATACCACGCCGCGTTGATGGAGCCGTGGGACGGCCCGGCGGCGATCGCCTTTACCGATGGTCGCCAGATCGGCGCCACGCTCGACCGCAATGGGCTGCGCCCGGCGCGCTATGTGATCACCGATGACGACCACGTGATCATGGCCTCGGAAGCCGGGGTCCTGCCGATCCCAGAGGCGAACATCCGCCGCAAATGGCGGCTGCAGCCGGGCAAGATGCTGCTGATCGACCTTGAGGAGGGGCGGATCATCGACGATGACGAGGTCAAGCAGCGCCTCGCCGCCGAGCATCCCTACGAGGGCTGGCTGCAGCAGACCCAGTTCAAGCTCGCCGATCTGCCCGAGCCGCCGGCGGATACGCCGGGACGGGCGCACGAGGCTGTGGCGCAGCCCAACGACCCGCTCGCGCATCTGAACCGGCAGCAGGCCTTCGGCTACACCCAGGAAGATTTGCAGTTTTTTCTCGAGCCGATGGCGCGCGATGGCGACGATCCGGTCGGCTCGATGGGCACCGACACGCCGATCGCCGCACTGTCGAGCAAACCGAAGCTCCTCTACAACTATTTCAAGCAGAACTTCGCCCAGGTCACCAACCCGCCGATCGACCCGATCCGCGAGGAACTGGTCATGTCGCTGGTGTCGATGATCGGGCCGCGGCCGAACCTATTGGGCCACGAGGCCGGCTCGCACTATCGGCTCGAAGTGTCGCAGCCGATCCTGACCGATGGCGATCTGAAAAAGATCCATGGCATCGAAGGGCTGATCAGCGCGTTCCGCACCGACACGCTCGACGCCACCTGGCCCGCAGCCGCGGGTGCGGACGGCATCGTGCCGGCAATCGAGCGGCTGTGCCAGGAGGCGACCCATGCCGTCGAAGCCGGCCACAACATCCTGATCCTGTCCGACCGGGCCACCTCGGCCGAGCGAGTGCCGATCCCGGCATTGCTCGCGACCTCGGCGGTGCATCATCACCTGATCCGCCAGGGATTGCGCACGCTGACCGGCATCGTCGTCGAGACCGGCGAGGCGCGGGAAGTGCATCATTTCTGCGCGCTGGCAGGTTACGGCGCCGAGGCGATCAACCCCTATCTCGCCTTTGCCACGATCGAGCAGATCCGGATCGAAAACGGCCTGCCGCTCGCTGCCAAAGCCGCGCAGAAGAATTATCTGAAGGCGGTCGGCAAGGGGATTCTCAAGGTCATGTCCAAGATGGGCATATCGACCTATCAATCCTATTGCGGCGCGCAGATCTTCGACGCGGTCGGGCTGGCCAGCGACTTTGTCGAGACATACTTCACCGGCACGGCGACGACGATCGAGGGGGTCGGCTTGCGCGACATCGCGCGCGAGGCGGTCGAGCGCCACCGCCACGCCTATGGCGACCATCTAATCTATCACGAGATGCTCGATGCCGGCGGCGACTACGCCTTCCGGCTGCGTGGCGAGGACCATGCCTGGACCCCGCAATCGGTCGCCAAATTGCAGCATGCGGTGCGCGGCAACTCGGCGGCCGAATATCGCGACTTCGCCGCGACGATCAATGACCAGAGCGAGCGCCTGTTGACGATCCGCGGGCTGATGCGGCTCGATTTCGCAGCCGCGCCGGTGCCGCTCGACGAGATCGAGCCGGCGGTGGAGATCGTCAAGCGTTTCGCCACCGGAGCGATGAGCTTCGGCTCGATCAGCCGCGAGGCGCACACAACGCTCGCCATCGCGATGAACCGCATCGGCGGCAAATCGAACACCGGCGAGGGGGGCGAGGAGGCGGAGCGCTTCGCGCCGCTGCCAAACGGCGATTCCCGGCGCTCGGCGATCAAGCAGGTGGCCTCCGGCCGGTTCGGCGTCACCACCGAATACCTCGTCAACGCCGACGTCTTGCAGATCAAGATGGCGCAAGGGGCGAAACCCGGCGAGGGCGGGCAATTGCCCGGACACAAGATCGACAAGGCGATCGCCCGGGTGCGCCATTCGACCCCGGGGGTCGGACTGATCTCGCCGCCGCCGCATCACGACATCTATTCGATCGAAGATCTGGCCCAACTGATCCACGATCTGAAAAACGCCAACCCGCTTGCCGCAATCTCGGTCAAGCTCGTCTCCGAGGTCGGGGTCGGCACCGTTGCCGCCGGTGTCGCGAAGGCACGCGCCGATCATGTAACGATCGCCGGATTCGAGGGCGGTACCGGGGCGAGCCCGCTGACCTCGCTGACCCATGCCGGCTCGCCCTGGGAGATCGGGCTCGCCGAGACCCAGCAGACACTGGTGCTGAACGGGTTGCGCGGCCGCATTGCGGTGCAGGTCGATGGCGGGCTGCGCACCGGCCGCGACGTCGTGGTCGGGGCATTGCTCGGCGCCGACGAGTTCGGCTTCGCGACCGCACCGCTGATCGCCGCCGGATGCATCATGATGCGCAAATGCCATCTGAACACCTGCCCGGTCGGCATCGCCACGCAGGACCCGGTATTGCGCGCCCGGTTCACCGGTCAGCCCGAGCACGTCATCAACTATTTCTTCTTTGTCGCCGAGGAAGTGCGCGAGCTGATGGCCCGGCTCGGCTTCCGCCGCTTCGACGAGATGATCGGCCGGACTGACCGGCTCGACATGGTGCCGGCGATCGAGCACTGGAAGGCCAAAGGCATCGACCTGTCGCGTATCCTCTATCGGGTGACGCCGGCGCCGGGGGTCGCGGTCTACCATCGCGAGGAGCAGGACCATCATCTTGATAGAGCGCTCGACAATGAGCTGATTGCGGCGGCGCGGCCGGCGCTCGACGAGCGCGAGCCGGTGCGCATCGAGCGGCCGATCCGCAATGTCCACCGCACCGTCGGCGCCATGTTGTCGGGCGAGGTGGCGCGGCGCCACGGCCATGCCGGCCTGCCGCAGGACAGGGTGTGGATCACCTTCCACGGCACCGCCGGCGGCAGCTTTGGGGCGTTTCTGGCGCGCGGCGTGACCCTCGAACTCTGGGGCGACGCCAACGACTATGTCGGCAAGGGATTGTCCGGCGGCCGCCTCGTCGTGCGCCAGCCGGCCGAGACCGGCCGCGAGCCGACCGAGAACATCATCATCGGCAATACCGTGCTCTATGGTGCAATCGCCGGAGAAGCCTATTTCGAAGGGGTCGCCGGCGAGCGCTTCGCGGTCAGGAATTCGGGTGCCGTCGCGGTCGTCGAGGGCACCGGCGACCATGGCTGCGAGTACATGACGGGCGGGGTCGTTGTCGTGCTCGGGCCGACCGGGCGCAATTTCGCCGCCGGTATGTCGGGCGGAGTGGCCTATGTCTGGGACCCGACAGCCCATTTCGCGCGGCTGTGCAATCTTGCGACGGTCGAGCTCGAAGCGGTTTCCACCCCCAATCCCGGCGAGGATGACGACCCCGAGCGGCCGCACCAGCGCTCGCCCAGTGTCGAGGATGCCGGCATGGGCGATCTGCTGCGCTTCGATGCGGCGCGGCTGCGCATCCTGCTCGAACGCCACCACCTGTTCACCGGCAGCGCCCGCGCCCGCACGCTGCTCGAAGACTGGGACAACGCGGTCGGGCAGTTCGTCAAGATCATGCCGAAGGACTATCGCCGCGCGCTGCTCGAATTGCAGGCCGAGCGGCAGAGCGCCCGTATCGAGGCCGCCGAATGACCCAGCGCAGGTCCCTCCCCCTCCCTGCGCGCGGGAAGAGGGCCAGGGTGAGGGGCGGCGCGCGGCGGTTCGCTGAAAGCGGGGGCGCCAATGGCTAGGCCCACCGGCTTTCTCGAATTCGAGCGGCGCGACCGGCCCTACGACAAGCCGGACCTGCGGCGCCGCAGCTGGGGCGAGTTCGTGCGGCCGCTGCCGGCGGCCGAGACGCAGCGGCAGGCGGCGCGCTGCATGGATTGCGGCATCCCGTTCTGCCACAATGGCTGCCCGGTCAACAATCTGATCCCGGACTGGAACAACCTCGTCTACCGCGAGCAGTGGCGGGCGGCGCTGCGGGCCTTGCATTCAACCAATAATTTCCCGGAATTCACCGGCCGCATCTGCCCGGCACCGTGCGAGGCGGCGTGCACGCTCAACCTCGACGACAACCCGGTCACGATCAAGACGATCGAATGCGCAATCGTCGATCGCGGCTGGGAAGAGGGCTGGATCGAGCCGGTCGTGCCGGCGCAGCGGACCGGCAAGAATGTCGCGGTGATCGGCTCGGGGCCGGCGGGCATGGCTTGCGCGCAGCAATTGGCGCGTGCCGGGCATCAGGTGACGCTGTTTGAAAAAGCCGATCGCATCGGCGGGTTGCTGCGCTACGGCATTCCCGATTTCAAGATGGAGAAATCGCTGATCGACCGCCGCATCGGGCAGATGACCGCCGAGGGCGTCACGTTTCGCATCGGGGTCGAAATCGGGGTCGATCTCGCGATCGGCGAGGTCGTCGCCGAATTTGATGCGGTGGCGATGACCGGCGGCGCCGAGCAGCCGCGCGACCTCGATGTGCCCGGACGCGAGTTCGACGGCATCCATTTCGCGATGGAGTTTCTGCCGCAGCAGAACAAACGCAATGCCGGCGATGATGAGGCGCGCGCGGCACCTGGTGGCACGATCACGGCCAAGGGCAAGCACGTGATCGTGATCGGCGGCGGCGACACCGGCTCCGATTGCATCGGCACCTCGGTGCGCCAGGGGGCGGCGTCGATCACCCAGCTTGAAATCCTGCCAAAGCCGCCGGAACGTGAGAACAAGGCGCTGACCTGGCCCGATTGGCCGCTGAAACTACGCACCTCGTCTTCGCAGGAAGAGGGCTGCGAGCGCGACTGGTCGGTCCTGACCAAGCGGGCGGTCGGCGAGAATGGCCGGCTCACCGCACTCGAATGCGTCCGCCTCGATTGGGCCAAGAGCCCGGACGGCCGGTTCGCGATGCGGGAAATTCCCGACGGCGCCTTTTTGCTGAAGGCGGAGCTGGTCTTGCTGGCGATGGGGTTTTTGGGACCGCGGCAGCCGGGAATGGTCGAAGAGTCGGGGGTCGCCCTCGACCCGCGCGGCAATGTGCTCGCCAACCCGGTCGATTATCGCACCTCGGTCCCGAAATTGTTTGCCGCCGGCGATATGCGCCGCGGCCAGTCGTTGGTCGTCTGGGCGATCCGCGAAGGCCGTCAATGCGCCCGCGCGATCGACCAGTTCCTGATGGGTACCAGCCTGTTGCCGCGCTGAGCCCGGCGCCGGCCTCGGTTGTTGCCGCTAATGGCGGCGCTATTCGGCGGCGAGCAGCGGCGGCTCGACCAGGGCGCGCTCGGCGCGGGCCATCGGCTGCGGCCACCAGCGATCCTCCCATTCCGAAAAGAGGCCCTTGAGCTTTGGCATGACCCGCTCGGCAAAGAGCCGCGTGTTATAGGCCGCCAATTCCTTGCCCATGTTGCCGAATTGCAGCAGCAGCATCAGATGGCCGACATTGAGGTCGGTCGCGACCTCGGTCAGTTGCTCGACCACCTCGTCGGGCGAGCCGACGATCACATAGCCGCGCTCGACGATATCGGCGATGTCGGTCGTGGCCCGCGCCTGCTGCCGGGCGTTGAGGCTGGCGGCGCGACCGATCTGACCGACGACGCCGGCGCGCTGCGTGGCTTCGGTGATATAGCCGGGCGGCATCGCCCAGCGCGGATCGACCCTGAGGCAGCGACCATAGAAATATTCGGCCGGCTCCTTGTAGAGGCGCATCGCCTCCTCGCGGCTGTCGGCGACACCGACGAATTGCAGAAAGCCGGCGCGGTACGGGTTCCGGTCCTTGCCGAGCCGGGCCATCTCGTCCCAGAACCCCTGCATCGTCGCGCGCCCGTCCTTGAACCCGAAATAGGACAGGTAGGCGTAGACGTAATCCATCCGGGCGCACCATTGCCAGGTCTCGACCGAGCCGCCGCCCGGGATCCAGACCGGCGGGTGCGGCTTCTGCACCGGGCGCGGCCAGATATTCACGTAGCGCTGCTGGTTGAAGCGGCCGTTGAACGCGAAGGTGTCGGGCTCGGTCCAGGCCCGCATCACCAGATCGTGGGCTTCGAGATAGCGCTCGCGCAGCATCGATGGGTTCTGGCCAAATGCGAAGCAGGTATCCATCGGCGTGCCGACCGGGAAGCCGGCGATCAGCCGTCCGCCCGAGATCACGTCGATCATCGCAAATTCCTCGGCCACCCGAGTCGGCGGATTGTAGAGCGCGAGCGAATTGCCCATCACGCACAGCGCCGCATTCGAGGTGCGCCGGGCCAATGACGAGGCGATCAGATTGGGCGACGGCATCAGCCCGTAGCCGTTCGAGTGATGCTCATTGACGCAGACCGCATCGAACCCGCATTCGGCGGCATATTCGAGCTCATCCATAAAGTCGTTGTACATGTGATGGGCGCGCCGCGGGTCGAACAGCGACGAGTGGATGTCGACCCAGACCGAGGGATGCCTCTCGCGAAAATCGTCGGGAAGCTCGGTGTACGGCATCAGGTGAAACCACATCAGCTTCATGGTCGCTCTCCGCTGCGGCACCCTTTTCGATCAGCGTGATCCCGGGGCGAGGCCGCGTCAATCGCGTCGTTCCGGCGATTGCGGCAGCGCTTTCGGATCGATGCAGCGCTTTCGGATCGATGCGGATATGGTCGGCGCGCGCCAATCGCCATCGGAGAGACCGATGACCGTCCCCGCCTTTGCACCGATCCTCGAAGCAGCGCAGACCCGGCATGGCGCCGCGGCGCTGGCCTCCCGTCTGGTCGAACCGCGCAGTGCCGCCGAACTCGAAGCCGTCGGCGATGGCCGCTACCTGTCGCAAATGTCGCTCAGGATCTTTCGCGCCGGGCTCAAGCACAGCCTGGTCGACGCCAAATGGCCGGCCTTCGAGGACGTATTTTTCGGGTTCGAGCCGCACCTGGTGCGGGCGATGCCGGACGAGGCGCTCGAAGCGCTGCTCGCCGACCGCCGGTTGATCCGCCATTGGGGCAAGCTCAAGGCGGTGCGCACCAACGCCGCGGCGATGCTTGCGATCACCGAGGAGCATGGCAGCTTTGGCGGCTGGCTCGCGCATTGGCCGGCTGGCGACATCGTCGGGCTGTGGGAGGCGCTCGCCAAGCGCTTCAGCCAGATGGGCGGCAATTCGGGGCCGAGCTTTTTGCGCATGGTCGGCAAGGATACGTTCGTGCTGACCCATTCGGTCGTCGCGGCCTTGCAGCGCTGGGGTGCCGCGGAACGGCCGCCCAAGAACCGCCAGGACCGGGCCGCGATCCAATCCTGCTTCAACGCCTGGGTTGGCGAGACCGGCCGGCCGTTGTGCCAGCTCAGCCTGATCCTTGCCGCCTCGGTCGAGGATTGACCCGCAGCGATGTCATCGGCCGAGGCGGGCAATGCGCGGTCAGCGGCCATCCGCCCGGCAGCGAAGCAGCGCGTCGGCGATTTCGACAAAGCCGCTACCGCCGCCGCCCTCTGTCACCCATCGCGGCGGGGTCGTCATGCGATCGACATGACCGCGCACCGTCGCGACGCCAACCGAATTGGCGAAAAAGCCGAACATCGGTTCGTCATTCATCGAATCCCCGACATAGATGCACGCGTCGCCGTCGGTCTCGAGATCGGTCGCGAACAATTCCGCCAATATCCTGCGGGTCATTGCCAGCTTGTCGAAGCCGCCGAGCCAGCCGAGCACCCAGAGCGAGTTGACCACGCTGCGCGCGCCGGCATCGGCGAGCGCGGCGATGATCGGTTCGCACGCCGGCACACCCGGATTGGCAAAGGCGAGCGTGGTTTCCCGATAGGGCTGATCGGCGGCAAGGCTCGCACCGCCGACCGAGGCGGCGATGCGGGCCCCGAGTGCGGCGAGTTCGGCATGCTGTCGCTGGCGTTCCGCCGCGGACGCCCAGAACCGGCGCTCGGTTTTCGCCGTTTCACGGTCATGGCGAAAGCACAGCCCGCCATTTTCGCCGACGACCGCGGCGACCGGCCACATCCGGCACATCAAGTCGCACCAGCCAGCCGGTGCGGCGGTGATCGGGATCACCCGGAAGCCGGCATCGGCGAGCCGCTCGAGCGCGCTGTAGGTAGCGGCGGGCAGCCGCGCACCATCGGTCAACGTATCGTCCACATCGGTGAGTACGAAGCGGACCGCCCGAAGCCGTGCCACCGGGAAATATGTGAAGGGTTGCATCCTCATGCCTCTTCTGCCGAGGGAAATTCCTTCCCTCGATATGCCCCTTGTGCTAGCGCACGCCCATATGTAAGCGCGCAGTCAGGCGGCAGGCGCCGCCACCCGCGCGGAGACGCAGAGGATGCAGAGCCAGAGCCGTTTATTCGACGATCTCGCCCGCGTCGCGAGCGGCGCGATGGGTGCCTTGTCGGGGGTCAAGAGCGAGGTCGAGACCCGGCTGCGCGAGCAGCTTGAGCGCGTCCTCGCCGGGATGGACCTCGTCAGCCGCGATGAGTTCGAAGCGGTCAAGGAGATGGCGGCGAAGGCGCGAACCGAGCAGGAGGACCTGGCCCGGCGGGTCGCCGAACTCGAGCGCGTGCTCGCGGCGCTGCACGAGCCTCAGTCGCCGGCCGGAGTTGCCGCGACCGACCCGCCAGCATCGCCCGATTCGTGACCTGGTTTCATCCTCTATCTCTGTCGAGCTGCCCGAAGGAGCGCCCGATGACCTCCGTTGCGCCTTCCGAACCGACCCCGTTCTCCGGCAATCCGATCGATCTCGTCGAAGAGATCGTCAGCGCCAATGACTGGGCCCATGATCGCGCCAGCGAAGAGGAGCTGGTGGTCGAGATTTCCGGTCGCTGGTGCGATTACCGGCTCTATTTCGTCTGGCAGGAGGAAATCTGCGCGATGCACTTTTCCTGCGGCTTCGATATGAAGGCGCCGCGAGGCCGCCGGGCCGCGGTCTATGAGCTGCTGGCGCTGGCCAACGAAAAGCTGTGGCTCGGCCATTTCGACCTGTCGGCCGAGGACAATTCGCCTGCCTTCCGCCATGCCGTGCTGCTGCGCGGTGTCATGGCGGCGAGCGCCGAGCAGGTCGAGGACCTCGTCGATATCGCGCTATCGGAATGCGAGCGGTTCTACCCGGCGTTTCAGCTGGTGCTGTGGGGCGGCAAGAAACCGGCCGAAGCCATGGCGGCGGCGATGATCGACCCGGTCGGAGAAGCCTGAGACGTCGGGGCGGCCTGAGACGGGGCGGCGCGCGATGAGCGGCATCGCCGAGCGACGCGATAGCGGTGACCCCTGCTGCCGGACCCTTGTCTTGGTCGGCTGCGGCAAGATGGGATCGGCCCTGCTGCGCGGCTGGATCGCAGATCGCATCGCCAGCCGGTTCCTCGTCGTCGAGCCGGCCGGACCGGTTGCCGATTTCGCCGCCGGGGATACCGTCTCATGGTTCCGGTCGGCTGAGGAGCTGCCGGCCGAGCCGGCGCCCGACGCCGTGGTCTTTGCGGTCAAGCCGCAGATCATCGACACGGTCCTGCCCGGCTACCGCCGCTGGGCCGAAGCGCCGAGCCTGTTCGTGTCGATCGTCGCCGGCAAGACGATGGCCGGGATCACCAATCATCTCGGCCCGGCTGCGCTGGTGCGCACGATGCCGAATACGCCGGCGGCGATCGGCCGCGGCATCACCGTCGCCTGCGCCGACCGGCGCGTCACCGCCGCGCAGCGCCGGCTGTGCGACAGATTGCTGGCAGCGGCCGGTGAAAGCGCCTGGGTCGAGGACGAGGCCCTGCTCGATGCGGTGACCGCGGTGTCCGGCAGCGGGCCGGCCTATGTGTTCCTGCTGATCGAGGCGCTGGCCGAGGCCGGGCGCACGGTGGGTCTGCCGGACGCGCTGGCCGCGCGCCTCGCACTCGTCACCGTCGCCGGCTCGGCCGAGCTCGCCCGGTGCTCCGCGGAGAGCCCGGCGCAGCTGCGCGAAAACGTGACCAGCCCCGGTGGCACCACCCGCGCGGCACTCGATGTGCTGATGGCCGAGGATGGTCTCGCCGCCCTGCTCGGCCGCGCGGTCGCCGCGGCCACGGCGCGCTCGCGCGAGCTGGCGAGCTGAGCCCGCGGCACTGCCTCGATCGTGGCATTGCGGAGATTGCGGGATGGACAGCACCACCAACGATGGCGGGACTCCGCGACGCAGGCGCGCTCAGGGTGCTGCGATGCGCGACGATGCCGACCGCATCATCGATGCCGCGCTGGCGCGGATCGCCAGCGAGGGCTGGCGTCGGTTGTCGCTGGCGGCGATCGCCGAGGAGGCCGGGATGCCGGTTCTGCAGGTCTACCGGCAGTTTGCCTCGAAGCAGGCGATCCTGTGCGGGTTCCTGCGGCGGATCGACGAAAGGGTACTGGCCGAGCCGCCCGCCGCCGAGACCGACGAGCGCCCGCGCGACAGGCTGTTCGATCTGCTGATGCGGCGATTCGACGCGCTGCGCCCCTATCGCCCCACGCTCGAAGTGCTGCGCCGCGATTTGACCGGCGATCCCGTGTCGGCGCTCGCGTTGGCCGCAACGCTGGCGCGCTCGCTCAGATGGATGCTCGAAACTGCCGACATCCCGACCGGCGGGCTGCGCGGCGCGCTCACCGTCAAGCTGACCGGTGCTGCCTATCTCGGGGCGATGCGCGTGTGGCGCCGCGACGAGTCTCCCGACCTCGCAGCAACCATGGCGGCACTCGACGCCCGGCTGCGGCGGATCGAGCGTTGGCTGGTCGCTCAGGCGCCGCTGCGGCGCGGCGACGCCGCTATTGCCGGCTGATTTCTGTTGCCGCGCAATAATCGACGCTTGACGCCAGGGGGCGGCGCACCGATATTCCATTCGTTGTGCACCGCACAATAAACCCAGCCCCGAAACGGATCGCACGCCATGGATGCCCGCCCGAGCTTCTTCGATTTCGACGTGACCAAGATGATGACCGATTTTCGCTTTCGCCCGTTCGACATCGAGGCGCTGATGGCCTGCCAGCGCCGCAACATCGAGGCATTGAGCCAGGCAAACCAGCTCGCTGTCGAAGGGGTCCAGGCGGTCGCCCGGCGCCATATCGAGATCGCCCGCCAGACGCTCGAAGATGTCACGGTCATGTTCCGCGATCTCGTCCAGCCGAGCTCGACCGAGGATCGCATCGCCAAAAAC
Source organism: Allostellaceae bacterium (assembly GCA_035503615.1). Classification (GTDB taxonomy): domain Bacteria; phylum Pseudomonadota; class Alphaproteobacteria; order ATCC43930; family CGMCC-115725; genus AP-15. The sequence continues at coordinate 15,435 of DATJTI010000034.1, read as the reverse complement.
ACCGAATATGCGAAGCAGATGCTCGCGCGCAGTATCGATCACGGGCGCGAGCTCACGATGCTGGCGACCAAGGCCGGCTCGGAAGCCGCCGATGTCCTGCGCAAGCGGGCCAGCGAAGGTCTCGACGAATTGCGCGAAATGGCCAAGCAACAGACCGCACGCTGACCTCCGGCGTCGCTTTGCGGCGGTTGACCGGCGCGGCGTTGCAAAGCGGCGGACAGCGTTGCAAAGCGGCGGGCGGCGTCGCAAAGCGGAATGTGCCGCGGCGATGGTTCGCGACCTCACCGCGGCAGATGGACGCGCGCGCGCAACCCGCCCGCTGGTGACGTTTCGAGCCGGACGTCCCCGCCATGGCCGCGGGCCACATCGCGCGCGATGGTCAGGCCGAGCCCGACCCCGCCGGTCGACCGGTTGCGCGACGGGTCGAGGCGCACAAAGGCTCGGAACACCCGGTCGCGATCAGCCGCCGGGATCCCCGGACCATCGTCATCGACTAGGATGTCGATGCCGTCGGCTGCCGGCAGCGCGCTGAGCCAGACCCTGGTGCCATGCCGGCGGGCGTTGCCGATCAGATTGACGAGGCACCGCCGGAGCGCATTTGGCCGCACCGGGATCGCATATTCGCCCGGTACGCTCAGCGACAGCTGCGTCCCCTCGCGCCGCATCGCCGCCGCGACGTCTTCGAGCAGCAGCGCGATGTCGGTCTCGACCGGCGCTTCGCTGCCCTCGCCGCGAACAAAGTCGAGATAGCCGTGCACCATGTGCTCCATCTCGGCTACGTCCGATTTCAGCTCCTCGACTGCCGGATCGTCGCCGAGGATCGCCAAAGCCAGCTTCATCCGGGTGAGCGGCGTGCGCAGATCGTGCGACACGCCGGCCAGCATCTGCGTGCGCTGCCGGATCTGGCGCTGGATGCGCTCGCGCATGGTCACGAAAGCGATCGCCGCGCGACGGATCTCGACCGCCCCTTCGATCTTGAAGAACGGCACCGGCCGGCCTTTGCCGAAACTGTCGGCGGCGGCCGCCAGGCGGCGCAGCGATTTGATCTGGTTTCGCAAGAACAGGGTGGCCACGGCGAGCAGCACGAGCGAAGAGCCGACCATCCACATTTCGAAGATGTAGGTCGTCGAGCTGTACAGCCGGTCCCATGGCACCTCGGCGACCAATACCCCCCGGGTCAGCTGCACCTCGATGCGCAGCGCCCGCGGGTTGTCGAGCCGGTCGATGCGCCACGCCGCGGTAACCCGGCCACCCAGCGCCTGGTTCAGCTGATCCTCGATCAGGGTGCCGCTGGGCGGCGCCGGCGGTGGCAGCACCCGGCCCCGTTCGAGGGTGAAGCGCAGATCGGTCAGCACCCCGCCGCGTTGCAGCAGGGCGTCGGTGGCACTCGCGGACCGGGTCAAGTCGATCGCCGCGATGGTCAACGCGATGTCGCCGGCAACCCCGGTGGCCAGCCGCCACGAGATCGCCGCCCAATGCCGCTCGTAGAAGATCCAGGTCGCGATCGCCTGCAGCAGTATCAGCGGCATCACGACGATCAGCAGCGAGCGGCCGAACATCGTGCGCGGCAGCAGCCGCTTGAGCCAGCCCCGCGGATGCAGGTCGCGCTCGCCCCAGATCCTGGTCTCGGCCTCGCCGCCCGGGTCGGTCGTCGCGATCGCTCCAGGCGGCAATTCCTCAATCCGGTTTGAGGACATAACCGGTGCCCCGAACCGTCTGCAGATAGCGCGGGAACCGCGGATCGCGCTCGATCTTGCGACGCAGCCGGGTCATCTGCACATCGACATTGCGTACATTGCCGCTGAATTGCGCCGACAAGGCCAGCTCCTCGCGCGACACCGCCTCCCCGGCCTTTTGCGCCAAGCTGAGCAGCAACCCGGTTTCGGCCGCGGTCAGGCGGATCATGTCGCCGCCGCGGAACAGCTCGCCGCGGGTGAGATCGAAGCGGCAGCCGCCAAAGCGGATTTCGCGAAGGTCGGTCTCGGCCGGACGCCGCTGCAACAGGTTGCGCAGCCGCAGCACCAGTTCGCGCGGCTCGAACGGCTTCGACAGATAGTCGTCGGCACCCTGTTCGAGACCATTGACCCGGTCCTCGGGCTCGGCCATCGCGGTCAGCAGCAGCACCGGCACCCGACTCTCATGGCGCAGGTGGCGGGTCAGGTCGAGCCCGCTTTCGCCGGGCATCATCACGTCGAGCACGACGAGGTCGAAGGCGAAGCTCGCCAGCATCGCGCGCGCCTCGCCGGCATCGGCCGCAATCGTCACGCGGAAGCCGTTCTCCGAAAGGTAGCGGCGCAGCAGCTCGCACAGCCGGGCGTCGTCATCGACGACCAGGAGATGAGGTTCGAGTTCGCTCATCGGGCGCCGAGCTTACGCCCTCCCGGCATTCAGCGCTGCCCGTTCGATCCGGCCTCGAAGCGAAGCCGGTCGTCGGGGTCGGCGATGATCCCGAGCAGCACCCGGCGAAAACCCTCCACCGCCGATGCTCCCGCCTGGTGATAGGCGCGCGCGACGCGGGCGCGCTGCGGCGCCGAGACCTCCCGTTCGAGCGCGCGGCCCTGCGCCGTCAGCTCGAGCAGACGCTGCCGCCGGTCGTGCGGACCGGGGCGCTGATGCACGAAGCCCCGCTGCACCAGTTCGCTGAGCACCCGGCTCAGGCTCTGCTTGGTGATGCGCAGGATGCCGAGCAACTCGCTGACGGTCATCTGCGGATGGCGCGCGACAAAATGGATCACCCGATGATGGGCGCGGCCAAACCCGTAGCGCGCCAGCACCGCATCGGGCTCGGCGGTGAAGTCGCGATAGGCGAAAAACAACAGCTCGATCCCGTCCCTGACCGCATCCTCGGGCATCAGCAACGGCGCAGTCTGGGCTTTTATGTCAGACATATTGACATATCTCGCAACCTTGGATACCGGTTGAGCGTCCTCTTCGATATAAGGTCCATCGGAACCGGGCCGGCAAGGCTCGTGACCCGGGAGACCGGCTCCACTCGCTCGGGCGCAAGGAAGACTTTCATGGACATGATCCCCTTCGACGACCGCGACGGCTCCATCTGGTATGACGGCCGCCTGGTTCCGTGGCGCGAGGCCAAGCTGCACGTGCTCAGCCACGGGCTGCATTATGCAAGCTGCGTGTTTGAAGGCGAGCGTGTCTACAACGGTTCGGTCTTTCGCCTCGACGACCACAATGAGCGCCTCGCCAATTCGGCCCGGATCCTCGGCTTCGAACTACCGGTCAGCATCGACGATCTGAAAAAGGCAACCCTCGAGGTCATCGGCTCCAACCACATCCGTGAAGGATATGTGCGGCCGATCGCGTGGCGCGGCGCGGAGCAGATGGGAGTGTCGGCGCAGGCGACGCGGATCCACCTAGCGATCGCTGCCTGGGACTGGCCAGCGTATTTCTCGCCCGAGGCGCGGGCCAAGGGGATTCGCATGAAATGGGCGCCATGGAAGCGGCCGGCGCCGGATACCGCGCCGACCCAGGCCAAGGCCGCCGGGCTCTACATGATCTGCACGATGTCGAAGCACATTGCCGAGGCGGATGGCTGCGACGACGCGCTGATGCTCGATTGGCGCGGCCGGCTCGCCGAGGGCACCGGGGCCAATCTGTTTCTCGTCATCAATGGCGAGTTGCACACCCCGACACCGGATTGCTTTCTGAACGGTATCACCCGCCAGACCGTGATCGGCCTCGCCAAAAAACGCGGGCTCAAGGTGATCGAGCGCGCGATCCTGCCCGATGAACTGGCCAAGGCTGATGAAATGTTCCTGACCGGCTCGGCGGCTGAAGTAACCCCGGTCGGCGAGATCATCGGCGACCATGGCCATTATCGCTTTACGCCGGGTGCCGTCTGCCGGCTGATGTGGGAGGATTACGACCGGGCGGTCGGCAAGACCGTCGCCGCCAGCGCCGCGTAGGCTCGGATATTTCAGGGATGTGCAAAGGCAGAGAAATCCTCGGCCCCTTGTCCTTGTCGGTCCGACGCGCCGGTGGCGGGCTGACGGCTGTCAGCGCCGCGCCGCCACCAACAGGAAGGGCGGGCGCCGGCGCTCGTCGGCCCATTCCGGGTGCACGGCGATCTGCTCCGCCGACGGGCCCCATTCCGCGACATGGCGGAGGACGAGACCACAGCCGATCAGCAGGTTCAGGTAGGTTGCGATCGTGCGGTGCTGCTTGACGACGCCGGTGACGAGCCAGTTGGTGCGGCGCGGTCCCTCATCGAGATAGGCATCGACCGGCCAGCTCCTGTGACCCGCGGCTGCCTCCGACCAGCCCGGATTGGTCGGCGCGGTGAAGATCGGATGCTCGACCGAGAAGACGAGGTTCCCGCCCGGCACCAGCAACCGTGCGACGCGGCCGATCAGCGCCGCGAGGTTTTCGAGGTAATGGAGGGCGAGCGAACTGTAGACCAGGTGGAACTGCATCCCCGGCGGCTCGAAATCTTCGAGATCCGCCCTGACATAGCGGATCGCCGGGTCTGCGGTGTCGGCTCTGGCGCGCGCCAGCATGTTCTCCGAAACATCGACGCCGAGCACATCGGCCGCACCCTCTCGCCGCGCCCAGCGGCAGAACCAGCCAAAACCGCAGCCGAGATCGAGCACGCTCGCACCGCGCAGATCGGGTAGCAATGCCTGCAGCGCCGGCCATTCGGGCGCCCCGGCAAGCCCTTCGACCGAGCGTGCGAGCCGACAATAGCCGGCAAAAAAACCGGCATCATCATAGATGTTCTGCGTCGCCATGACTTGCTCCGCGGCGCGTTCCCGGCGGGTCGAGGACGGGTGGTCGCTAGCGCTCCACCGCATCCGATCGAACCGGATCGGCGTCTCCCGAGATACGGTTCCAGCGCTGTCTCGCGGCATCGTCGGTGGTGCGGGCATCGACCCAGCGCTCGCCTTGCGGGGTCTCTTCGCTCTTCCAGAACGGCGCGTCGGTCTTCAGCCAGTCGATCAGGAAATGGCAGGCGGCGAGTGCGGCCTCGCGCTGCGGCGACGCGGTGGCGACCAGCACAATGCGGTCGCCCGGTTCGAGCCGGCCATAGCGATGGATGATCAGCGAGGCGGCCAGCGGCCAGCGGCGATGCGCCTCGAGATCGATCTCGGCCAGCTTCTTTTCGGTCATGCCGGGGTAGTGTTCGAGCGTCAGCGCCGTGACCCGGTCGGCGGCGCCTCGAGCCCCGTCCGGCGACATGTCGCGCACCAGCCCGATAAAGCTCGCGACCCCGCCGATCAGGTGGTTGCCGGCCGCGAGCCGGTCGAGCTCGACACCGGTGTCGAAATCCTCGCGCTGGACGCGGATCATTGCCTCAGCCTCCGGTAACCGGCGGAAAGATCGCGACCTCGTCGCCCTCACCGAGCGGGTGATCGAGCCCGACATACTCCTGATTGACCGCGACCCGAACCACCGCGAGGTTCTGCAAGGCTTCGGCGTGGCCGCCGCCGCGCGCCCGCAACCAGGCGAGCAAGCCGGCCACGTCGCGCACCTGCGGCGGCAACGGCATCTCCTCCTCGGCGCAACCGATGCGCGCCCGCAGCCATGCAAAATACAACAGCCTCACCCGAACACCTCGGCAAAGGGCAGGAAATCGACGATCGTCCCGGCGGCGAGATTGCCGGTTGCCTCGTCGAGAATCACAAGACCGTCCGACTGCACGATCGACGACAGGATGCCGGCGCCATCGCGCGCATATTTGACCGCGACGAGCCGATCGCCATCGCGCTCCAGCCGGGCGCGTAGGTATTCCCGCCGCCCGGGCTTTTTGCGATAGGCAAAACCGGCGCGGACCGGGTGAAGCAGCGGCGGCGGTGCTATGGCACCGGCGAGCTTCAGGATCAGCGGCCGGGCCAGCACGGCAAAGGTCACCACCACCGCGACCGGATTGCCGGGCAGACCGATGAGCGGCACGCCTGCGACCTGCCCCAGCGCGACCGGCCGTCCCGGCTTGATCGCCAGCCGCCAGAAATGGAGCGCGCCATGCCGCTCGATCGCAGCTCTGACATGATCCTCCTCGCCGGTCGACACGCCGCCCGAGGTCACGATCAGATCATGCTCGGCGCTGGCTGCGGCGAGCGTGTCGGCGAGCGCCGCCTCACGATCCGGACGGATGCCGAAATCGGTGACGACACAGCCAAGCCCATCGAGCAGCGCGCGCAAAATGAACCGGTTGGCGTCGTAGATCGCGCCCGGCGGCAGCGCGGCGCCGGGGTCGTGAACCTCGTCGCCGGTCGATAACAGCGCCACCCGCAAACGTCGGAACACCGGCAGCTCGGCATGACCGAGTGCCGCGGCCAACCCGATATCGGCCGGCCCGAGCCGGCGGCCGGCGGCGAGCGCAATCTCGCCGCGCGCGACATCCTCGCCGGCATGCCGCCGGTTGGCGCCTTTTCTGATACCGGGCTTGATCCGCACCCGGCCGTCGGCGGCGACGCAATCCTCCTGCATCAGCACCGTGTCGGCGCCTGCGGGCATCGGCGCGCCGGTGAAGATGCGGATCGCCTCGCCATGGCGCAGTGCACGATCCAGCGGATGGCCGGCCGCGGCCCGACCAGCGACGACGAGCTCGGTTTCGCGATCGAGCGAGAGGTCGGCATGGGCCACCGCGTAGCCATCGACAGCGCTGTTGGCGTGCGGCGGCAAATCCATGCCGGCGACCAGATCCTGCGCCAGCACCCGGCCGGCGGCCTGCGGCAACGCGACCGTCTCACCGCCGACGACCGCCACGACCCGCGCGTCGATCCGGTCGAGCGCCTCGGCGACGCTCAACAGCGCGCCGCCAAAGGCGAAGCAATCGTCGCTCAGCTGGGCCATCGCGCCCGTCCGTCATGCCGCAGGATGAAGTCGGCGATCACCGCCGGCTCGCCGAGCGGCAGCAGCGACAGCGGCAACCCGCGCAGCGTCGCGTCGGACGCCACCGCGACGATCCAGCCGTCTTCGGGATAGAGCGCAGGCTTGCCGAGCGCCGGACGGTAGATCTCTATTTTCGGATGCGGGTGGCGCTTGAACCCCTCGACCAGCAGCAGATCGACCGGGGTCATCCGCGCCACCAATTCGTCGAGCCCCGGCTCCGGGGCGCCGCGCAATTCGTTCATCAGCGCCCAGCGCCGCTCCGAAACCACCATCACCTCGCGAGCGCCGGCCTGGCGATGGCGCCACGAATCCTTGCCCGGTTGGTCGACATCGAAGGCGTGATGCGCATGTTTCAGCGTCGACACCTCGATGCCGCGGGCGACGAACTCGGGAATGAGCGCTGTCATCAGGGTCGTCTTGCCGCTCCCGCTCCAACCGGCGAGGCCAAAGATGCGCATGGTCGCTGTTTGTCGTTTCACTTGGGGTCCGCAGCCGGGCGCAGCAATGCCGGCTAGGCCGAGGTCCGCGATTTGCCGCCACCGACCGCGGCGCGGCGCGGCCGGGTAATGTGCGGCAGCCCGGCCCGCAAATAGTCGTAGCCGGTCACCAGGGTCAGCACCGCGGCGATCCATAGCAGCCCTTCGCCGATCGTGCTGACCGGCAACGCGCTCGGGCCGGCGTCGCCGACGATCAGAATGGCGATCGCCACCATCTGGATTGTCGTCTTCCATTTGGCCAGCCGCGACACCGGCACGCCGACGCGCAGTCCGGCCAGATATTCGCGCAGCCCCGAGACCAGGATCTCGCGGCACAGGATCACCAATGCCGGGAACACCGCCGCCGCCGACAGCCGGCCGAACGTCGTCAGCATGAACAGGGTCGCAGCCACCAGCAGCTTATCCGCGATCGGATCGAGAAACCGCCCGAGCTCGGATTGCTGCTGCCAGCGCCGGGCCATATGGCCGTCGAGCCAGTCGGTGACGCCCGCAGCCGAAAACAACGCGCAGGCGAACCAGCGCGCGAAGTCGCCTGATACGTAGAATGTCGCCACCACCAGCGGGATCACCAGGATGCGCGACAAAGTCAACAGGTTGGGCAGGCTGGTCAGCACCGCACGCCGCTCCCGGTGAACGAAAGGGCAGGCAGCATCTTACTCATCGGCGTGAAAATGATCATAAATCTTTTTCGCGACGGTTTTGCTGATCCCGTCGACCCGTTCGAGATCGGCGAGACCGGCGCGGGCGACGCTGCGCGCCGAGCCGAAATGCAGCAGCAATGCCCGCTTGCGGCGCGCGCCGATACCGGCGATCTCGTCGAGTGGGGAGCGGCCGATCGCCTTGAGCCGCCGTGCCCGATGCGTGCCGATCGCGAACCGATGCGCCTCGTCGCGCAGCCGCTGCAGGAAATAGAGCACCGGGTCGCGCGGGTCGAGCATGAACGGCGCATGGCCCGGCACAAAAAACCGCTCGCGGCCGGCATCCCGATCGGGACCCTTGGCGATGCCGACGAGCGCGACATCGCCGATGCCGAGTTCGGCCAGCACCGTCTGGGCGATGTTGAGCTGCCCCTGCCCGCCATCGATCAGCACCAAATCGGGCCAGTTGCCCTGCTCGCGTTCGGGGTCTTCCTTCAGCGCTCGGGCAAAGCGGCGCTGCATCACCTCGCGCATCATCGCATAATCATCGCCGCCGGACAGGCCGGCTCGCTCCGGCGCGATAGTGGCCGCCGGGACGGCCGGCGCGGGCGAGCCCTTCAGCGGCAGGCCGCGGATATTGAACTTGCGGTAGGCATTCTTGATCAGCCCGTCCGGTCCGGCGACGATCATCGCGCCGACCGCGTTGGTCCCCTGGATGTGGCTGTTGTCGTAGACCTCGATGCGGTTCGGCGTCGCCTCGAGGTGCAGCGCCGCGGCCACCCCTTCGAGCAGGCGGCGCTGCGAGGCGCTCTCGGACAGGCGGCGGCCCAGCGCTTCGCGCGCGGTGGCGAGGATGCGGGTGATCAGCTTCTTCTTGTCGCCGCGCTGCGGTACGGCGAGGGTGACGCGTCCGCCGCCCAGCGACAGCGCTTCGGCCACCAGTTCCTGCTCGGGCAGAGGATGGCTCAACAATACCAGCGGCGGCTTCGGCCGGTTGTCGTAGAACTGCCCGACAAACGAGCCGAGCACCTCCCCGACCGCGAGCTGCCGGTCATGGCTCGGGAAATAGGCGCGGTTGCCCCAGTTCTGGCCGCCGCGGAAAAAGAACACCTGGACGCAGGTCTGGCCGCCGGCCTGGTGCGCCGCGATCAAATCGGCATCCTCGACGCCGGCGATGTGGATGTCCTGGTGGCCCTGCACCAGCGAGAGCGCGCGGATGCGGTCGCGGATCAGCCCCGCCGCCTCAAAGTCGAGCGCGGCGGCGGCCGCCTGCATCTCGGCGGCGAGGCGTGCCTGGACCCCGCTGCTGCCGCCGGACAGAAAGGCATGCGCCTGCTCGATCAGCCGGGCGTACTCGTCGCGCCCGATCCGCCCGACGCACGGCGCGCTGCACCGCTTGATCTGATGCAGCAGGCAGGGCCGGGTGCGATTGGCAAAGATGCTGTCGCTGCACGAGCGCAGCAGAAACGCCTTTTGCAGGGTCACGAGGGTGCGGTTCACCGCCCCGGCCGAGGCGAACGGGCCAAAATAGCTGCCGGGCTTGGTGCGCGCGCCGCGATGCTTGGTCAGCTGCGGAAACTCGTGGTCCGCGGTCAGGTGGATCAGCGGAAACGACTTGTCATCGCGCAACAGGACGTTGAAGCGCGGCATCAGCCGCTTGATCAGATTGCATTCGAGCAGCAGCGCCTCGGCTTCGGTATGGGTCGAGACGATCTCCATCGCCGTGGTCTCGGCCACCATGCGGCGCAACCGGTTCGACAGGGTCGCCGGGTGGGCATAGTTCTGCACCCGGCTCTTTAGGTTGCGCGCCTTGCCGACATAGAGCGCGTCGCCCTTGCGATCGAGCATTCGGTAGACGCCCGGTGTCGCCGGCATCGTCCGCAGCGCTGCGCGGATCACCGCCACTCCGGCGGCGATGCCAGGTGCGAGCGTCGGCGCCTCAGCCTCTGCCGCCATACCGGAGACCGACGCCGCCGGCGGCGGGTCGGATGCCGGGCCGGTGGCAACTCCGGCCGGGGCGCGGCGCGGATCCATCGGTGTCACGGGTGCTATCCCAGGCGCCATCCCAGCCGGTGTCGCAGCCGGTGTCGCAGAACGCCGTCCGGTGCGACGCCGCCGCCGCGGGTCGTCCGTCAGTGCCACGTCAACCGGTTGTGCTGCCATCGGTATTCGAATCACTCCGACGATATCCACGAAACCAGTGGACAAATCTGTTGAGAACTTGGCGCGATCGGCACGGAAATCCAGGCTCGGCTTGGTTTGGGATTATCGCCCAAAAATTAGGCAATTCCATAAGCCATTGCATTGATTATCAATTATTTTCGAGTGCTTGAGGTCCTCTTGCGCGATTCGATCACCGCTTACCCGGCCCGAAAACGCTGCCTTCCGCACCGCTCCTGTGTACAAACCCGCCCCGGCGACAGCGGTCCCGGGGGCAGGATAGCGGCCGGTCGCGTCGTATCCGGCACCCCGACCGGCACCGCTTCGCGTCTCGCGCGAACCGCTCACTCGCTCACCGGGGCGCGCTGCGGCTGGGCCCAGCCGAGATGCTGGCCGCCATCGAGCGCGATCATCTGCCCGGTCATCGCCGGAGCCGCGAGGATAAAGCGCATCGCCGCGGCAATTTCCTGCGGGCTGGTGCCGCGGCCGAGCGGCATCATCGCGCATTGCCGCGCAAACTCTTGCGAGCTTTGTCGCAGGCTCGGCAAGGCCGGTCCGGGCCCGATGCCGTTGACCCGGATGCGCGGCGCCAGCGCCAGCGCCATCGTCTGGGTCAGGGTCCACAACCCCGCCTTGGTCAGCGTGTAGGAGACGAAATACGGGGTCAGCGACCAGACCCGCTGGTCGAGTAGGTTGACAACGGCGCCGCCCGTTTCCGCCGGCAGCCGCGCCGCCAGCTCCTGGATCAGCACAAAGGGGGCGCGCAGATTGACCGCGAAATGCTGGTCCCAGCTCTCGCGGGTGGCGGTCTCGACCGTGTCGTTGCCGAACACGCCGGCATTGTTGACCAGCACGCCGACCGGGCCGAGGGCCTGTTCGGCCTGCGGCAGCAGGCGGCGCACCGCCGCCTCGTCGGCGAGGTCGGCGCCGAGCGCCAACGCCCGGCCGCCATGGCCGCGGATCGTCTCGACGACGGCCGCGGCCGCGGCCGCCGAGCGATGGTAGTGAACCGCGACGGCAAAGCCGTCCTCGGCCAGCGCCAAGGCCAATGCCCGGCCGATGCGCACTCCGCCGCCGGTGACCAGCGCCGCGCGCGGCACCGGCAGGACCGGCACCGCCTCGGGCGGTGGCTCGTCGGGGATGGCGAGGTCAGCGTCGCTGGGCACGGCGTTCCCTGCGGGCGCGCATCTTGGCGCGGGCGACGTCGCGAGCCGAGACTCCGGCGCGACCAGCGGTCGAGCGGCCGCGCGGACCCGGAGCTTCGGGTCCCGACCGTCGCCGCACGCCATGCGCCGCCGGCCCGGCCGGCAGGCCGAGATCGGTCTGCTCGAGCCGGCGGATTTCGTCGCGCAACCGTGCCGCCTCCTCGAATTCGAGATCGGCAGCGGCCTCGCGCATGCGCTTTTCGAGATCGGCGATGACCGCCTTCAGATCCTTGCCCTGGTAATGCCCGGCCTCGCCCTGCGACAAGCCGACCGTGACATGGTCGCGCTCGTAGACGCTTTCGAGAATATCGGCGATGCCACGGCGCACGCTTTCGGGTGTGATGCCATGCGCGGCGTTGTAAGCCTGCTGCTTTTCGCGCCGGCGATTGGTTTCATCGATCGCCGCCTTGAGGCTGTCGGTCATCCGGTCGGCATAGAGGATCGCGCGGCCGTCGATATGGCGGGCAGCACGGCCGATCGTCTGGATCAGCGAGGTGCGCGAGCGCAGATAGCCCTCCTTGTCGGCATCGAGCACCGCCATCAGCGCGCATTCCGGGATGTCGAGCCCCTCGCGCAGGAGATTGATCCCGATCAGCACGTCGAATACGCCAAGCCGCAGGTCGCGGATGATCTCGATGCGTTCGAGGGTATCGACATCGGAGTGCATGTAGCGCACCCGCAGCCCCGATTCGTGCAGGTATTCGGTCAGCGCCTCGGCCATCTTCTTGGTGAGCGTGGTGACCATCACGCGATGACCTTTTGCCGCCTCCTCGCGGCACTCCGCCATCAGGTCGTCGACCTGGGTATCGACCGGGCGGATGATGCAGGGCGGATCGACAAGCCCCGTCGGCCGCACGATCTGCTCGACAAAGACACCGCCGGCGCGGTTCATCTCCCACGGCCCCGGGGTTGCCGAGACAAACACCGTCTGGCCGCGCATCGCCTCCCATTCCTCGAATTTGAGCGGGCGGTTGTCGGTGCAGGACGGCAGCCGGAAACCGTATTCGGCGAGCGTCGATTTGCGCATCCAGTCGCCGCGGAACATGCCGCCCAGCTGCGGCACCGTGACATGGCTCTCGTCGACAAACACCAGCGCGTCGCGCGGCATGTACTCGAAAAACGTCGGTGGCGGCTCGCCCGGCTTGCGCCCGGTCAGATAGCGCGAGTAGTTCTCGATGCCGGCGCAGCTGCCGGTCGCCTCGATCATTTCGAGGTCGTAGTTGGTGCGCTGCTCGAGCCGCTGCGCTTCGAGCAATTTGCCCTCGGCGAACAGTTCTTCGAGGCGGATCTTCAAGTCACGCTTGATCTGCTCGATCGCCTGCAGCAGGGTCGGCCGCGGTGTCACGTAATGGCTGTTGGCATAGACTTTGATCGATTGCAGCGACGCGGTCTTCTCACCGGTCAGCGGGTCGATCTCATGGATCGCCTCGATCTCGTCGCCAAACAGCGAGATCCGCCAGGCGCGGTCCTCGTAATGCGCCGGAAACAATTCGATCGTATCGCCGCGCACCCGGAACGCGCCGCGGCTGAAATTCGCGTCGTTGCGCCGGTACTGCAATTCGACAAAACGGGCCAACAGCTCGGTGCGATTGACCCGGTCGCCCTGCGCCAAGGACAGCGTCATCTGCGAATAGGTCTCGACCGAGCCGATGCCGTAGATGCACGACACGCTGGCGACGACGACGACATCGCGGCGCTCGAGGATCGCCCGCGTCGCCGAATGGCGCATCCGGTCGATCTCCTCGTTCAGCGACGATTCCTTTTCGACATAGGTGTCGGTGCGCGGCACATAGGCTTCGGGCTGGTAGTAATCATAATAGGAGACGAAATATTCGACCGCGTTCTCCGGGAAGAAGCTCCTCATCTCGCCGTAGAGCTGTGCCGCGAGCGTCTTGTTCGGAGCGAGGATGATCGCCGGGCGCCCGGTGCGGGCGATGACCTGGGCCATCGTGAAGGTCTTGCCCGAGCCGGTGACGCCGAGCAGCACCTGGTCGCGCTCACCCTGCGCGATACCCTGGCACAATTCATCGATCGCCTGCGGCTGGTCGCCGGCCGGGCGGAACTCCGAGGCGACCGTGAACGGTCGGCCGACATCGCTCTTTGGTCGTTCGGCGACGAGCAGCGGCAGCATGGTCACCAAATTTAGGACGTCCGACGAGTTCATGCCACCCACCTGATCAGCGTCGTGATCTTGTCACCGACCCCAGCGCGATTAATCCGCATTTTACCCTTTCCGGCGGATCATGGGCGATGCGCCACTATGCAGCGAGGTCCACCGGCCGGCGTGGCGAGCCTCGACCCACGAACAGCGGTTGAACCCTGCAAACGGCATTCTGCTCATTGCCAACCTGGATGCCCTTTTTGACCGATACTTAATCTCCTTCAACAATGATGGAGGCATGTGGATCTCGGATCGAGTGGAAGCATCGTGCAGGGAGTTGCTCGGGTTGCCGGCACCGCTGCGCAGTGCGCTAGCCGACGAGGAAAAAAGCTTTCTGACCTATCACCGCGACAGGCTTCAGCGATAGATGGCTGTGGCAGAATCGGGTTGCTTCGCCGGCCTACTCGGCGCTGATCACTGAGCGTCGCGGCAGACTGATCGTGGATTCGGTGTCGTCGCCTAGCTGGCTGTCGACCGCGATCGTGCGGTGATGCTGCTGGTCACGATGCCGTAGCTGATTGACCGGCCGAGCCCGGTGCCCCGCCGGTCGGCTTGGTCGTAAAGAACGGCTGGAGCAGCCTGCCGCGACGCTCCGGGGCAATACCCGCCGCCATTGTCACGGATTCGAGGCTCGACCTCGCCGCCACGATCGCGAGTAGTCACCTTGAGACGCGGCTCGGATGCCACGTCGCCCGCCGAGCCCGGCTTTTGTCGCGTAGAAGCTGACATGCGCGTGATCGCGGCGGCGCGGCGCCGGACATAGTCATCGCGGGACTGTAATTGCGCTTGAGCCCGCGTCGCACGTTGATCCAGCGCGACCCTGCCCTTATGTTCCGCGCCAACCATGACCCCGCTGTCGCAGATCCGCAATTTCGCGATCATCGCCCATATCGACCACGGCAAGTCGACGCTCGCCGACCGGCTGATCGAGCGCACCGGAGGGCTCGAAGCGCGCGAGATGCGCGAGCAGGTGCTCGACCAGATGGAATTGGAGCGCGAGCGCGGCATCACGATCAAGGCGCAGACGGTCCGGCTCGCCTATCGTGCCGGCGACGGCAAGGATTATGTCCTCAACCTGATGGACACGCCGGGGCATGTCGATTTTTCCTACGAGGTCAGCCGCTCGCTCGCCGCCTGCGAGGGCTCGCTGCTGGTGGTCGATGCGAGCCAGGGGGTCGAGGCGCAGACCTTGGCCAATGTCTACCAGGCGATCGAGGCCGGGCACGAGATCGTCCCGGTGCTGAACAAGATCGACCTGCCCGCGGCCGAACCCGAGCGGGTTCGCGAGCAGATCGAGGAGGTGATCGGGCTCGACGCCGCCGACGCGGTGCTGATCTCGGCCAAGACCGGGCTCAATATCGAGGGCGTGCTCGAAGCGCTGGTGACCCGCCTGCCGCCGCCCTCGGGCGATGCCGCGGCGCCCTTGAAGGCATTGCTGGTCGACAGCTGGTACGACCCCTATCTCGGCGTCGTCATCCTGGTGCGGGTCAAGGATGGCGCATTGCGCGCCGGCCAGAAGATCCGGCTGATGGCAACGGGTGCGGTCCATGCAGTCGAGCGGGTTGGCGTGTTCACCCCGAAAGGCGTCGCGGTCGAGGCGCTGGGCCCGGGCGAGATCGGCTTTATCACCGCCGGCATCAAGACCGTCGCCGATTGCCGGGTCGGCGACACGATCACCGAGGACCGCCGCCCGGCGGCAGCACCTTTGCCGGGTTTCAAGCCGGTGCAGCCGGTCGTCTTTTGCGGGCTGTTTCCGACCGACGCCGCCGATTACGAGCGGTTGCGCGACAGCCTCGCCAAATTGCGGCTCAACGATGCGAGCTTCGAATACGAGCCCGAGACCTCGGTGGCGCTGGGGTTCGGCTTCCGCTGCGGCTTTCTCGGCCTGTTGCATCTCGAAATCATCCAGGAGCGGCTGCTTCGCG